>DHDR01000029.1:5573-83200 GCA_002399445.1 Ruminococcaceae bacterium UBA4871 | reverse complement strand
TTTTCTGCTATGCTTGATTCTTTTCTAAAATGTGATATACTTTAAGCGGATACAACATACAGGTGCGCCGGAAAGACATTTGTTTTGACGGTCAACCATAGTTGAAAACAAAAAACTCGCACTGAATCCATGAAGGTTAGTCCTGAGTGAGAAGGCGAATGCAATTGTGATCATTTGGCTGGAAAAGCAGGATACTGCTTCGGCCTCTTTTTGCTGTCCCTGTGCCTTCGTTTTGAGGTGCAGGGACTTTTTGTTGGCATCTTCAGAAATAGAGGGGTTTATCGAATGGATTCAAGGATTGCACTGGTCGGTATTATTGTGGAGGATCCCAAGAGTGTCGACCGAATCAATGAAACGCTGCATGAGTATCGAAATTACATTATTGGAAGAATGGGAATTCCTTATCGGAAGCGTTCCATTGCTGTCATCAGCATTGTGATGGATGCACCGAATCCTGTTATCAGTGCACTTTCCGGGAAGCTGGGGATGCTGCCAAACGTCAGCACAAAAACGATTTATTCCAAAATCACCCCGTCTTCAAAAGATAATGAGCATTAAAGATGCGGATGCAGGAACTGATTGATAAACTTTATGAGGAACATCTTTTGAGCCGAGGAGAATTCTGCGCTTTGCTGGATGGTGTGCAGGGCGCAGAGGAAACATACCTTTTTAAAAAAGCACGGACTGTTGCCCAAAAATATTTTGGCAATAAAATTTATATCCGCGGCTTGATTGAATTTACCAGTTACTGCAAAAATGACTGTTATTACTGTGGAATCCGGAAGAGTAATCGAAATGCAGAACGCTATCGGTTGACAGAAGAACAAATTTTATCCTGCTGTCAGGTCGGTTACGCGCTTGGATTCCGCACATTTGTGCTGCAGGGCGGGGAGGACCCTTTCTATACAGATGAAAAGATGGTGCATATCGTCAGTGAGATTCACCGGAGATATTCGGACTGTGCCATTACGCTTTCCATCGGGGAAAAAGAATACGATTCCTACCGATTGTTTCGAGAAGCAGGTGCGGAGCGTTATCTTCTGCGGCATGAAACAGCAAACCCGCAGCACTACCGGAAACTGCATCCGCCGGAACTGTCTCTGACCCACCGTAAACGATGTCTGTCACAGCTCAAGACACTTGGGTATCAGGTGGGTGCTGGTTTTATGGTGGGTTCCCCATTTCAGACGACTGAAAATTTGGCAGAAGACCTGCTGTATATTCATCAGCTGAATCCTCAGATGGTGGGAATTGGCCCTTTTGTACCGCACCATGACACGCCGTTTGCCAATTTCCCACAGGGAAGTCTGCGGCAGACGTTGCATCTGCTCAGCATTCTGCGGCTGATGCAGCCCAATGTTTTACTGCCGGCTACCACTGCTCTTGGGACGATTCATCCGGAAGGACGGGAACTGGGAATCCTAGCAGGGGCAAATGTGGTTATGCCGAACTTGTCCCCAGTGGAGGTCCGCAAAAAATATGCATTATATGACAATAAGCTTTGCACAGGGGAAGAGGCAGCGGAATGCCGCTCTTGCTTGCAGAATCGTATGCGCCGTATCGGCTACGAGGTTGTGACCGACCGCGGCGATTATGGGGTATCCCCCAAAGCACTGACAGAAACAGGCCTATCCTGATTTTTACTGCGGATGATTTTGCAGGAAAAGATGGATTTATACTTTATAGAGTGATGAGATAAAGGAGCTTTTAAAATGTACAATGTTAAGTCGCACGTTGCGACGGAATTTATTGATGATGGGGAGATTTTGGATACTCTGGATTACGCGCAGAAAAACAAACATAACCGTAGTTTGATTGACGGCTTGCTGGAGCGCGCCAGAGACTGCAGGGGATTGACACACCGGGAAGCGGCAGTTCTGCTGGACTGCGATTTGCCGGATGAAGTTGAAAAAATGTTCACACTTGCAGAAGAGATTAAGCTGAAGTTTTATGGCAATCGTATTGTTCTGTTTGCACCATTGTATCTTTCAAATTACTGTATCAACAGCTGTGTTTACTGCCCTTACCACTGCAAAAACAAAAATATCGCCCGCAAAAAACTGACACAGGAGGAGATCGCTCAGGAAACGATTGCGCTGGAAAATATGGGACATAAACGGCTGGCTCTGGAAGCAGGGGAAGATCCGGTCAATAACCCGATAGATTACATTTTAGACAGCATTAAAACCATCTACAGCACGAAAAGTAAAAATGGTGCCATCCGTCGTGTAAATGTCAATATCGCTGCGACAACTGTGGAGGATTACCGGAGACTGAAAGCAGCTGGTATCGGTACTTATATTCTGTTTCAGGAAACCTACAATAAAAAGAGCTATGAAGCGGAGCATCCGGCAGGACCAAAGAGTGACTATGCCTATCATACGGAGGCAATGGACCGTGCACGGGAAGCGGGCATTGATGATATTGGCTGCGGCGTGCTGTTTGGTCTGAATCTGTACCGTTATGATTTTGTCGGTCTGTTAATGCACGCGGAGCATTTGGAAGCGGCAACCGGCGTTGGTCCGCATACCATCAGTGTACCGCGTATCTGCCCTGCGGATGATATTGACCCAAAGTCATTTTCTAACGCCATTTCAGATGAGACTTTTGAAAAAATTGTTGCTGTTTTGCGGATTGCTGTTCCCTATACGGGGATGATTGTTTCGACACGTGAGTCTCCCAAAGTGAGGGAGCGTGTCCTCCAACTTGGTATTTCGCAAATCAGCGGTGCTTCCCGCACCAGTGTCGGGGGCTATACTCTTCCGCAAAGGGATGCCGCTTCTGCTCAGTTTGATGTGAGTGATACCCGCACATTGGATGAAGTAATTGGCTGGCTGCTTGACCTTGGTTATATCCCCAGTTTCTGCACAGCCTGCTACCGTTCCGGCCGTACAGGAGAACACTTTATGAAGATGGTCAAATCTGCGCAGATTGCAAGTCACTGTCATCCGAATGCACTTGTAACTTTGAAAGAATATCTCGAAGATTACGCTTCCTCGGAAACGAAGAAGAAAGGGGAAGCAATGATTCAAAAGGAAATTCCTTTGCTGGAAAGTGAAGGAGTCCGAAAGGCAGTTGTCCAGCATCTTGCGGATATTGAACACGGGCAGCGGGATTTTCGCTTTTAAAATCTTACAGACAATGGAATAAAGTTTTATGCTCCCTAACTTTTCATTGAAAAATTAGGGAGCATTTTTTAGGATCACAGCGATTCCTGATAAAATTTAAATTCCCGAAAAATATTCCGGTAATGCTCAGAAAATGCGCTGCTTTTTTGCCATAGAAAAGTAAAGTTATGTTTGATGGAAAAATCTTCTAAAGGAATACGGGAAAGGGTACCTGCTGCCAGTTCTTTTTTGACGGCTGTCTCATAAAGGAAGGTGATACCGCATCCTGCCTTTGCAAGTGTTTTTAAAACATCAATATTATTTACTTCGGTTTGGTAGGGAAAATCTTTAAGGGCTAAATCATGAGATTTCAGGTAAGTTTCAAAAATATTTCTTGTACCGGATCCCTTTTCCCGCACAAGAAGCCGTTCCTGCAATAAATCCTCTATTTTATGAATGGGTTTTTGAAAAGAATAATCTGGGGAGCAAACAGCGGTAAAGTTTTCTTTTGAAAAAACAAGAAAGTCATACTCGCTTTTGGGAAAGAATCCTTCCACAATTGCAAAGTCAATATCTCCGTTATCCAGCATTTTCAGTAATTTCTGCGTATTGGCAACCGTCATTTTTACAGTCGCTTTTGGATGCTGTTTCAAGTAGCCAATCAGCGGGTCGGCCATAGCAAACTGTCCGACTGTCCGTGTAGCTCCGAAAATTAATTTCACTGACCCACTGGTCATCTGTTCCATCATTTCTTTTAACAAAAGGTCGTCATGCTTCATGGTTACTGCCGTATCCTGCAGGATTTGGCCTGCTTCGGTTAATGCCAGCCTTTTTCCTTTATAAGAAAACAGTTTCACTCCATATTCTTCTTCTAACGCATGGATATGCTGGGACACTGCAGGCTGAGTGATATGCAGTGCTTCTGCCGCTTTTGTATAATTCATGAATTTACAGACAGTCAAAAAGGTATCAATTCGAAAGTCCAGCATCATAAAACACCACCTTTCTTCTATTATAACGCAAATTTATGAATATATAAAAATTTATAATTTTATTTTATTTATAACTTGTGCTAGGATGGATTGCAGAACATAGGAAAGGGGTACTTTATGAACTTCATTTCAAAGAATTGGAAAGGGATTCTCCTCTGTTTCTGCATTTCAGTTCCGGCTTACCTGCTGGGAAATTTGGTGCCAGTGGTCGGAGGACCAGTTTTTGCTATCTTGATTGGTATGGTACTGACGCTGATTCTTAAAAAGAAAGAATCATTTCATGCAGGGGTCAGCTTTACCTCCAAAAAAATTTTGCAGACTGCGGTTGTGCTGCTTGGATTTGGGATGAACCTTACAGAAGTTTTGGCACAAGGTAAGCAGTCCCTGCCAATTATTGCAGCGACAATTTCCACATCCCTGCTTACCGCATGGCTTCTGTACAAAATTTTAAACGTGCCGGAAAATAGTGCGATTTTGATTGGTGTCGGTTCCTCAATCTGCGGCGGTTCTGCGATAGCCGCGACGGCTCCGGTGATTGATGCAGATGATGAGGAAGTGGCGCAAGCAATTTCAGTTATCTTTCTGTTTAACATTCTTGCGGCAATGTTTTTTCCTGCGCTGGGAGGTGCCTTGGGACTTTCCAATGAAGGGTTCAGCCTGTTTGCCGGTACTGCCATTAATGATACTTCCTCTGTTACAGCTGCGGCTTCTGCATGGGACGGTTTGCACGGCAGTAACGCGCTGAACAACGCAGCGATTGTTAAGATGACAAGGACGCTTGCCATTATTCCGATTACGCTTGTGCTTTCCGCAGTACATACCCACCGGAGCAGGGGCACAGGAAGTTCAACTGTCAAAATGAGAAAAATCTTCCCGTGGTTTGTTTTACTCTTTGTTTTGGCATCTGTTGTTACGACTCTCTTTTCGCTTCCGGCTGCCGTTACCTCTCCGCTGAAAGGCCTTAGCAAGTTTTTCATTATTATGGCGATGGCTGCTATTGGTTTCAACACCAATATTGTGAAACTGATTAAGACTGGAGGAAAGCCAATTCTTTTAGGGTTCTGCTGCTGGGTGGCAATCTCTGTAGTCAGTCTGTTGATGCAGCGTGTATTGGGAATTTGGTGAATTCGGTTTGGGTAATCCGGAAAGATCAAACTAGCAGAAACGGTGAAAATGAATCAATAAAGCCCATAGGCTTCCAGTAAATGAAAACCTATGGGCTTTATTATCCCATTTAAAAAGCGGAAATCTTCCAATATATATTTCTGCCGGAATTCCGTTAAATTTATTCAGCCAGAGCACGAGTGAGCCAAGCATCGGCAATATCCATTGCCAGATAAAGACCAGACTTTTCACTTGTTTTTACAATCTGTTTGCGGGCACGGACAGCTGGATCCGTCAGCATTAACTGAATAGCTACTTTGTCAGCGATCTCCATATCTTTAACTTTCTTTTTACTTTTGATTTCCAATCGGCAGACATACTTGTCCCTCATGCTGCCATAATATAGCACATCGCCGCTGCGAACCAAAGGTTTACCCTTATACATGGGGAAATTCGGCTTTTCTGTTTTGGTACTCATAGCAATCCCTCCTTTCAGCGGCCATTAAGACTGTTGCAGGTAAGATTTTACCAATACCTGCAACAACTCATCACGGTCAATTTTGCGAATGAGACTGCGTGCGTTATTGTGAGTGGTAATATACGTCGGATCCTCTGAAAGAATATAGCCAACGATCTGACTAATTGGATTATATCCTTTTTCCTGCAAAGCAGAGTAGACGGCATCCATAATTTTCCGGATGTCGTCCTCTCGGTTGCCGCCGATAGAAAAAGTCATAGTCTTATCCTGCATGGGATCACCTCCTGATGTAAATTCATCATACAACAATCAGGGGTGGAATGCAAGGTGAAATTGAGAAATTCTGGGTAGTCTTTTCAAAAAAAGGCCTTTTTCAGCGGTATTCTGGGAAAGGTCTGCATCAGGTCCGCAAATTGGCGCCCACTTTCTCCAACTCTTTGATCGCTTTTTGGATGGCATTATTGACTTGTTCATCCGTCAATGTTGCATTTGCGCTGCGAAGAACAACGCTGATTGCAACGCTTTTTTTGCCGTGGGCAATTTGTTCGCCGCGGTAAACATCAAAGACTTTGATGTTTTCTAAGAGTTTTCCTGTTCCGCGCTGAATTGCTTTTTTTAATTCCAAAACAGGAATTTCCGCATCGCAGATGAGGGCAAGGTCCCGTGTAACAGCAGGAAACTTCGGCAAAGGTTTAAACGTATGGGACAAAGCGGCATAGTCTTTTAAAACAGCAGTGTCAAGGGTAAAGGAGTAGGTGCGCACACCAATGCCAAAGTTCGCCAAAACCTTCGGATGAATTTCGCCGATGATACCGAGTGCTTCTCCCCCGACAGTCAGCTTTGCACAGCGGCCCGGATGATAACTGCAGGCATCCCGGCAGGCGGAAATGTCCCAATCTGTAATGCCAAGGCGGCTCAGCAGAGTTTCCAGCATCCCTTTTGCTGTGAAGAAATCATAATCTTCTCCGTACATTCCACAGATGAGGGTGGATTTTTCAAGGGGCAGCTTATCAGGCTGTGTGGGGATATACTCGCCGGCGAGCTCGTACAGGCATGCTTCCGAATTGCGGTTATTGTAGTTGCGGGAAAGGACTTCCAGCATAGAGGGCAGTGCCGTTGTGCGCATGATGCTGGTATCCTCACCCAACGGGTTGCGAATCGTTATGGAATTGCGCAGCGGGTCGTCTGCAGGCATCCGAATCTTGTCATAGTTTTTAGGGGAGAAAAAGGAATACGTCATGATTTCATCTGCGCCAAGTGCAAGCATTGCTTGGTGAACCGAGCGGATAAAATGCTGCTTTTCTGTGAAAACGCCTTCTGTGCCTCCGGGCAGCTTTTTGCTCGGAATCTTATTATAACCGTAAAAGCGGGCAATTTCTTCCGCAATGTCCGCTTTATGGACAAGATCGGGGCGGAAAGTTGGAACAATGATTTCATCTCCGTCAAATTCACATTCCAGTTTCATGAGAATCTTTTTCATTTCTTCTTTGGAAATATCTGTGTGCAGGAATCGGTTTGTCCATTCCGGTTCAAAGCGAATACGGTGTTTTTCTTTATTGGAATGGTCATCCATAAGGATACCGTCCATTACATCGCCGGCATCAAGCAGTTCGACCAGTTCGCAGGCACGGTTGATGGCGGGAATGCAGTTGTTGGGGTCCAGCCCCTTTTCATAGCGGCCGGAAGCTTCTGTGCGCATTCCCTGGTCCCGTGCCGTGGTGCGGACACTGGTTCCCTTAAAACAGGCAGACTCAAAAACAATCGTGGTGGTATCCTTTGCAATACCACTGAATTCACCGCCCATAACACCGGCGATTGCCATTGGTTTGCTGTTGTCGGCAATGACGAGCTGCTTGTCTGTGAGGGTGCGCTTTACGCCGTCCAGTGTGGTAATGGTTTCTCCGGGTTTTGCACGGCGAATGCGAATCTTGCGGCCTTCCACGCTGCGCAGGTCGAAAGCATGCATCGGCTGGCCGTATTCCAGCATAACATAATTTGTGATATCGACGATATTGTTGATCGGACGTACACCCATGGCTCGCAGACGTTCCCGCATCCAGAGGGGAGAAGGCTTTACGCGCACATTTTTAACAACGCGGTTTGTATAAATGGGGCAGAGGTCAGGTGCTTCAATTTTGACATCCAGCAGACCAGCGCAGTTACCGGCGCTGCCTTTTACCTGCGGTGTGTGAAGTTTGAGCGGAAGATTGAAGGTTGCTGCTGCTTCTCGGGCAAGACCGATTACCGAGAAACAGTCTGGCCGGTTGGAGGTGATTTCAAACTCGACGACGGTGTCATTGTAACCGAGTGCTTCACGGATGTCCATGCCGAGCTGCAGCTTGCAGCCGTCTGCTTCGGTCAGCACCATGATGCCGTCTTCAATGGTAGACGGAAAGTCGTGGACTGTCAGACCCAGTTCCGTGATGCCGCAGAGCATGCCGTTACTTACTACGCCGCGCAGTTTACCCCGCTTAATTTTTTTGCCGCCGGGCAGGGTACTGCCGTGCAGGGCGACCGGTACATAATCACCGACGTGCAGATTCTGGGCGCCAGTCACAATTTGCAGGGGTTCTTCCTTTTCATTGACAGTTGTTTTGGTAATCCATAAGTGGTCACTGTCCGGATGCTTTTCCAGAGACAGCACTTTTCCCACTACAATTTTTGCAAAGTCCTCGCCTTCTGTGTGCCAGCTTTCCACTTTGCTGCCGCTGAGGGTAATGGCTTCCGTGAACTGGCGCAGGGGCATCTCCGGCAGGTCCACGAATTCTTTTAACCAACGCTTTGAAAGATTCATATTAAGATTGATCCCACACTTTCCGGTAATATTTCAGATGATACGGCAGTTCAGAACTGCTCCAGAAAACGAATATCATTTTCGTAAAACAGACGCATATCGTCAATGTTATATTTGCGCATAGCGATGCGTTCCAGACCAATGCCAAAAGCAAATCCAGAGTATTCCTCCGGATCAATTCCACAGTTTGAAAGGACTTTCGGATGCACCATACCGCAGCCTAAGATTTCAATCCATCCCTCACCTTTGCAAAGACGGCAGCCTTTGCCATGGCAGTGGAAGCACTGGACATCCACTTCTGCACTTGGCTCTGTAAAAGGAAAATGATGTGGACGAAAGCGGACGACACTGTCGTTTCCATACAGACGTTTGATAAATGTTTCCAGTGTCCCTTTCAGGTCGGCGAAAGTGATCCCTTTGTCCACAACTAATCCTTCCACTTGGTGAAACAGAGGGGAGTGGGTGGCATCCACAGCATCACTGCGGTAAACGCGGCCGGGCGCGATGATGCGAATCGGCGGTTTCTGGCTCTGCATGGTGCGTACTTGAACCGGACTGGTTTGCGTACGCAGCAGAATCTTGTCATTAATATAAAATGTATCCTGATCATCGCGCGCGGGGTGGTCCTTTGGAATATTCAGTGCTTCAAAGTTATAATAATCGTATTCCACTTCCGGACCTTCCGCAATGCTGAACCCCATGCCAAAGAAAATTTCTTCTAAGTCTTCCAGCGTGCTGGACAGCGGATGTTTGCAGCCGAGCTTTCGCGGCTTTCCGGGAAGCGTAACGTCAATTGCTTCTGTACGCAGGCGGTGTTCCAACTCCAGATTTTTCAGCTCTTCTGTGCGTTCCGCAATTGTTTGTTCAATATTGGAGCGGATTTCATTGGCCAATTTCCCGATGACCGGACGTTCCTCCGCGGAAAGATTTTTCATTTGTTTCAGGATTGCTGTCAGGGAACCTTTTTTGCCAAGATAGTGTACGCGCAGATTATCCAGCTGCTTTTGATCCTTGGCACTGTGCAGTTCCTGCAGCGCTTTGGTGCCAATTGTCTGCAGCTCATCTTTTAACATTTGCAGTATTCATCCTTTCTCATTGACAGGTTGGATAGGATAACTTCCGGAAATAAAAAAGCCTTTGCCCCTCTTTTAAAGGGGCGAAGGCTCTGTCTTCGCGGTACCACCCTGCATTATACTTTCGCGGCGGATAACGGGGCCGGCCGTCCATGCCTACTTGCGGCTTAAAAAGCTGCTGGTTCTGCAGGGACACTCAAAAGGGAACTTCACATTTCCGTACAGGCGGGTGCGCTTTCAGCCAGTGACGCACGTTCTCTGAACCTGCAAATGGAAAATGCTACTTCCTTTCTCACAGTGTTTCAAATTATACGAAATATTGTAGCACGCATATTTATGGATTGCAAGCCTTTACCGATCCGAAAGAGTCCCGAACAAAACAAAGCCTTCATAAAACATCTCTAATTATCAGCAATTTTGTTTGTAATTACTTTTGGCCTATGCTAAAATAATTAAAACAAGATGAATATGGACTATGAATTCAAAAACCGGGGGAATTTGAGAATGGATATTTTTTCCGAACAGATTATTAAGCGCAAATTCTGCGCAAAAGATGCATTAATTATTACTGCTTCTGTGATTGTGGCCGTGATTATTTTGCTGCTGACTCTCGCGATTCCGCTGTTATCTATGTTTGCAATTTTGATTTTGGCAGGTGTCTGTTTTGCCTTTTATTATATGGTAACATCAATTGACTGGGAATTTGAATACAGCATTACAAATCATGATTTTACCTGTGATAAAATTATTCACCGCCGTAAGCGGAAACGTCAGTTTTCCGTAGATCTGCATGAAACAGAGGAAATGGGAAAATATGAAGAACAGAAATTCACCGGCAGAAATTTTGATGCAGTTTATCAGGTGGGAAAAACCGCAAAAGGGACGGCAGACAATTGGTACATCAGCGGGCACTTTGAAAAGTACGGAAGGATGCTGATTATTTTCAGTCCGGATGACCGCATCTTAAATGCCATTCGGCCGTCCTTGAAACGCTCCGTCAGCAATGCGGCCTTTCCCCATGTGCCGCAGGGAAAATGTTAACGGCAGGAATCGACCTTTGTGAAATCAACCGAATCCGCCGGTCTATGAGAAATCCGCATTTCTGCAAAAAAATACTGGGCAAAGAAGAATTTGTTCAGCTGCAGAATCGCGGATTTCCTGCACAAAGCGTTGCCGCTTCTTTCAGCGCAAAGGAAGCATTTGGGAAAGCAATGAAAACAGGTTTATGCTGTTTTACACTCGGAGAAGTTCAGTTACTGCGCGGAACAAACGGGGCACCGATTCTTTCCCTGAGCGGAAGGGCAGCCCGGCTTGCGGATGGCTGGACATTTGCCGTCAGTGTTACACACACAGCCACCACCGTGGCCGTGGTGGTTGTAGGGGAACGGGAGGAACATTTGAAATGAAAACGGTCACTTACGAAATGGCTGCATCTGCCGTGAGGGTGCGCAAAACAGACAGCAATAAAGGCACATTTGGCCGACTGCTGTGTATTTGCGGCAGCTATGGAATGGCAGGTGCGGCTATGCTGTGTGCAGGTGCCGCTCTGCGGTGCGGGGCAGGTTTGGTGGATGTGGCACTGCCGGAAGGCATTTATCCCATTGTTTCTTCCCAATTGCCGGAAGCGGTGTACACGGTTTATCCGGAAAGTGATTTTTCAAATGTACTTCGGTCTTTGCCAAAGGCTTCGGCTTGTGTGTTGGGATGCGGCTTTTCCACAGCGTATCCGGAACGTGTGTACCAAATACTCAAAAACTGCCAAGTACCGCTGGTGCTGGATGCTGATGGACTCAACTGCATTGTCAATCATGTTTCCATACTGGATACGCTTCCTGTACCAGCCGTGTTGACACCACACCCTGGGGAGATGGCGCGGCTGCTTGGCTGTACAGTCCGCCAAGTGCAGGCAGACCGCACAGGTGCAGCAGCTGATTTTGCCCAAAAGCATCATGTCATATTGGTCCTGAAAGGGGCAGGAACGGTTATTGCCTCTCCGGAAGGACAGGCCCTGCAAAATCCAACCGGAAATCCCGGAATGGCGCGCGGAGGAAGCGGCGATCTTCTTGCCGGAATGATCGGCGCTTTTCTGGCACAGGGAGTTTCACCTTATCTAGCGGCTTGTGCGGCCGTTTATTTGCATGGGATGGCAGGTGACTATTGTGCGGCACGGCTTTCTCAGCAGGCAATGCTGCCCCATGATTTACTGGATGAGCTGCCTCAAATCTTTTTAAAAATCGAGAACAGCCGAGGTCACTGACTTTCTGCTTTCTTGGAAGAAACGCAAAAAAGCGCGGAATTGCATACACTGATAAAAGCAGAGCAGATGTATAAAATCTGATGATTCTGCCAATGCTATTTGCAGAAATTCAATTGCGGAGCGTGAGTGTCATGCAAGTAAAGCGCGGAGATATTTTTTATGCAGATCTCAGCCCTGTTATCGGCTCTGAGCAGGGCGGAGTAAGACCAGTGCTGATTGTTCAAAATGATGTTGGAAATCGCTTCAGTCCAACGGTGATTGCCGCAGCAATCACAAGCCAGCGCGGTAAAACGGAATTGCCCACACATATTCATCTGAATGCAGCTGACACAGGGTTATCGCGTGACAGCATCGTGCTGCTGGAGCAGGTCCGTACATTAGATAAACACCGCCTGCGTGAGTACATGGGTCGGCTGGACGATGGGGATATGACGAAGGTGGATCGTGCGTTATCGGTTAGTTTTGGCTTGATTGAACAGCCGAACAGTCACAGTCATCGCCGTACGATTGCAAATATGCCGTCAGCGGTTGCACAGGTTTCTCATGGAGCTGCTACATAAGCACTCCGTTTGAAGCTTTTCTTAAAAAAATAAAATTAGACTGCAGTTATCAGATTGCCAACTTAAGAAGCTGCAGCCTTTCTACATTTAATAAAAAAACAGCTGCCTTATTTTCCCTTGGCAGCTGTAAATTTAAAGCACAATTATTTAATTTGCATCATTCTATTATTTTTTCTGCTGTGTTTTCTTTACACACTTTTTTTCCTTGCCCGCATAAACAATACCACGGTCAGAATCCAGTCTAACGGTAACACCGCTGCGTAGAATTTGGGTAGCATTGGCTGCCCCAACGATGACTGGTATATTCAGGGAGAGTCCGACAATAGCGGCATGGGTATTCATGCCGGGTTCCTCTGTAATAATACCGGAAGCTTTACGCATGTAGGGCATAATTTCATTGCTTGACTTTGGAATTACAATAATGTCGCCCTCATGAAAGTTTTGCTTCAGTTCTGCCTGTGTTGTGCAGACACAGAGATTGCTGCAGACAGTGCCCAGAGAAATTCCATCTCCGGTTACCAGAACATCGCCGACCAACTGTACTTTTAACAAATTGGTGGTGCCGGAAATTCCAAGCGGTACACCTGCAGTAATGACAGTCAAATCCCCGTTTTTCACCAGTCCCTTTTCACGTGCCACATTTACAACATGGTCAAAAAGTTCATCTGTATTATCTTTTTCTTCAACCATAATAGGTACAACGCCCCATGACAGATTCATTTGATACATGACTTTACTGTTTGTTGTGCCGCTGATAATGGGGCAGGCAGGGCGATATTTTGAAATTGTACGTGCAGTGCGGCCGGATTTTGTTACTGTCATAATGGCAACAGCGCCAAGATCATGTGCTGTTGTGACGGTTGCATGGGAGATTGCCGATGTCACATCGCTCCGTTCTATACAGGTAGTTTCGCGAAAACGCTGAGCATAATCAATGCTTTGTTCGGTGCGCTCTGCAATGCGAGCCATTGTTTGGACAGCTTCCACAGGATATTTCCCAGCAGCTGTTTCACCGGAAAGCATAATCGCGCTGGTGCCGTCATAGATTGCATTGGCAACATCAGTGGCTTCTGCACGTGTTGGACGCGGATGCTGAATCATCGAGTCAAGCATCTGGGTAGCAGTAACGACGACTTTACCGGCGACAAAACCTTTTTTCGTCATCTTTTTTTGCAGGACGGGAACCTCTTCCATGGGAACTTCCACGCCCAAATCACCGCGGGCGACCATGATGCCGTCGGAAACACGGATAATATCGTCAAAGTTTTTAACGCCGCCGGTGCTTTCAATTTTGCTGATAATCTGCATATCGTGATTTCCGTCTTTTTCCAGTTCACGGCGCAGATCAAGGATATCCTCAGCACAGCGGGTAAACGAAGCAGCAATCATATCAAAGTCCTGCTCCACACCAAAAGCAATATCAGACTTGTCCTGAGCACTCAGAAAAGGAAGAGCAAGATCAACACCGGGGATATTAATACCTTTATGTTTAGCAATGGTGCCGCCATTCATAACGGTGCAGTTAATATCTGTATCTGTCGCATGATCTACACGCAGTTCAATCAGACCGTCATCAATCAAAATTTTTGTGCCGGGGGTAACTTCCTGTGGCAGATTTTTGTAAGTGATGCCGCACATTTTGCTGTCACCCATAACATCGCGCGTCGTCAATGTATAGGACTGACCTTCTACCACATCGACTGACTGAGCAAAATCAAGTGTACGAATTTCTGGTCCCTTTGTATCCAGCAACAGAGCAACGGGCAGACCAAGCTCTTTACGCAGTTCTTTCACAGCATCAATGCGGACCTTATGCTCCTCATGCGAGCCATGAGAAAAGTTGATGCGTGCTACGTCCATACCGGAAATCATGAGTTGACGCAGAACATTTTTGTCATCGGTAGCAGGCCCAAGCGTACAGATTATTTTTGTTTTACGCATATAGGAAATGACCTCGATTCTATGTGGGTACAAATATTGTTTTTCTAAACATCATTCACCGCATTTTGATCTCAATTTCTGTCTAGATTTTTGTTAATAAGCAAATTTTGCAGGGAATAAAGTTTTCTTTGAAAGCATTTTATGCATTCAATTTAAATTGTACCGCAAATCATGTTGAAAAGCAATGATTATTTTTTAAACAGAAAGGATTTATAAAATTATAATGTTATAGGATTCGATTCAAAGAAAATACCTTGCAAAGTTACGAAAGCTGACTTAAAATGAAAAGTGGAATTTGTGGCTTTATGGAGAGTATAATCATAGGCTTGTCAAAGAGTGATTGCTTTTCATGCGAAATATGAGATGAACATTCAGATAAGAGGGAATGATATGAATATACATCGTCAGGAGCGAATCCTGACAGATCTAGATGTTTCTCAAAAGGAAATTGGCAGTATACATCGGCTCCGGCGTTGGATGACGGTCCTGCTGGTTGGCATTCTGTTGTTGGTAGCACTGCTTGGATCCTTTACGTGGCGTACTGTCCATTCTGCGCCTGCGGGCAGTGGAAAATCGTCAGCATCCAGTATCCCTTCGTCTCAGGAAGATGTCCTTTTGCCAATTCCAGATGATGCGTGGGCACTGACTGTTGTATCGCCGAATAAACAGATTAGCAGCAGCTTTACGGTGCAGCTCACCAGCTTTGGTGGCATTCAAGTGGACAAACGGATTTTACCAGCGCTGAAAAAAATGCTGACAGATGCGAAAGCAGCTGGCTACACCCTTCAGCCGGCTGAAGGGTATGTGGATGCTAGTACACAGGAAAAACGATACCAGCAGAAAATTCAGGAATTAATGAAAAATAACGGGAAAACGCGTGCCATTGCAGAAAGTGAAGCAGAAGCAATAGTGCCGCCGGGAGGCTTTAGCGAAAATCAGACCGGAATGGCAGTTACTTTTCCTTCGGATTCCACTTTTCTCGCTTCGGATGGCTATCACTGGCTGCTGAACCACTGTGTGGATTATGGATTTGTACGCAGATATGCTGATGAAAAAGAGGGCTACACCGGCCTTAAAAATAATCCCTCCCATTTTCGTTATGTTGGGACTTATAATGCGCAGACGATGCGCCGGTTGGGACTCTGCCTGGAAGAATATGCCGTTTATAAAAAGAATCAGCAAATCAACAACTGAATCTTATAAAAAACTTGCTTTTTATTCTGAATTATGATAAAATACGTATGTTTAGAGTCCGATCGGGCTGTTCTGCATTTTGGCAGTCAGCAGGCCGGGCCGTATGCTGCAGCATTTGCTGAAAGAGGTGACAATCCCATGAAAAAAGGTATCCATCCTGAGTATAAGGACGCAACCATCACATGTGCCTGCGGCAATGTGATTAAAACTCGTTCTACCAAGCAAAATATCCGCGTTGAAATCTGCTCTAAGTGCCATCCGTTTTTTACTGGCAAACAGAAACTGGTAGACAGCAGCGGCCGTGTTGATATGTTCAAAAAGCGTTATGGCGACATGTCAAAGTAATTTTGCTTTTCTCTGGAATGTAGGGACTGCTGCATGAGAGGGCTGAAAAGTCTTACTCTGCAGCAGCCCTTTCTTTTTCCTTTGAAGGAGAGATTATCCTATGACGGAATATGATACCCTCAAAGCAGAGGGCCTGAATGAGTTTACGGAAAAAAAGTCGCGTTTTATCGGCACCGCTGTTCCGGTACATACACAGAAGGAAGCGGCGGCGTTTATTACCCGTGTGAAAAAACAGTATTGGGATGCAAAACATACGGTTTCGGCCTATGTGCTCCGTTCCGGAGAGCAGCACTGCTCGGATGATGGTGAGCCGCAGGGTACAGCAGGCGTACCGGCATTGAATGTTTTGCTGAAATCTGGGGTTACAGATGCGGCCGTAACCGTTACACGCTATTTCGGTGGTATCCTGCTGGGAACCGGCGGACTGGTGCGTGCTTACACGCATGGGGCCTCTCTTGCATTGGAGGCAGCTGGAATTGTCTGTATGAAACCCTGCTTGATGCTGCAGGTGCACTGTCCTTACAATCAGTATGGAAAGGTTGCGGCTCTTTTGCCGGAACACGGTGCAGCAGTAGATGAAACTTCTTTTGCCGAAAAAGTGACGCTGCAGTTCCATATGGAATCAGGAAACCTGCCGAAATTAGAAAATGCGCTTGCGGATGCAACGGCCGGCGGTGTGAAACCAAAGATTTTAGGAGAAACTTTTTTCCCTATGGAAGTTTCTGTCGGGCAGAAACAGAAATGATAGATCAATTAATCTTAAGTTTATTTTGAAAGTTTGCAGGGAAAAGTGCTTTTTTTGCGTATTAATAATTATAAAGTAAAAATTCCTTGAATTTTGAATGCCTTTGCAGGAACTTCGCTTACGGCAAAGAAAAGAGGGATTGCGTGAATATCCGTGAAAGGACAGAAGAAATTGAACAGATGACACTTTCTAAGCTGGCTACCCATGCCTGCGATACTGCAGGACGCCAGTTTCCAGAGGAAGAAGATGATCTGCGTACTGCTTTTCAGCACGATAGGGACCGGATTATTCATTGCAAGTCATTCCGAAGACTGAAACGGAAAACGCAGGTGTTCCTTTCTCCGGAAGGAGATCATTATCGTACACGGCTGACACATACCTTGGAAGTTTCCCAGATTGCCCGGACGATTGCCCGCTGTCTGCGGTTCAATGAAGATTTAACGGAGGCAATTTCACTTGGCCATGACCTTGGACATACGCCGTTTGGCCATGCAGGTGAACATGCGTTGGATGAAATTTGCCGTATGCACCCGCTGGAGGATGGAAGCAATGCATTCCACCACTATGAGCAGAGTGTACGAATTGTGGAGCGGCTTGAAAAAAGCGGGAAGGGACTAAATCTGACTGCCGAAGTACGGAATGGAATCTTATGCCATACAACCGGAAAGCAGGCATCTACTCCGGAAGGGCGTATTGTTCGTGTAGCTGACCGCATTGCGTACATAAATCATGATATTGATGATTCCGAGCGCGCAGGCATCCTTCGGGAAAATGACCTGCCAAAGGATATTACGGCTGTTCTCGGGCACTCCAAAAGTGAGCGGATTGACTGTTTGGTCCGTTCGGTTGTCCGTAACAGTACGGACGGATGGATCCGCATGGATGAGCCAATACAGGAGGCTTTCGATGCTTTGCACACTTTTATGTATCAATCCGTGTATGTTAATCCGCAGGCAAAGTCGGAAGAAGTAAAAGTACCGCTTGTGATTGAAAAGCTTTATGAATATGCGTTATCTCCACAGAATTTACCGGAGGATGACCGCAAAGTCGCAGAACAAGACGGGATACGCCGCGCAGCAGTCGATTATATTGCGGGGATGACAGACCCCTATGCGGTAAAACTTTTTGAGCGTGTTTATGTACCGCATGCATGGAACGCAATGTAATCAGGTAAGTTGGAAAAATCGAAAAATGAAATGCGGAAAGGAGGAAAATAGATGCCGCTTCCGCAGGAATTTATAGAGGAGCTGAAAGCGCGCAACGGTATTGAAGAGGTCGTTTCTGACTATGTCAACCTGAAACGGCGCGGCCGCACCTTCGTTGGTCTGTGTCCATTTCACAGCGAAAAAACACCGTCTTTTACGGTTTATCCGGATAATAATTCATTTTACTGCTTTGGATGCGGTGCAGGCGGCGATGCCATTACCTTTATTGAAAAAATCAGCAATTTGGATTATAGGGAAGCAGTACGTACACTGGCACAGAGAGCAGGAATGACCGTACCGGAAAGTGAAGAGGACCGCGGCCTTGCAAAATTACGCATTCGTTTGTATGCGCTGAATCGGGAAGCCGCACGGTTTTACCATGCGGTCCTGCTTTCTGAACAGGGGAAAACGGGACGTGAGTATTTTGAACAGCGTGGTTTACTCCGGAAGACCATCAGTCATTTCGGCTTAGGTTATGCGCCGCCTTCCCGTTTTGCACTGGTCGATTATTTGGGGAAAAAAGGATTTTCGGCTCAGGAAATGATACAGGCAAATGTGGCCTTTTCCAGCCGGAACGGCCATCCAGTGGACCGCTTTCATAACCGCGTAATGTTTCCAATTATTGATTTGCGTGGGAATGTGATCGCATTTGGTGGGCGGGTACTTGGAAAAGAAGAGCCGAAATATTTAAATACCAGTGATACGCCGGTTTTCAGCAAAGGCCGCAATCTCTTTGCTTTGAATTTTGCCAAAGATGCAGCGGACAAATCTCTGATTTTATGTGAAGGCTATATGGATGTCATTGCTTTGCATCAAGCAGGCTTTCCCAATGCGGTAGCAGGGCTTGGTACAGCATTGACACCGGAACAGGCTCGATTAATTGCGCATTACACAAAAGAGGTAATTACCTCTTACGATGCAGATGAAGCCGGCCAGAAAGCAGCCTCCAGAAGCATTCCGCTTTTGCGGGAAGCAGGACTTTTGGTCCATATCCTAGTTGTGCCGGATGGAAAAGATCCGGATGAATTCATCCGCTCGCATGGTGAAAATGGACATGCACGATTCCAGCAGCTTTTGGACAGTTGCGGCAATGATGTGGAATATCAGCTGGCAAAATTAAAGAGCAGCATTTCTCTCCAGACACCGGAGGGGAAAATTCGTTATTTACATGCCGCCGCCGAGGTGTTGGCAGGACTGGAAAATGATCTTGAGCGCGATGTTTATGCGGGGAAGCTTGCTGAGGAAGCAAATGTGCAGCGTGGGTCGGTTATTCAGCAAGTAAACAGCATACGGAAGAAGAAAGGACATTTTCAGAAAAAAAAGGAGTTTAGAAATTTTCGCCGGCAAGTAACCGGTGCGCAGAGTAAAGTCAACCCGGAAAAACAGCAGAATCTCCGCGCAGCACGCGCTGAGGAGATACTTTTGGGTGCAATGATCGATTATCCTGAAAATTCCGCGTATATAATTGCAAATTTAGATCCCAAAATGTTCATTACAGCCTTTAATCGCCGTGTATATGCGAAAATCGTGGGCAAAATGAAAGATGACAAGGTAGGAAACCTTACAGATCTCAGCGGCAGTTTGACGGCGGAAGAAATGGGAGTTATTGCCGGATATTGTGCAAGGCACAGTGGAAAACCGACCGGAAAGCAGGAAATAGATTCCTGTATTCGTATTTTGGTTGAGGAAAATGAGAAGCAGAATCTGCGGGCCAGCAGTGCTGAAGAAATTCAACATGACTACCTGCCGAAACTGCGTGAGATAAAGAAATAGGGGGATTTTGCATGGCAGCGCCAGCCACACCAGATAAAAAGACAGTGATACATGACCTGATTGAACAGGGCAAAACAAAAGGCTCGCTTTCTACAAAAGAGATTCTTGATGCAATTGGAGAACTCGACTTTGAACCGGAACAAATTGAGAAATTTTACGATTTGCTGGAGGAGCAGGGCGTTGACATCGTGGATGACCTTGGCAACGAGATGATTAATGACCTGCAGGTTCATGAATCAAAGAATGGTGAAGATGAAGGATTGGACGCCGCTGTCAATACAGAGGGAGTTGCGATTGATGATCCGGTCAAAGTTTATTTAAAGGAGATTGGGCGGGTTTCGCTGCTGACACCGGAAGAAGAAATTGACTATGCAGTGCGTATTAAAAATGGCGATGAAGAAGCAAAAAAGCGTTTGGCTGAGGCAAATCTGCGTTTAGTTGTCAGCATTGCCAAGCGGTACCTTGGCCGCGGCATGCAGTTTCTCGACCTGATTCAGGAAGGAAATCTCGGTTTGATTAAAGCAGTCGAAAAGTTTGACTACACCAAGGGATTCAAATTTTCCACCTATGCGACGTGGTGGATTCGTCAGGCAATTACACGTGCAATCGCTGACCAGGCGCGTACGATTCGGATTCCGGTGCACATGGTGGAAACGATTAATAAGGTCAAAAAGGTTTCCAGTCAGCTCTTGCATACAAATGGACATGAACCCTCTGCGGATGAGATTAGCGACGAGTTGGATATGTCAGTGGACAAAGTGCGGGAAATCCTGCGGGTTGCACAGGAACCAGTTTCTCTGGAAACACCAATTGGTGAGGAGGAGGACAGCCATCTCGGCGATTTTATTCCGGACGATGATGCGCCGGCACCGCAGGACGCAGCTTCTCATACGCTGCTTAAGGAACAGCTCAATGAGGTGCTGGACACTCTGACACCGCGTGAGGAAAAGGTGCTCCGCCTTCGTTTCGGTCTTGAAGACGGGCGCTCCCGTACACTAGAGGAAGTTGGCAAAGAATTTAATGTGACCCGTGAACGCATTCGCCAGATTGAAGCAAAAGCTCTGCGTAAGCTTCGCCATCCAAGCCGCAGCAAAAAGCTGAAGGATTTTCTGGATTAAGGAGCATCATCAATGGTCATTACACTGGAAACAGACTATGCAGTATGCATTATGGAGTTGCTTGCACATACCAAAAAGCGAGTCGATGCGCGGACGATTGCCGAAAAAACGCGTGTTACGCAGCGCTTCACTCTGAAAATTCTGCACAAATTGGTGAAATCCGGGCTGGTGGTTTCCTTCAAAGGCGCACATGGCGGTTATCTTTTAGCACGTCCCCCAAAAGAGATTACGCTGCTGCAGGTGATAGAAGCGGTAGAAGGGCCTTATATGTTCAGCCGCTGTCAACAGCAGGAATATAGCTGTGACCACGGCAGCACAACGAGTTGTTGTTTTCATAAGATTTATGATGAGGTTACTGCGCTGGTGCGCAACAAGCTCCGTTCTTATACATTTGCTGATATTCTGTCATCAGATGGCAGTGCAGATGGGGTTCCTCAGCAGCTCTGACTTTCCCCAAAAAGGAAAAGGGCCGCACTTTGATAACTGCGACCCTTTTCTATCTATAAGTGGGAATTTTACTGGTTTGTGATATCAATAAAACGGCAGAGTGTGTCATTTCCCCATTTGGTGTTTCGCATCGTTCGTGCGTACATTTGCAATTCGATAGGTTTTTCGTCAGCACGATGGAAATGAAAATGAAAATGAAACTTTAACTTTCCGATTAATTCTAGTTTCCGCTGCGCCTGTATGGACATGCTGGCGGAGACGAACAGCATTTGGCCATTGGAAACTTTAAATCCAGCTATTCCGCCCGGGATGACATTTCAAGCAGAGTCGGAAATTGACGGTATGTCAAGATTTTCGGTAATTACGGAATAGGAACGATTGTCAACGCCAATTGGGAACCATACCGTGATTTTGAACGAGTAGCTTATCAAAGGTTTTGCAGGGGACCGGTTCAGAAAAATAGTAGCCTTGCACAAGATGGCAGCCCATTTTTTCCAAGTATTTACACTGCACTGCAGTTTCGACCCCTTCGCAAAGTACAGTTGTCTGCAGCTGGTTTGCAATTTTGATCAGGTTGGGGATTAGTGCATCATTTCGCTGTTTGACTTTGGGATCAGTGGATAAAAACTTTTTGTCCAGTTTCAGAATATCAAAATTCAATTCCTGCCAGATGTTAGTGCCTGTATAACCGGAGCCAAAATCATCAATTGAGACTTTATATCCATAGCCGCGGAGAGCATCGATTAAATGTTTCATGCTTTTCAATCCTTTTAAAAGCAGCGTTTCTGTCAGTTCAAATTCCAGCAGATAGGGAGGAATATGGTAGCTGCTGACCATAGCATGCAGAACTTCTGCTGTATTCTCATAAGAAGCATGCAGACGTGAGAGATTAACGGAAATGGCCACGACTGGCAATCCCTGCCTGATCCTGTCGGCCAAGTATTCACACACTTTTCGGCACATTAGGTAATCCATCTCAATAATGGAACCGTTGCGCTCCAGAAACGGAATGAACTGATCCGGAAGCATCATCTGCCCATCTTCTGTGATGCTGCGTGCCAGTGCCTCTGCGCCGATAATTTGTCCGGTATGCAGATTGACTTTTGGCTGCAGGAAAAAGCAGTATCGCTTTTTCCTCAGAGCAGCTTGCGCCAGATGTGCGGTTTGTTCTTCCAGATGCATCTGCTGATTCATTTGTTTATCGAACCAGACAACCGTTGTGTCACTGTGCAGTTTTGAACGTTTTCTGGCAGTATCTGCATGGTCGATTGCATGAATCAAGTCATCTGTCTTTAATTCACACAGCCCACATGCAATGTGCAGGTAACAATCCGGATGGTAGATTTGCTGTTTCGAAAGAAACCAGTTGAACTTTTTGCGATAGGAGGTCGTCTTTTCTTTTGACATGGAATTCTGTCTCAGAAAAAGCAGGCAAACGAAGTGATCGGAGAATACGCGGTTACAGACCAAAATGTTTTCTGAGGTGCGGAGAAAATTTGAAAATGCTTCCAGCATACGTTCTCCTTCTGCAAAACCGTAAAATGTGTCTATTGTCTTGAAATCTGTGATATCTGCATAAAGAATGGCAAAATGTTTTTGAGGTGTCAGGCTCCGTATGACAGATTGGCTTTTTTTCATGAACTCAGCATAATCGTTCAGGTGCACGAACGGACAGTCAAGATTACTGTTTGCAGAATCAATCGTGTGGTCATATGTATTACCTTTCTTATCCATAATTTTCCTCGATTATCGTCTATGATAGATTTAGCAGGATCTGGCTGCAGCCAATAGGATAAAAAGAATACTGAATATCCAAATCTTCAGAAGTTTCAAATTGGATATATTGCAAATAGAATTCACTATGTTGGTATTTTCACTTGTAATTTAATTATAGATAGAATTTTCATTTTCGTCAATAAAATCCAGAAAATATCTGAAAATCATTTTTTTTAAAAGTAAAAATTCAGCTATTTTGGAAATTACAGATGAAAGAACGGATTCAAAGATAGAATAGCATTTGCTTATTCGTGCTGAAGGAAAAAATAGAGCCATGCGTTAAAACCTGATTGTTGTCAATAAAAGGGAAAATGATATAAAAAAAGCCAAGGCAAATCCACACACTTGCCTTGACAAACAAAAAAAAATGGAATACAATATTAAACTGCATCATCATAGAATAGTATGCCTATCTCTTAACCGCTTTTATCATAGCACAACATAATGGAAAAGGCAAGAGAAATTGTATGCAGAATATGATGAAAAAGGACGTACACGGATAGGCGGCTCTTAAATAAAGGATTGGAGTGATTGAGCCAATGGTGAATGTCAAACCGGTGAAGGTAGGCAAAAACACACGTATGAGTTTTGCGAAAATCGATGAGGTGCTGCAGATGCCCAACCTTATTGAAATTCAAAAAAACTCGTATGAGTGGTTCCTGCATGAAGGCCTGAAAGAGGTTTTCAAGGATGTCTCCGGCATTACCGATTACACAGGCAACCTCGTCCTGGATTTTGTGGATTATAAACTGGATGTTGACAAGCCGAATTATTCTGTTATGGAGTGTAAAGATCGCGATGCGACTTATGCAGCCCCGCTTCGCGTGACCGCCCGACTGCTGAATAGAGAGAGCGGTGAAATAAAGGAATCAGAAGTTTATATGGGTGACTTTCCCCTTATGACAGAAAGCGGCACCTTTGTAATTAACGGCGCAGAGCGCGTTATTGTCTCTCAATTGGTCCGTTCCCCCGGTGTTTATTATAAAATGGATTACGACAAGACCGGTAAGGAACTTTACAGCGCGACGGTGATTCCTAACCGCGGCGCATGGCTGGAATATGAAAATGATGCCAACGATGTCTTTTATGTCCGCATTGATAAAAATCGAAAGCTGCCAATCACAGTGTTTATCCGTGCATTGGGGTTGGGCACGGATGCCGAGATCCGTGACTACTTTGGCAGCAGTGCTTTAATTGATGCGACCCTGGAAAAGGATTCCTGTAAGAATGCGGAGGAAGCCCTTTTTGAAGTTTACAAAAAACTTCGTCCGAGTGAGCCGCCAACATTGGAAAGTGCGCAGTCCCACCTGAATAGTCTGTTCTTTGATTCCCGCCGTTATGATCTTTCCCGTGTAGGCCGTTATAAATACAATAAAAAGCTAAATCTTGCAGGACGGATTACCGGACAAATTCTCAGCCGCCCTGTTGTCAACCCCTCCACAGGGGAACTGATGGCAGAAACCGGAAAAGTTATTTCACATGATCTTGCCCGCCAAATGGATGATGCAGGTGTTTCTGTTGCTTATGTAACGGTAAACGATCAGGAAGTCAAGGTAATCTCCAATGGCATGGTCAATATTCAGGACTTTATCAGCTTTGATGCTGAAAAGGAATGTGGAATCCGTGAGCGTGTGCGCTATTCCGTACTGGCGAGTTTGATGGAAAAGACCGGTGGAGAGGAAGAGGCCTTGAAAGAAGCGGTCCGCACGCATGCGGATGAGCTGGTTCCAAAGCATATCATTATTGATGATATTTTTGCTTCTATCAGTTATATGTGCAATCTGCAGGTCGGTTTGGGAACAACGGATGATATTGACCATCTTGGGAACCGTCGGATTCGCTCTGTCGGAGAGCTGCTGCAAAACCAATTCCGCATCGGCTTTTCCCGCTTGGAGCGGGTCATTCGTGAACGTATGACGCTGCAGTCACAGGATCTGGAGACTTTGACACCGCATTCCCTTATTAATATTCGTCCGGTTGTTGCTGCAATTAAAGAGTTTTTCGGTTCTTCGCCGCTGTCGCAGTTCATGGACCAGACAAATCCGCTTGCTGAGCTGACACATAAGCGCCGTCTCTCTGCTCTCGGCCCCGGGGGCCTGTCCCGTGATCGTGCAGGATTTGAAGTGCGTGATGTGCACTATACCCATTACGGCCGTATGTGCCCTATTGAGACACCTGAAGGCCCGAACATCGGCTTGATTTCTTACCTTGCTACTTTTGCCCGTATCAATCAGTATGGCTTTATAGAGGCACCGTATCGCCGTGTTGATAAAAAGACTGGCGTTGTTACCCGCGACGTTGTTTATATGACTGCTGATGTAGAGGACAACTATATCGTGGCGCAGGCAAATGAACCGCTGGATGAGGAAGGCCATTTTCAGAATGCGAAAGTCAATGGCCGCCACCGCGATCAATTTGTGGTGGTAGAACGTGAAAAAGTTGATTATATGGATGTTTCTCCGCGAATGGTTGTTTCGGTTGCAACGGCAATGATTCCATTCTTGGAAAATGATGATACGAACCGTGCCTTGATGGGTTCCAACATGCAGCGGCAGGCTGTGCCGCTGATTAAAACAGAATCGCCGATTGTTGGTACTGGCATGGAATATAAAGCCGGCGTTGATTCCGGTGCCTGTGTGCTGTGCAAACGTGCCGGAGTGGTAAAGAGCGTCAGCGCAAATGAAGTCCGTGTGATAACCGATGATGGAGATATTGATGTCTATCCGATTATTAAGTTCCTGCGTTCCAACTCGGGTACCTGCTTCAATCAGGTGCCGGTTGTGGACCAAAATGACCGCGTTAATGTCGGAGATGTGATTGCGGATGGTCCTGCGACAAAAGACGGAGAGATTTCTCTGGGCAGGAATGTGCTGATCGGCTTTATGACGTGGGAAGGTTACAACTATGAGGATGCTGTTCTGATTAGTGAAAAAGTTGTCCGCGAAGATGTCTTTACTTCCATTCATATTGAAGAGCATGAAACGGAAGCCCGCGATACCAAGCTTGGGCCGGAAGAAATCACACGGGATATTCCTAATGTCAATGAAGACATGCTGCGCGATTTGGATGACAATGGCATTATCCGCGTGGGAGCTGAAGTCCATGCCGGTGATATTTTGGTTGGCAAGGTTACCCCAAAAGGCGAAACAGAGTTAACGGCTGAAGACCGTCTCCTGCGTGCAATTTTCGGAGAAAAGGCCCGTGAAGTCCGGGATACTTCTCTTCGCGTACCGCATGGCGAATACGGCATTGTTGTTGATGTGAAGGTCTTTACCCGCGAAAACAGCCGGGACGAGCTTAGTCCTGGTGTCAATAAAGTTGTTCGGTGCTACATTGCGCAGAAGCGTAAGATTTCTGTCGGGGATAAGATGGCGGGCCGGCACGGAAATAAGGGCGTTGTTTCCCGTATCCTGCCGGTTGAGGATATGCCCTATCTGCCGGATGGTACGCCGCTGGATATTGTCCTGAATCCACTGGGTGTGCCTTCCCGTATGAATATCGGGCAGGTGCTGGAAGTACACCTTGGTATGGCTGCCAAAGCACTTGGCTGGAAAGTGATGACGCCTGTCTTTGACGGTGCCCATGAAGAGGACATCCGTGCGCTTTTCCGGGAAGCCCACATGAGCGAGGACGGAAAGTTCTGGCTGCGTGACGGACGCACCGGTGAATACTTTGATAATCCAGTCACAGTCGGCATTATGTATTACCTCAAGCTGCATCATTTGGTTGATGATAAGATGCATGCGCGTTCAACCGGCCCTTATTCTCTGGTTACGCAGCAGCCTTTGGGTGGTAAAGCACAATTTGGCGGCCAGCGTTTCGGCGAAATGGAGGTTTGGGCGCTGGAAGCATACGGCGCCGCTTATACCCTGCAGGAAATTCTTACTGTGAAGTCGGATGATGTTGTCGGCCGTGTGAAAACCTACGAGGCAATCGTTAAAGGACAGAACATCCCGAAACCGGGTGTTCCGGAATCTTTCAAAGTCTTGATTAAGGAACTTCAGAGTCTTGCTTTGGACATGAAAGTTTTAGATAAGGATAATAAGGAAATTGACCTTCGTCAGAACTTTGATGATGACGATGATGTGGGTTTTTCACCCAATAAGAACTTCGATGAGCCGAATGTTGCTGACAATCTGGAGGGCTACTCTGTGAATAATGCTGATGGTACGCCTTGTGACGGCCCTGATGCCCCTGCAGATAAGAACGGCTTCGATTCCGGCGATGATGAAAATATAACAGAAGATGAGGATTCAAGCGATATTTCACTGGATGACATCGATAAGGCAGACTGACAGGGGGATTTTGCTACATGGAATTTAATACACTGGAATCGATAAAAATAGGCCTTGCTTCTCCTGAAAAAATATTGGAATGGTCTCACGGCGAAGTCAAAAAACCGGAAACAATCAATTACCGCACTTTGAAACCGGAACGTGACGGACTGTTTTGTGAGCGTATTTTTGGGCCGACAAAAGACTGGGAATGCCACTGCGGCAAATACAAGCGTATTCGCTACAAGGGCAAAATCTGTGAACGCTGCGGCGTTGAAGTGACACGCGCAAAAGTCCGCCGTGAGCGCATGGGCCACATTAAGCTGGCTGCTCCGGTGTCTCACATTTGGTATTTTAAAGGAATTCCGTCCCGCATGGGGCTGATTCTGGATATTTCTCCGCGCATGCTGGAAAAGGTCCTGTATTTTGCCAGCTATATTGTGACAGATCCCGGTCCTGTTCGTGAACTGCAGAAAAAGCAGCTGTTGACGGAAAAAGAGTACCGTGATCTGCGTGAAAAATATGAAGACGATTTTCAGGCCGGTATGGGTGCCGAGGCAATTAAAAAATTACTGAAAGAAATTGACCTCGACAAAGAATCGGCAGAACTGCGGTCTGGGTTGGAAAATGCGTCAGGGCAAAAGCGCGTCAGGATTCTGAAGCGTTTGGAAGTTGTGGAGGCGTTCCGTCAGTCCGGAAACCGCCCGGAGTGGATGATCTTGGATGTTGTTCCAGTCATTCCGCCGGATTTGCGGCCGATGGTGCAGCTTGACGGCGGCCGCTTTGCTACTTCTGATTTGAATGATCTTTACCGCCGTGTCATTAACCGAAATAACCGCCTTGCCCGACTGCTGGACCTGCACGCGCCGGATATCATTGTCCGTAATGAAAAGCGCATGCTGCAGGAGGCTGTGGACGCCTTAATCGACAATGGACGCCGCGGCAGACCGGTAACCGGTCCGAACAACCGTCCGCTGAAATCTCTGTCTGATTTGCTGAAAGGCAAGCAGGGACGTTTTCGTCAGAATTTGCTGGGCAAACGTGTTGACTATTCCGGCCGTTCTGTTATTGCAGTTGGTCCGGAACTGAAAATGTATCAGTGCGGTTTACCGAAAGAAATGGCACTGGAACTCTTTAAACCGTTTGTCATGAAACGCTTGGTTGAGACTGGTACAGAGGGAAATATCAAAGCTGCCCGTAAAGCTGTGGAACGTGCGAAGCCTGAAGTTTGGGATGCGTTGGAAATTGTGATTAAAAACCATCCTGTGCTGTTGAACCGTGCACCTACCCTGCACCGTCTGGGTATTCAGGCATTTGAACCGGTGCTGGTTGATGGCCGTGCAATGAAGCTTCACCCGCTGGCCTGCACCGCTTACAATGCGGACTTTGATGGTGACCAGATGGCTGTGCATGTGCCGCTTTCCTGTGAAGCACAGGCAGAAGCCCGATTCCTAATGCTGGCAGCCGGCAACTTGCTGAAACCTTCCGACGGGAAACCGGTTACCGTGCCGACTCAGGATATGATTTT
This sequence comes from Ruminococcaceae bacterium UBA4871, assembly GCA_002399445.1. GTDB lineage: Bacteria > Bacillota > Clostridia > Oscillospirales > Acutalibacteraceae > Caproicibacterium. The sequence continues at coordinate 54,489 of DHDR01000029.1, read as the reverse complement.
GGGTTCCTACTGGCTGACACTTGACCGTGACGGTGAAAAGGGCGAAGGCAAAATCTTTAAGGATGTCGATGAAGCGACCATGGCTTATGATGCGAAAGTGATTGAGCTTCACGCAAAGATTAAAGTGCGCCGCTACATTGAAGTCAACGGAGAACAAAAAGAAGCGTTAGTTGATACAACGGTTGGCAAGATCATCTTTAACCGTCCGATTCCGCAGGATCTTGGATTTGTGGACCGGTCGAAGCCGGAGAATCTCTTTAAATTTGAAGTCGACTTTTTGGTTGGAAAGAAACAGCTTGGCAATATCATTGAAAGATGCATTAAGAAGCATGGTACGTCCAAAACCAGTGAAGTCTTGGATTGTATTAAAGCACAGGGTTATAAGTATTCTACTTTATCCGGTATTACCGTTGCTGTTTGTGATGCGACGATTCCGCCGCAGAAGAAAGAAATCCTGCAAAAAACGGACCAACGCATTGACTCGATTTCCGACCAGTACAAAAATGGTTTCCTGTCTGATGCTGAGCGGCACGCGGCAGTTATCAGTACATGGAACAAGGCAACAGATGAGGTTTCTGATGCATTGCAGAAGAACCTTGACCGGTATAACCCGATCTTTATGATGGCGGATTCCGGCGCCCGTGGTTCCATGAGCCAGATTCGTCAGTTGGCAGGTATGCGTGGATTGATTGCCAATACTTCCGGTGAAACCATTGAAGTTCCAATCCGTGCGAATTACCGTGAGGGCCTGAACATTTTGGAATACTTCATTTCTTCGCGCGGTGCCCGTAAAGGCTTGACAGATACAGCTTTGCGTACAGCGGATTCCGGATATTTGACACGCCGCTTGGTCGATGTTTCTCAGGATGTTATTATCCGTGAGGATGACTGTGGCACAACAGATGGACTTGAAATTTACGATATTAAGGAAGGCAGCGAAGTCATTGAATCTCTGCATGAGCGGCTGGTTGGCCGCTACCTTACAGAAGATTTCGTGGATGACAAGACTGGGGAAGTGCTGGTCAGCAAGAACAAGCTGATGACCGATGCAGATGCGGACATTATTGTGGACCACGGTGTCAAACGCATTAAAATCCGCTCCATCCTCGGCTGCCAGTCCAAATATGGTGTGTGCAAGAAGTGCTATGGACTGAATCTTGCTACCGGTACAGAAGTAACAGTCGGTGAAGCAGTGGGCACCGTTGCAGCGCAGTCCATTGGTGAACCTGGCACGCAGCTGACGATGCGTACCTTCCATACCGGCGGCGTTGCAAATGCTGAAGATATTACACAGGGTCTTCCGCGTGTTGAAGAATTGTTTGAGGCTCGCAAGCCAAAGCATCTGGCAATTATCAGCGAACTCAGCGGTACGATTTCCTTTGAAGATATTAAGAAAAACCGCCATGTGGTTGTAACTGCTGATGATGGGCGGTCTAAGAGTTATCTGATTCCGTTTGGCTCTCACATCACGGTACAGGAAGGGCAAAAAGTCAATGCGGGCACGTGCCTGACAGAAGGTTCTGTCAATCCGCATGACGTTTTGGCAATCAGCGGTACCGAAGCGGTGCAGGATTATTTGATTGAAGAAGTTCAGCGTGTTTATCGTTTGCAGGGTGTTGATATTAATGACAAGCACATTGAAGTCATTGTGCGCCAGATGATGAAGAAAGTCCGTATTGAAGATGCAGGGGATACCGATTTGCTGCCAAGTGCTTTGGTGGAGAAAACAGCATTTCAGTCAGCAAATCAAACAATTCGCGACCGCATTGCGGCAGGCGAAAGCAATTTGCGGGAAGCAACCTGTTCACCAACTCTGCTGGGCATTACCAAAGCTTCGCTGGCAACAGAGTCTTTCCTTTCCGCTGCCTCTTTCCAAGAGACCACCCGTGTGTTGACCGATGCTGCAATCAAGGGCAAAGTCGATCCTCTGATGGGACTCAAGGAGAATGTTATTATCGGCAAGCTGATTCCGGCCGGCACTGGCATGAAGCATTATGCAAATGTGCAGCTTGAAACGGAGTCCTCCAAGAATTATGAAGAAGGCTTGACAAACACAGCAGTGTAGCTGTATAATAGCAAATTGTGATAGTATAGCGCGATTCAGCGCTATTCCTATGCTGAACCGATGTTTCCCACCCCGGTGGATGCCAGGGTGGGATTCGGTGTGTTAAATAGATGTTAGGCAGCTTTGACTGCATAGCATATAAATGTTTTAAGTTTGAGTTAGGAGGTGTACTATGCCCACATTTAATCAATTGGTTCATACCGGACGTGAAGTTGCGGAAAAGAAGGCAAAGGCTCCTGCGCTGTTGAAAGGCTGGAATGCAAAGAAGCGTGTTGCGATTGATCAGAACTCTCCGCAAAAGCGCGGCGTTTGTACTGCTGTGAAGACGGCTACACCGAAAAAGCCAAATTCTGCCCTGCGGAAAATCGCACGTGTGCGTCTTTCCAATGGAATGGAAGTGACTGCTTATATTCCCGGTGTCGGACACAACTTACAGGAGCACTCCGTTGTGATGGTTCGCGGCGGCCGTGTCAAGGACTTGCCTGGTGTACGTTATCATATCATCCGCGGCACATTGGATGCGCAGGGTGTTGCAAAGCGCATGCAGGCTCGTTCCAAGTACGGCGCAAAGCGCCCCAAGGCAGGAAAAGCTGCCAAGTAAACAGGGACTGAAAATTTGACAGAAACCTTACGGCTGCAGATTTCCGTTTTTGCGGAAATATCCGGCGGCGTTTAATATAACGCCTTTTGCTGGCCAGACGGGAAGTATTATTTTCGAGTACCGATGATATCATTTATGTGAAGGAGGGAAGTAAAGTGCCAAGAAGAGGCAATATTGCGAAACGGGACGTGCTGCCCGATCCGCTGTATAATTCCAAATTAGTCACACGTCTTGTGAATAATATCATGATTGACGGTAAGAAGGGCGTTGCCCAAAAAATCGTTTACGGCGCTTTCGATATTATTAAAGAGAAGACGGGAAAAGATCCCTTGGAAGTTTTTGAAGCTGCCATGGAGAATGTCATGCCTTCTCTGGAAGTAAAAGCTCGCCGTGTAGGCGGTTCTACCTATCAGGTCCCGATGGAGGTGCGCCCTGAGCGGCGCCAGACACTGGGCCTGCGTTGGATGACCACGTATTCCCGCCAACGTTCTGAGCGTACCATGAAAGAAAGACTTGCAGCCGAAATTATGGATGCAGTCAATGGTGCCGGCGGCGCAGCCAAGAAGCGCGATGATACGCACAAGATGGCTGAAGCAAACAGGGCGTTTGCACATTACAGATGGTAATTGTGCTACAAGCGCCTGCAGAATGTTTGCAGAACGAATGGAGGGTAATGAATGCCTAGGCAGGTACCACTTGAAAAAACTCGTAATATTGGTATCATGGCACACATTGATGCCGGTAAAACGACTACAACAGAACGTATCCTGTACTACACCGGTGTTAACCATAAGATCGGTGAAGTGCATGATGGCGCGGCCACCATGGACTGGATGGCTGAAGAACAGGAGCGCGGTATCACCATTACTTCTGCCGCGACGACTTGTTTTTGGACGCACAGTGAATACTTTGGTGACCCTGATAAAAATAGAGATTATCGAATCAATATTATCGACACCCCAGGGCACGTTGACTTTACAGTTGAAGTGGAGCGTTCTTTGCGTGTGCTGGACGGTTCAGTTACCGTTTTTGCAGCAAAGGGCGGCGTGGAGCCCCAGTCTGAGACGGTTTGGCGTCAAGCTGAGCAGTTTGGTGTGCCGCGTATGGCGTATGTTAATAAAATGGACATTATGGGTGCCGATTTTTATAATGTCATTGACATGATGAAGGACCGCTTAAATTGTGTACCGGTTCCGATTCAGCTGCCAATTGGTGCAGAGGATTCTTTCCGCGGTATTATTGACCTTGTCAACATGACGGCTGACGTTTATTATGATGAGATGGGCAATGATATGCGTGTCGAAGAGATTCCGGAAGATATGCGTGAAAAAGCCGAGCAGTACCGCACGGAAATGATCGAGCATGTCGCAGAGCAGGACGATGCGCTGATGGAAAAATATCTTTCTGGTGAAGAAATCACGAAGGAAGAGATTGTCTCCACTCTTCGTAAGGCAACTATTGAAAACAAACTGGTTGTTGTCACCTGCGGGACATCTTATAAAAATAAGGGTGTTCAGAAATTGTTGGATGCCATTGTGGACTATATGCCGGCTCCAACAGATGTTCCAGCTATCCGGGGAACAAATCCTGATACTGGAGAAGAGGAAGACCGTCATGCATCTGATGATGAGCCTTTCTCAGCTCTTGCATTTAAAATTGCGACCGATCCGTTTGTGGGAAAACTGTGCTATTTCCGTGTCTATTCCGGCAAAATGGATGCCGGCGATACGGTTTACAACTCCACAAAAGATTGCGACGAACGAATTGGCCGTATTCTTCAAATGCATGCAAACCATCGCCAGGATTTGGATACGGTTTATGCCGGTGATATTGCAGCAGCAATTGGGGTTAAACACACGACAACGGGCGATACCCTATGTGATGAAAAGCACCCAGTGGTTCTGGAGTCCATGGAGTTCCCGGATCCGGTTATCCGTGTTGCAATTGAACCAAAGACAAAAGCCGGTCAGGAAAAAATGACAATTGCTCTGGCAAAGCTGGCAGAAGAAGATCCGACTTTCAAAGCTTACACCGATCAGGAGACGGGCCAGACAATTATTGCCGGTATGGGTGAGCTTCATCTGGAAATTATTGTTGACCGTTTGATGCGTGAATTCCATGTTGAGGCCAATGTTGGTAAGCCGCAGGTCGCTTACAAGGAAACGATTCGGAAGCCAGCGGATGTAGAGTGCAAATATGTGCGTCAGTCCGGTGGTAAAGGGCAGTATGGCCATGTTAAAATCCGTGTTTTCCCGAATCCCGGGGAAGGTTACGAATTTGATAATGTCACCGTCGGCGGCTCGATCCCGAAAGAGTATATTCCGGCAGTTGATACTGGTATCCAGGGTGCTATGCAGAGCGGCGTTGTTGCAGGTTACAATGTTGTCGATGTAAAAGTTGAACTGTATGATGGTTCTTATCATGAAGTAGACTCCTCTGAAATGGCATTTAAGATTGCTGGTTCTATGGCATTTAAAGATGCTATGCGTAAAGCGGATCCGGTTATTATGGAGCCTGTCATGAAAGTTACCGTTACCGTTCCGGATGAATACATGGGCGATATTATCGGCGACTTAAATTCCCGCCGCGGGATGATCGAGGGTATGGATGCAATCCATGGCGCTCAGCAGATCCATGCAATGGTTCCGCTGTCTGAAATGTTTGGCTATGCAACGGACATGCGTTCCAAAACGCAGGGCCGCGGCCAGTTTACAATGGAGCCTGACCACTATGCAGAAGTGCCGAAGAACATTTCTGAAAAGATTGTTTCTGCCCGCACAAAAAAGGATAATTGATCTCAAAATATTGCTTGATTTTCCCCTGCATTCTTGTTAAAATAAATGTGCATTCATTGGGGAAAACGATTAAAAATTAAGGAGGAACTTCCAATGGCTAAGGAAAAATTCGACAGATCCAAGCCACATGTAAACATTGGCACCATTGGTCACGTTGACCATGGCAAAACGACCTTGACCGCTGCTATCACAAAAGTGCTGGCTATGCAGGGTGAAGCTGAATTCAAGGATTACTCCAACATCGACTCTGCTCCTGAAGAGCGTGAGCGTGGTATTACTATTAATACAGCTCATGTTGAGTATCAGACAAAGACTCGCCATTATGCGCATGTTGACTGCCCCGGCCATGCTGACTATGTTAAAAACATGATTACAGGTGCAGCCCAGATGGATGGTGCAATTTTGGTTGTTTCCGCGGCTGATGGCCCGATGCCTCAGACCCGTGAACACATTCTCCTTGCCCGTCAGGTTGGTGTGCCTTATATCGTTGTTTATATGAACAAATGCGATCAGGTGGATGACCCTGAACTGCTCGACTTGGTTGAAATGGAAATCCGCGATCTGCTGAATGAATATGGCTTCCCGGGTGACAAGACTCCGATTATTCGTGGTTCTGCCCTGCAGGCTTTGGAAAGCAAATCAACAGATATCAATGCGCCTGAGTATAAGAGCATTATCGAACTGATGGATGCGGTTGATACCTACATCCCGACTCCTGATCGTAAATCGGATCAGCCGTTCCTGATGCCTGTTGAAGATGTGTTTACCATTACCGGCCGTGGTACAGTTGCTACCGGCCGTGTGGAGCGTGGCACAGCTAAAATCGGCGATGAAATCGAAATTATCGGTTTGACGACTGAACGGAAAAAGAGTGTTATCACAGGTCTGGAAATGTTCCGTAAGACTTTGGATTTTGCTCAGGCTGGTGATAATGTCGGTGTTCTGCTTCGCGGCATTCAGCGTGAGGATGTTGAGCGTGGTCAGGTTCTGGCAAAGCCAGGCACCATTCATCCGCATACAAAGTTTATGGGTCAGGTCTATGTCCTGACAAAAGATGAAGGCGGCCGTCATACTCCGTTCTTTAACAATTACCGTCCTCAGTTCTATTTCCGTACAACAGATGTAACGGGCATTATTACTTTACCAGAAGGCACAGAGATGTGTATGCCTGGCGATAATGTTGAAATGAAAGTTGAACTGATTGCTCCAATTGCTATTGAAGAAGGCCTTCGTTTCTCTATTCGTGAAGGTGGCCACACAGTCGGTTCCGGTGTTGTTACAAAGATTATTGAGTAATTTTAACTTTTTAAAAGCCCTGCCTGTGAAGGCAGGGCTTTTTGTGTTATAATAGATAAAACAGGGCGGCTTGAAAGGACGAAGATTATGAATATATTAGTCATTGACGGACAGGGTGGTGGAATTGGGAAGCAGTTGATTGCGGCCATAAAAAAAAGGATGCCGAATGTTTCTGTAATGGCTGTTGGGACAAATAGTTCTGCTACTTCTGCTATGCTGAAAGCTGGTGCAGACAATGCAGCAACAGGAGAAAATGCTGTAATCGTAGGTTGTCGTACAGCCGATATCATTGTGGGTCCTGTTAGTATTGTGGTAGCGGATTCGATGCTTGGTGAAGTAACCCCTCCTATGGCTGCAGCGATTGGTCAAAGTCCGGCCAAGCGCATATTAATTCCCGTGAACCGCTGTAATAATTACATTGTAGGCATTTCTGATTTGCCGATTGGTAGGCTTGTGCAGGCTGCCGTTGATAGCATTCAAAAAAGCTGCTGATACTTTTTTGATGAATTGTGATAATAATTTGATGATTGATTTTTTGCTGCCACCTGAAGGGGCAGCTGTCTGCTGAAGCGGATAGGATAAATTTTATTTTTCAAGCGACTCAAATATTTGAACACAATGATTTTAAAACTGAATTTCTTAAAGAATTTCAATTGCCATGAAGGTATTGCGTTTCCAGTAAGGAGACAAAACTTTCATGGCTTTTTTCTTCCCAAATGGTGGTGAGTTTACTTGAGCAGTCTATCGATTGGTCAGTTTTTTCCCGGAAATTCTCCGATTCATCAGCTTGATGCCCGTATTAAAATTATCAGTTACCTCATTCTTCTGGCGGCTGCTGCGACAGCTTCAGGGCCGTTACAGTATGCATGGATCGTCAGTATCATTTTAATAGTGGTTTCTCTTTCCAAACTCCCCCAAAAGATTCTTTTAGGTTCTTTTCGTGGAATATGGTGCTTTTTCGCAGTGCTCTTTTTTATGAATGCATTTTTTTTCGATGGAAGCGGAGTGATTTGGTCCTGGTGGATCTTTCATCTAACAATTGCTGGCATTTGGCAAGGTGTAAATGTAGTTTTGCGGATATTTTTAATATTTTTGCTGAGCAATGTTTTGACAGGCACCACTGCTCCTATAGAGGCTGCAAATGCATTGGGAAGTCTGCTAAAACCGCTGAAGTTTTTTCACCTTCCTGTCGAAGAAGCGGCTATGATGATTAGCATTGCTTTTCGTTTTATTCCCACTTTGTCTAAAGAAGCACAAGCCATTCAAAAAGCGCAAATGGCCCGCGGCGCAGGGTTTGAAAGCCGCCAACTGAAAGAAAAGGCGGCAAGTGTATTACCGCTTGTACTGCCGCTGTTTTTGTCTGCGTTTCGGCACGCGGATGCCTTATCTTCTGCTATGGAGGCCCGCTGTTACCAAAATGCGAGTCGGCGTACGCATTGGAAGCAGAAGTCGCTGGCTCCGTCAGACTGTTTGGTTCTTGCCGGGTGTGCGGCAATTTGTACCGCTCAGTTTTTCTTGCCGAAATTATAGAATAAATTATTATAAGTGAGGAAATTGATATGAGAAAAATGTCCCATATAAAAAAATCAGTTATCACAGCATTGTGCATTGCGTTGTGTGTCGTGCTTCCGTTAGCATTTCATGCGATTCCGGATGGGGGGACCATTTATTCGCCCATGCATATTCCGGTTTTGCTTTGCGGCTTAATTTGTGGGGCGCCTTTTGGTTTGTTTTGTGGGTTAACAGGGCCGCTTTTATCTTCCTTAATTACACAAATGCCGCCAATGGCATATCTGCCGCCTATGATGATTGAACTGGCTTCCTACGGCTGTATTTCCGGTTTGGTTTTGCAGGTGGTACATACAGGGAAAAGAACAGCGGATTTATATATCAGTCTGATTATTGCCATGATGAGTGGGCGTGTGATTTCCGGCATTGTGAAAGCCTTGATTTTTTCGGCTGGACATTATTCGATTGCCATGTGGGTAACTGGCTATTTTGTGACCAGCTTGCCGGGCATGATTATTCAGCTGATTCTCATTCCGATTCTTGTGTTAGCACTGGAAAAATCGCATTTGATTCCGGTGTGCAGAAAGAAACAGACAGAATAACATGAGGAATAGAATTTTTAGAATGCAAAAAGCAGCTTTCCAGACGGATTTGTATCCAACTGAAAAACTGCCTTTCTTTTATTATTCAATCAATGTTGATTTAAAAACCTCTACCGGCAAATTGGAGAGTAGCATTCCGGACGGCGGTCACGAAAAAGTCCCCAGGAAAGTCTGGCTTCCCGGATTGCAGGGAAATCGTATTGCACGGTTAAGACTGCTTCGCCGGAACGTGGTGCCTGCTTTAAGACAGCGCCGGTGTCATCGGTCAAAAAACTGGTGCCATAAAAGCACAGGCTGGATTTCTGGTTTCCGTTTTCCGGACAGGGAGCGACAGACTCTGTTCCGTAGCGGTTTGCTGCTGCCACGGGAATAATATTTGCCGCGGCGTGGCCTTGCATTGTTCGCTGCCAATGGCCGGAACTGTCTACATTCAGAATAGGCTCGCTGCCAATAGCAGTTGGAAAGAGCAGAATATCTGCACCGTTTAAGGTTAGGCACCGTGCAGTTTCCGGAAACCACTGATCCCAGCAGATCCCGATGCCGATTTTTCCAAAGCGGGTATTCCAAACACGAAATCCAGTGTTTCCGGGAGTAAAGTAAAATTTTTCCTGATAATAATGATCATCAGGAATATGTGTCTTGCGGTAGACACCCAGCACGCTGCCGTCAGCATCAATGACGGCAACGGAATTAAAAAGCTGAGTCCCATCTTTTTCATAGAAACTGACCGGCACAACAATACCGAGTTCTGCAGCAAGTGCAGAGAAGCATCTGACAGCAGGGCTTTCTGAGACTGGAACGGCATATTTATAGAAATCATAACGGCGTTGCTGGCAGAAGTAAGGGTGCTCAAACAATTCCGGCAGCAGGACAATTTGTGCACCCTCTGCGGCAGCTTGTCGGGTAAGTGCTTCGGCAGTTGCAAGATTTTCTTCTACTGAATCTTTGCAGTGCATTTGAAGAACGGAGACAGTTGTCAGGCTCATTTTTCTTCTCCTTTCGGAATTTGCTGCGTAATGCAGTGAATGTTTCCACCGCCTTGTAAGATTGCGCGTGCCGGGATTCCAATCATTTTACGGCTGGGGCAGAGCTGTTGCAGAATTTTAAAAGCGCGCGCATCACTTTCTCTGTTTTCGCCGCCAAACTGGGGTATCAATACAGATTCATTGGTGAAATAAAAATTCACATAACTGGCGGCGAGCCGTTCACCGGGTTCGCGCGTATCTTCTCCGGGTTCAAACGAATAGGCGGCACAATCTTTCTCCGAACAGCAGATGGGATGCTCCGGTATTGGCAGTTTAGTAATCTGCAGTTTGCGCCCTTTTGCATCGGTCTGCTTCTCCAGATAAGCGAGACAAGCCGAAGACAGGGGAAACTGTGGGTCGGAACGGTCTTCCGTCCATGCAAGCACCACTTTCCCGGGAGCGGTAAAAGCGCAGACATTATCTACATGCTCATTCGTTTCGTCGTGATAAATTCCACGCGGAAGCCAAAGAATTTTTTGTATTCCCAAAAATGTTTTCAGCTTTTTTTCGATTTGCTCGCGGCTGAGGTTTGGATTCCGCCCTGCACTGAGCAAACAGCTTTCTGTTGTCAGGAGGGTCCCCTCACCATCGGTGTGGATAGAACCACCTTCCAGTACGAAATCTCCTGCATCATAGCAGGGGCAGCCGAGTGCTTCACACAGAGCAGGGGCCAGTGCATCATCCTTTTCCCAATGGGCATAAAGGCCGTCTGTGTGGCCGCCCCATGCATTAAAGCGCCAGCTGATCCCGCGCACTTGTTTTCTATTGGTTACAAAAGTGGGACCGACATCCCGCGCCCATGCATCATCACTTTCAATAGGAAGCACGGTTACGCGGTTGTGTCTTTGAAGTCTGCAGGTGGCCTCCTGTGCCTCTTGGACGTTTGCTTTTCCAGCCAGTAAAAAGACCGGTTCGCTTTCTAAAATCCTTTCGATTACCTGACAAAACGCCTGCTGCGCAGACGAGGGGTCAGTTCCCCAACTGCCGGGGCGGATGGGCCAGATAAGCACCGTGGCAGCATGAGGCGAAAACTCTGCAGGCATGGTAAAGTGGTCTGCGGCAGGTGTGCTGTGGAGGAGCTGCATTAGGAAAGCCTCCCCTTAAAGTCTTCATAGCCAAAGCGGCGAACAATTTCACAATTACCATCGGGATGAAGCAGAGCAATATCCGGCAGCGGCATGCCGTTAAATGTGTTGTTTTTAACCATGGTGTAAATAGCCATATCCTCAAAAACCAACCGGTCCCCAATTTTCGGCATTCGGTTAAAGCTGTAATCTCCAATGACGTCTCCGGCAAGGCAGGTGCGGGAAGCGAGCCGGCACGTGACTGCTTTTTCACCAGGCAGGCCGGCTCCGCGCAAAGGCGGCCGGTAGGGCATCTCCAGCACATCCGGCATGTGGCAGGCAGCGGATGTGTCCAGAATCAGGATAGGCAGTCCGCTTTCCACAATATCCATGACTTCTGTTAAAAGATATCCGGCGTTGAGCGCAACGGCCTCTCCCGGTTCCAAATATACTTCCAGTCTATATGTTTGGCGGATATGCAGGATAAGAGACTCCAGTACGGAGATGCGATAGCCGGGCCGTGTGATGTGGTGCCCGCCGCCAAGGTTTATCCACTGAATCTGGTGCAAGAATGGACCAAAATGCTGTTCTACAGCGCGGAAAGTTTCTACCAGTGCATCAGCATTTTGCTCGCAGAGCGTGTGTAGATGCAGGCCTTCCACACCTTCTGGCAGGGTATTGGGAAGGTCTGCCCGCCGGATGCCCAGTCGCGAACCGGGAGCACAGGGATCATAGATTGCATGGCCCTTTTGTGTGGAACATTCCGGATTGATGCGCAGACCAACACTTAAACCGCTTTCTGCTGCGGCTTTTTCCCACTGGGAGCGATGCCGTTCGAGCTGAGACAGGGAATTAAAAATGATATGGTCGCAGATGCGGCAGAGTTCCGTCATCTCCGATGCGGTATAGGCAGGACAAAACACATGGTTCTCGCCGCCCATTTCTTCATATGCCAGACGCGCTTCATATAACCCGCTGGAAGCTGTTCCGCAAAGATACTTTCGAACCAGCGGGTAAACCCGAAACATAGAAAAAGCTTTCTGTGCCAGCAGAATATGGCAGCCGGTGTGCTGCTGAACACGCTGCAGAATTTTCAGATTATTTTCCAGTTTCGCTTCATCTATCAGATAAACCGGAGTATGAAGATCTTTGATTTTCATTATTCTATCCTACAGTTTCAGGTGATTCTTCAACTGTCCAAGGCAGACCGTAGCGGTTGAGCATTTCCATAAAAGGATCCGGGTCAAATTCTTCCAGATTGTGAACTCCTTTTTTATTCCACACGCCGCTGGTCACGAGCGCCGTTCCAATCATGGCAGGCACACCGGTCGTATAGCTGACCGCTTGACTGCCCAGTTCCCGATAGCACGCTTGATGGTCACAGACATTGTAAAGATAAATGGTCCGTTTTTTCCCATCTTTCGTGCCGCTGAAGAGACAGCCGATGTTGGTTTTGCCCTTTGTACGTGGGCCGAGGGAAGCGGGATCCGGCAAAAGTGTTTTCAGAAATTGAATGGGCACAATTTCTCTTCCCTCAAATTCCACCGGACTTGTGGAAAGCATGCCGACATCTTCCAGACATTTCATATGTGTCAGATAGCTTTGACCGAATGTCATGAAGAAGCGGATTCGTTTAATGCCCGGAATGTTTTTTGCCAAAGATTCAATTTCCTCATGATGAAGCAGGTACATATCTTTTTGACCGACCTGCGGAAAATCGTATTCCCGTTTGATTTCCATTGGTTTCGTTTCAATCCAACGGCCGTTTTCCCAGTAACTTCCGTTTGCAGAAACTTCCCGAAGATTGATTTCCGGATTAAAATTTGTAGCAAAAGCGCAGCCGTTATCGCCGCCATTGCAGTCAAGAATATCAATCGTATCAATTTGGTCAAAATAGTGTTTTTGGGCATAAGCGGAAAAGACGCTGGTTACACCGGGGTCAAAACCGGAACCGAGCAGGGCGGTCAGACCGGCTTCCTCATACTTTTTTCGATAAGCCCATTGCCAGCTGTAGTCGAAATACGCAGTAAAGCCCAGCTCTTTGCAGCGCTTTTCATATATGGCACGCCATGCGGGGTCATCCGTATTTTCCGGTTCATAATTTGCGGTGTCCACATAATTGACACCACACGCAAGGCAAGCATCCATGATGGTCAAATCCTGATAGGGAAGTGCGACATTCAGCACGGTTTTGGGTCCATAGCGGTTCATTAGACTTTTCAGGGCCTGCTCGTCATTTGCGTCCACTTGAGCAGTGGTTATTTTTGTTCGGGTTTTACCTTCCAGCTTTGCTTTCATCGCATCACATTTTGACTTTGTACGGCTGGCAATGCACAGTTCAGAAAAAACGTCGCTGTTTTGACAGCATTTTTGGATGGCGACACTGGCAACGCCGCCGCAGCCGATTATCAACAGTTTGCTCATTTAGTTTTCCTCCTCTTTCAGCAAATCCTCCACATAGCGCGGAAGCATAAAAGAACCCTTGTGCAGATGTGTTGTGTAATACCATGTTTTAATACCGCGCTGATTCCAGCGCTTCGGGTTAAAATCTTTCAAGGGATGATACTTTTTGGATGCAAATCCGAAAAGCCAGTAACCAGCCGGACAAGTTGGAATATGAGCCTGATAGACACGGAGAATGGGGAAACTGCGGAAAGCTTTCCGGTGCATGGCACGGCAGGACTCTTCATCTTCGTCAAAGAACGGGCTGCCGTGCTGATACACCATGATTCCATCGCTGTGCAGCGCCTTGTAACAGCTGCCATAAAATTCTCTGGTAAAAAGTCCGGCTTCATGGCCAAGCGGGTCTGTGCAGTCATTGATGATCAGGTCGTAATCATCTTCTTTTGAGCGCAGAAACCGCAGACCGTCCTCGTAATAAATGCGTACGCGTACATCGTCCAGCCCGCAGGCATTGTGGGGGAAAAACCGGCGGCAGACATCCACAAACATTTTGTCCGGTTCTACCACATCAATTACTTCAATTTCCTTGTAATGGGACAATTCACGTGCCACACCGCCGTCTCCGCCGCCGATTACCAAAACACGCTTCACATCCGGATGCACTGCCATTGGAACATGGACAATCATTTCATCATAAGGAAATTCATCTTTTTCTGAAAAAATAATACTGCCGTCGGAAGTCAAAAAGCGGCCGAATTCAGGTGAATCAAAAACATCAATGCGCTGAAAATCGCTGACTGCGCTAAAAAGCTGTTTTTCCACACGAATGCAGAGCTTAACGTTTTCCGTATGCATTTCACCAAACCAAAAATCCATATTCTGCATTTCAGGTAACCTCCTTCAGGACATTGAGCTTTGAAATATCCGGGCTTTCGGGTCCCTGCATGGAACATCCTTTTTCTTTAGCAAACAGAATGTAGTCGATAATCTCTTGCGTAATGACTTCCCCGGGAGCAAGCATGGGAATTCCCGGTGGATAGCACATGACGGATTCTCCGCAAATGCGTCCGGCTGTTTCCCGGATGGGAAGGCTTTCTTTTTCCGCATAAAAAGCTTTCTGGGGGGATACGGCTACGGTTGGGGAAATGTATTCAGCGGTAAAACTTTCTGATTTGGGCTGTGAGTAAAGCCGCCGAATATCTGCCAGCGCCCCCACTAGACGCTCAATATCCTGGATGCGGTCGCCGATGGAAATGTAGGCCAGCATATTGGATAAATCCCCGAATTCAATTTGAATGTCATATTCATCCCGCAAAAGGTCATAAACCTCAATTCCGGTTAAACCAATGCCGCGGGTATAAACAGCCAGTTTGGTGGTATCAAAGTCATAAATGCTGCCTCCATTTATGAGTTCGGTGCCATAAGCATAATATCCGCCAACATCATTGATTTCATGCCGTGCATATTGTGCCATATTCACGACCTTGGCAAAAGACTCTTTTCCACGCAGCGCAAGATTGCGCCGGGAAATATCCAGACTGGACATCAGCAGATAAGAGGCGCTTGTTGTCTGTGTCAAGTTAATGATCTGGCCTACATATCCAGCATTTACACGGGGTCCCACCAACAGAATGGAACTTTGTGTCAGGCTTCCGCCGGATTTATGCATGGAGACAGCCGACATATCGGCACCTGCTTCCATGGCAGAGCAGGGAAGGTCAGGCCCAAAATACAGATGTGTGCCATGCGCTTCGTCAACCAGCGCCAGCATGTGATGCTCATGGGCCAGTTTGACCAACCCTTTTAAATCCGAACAAATGCCGTAATAGGTGGGATTGTTGATTAAAATCGCGACTGCATCGGGATTAGCTTCCACAGCGGCGCGGGCGTCAGAAAGTTCTGAGCCCAGCGGAATACCCAAATGCGTATCCACTTTTGGATCAATATAAACCGGTATTGCTCCGCACAAAATCAAGGCGTTAATGGCACTTTTATGGACATTGCGTGGCATGATAATTTTGTCACCGGGTTTACAAACAGAAAGAATCATCGCTTGTACCGATGAAGTGGTGCCGTTTACCATTAGAAAAGCATGCGCTGCTCCAAAAGCATCTGCCGCAAGTTCTTCCGCCTCTTTGATAACTGACACAGGATGGCAGAGATTATCAAGCGGTTTCATGGAATTGACATCAATGTTTACGCATCGCTCACCTAGCAGCTCAACCAGTTCCGGGTTACCACGTCCTCGTTTGTGTCCAGGTACGTCAAAAGGTACGACCCGCTGTTTTCGAAAGCGTTCCAATGCTGTATAAATCGGAGCACATTTTTGGCGTTCAATATCCATGAATCCTCCCTCCTGCCCATAAAAAAAACAGGCAGCATGCTTAAGATGGCACTGCCTGTGAACCGTTATACACAATAAACTCTCAAAACCACATAGGGCACAAAGAAAATCTGCGTAGTGTGGACTAATCGTTGCATCAGAGTCTAGTTAGCAAATATACTTTTACTACTCTTATTGAACGTTTCACAAGTGGTGTGCATCCGCACAGGTTATAAAGTAACCAACTTATAAAATCCGGGCACTTAGCCCAATCAATAATTGTGGTGCTTTACACCACACGCGGCAGCGGCCAGCCCTGTCCGATGAGCTTTAAGCAAGAATTCAAAACTTGCCCGGCCATTCTTATATATTTGCATGAACAGACGCGAAACAATAAAGCCACATCTATGCATTTACATTTATAATTCTATCATATCCGCAGGAAATGTCAATCATTTTTTCTCTGCTTGCTACTTGCGGGATAGGTATGTTTATAAAGGCTTAGAAATCTTCTTCACGCCTTTTTTTGCGGAGTTCCCGGCGCTTTATCCCTGCTTCCCATTCTGCTTTCTCCTCAGGCGTATCGCAAATCAATCGGGGAACGGGAACTGGGCGGCTTTGTTCATCCAATGCAACTATGACCAGATAAGCGGTGTTTACCAATTTTCGGTCACCATTGAGAGATTCCACATAGCTGTCTACACGAGCTTCCATAGAAGTTTTGCCAACACAGGTCAGCCGCCCCTGAAGCACCACCATGTTGTTTTCAAAAACGGGTTCTTTAAACTGCAAGCTGTCGATTGCCGCGGTCGTTACATTGCAGGATGAATGCTTGCGGGCCACACAGCCTGCTACAACGTCAATCCATGTGACCAATGTTCCGCCGAACAGGCGATTTTGTGAATTTAGATCCGCTTTAAATACAGGACGAATTTCCTCAATTGCTGAATCAGAAACATGCTTTGAGGGTATATTTTTGGGAAATGTATTGTTAATTTCCATTGGTATCATGTCCTCCTTACACATTTTCATTCTTTTCATTCTAAGTTTCATTCTAAATTTTCAAGTCTGTTTTCCCCAAATTATATTCTTATTCCAAAGGAAAATCAACTTTTCTGCTTTTTACCCGCGGCTCGGATTCGTTTTTGACATTGAATTCGATTTTTCCCCAAAAACTGAGCATTGACATTCTGCAAACTGCAGGATATACTGAATAAGAAAATAAAATACTTCAGGGCGAGGTGAAATTCCTCACCGGCGGTGATGCAGTTTATCCTGTTAGCCCGCGAGCGGTAGTCACACCGCAGATTCCGGTCGGATTCCGGAGCCGACGGTAAAGTCCGGATGATAGAAGAGATAGAAAAAGCTGCGCTCTGGTGTTTTCATACACTCGGGCGCTTTTTTAAATCTGTTCCGTCTCTTCAGAAGGAGAAATGATGTTAAATGAAGAAGCAATTCTGAAACGTGAGAAGCATTCCACTGCTGTTTCTGTACGGAAAATTGCCGTCATAGCCGTTTTATCGGCTATGGCAGGTGTACTGATGTCACTGGAAATTCCACTGCCGTTTTTGCCGCCGTTTTATAAGTTCGATTTTGGTGATCTTCCGGCAATGCTGGGCGGCTTTGCATTGGGACCAATTTCTGCGGTAGCCATTGAAGCGTTAAAAGTGTTTATTAAAATGCTTATCAAAGGAAGCACGACACTGGGTATCGGCGACCTTACCAATTTCCTTGTCTGCTGCGCCTTTGTTGTTCCGGCGGCCTTTATTTACCGTGCGAACAAAAATCGAAAAATGGCACTTGTTGGCATGACTGTGGGGACCATTGTCATGACCGTGATTGGTGATTTCTTGAATGCTTATGTAATGCTTCCTTTTTATGCGATGGCTTTCCATTGGCCGATGGATAAACTGATTGCTATGGGCACGGCCGTTAACAGCCATATTACCAATCTTAATTCTTTTGTTTTACTTGCCACAACACCTTTAAATTTGATCAAAGGTATTGTCGTTTCTGTCATTACATTTGCACTGTATAAACGTGTTAGCCCAATTCTGCACGGACGCGCAAAGTAACTCATAACAAGTTTCAAAAAATTTTGCTTTGTGTAAAATTCTAAAATTGTCGCGATTTTTGACAAATCTTTGATTTTGTTTATTTACAGGCTTTCCTTTTCTGTGTTATACTCTCCACTGTACCAAAACACAATAGAATATCACCCTTATCAAGAGTGACGGAGGGAACAGGCCCTATGATGTCCGGCAACCTGCGCAGTAATATGCAAGGTGCCAAATCCTGCGGTGAAGCCGATAGATGAGGTATCGAAAGATTAACGCTGTCCGCATTTCACCGGGCCGCGTTTTTTTATTGCCGTCACAAATTTTTATTAGGAGGCTTCTTCAATGGCGAAACATTTTTTTACTTCTGAATCTGTAACAGAGGGACATCCAGACAAAATTTGTGATCAGATTGCCGATGCAATTCTGGATGATATCCTTTCCAAAGATCCCAATGCGCATGTTGCTTGTGAAGTGACAGCCTGTACAGGAGTAGTCCATGTTATGGGCGAAATTTCGACAGATTGTTATGTGGATATTCCAAAGATTGTCCGCAGTGTTGTCAACGACATTGGCTACAATAATCCGGCATATGGATTCGATGGAAACACCTGCGGCGTACTGACTTCTATTGATGCACAATCCCCGGATATTGCCATGGGCGTTAATCAGTCTTTTGAAGTGAAAAATGGTGCATCCGATGCGGATGACCTGATCGGTGCCGGCGATCAGGGAATGATGTTTGGTTTTGCCTGCAATGAGACAAAGGAAAAAATGCCGCTTGCGATTTCTTTGGCCCATTCATTGGCAAAAAAATTGGCCGCCGTGCGTAAAAATGGGAGTATCCCGTATCTCCGTCCGGATGGAAAGACACAGGTTACGGTTGAATATGACGGGGATACACCCGTGCGGGTGGATACAGTTGTGCTGTCCACACAGCATGATGAAAATGTCACGCTGGAACAGATCCGCAGGGATATGATTGAAAAAGTTATCAAACCAACTATTCCGGCAAAGTGGCTGGATGAAAATACAAAATATTATGTAAATCCAACCGGCCGTTTTGTGATTGGCGGCCCTGTCAGTGATTCAGGCCTTACCGGACGCAAGATTATTGTGGATACATATGGTGGATACGGCCGTCACGGTGGCGGTGCATTTTCCGGCAAGGACCCAACGAAAGTGGACCGTTCCGCAGCTTATGCGGCTCGCTGGGTTGCCAAGAACATCGTTGCTGCTGGTCTTGCACAGAAGTGTGAAGTGCAGCTTGCCTATGCAATCGGCGTTGCTCGTCCGGTGTCTGTCATGGTAGATGCGTTCGGGACTTCTCAATATACTAATGACCAGCTTGCTGCCGCTGTAGAAAAGGTGTTTGACCTGCGTCCGGCAGCGATTATCCGCACACTGAATCTGCGTCAGCCGATTTACCGCCAGCTGGCTAGCTATGGCCAGATGGGCCGCGAGGACCTTGGCGTTTCGTGGGAAAAGACGGACCGTATTCATGAACTGCAGGCAGCAATCGCAAAATAAGCTGAAAGCTAAAATGCCGGTTCAGAAATTCGTAGAAGAAATTTGTACGCACCTGTCACCTCTTTGCATACACTGTAAAGAGGTGATTTTTATGGCAGCAGGTCAAGTGATCATTGTTATATTGGCAGTGATTGGTCTGTGCAGCCTGATGCAGTGGCTGATGCATGTGCTTTACCGCTCTGGAAACAAGTCGGGGACATTTGTGTTGGTGCTGCATTTTTCCGGCCACCGGGAAGATGCGGAATATGAACTGCGCTGTGCAAAAAACAGACTGCGGGATGAAGAAGATTATAAACGGAAGGAACTTTTGATTGTTGACGACGGCATGGATGATGAGACAAAACGGACTTGTTTGCTTTTCTTTCGCAAAAAACCCGGCGTTTCTATGTGCAGTGGGGAAGCATTTGCAAACATTAAGGAATTGCTGTATACTGAATTTCAGTAGTCCGTACATATGTGCGGAATCAGGGCGGGGGCAGATACATGGAAGAGCATACGTTGATGGAAATGACCGGAACCGTAGAAAGAGTCACTTTCCGCAACGAGAAAAACGGATACACCGTACTGGAACTGAATAATGGAGAAGAATTAGTAACTGTGGTGGGTTCCCTGCCCACTGCCGAGGCGGGGGACGAGCTGCATGTCGTGGGTACATGGATCGAACATCCGTCCTTTGGGCGGCAGTTCAGCGCTCAGATTTATGAACGGCTGCAGCCGACTACACCAAAGTCAATTCTGCTGTATCTTTCTTCCGGCGCCGTAAAAGGAATCGGCCGCTCCAATGCCAAGAAAATTGTGGATACATTTGGTGAGCATTCGTTGGAGATCTTGGAAAAAGAGCCGCAGCGTCTGTCACAAATATCCGGTATCTCCGAACGGAGAGCTTTGCAGATGGGGGAGGAGTATCAAAAAAAACTTGGAATTCGGGAAGTGATTCTGGGCCTGCAGAAATATGGCGTCATGCCGGAAGAGGCTGTGCGTGTCTACCGCATATATGGTCCGGAGGCGGTTTCACAGGTGCGGGAGGACCCTTATTGCCTTTGCACAGCAGAGGTCTGTCTCGGCTTTCAGCGGGCAGATGCAATTGCGGAATCATTGGAGCATCCTGCGGATGACCCATGCCGTGTGCGGGCGGGCATTCTGTATGTTCTGCAGCATAATGTGGATAATGGGCATACTTATCTGCCGCAGGATAAGCTGCTGAAGACAGCAGCGTCTATGTTGGGGCTGCCGCCGGAACCGGTAGCAAATGCTTTTGATGATTTGGAGCAGGAAGGAAATGTGATTGTCTGTACCATCCGTGAACGGCGTGTGGTTTACCTCCCGAGGCTTTACCATGCAGAACAATTTTCTGCCGATCGGCTGCAGATGATGATGGATTATCCAAGTCAGCCGATTTTAGGAGCAGAGGAGGCAGTCGATGCTTTTGAAAAAAGCGTGGGGATTTCCTATGCACCGGAACAGAAAGAGGCGATTCTTGCAGCCTTAACACATGGCATGTTAATTCTGACCGGCGGACCAGGTACTGGAAAAACGACAACATTGGATGCAATTATCCGCATTTTACAGAAAAAAGGCGAGAAGGTTCTGCTGGCCGCCCCAACCGGACGAGCAGCGAAACGGATGAGCGAGATTACGGGCGAAGAGGCCAAAACACTGCACCGTCTTCTGCAGGTAGAGTGGGATGAAACCGACAGCCCGACTTTTGCGCGCAATGAGCAGAAGCCGCTGGAATGTGATGCCCTGATCATTGATGAGCTGTCTATGGTGGATATTACTTTGTTTGAAGCAGTGCTGCGTGCGCTTCCAATGGGCTGCCGTCTGGTGTTGGTGGGCGACTGTGACCAGCTGCCCAGTGTCGGTCCCGGAAATGTGCTTGGTGATTTGATTGCTTCCGGCATGCTTCCCGTTGTTCAGCTTCGTCATATTTTCCGCCAGTCCAGACAGAGTCTGATTATTACCAATGCACATAAAATTATTGCAGGGGAAATGCCGGTACTCAATGATCATACCGGCGACTTCTTTTTTATGCAGCGAACGGAACCGGAGCAGATTTTGCAGACCATACAGGAACTTTGCGGGAAACGCCTGCCTGCCACTTATGCATTTTCACCCTTTATGGATATTCAGGTACTTTCTCCGACTCGAAAGGGTGCGCTGGGTACAGCCAGCCTGAACAAAATGCTGCAGAGTGTGCTGAATCCTCATGCTGCAAAAAAGAAAGAGATTCAAATTAACGGGCATCGGTTCCGCGAGGGCGATAAAGTCATGCAGACAAAAAACAATTATTCCCTCAGCTGGGAACGCAGTGACGGTACGATGGGCGAGGGTGTCTACAATGGGGACATCGGTATTATCCAACAGATTGACAAAAGTGCTTCCGTGCTGACTGTAGATATGGATGGCCGTTTCGTGACCTATGAATTTGAAACCGCTGCAGAACTGGAACTTGCCTATGCACTAACTGTGCATAAGAGTCAAGGCAGTGAATTTCCGGCTGTTATCATGCCCATGTATCCCGGGCCACGGCCGCTCTATTACCGGAATCTTTTTTACACGGCAGTTACACGTGCAAAACAGCTGCTGATTCTTGTCGGTACACAGCAGACTGTACGGATGATGGTGAATAATACCCGCCGTACCCGCCGCTACTCCGGCCTGAAAGATTTTTTGACCGGTGAGGTAGTTTTTGATGAGGAAGGATAATCCTTTGCTGGACATCCTGTTTCCACCGCGATGTCCTTTCTGTGGAAAAATCATCTACAGTGGCGAACAAACCTGTGACGTCTGCAGCAATATACATCCGAAAGTTTGTGTCAGGCCACTGTTCAGCACAGCACATGCAGCAGTTACCTGCTATGCGGCTTATCCCTATCAAGATCAAGTGCGGAATGCTGTTTTGCGTATGAAATTTGGTGATGAACCGTCTATCTGCACATTTTTTGGCCATGCCTTGGCGGAAATGATTCGTGAGCAGCTCCCGAAAACCTGCTTTGACGCTGTCACAGCGGTTCCTATGTCACACTTACACCAGTTTCAGCGCGGTTATAACCAAAGTGAATTGCTTGCGAAAGCAGCTTCTGGTGTTCTTCACGTTCCATACTGCCGTTTGCTGAAAAAAAGCAGGCGTAACCGGACACAGCATCGCTTGCCTGCTGCGGAGCGCTTCCACAATGTGCAGGGTGTTTACCAAGCCCGAAAGACTTTCACGGGAAAACAAGTTCTTTTAATTGATGATATTATTACAACCGGAGCAACCTTGACTGTATGTGCCAAACAGCTCCTGCAGGCAGGCGCCCGGTCTGTTACTTGTGCGGCTGCAACTTTTGCAGTTCCGGAGGAAGTGGCAGATAAGGATTGAAAATGCTGAGGGATTATATTATAATAAGCTGTACGGAAATAGATTAGAGATTATTTTCTGTATTTTCTGTTGGCGGATGTTTGCCATTTGACAGCTGCTGTCAGGAAATCAACTGTCATGGAATACGTATTTAAATTTAAAGAATGGATGTGATTATGTGCTCGGTACCGATATTGCAATTGACCTTGGTACGTATGCGGTAAAAGTATATGTAGAGGGCAAGGGCATTGTGGTTAATGAACCCGCTGTCGTGGCAGTACGCACAGCAACTGATGAAGTGCTGGCAGTAGGCAGCAAGGCGTTTGACATGCTCGGGCGCACCAGTGATCAAATAAAAGTGATTCATCCGCTGACAATGGGTGTTATATCCGATTTTGAACTTGCACGTTATATGGTCAACTATTATATTCAGCAGCTTGGTGAGAAAAGAATCATTCATACCCATGTCATGCCGCGTGCAGTAGTGAGTCTGCCGTGCCAGATTACGGGCGTGGAACGCCGTGCAATTGTTAATTCTGTGAGCCGTGCACGTGTGCGCCGCGTTTATTCGATAGATGAACCGGTTTCGGCGGCTATGGGTGCCGGTGTAGATGTTGCCAATCCGCATGGTTCATTAGTCATTGATGTGGGTGCCGGCGCTACGGATATGGGTGTGATTTCGCTGGGCGGGCTGTCCATTGCACGTTCCATTAAAACAGCCGGTTTTGCGTTTGATCAGGCAATTATACACTATGTCCGGAATAAGTATGACCTGATCATTGGTGATCGTATGGCAGAGAGCTGCAAAATTGCAGCGGGCGGTATTATACAGCGCCCTGAACCAGTGGTTTGCCGGATAAAAGGCCGTGATGCCAACACCGGCTTACCCGCATGGGTTGACGTTAACAGTGAAGAGCTAGTTGCGCCATTGCTCGATCCGGCTGCTGAGATTACACATATTTTGCAGGAAATGCTGGAAAAGACACCGCCGGAACTGTTGGGCGATATTTATGTGGATGGTATTGTTATGACCGGCGGTTCTGCAAAACTGTATGGACTTAGCCAGTATATTGCGGACAAGGTCAAAATGCCGGTTCATGTGGCAGAGGATTCTGATCTTTGTGTGGCACTCGGTGCCGGAAAAGCTATTAAGTATATGGATGACGCGGAAAACAAGGAGTACGGTGTGATTAACCCTTTGAGCGCTGTTTATTAAGCCTGGAAATTTTCGGCTTTCTTATTCTTTCACAAAAACAAGGAAGGCCGCTGCAGTAATTTCATGATGCTGCAGCGGCCTTTAATCTTGCATTTTCATAAATTCTGTGATGACGGCCTACTTTTCGGTATGTGCCTTGTAGCGGTCTACAATCATGTCTGCACATTGATAAATATTGCCGCCGCCCATTGTCAGAATGAGATCGCCGGGCTTGACATGTTCCATCACATAATCTGCAATTTCAGGGAAAGTTTTGCGGTAAACGGCACCCGGCACTTTTTTCACCAGATCTTCTGCGTAAATATGGTAAGTGTTCGTTTCACGCACGGCCAGAATTTCTGAGACAATGACATGGTCAGGAATTGTCAGCGCTTTTGCAAAATCGTCCAGGAGTAAGGCAGTACGGCTGTAAGTATGTGGCTGAAAAATTGCCCAAACTTCATGAAATCCCATTTGCATGGCGGCGGTCAGCGTAGCGGTGAGTTCTGTGGGATGATGTGCAAAATCGTCTGCAATCGTAACACCCTCATATTTGCCAAGTATCTCGAAACGGCGGTGAACACCGGTGAAAGTGTGCAGACTCTTCTGAATCTGTTCCGCAGAAATCCCCATCAGGTCACACACCGCAAATGCAGCAAGTGCGTTGTAAATGTTGTGTTTGCCGGGAATGGAAAGTGTGACGTTGCAGAGAATTTTCCCATTTTTCAGAATATCAAAATTTTCACGTGCCTGCTTTGTGTCAGCAATATTGACAGCACGATACATGCAGTTTTCCCCTTTGCCAAAGGTGATGATTTTTGCATGGGTTAAACCATCCACTGCTTTTCGAGTATTGGTGTCATCCCCATTGACCACGAGAATGTCAGATGTCTGTTTTGCGAACTGGCGAAAAGAATGAATTATATTATCCAGTGTTTTAAAATAATCCAGATGATCGGCGTCAATATTTAAAATGACAGCGAGATAAGGGTGTAACTGCAGAAAAGTATCTACGTATTCGCAAGACTCCACAACGATTTTATCAGAGGAACCGGCACGCCCGTTTGCATTTATGCGGGGCAATTTTCCACCGATGACAGCTGTTGGATCCGCACCTGCGTCGAGCAGAATGGATGTGATAAGGCCGGTCGTTGTTGTCTTTCCGTGTGTGCCGGAAACACAGATGCTTTTCGGATAGCGGCTGGTTACCATACCGAGCATAACACTGCGCTCAATGCAGGGAATTCCTGCCTTTTTAGCAGCAACTAGTTCCGGATTATCTGATTTAATTGCTGCGGAGTAGACCACCAGTTCCTTTCCCTCTACATTTTTTGCACACTGTCCCATATATACCGGAATCCCATAGGATTGAATGCGCTGCAGGGTATCGGACTCTGCGTTGTCGGAACCGGAAACTTCATAGCCATGATGAATTAAAATTTCAGCGATTGGACACATACCGCTGCCGCCGATCCCCACAAAATGGACTTTTTTTACACGAGACAGAACATCGTTCATAGATGGACAACTCCTTTAATCCCAAAAGCGCCAGAAAGCGCAAGTATATTTTTAATCAGCGATCATTACCTATCATAATCAATTTTATGCCTAAATGCAAGATATACCTGTAAAATATCAGCCTCTGCATCATGATGTCCTATGGGAACACCATTTCCTTGTTTCCCATAGTATAGTACATGAATTTTGGAGGTAATCAGTTATGATGTTTGAACGAAACAACATTGGAATTATCGGCGGTGATCAGCGGCAGCTGGCACTTGCAGAATCGATTGCCGGAGATGGGTATAAAGTCTTCGCCTGTGGCTTTGAAAATGCAGATCTGACCGAAAACGTGCAGAAAGCGAATCTGCACAGGACCGTATCGGTATGCAGCACTTTGCTGCTTCCACTGCCTGTTACGATTGATGGGGAAACCGTAAAAGCCGAGTATGCAGAGCACCCTATTCTGCTGAATCAGGAATTTGCGGAAAAGATTCAGGACCACCGTGTGTTTGGCGGTGTCACAGAACGGGCATTGTCGATGTGTCCGCGTCTGGCAGATTTAAAATTGCAAAACTATTATTCCCGCGAAGATTTTGCGCTTCGTAATGCAGTCGTTACAGCAGAAGGGGCGCTTCAATATGCAATGCAGGAATTTCCGGGTACCATTTGCGGCAGCAAATGTCTGGTTGCCGGTTTTGGCCGGATTGGCAGCCAGCTGGTTCCGCGGCTGCGTGCACTGGGGGCAGATGTGACTGCAACAACGAGAAAGCCGCAGACAGCGGCCCGCATTGAAGCGCTGGGGTGTCACTTTGTTCCGACTGACAGGTTAGGGGATGGGGGAAACTATGATATTCTCTTCAATACAGTCCCGGCAATGCTCTTTACGAGTGATGTGTTGGCTGCTTATCCGCACGGGACTCTGCTGATTGATCTTTCCTCTGCACCTGGGGGTGTCGATATGGCGGCAGCGAAGAAGCTTGGTATTGCTGCCATGCATGCGTTTTCACTTCCAGCCAAAGTTGCGCCGCGTGCAGCAGGAGAAATTATCAAACGTACTGTTTATGAAATGATGAAGGAGTGAGAAAAATGGAAAAACCAGTTTTGGGATTTGCAATGTGTGGTTCCTTCTGCACGTTTGACCGTGCGCTGCAGCAGATGCTTGCCTTAAGGAAACTGGGCTATGAGATTCTTCCGATTATGAGTGAAACTGCCGCAAATACGGATACGAGATTCGGACGCGCATCAGACTTCCTGTGGAAAGTTGAAGATATTACTTCCCGGGCGCCGATCCGTACCATTACCGGTACAGAACCGCTTGGTCCCCAAAAAATGATTGATTTGCTTGTGGTCGCCCCCTGTACAGGAAACACGTTGGGGAAACTCGCAAACGGAATCACTGATACATGGAGATGTGCATCATCGCTGCAATAGAAAAGTGATTTTCGGACCGCACGAATCATAAAAGTACATGGCTTTTCATTTCATGCGCAGCAGATATGCATTTGACTTTTGTGAAAATTATTCACATTATGCAAATTTCTATATCTTGCTTTTACACATGCAGGATGTGTTCTTTTGTTGTTTTATATCCAGAATTCCTTCCTGTTCACTTGCACTTTTTG
Source organism: Ruminococcaceae bacterium UBA4871 (assembly GCA_002399445.1). Taxonomy (GTDB): domain Bacteria; phylum Bacillota; class Clostridia; order Oscillospirales; family Acutalibacteraceae; genus Caproicibacterium. Next base: position 27,559 of record DHDR01000029.1, on the reverse strand, counting down.
ACTGTTAACAGACAAATATTTCCGATTGACTGGCATTGTGTTATAATTTATGCAGATAATTGAGGTGCTGAAGTGCACGATTTTTATAATACACATTCCATTTGAGACAGAAAAGGATAGATGCGGAATATGTTTTCACTTGCGGTATGTGATGACGATAAAATTTTTTTGCAGATTGTGTGTCAGGATATTCAGTCGGCGTTTCGCAATATGCAGATTGCTGTAACCGTTAAGGCGTATTCATGCAGCCGAGATCTTCTTCGGCAGATAGAAACCGGCGAGCGATATGATCTGGCTATCTTGGATATTGAAATGCCTGCACCCGGTGGATTGGAAACTGCCCAACGTGTACATAAAAGTCTGCCGAATTGCCTTATCATTTTTTTAACATCCCATTGTGAGTATGCAATAGATGCCTATGCACTATCTGTTTTTCGGTACATTCCAAAATCACAACTGGAGCAGAGACTGGTTCCAGCTTTGAAGGATGCCGTTAAGGTCATGCGAATTGAAGAAAACCAGTCTTATGTCTTTAAAAGCATTACTCATGGTTTGATCCGGATTCCCTACAAAGAAATCGTATATGTCAACAAAGCCAACAGGAATAGCTACTTTCATTTGCTGTCCAATCTTGTTTATGCGCAGAGGAAGCCGCTGAAGCTGGTGTATGAGGAACTGTCTGCGGAAAATTTTCTTTTTATTGATAGGGGCTATATCGTCAATATTTTACATATTATGCGCATTGAAAATGGCTGTGCAGTGTGCAGGGATGGAACACAAATTAAAATCAGCCGGCCAAATCTGCCGTCTGTGCAGGAAAGACTTTGCAAATATTGGGGCGCAAATCTATGACAGCTGTCTTTTGGTGCATTGAAATTTTGGCGACTGCTGTGGAAGGTTATCTGGGAATCAGCGTTGTCGAAACACTTGGTAAGAATAGATATGATGGAAACAAGCAGATACAGATGAAATGGCTGGCTGTGTGTATGTATACAGCAATTATTACTTTGCTGAATATGGCCGCTCTCTTTTCTTGGGCCGCTATGTTGGCCTCCATCTTGCTGATTGCCGGTGCCGGGATGATGATTTGCCATATCAAAGCCCTTCGTGCAGTCTTCGGCAGTGTAGCATATATCGTTATTTTAACTCTGCAGGAAAGTTTTCTGATTACGATTATCAGTTATGTCAATCATGTATCCTTGTATAACCTGTTTTATCAAACTGGATATATAAGATGTATTTATCTGATCATTGATAAACTCATTGACTGCTGTCTGTTTTATTTATATAAACTGTTTAAACAGAGGACAAAAGGGATTGCAATCTCTGCTTTCAGTTATCTTGCAGTGGTCTTGGTGGGATTGGCGCTGCTGTCCATTTTTATTGAATTTGTTTCTAAAAAAAGAAGCCGTTATGCGGAGTACATTATCGGAATCTGCGGCATCATCATTTTGATAGGTTTGTTTGCAGTTACACAGTATCTAAATAGTTTAAAAGAATACCACAAGGAGCAAGTTGCTAATCAAAAATTGCAGGGGGAAGCACGAATGGCCGAGCAAAAATATTCCCAGATGCATCAAATGTATCAGACAAATGCAAAAATTTTTCATGACTTTGACAACCATTTAACTGCAATTGACGGATTGCTTATGCATGGAAAAGTTCAGGAAGCGCGAAAATATATCCAAAGCATTTCCTGCACGTCAGGTATTGATGACAACCGAGCATTTACAGGTGTTGCGGTTGCTGACGCGATTCTGAATGAAAAAGTGAAGCAGGCCAAACAGCATGATATCTCGATTAAAATTGATGCATCTCTTCCGCCGGTTCAGGATAGCTGTATTTTCCAGTCCGACTTATGCATCATTCTGGCAAATCTTTTAGACAATGCGCTGGAAGCATGTTGCAAAGTACCGGACCCAATGCAAAGACTCATTGATGTTAGAATTCATACGCGAAATGATTTTTTGATTTTCCGGATTGCAAATACGGTTCTTGAAAATCCACTGGTTGGTAATCAAGAACTGAAAACTTCAAAGAAAGATTCACAATTTCATGGAATTGGACTGCAGAGTGTTCGCTCTTCTGTAAATAAATATAACGGGAGTCTGCTGCAGACCTTTCAAGATGGCTGGTTTCTGTCAACAGCAATTGTTTCTTATAAGAAGGACAGAAATGCTGTATCGGATAGCTGAATCCTCATATGATCTGAAGTTCGTCAGGAAAATACAGTTGAAATTTGAAGCTTTCACATCCCTGTGTCCAGATCGGAACCAGTGCTTTTAGACATCAACCTTAAAAGTATCTGATGGATCATGTTAAAACAACAGGTGAAATAAGGGAAATGGCTAGCTGCAGAGCGTTTTATGCGGAGACGTTTTGTGGGGCAGCGCACGCACTAGATAAAATTACAACATATAGCATGCAACTTTTTACAAATGACGGCCAAATTGTCGATTCTTCATGCAATTTATGATACAATAAACTTAGTCCTCGGGAGAGAGCACATTTGTAAGAGAACCTCGTTTTTTCCTAAACCGCATTAGAAATAGCCCTTCTAGGCGGCCGATTCGCTTGCTCCCTTTTTCCTGTTGTTTAATCATAAGAAAAAATGGTGTTTTTCATTTTGTGAAAGTAACACCTTTTTTTCTACCATTTGATTTGTATTTAAAGACAAAATAGTTTAATTCTGGATTTATAAAGATAAATGAAAACAGATGACTGTACTTATGTCCCTCTTTCTGGGATATCAATGCAGTCATCTGTTTCATTATGGCAGTATGGTTTTGTTGAATCATCCATGCTTGATTTTTAGAGAAAGTGCCATTTTGACCGAATCATGACTGATTTCAAACATAAATCAAGCAAGGTCAATCATTCAATCAGGAATTATAATAGATAATTTAAGCAGATATTGACCAAACTTGAATTTAAAATGACTGATTATGATGGATTATAAAACCATGTTCTTTAAAATTATGGGTGATAAGGGCAGATACACGAATGAAGTACTTATGCATTCTGCATGAATTTGTGATAATGCCTATAATAATGCCTACATTTTTATATATGTGTGACAATAAAAGGTGCGCAAATATTTATATTTCAGATACTATTGACATCTTTGCAAATTGATGATACGATAATACCAGTTCTAAACAGTCATGAACATCTATAATTAATCAAGGAGGCGCTTCCCTGTGTACGAGGAAGAGCGCTTGCAGGGGATTTGTAAATATGTGCAGAATAATGCCCGTGCATCAGTTCGCAAGCTGTGCAGCCTTTTCAATGTTTCGGAATCCACTGTTCGCCGTGACCTGACAGAATTAGAAAAGCGGCGGCAGCTTAAACGAACGCATGGCGGTGCAATTTGTATGGAGTCTGTTGGAATGGAACAGACTTATAATGACAAGAAAGATTGTTTTCGTGAAGAGAAACAGCGGATCGCGGTCAAAGCAGCGTCCCTGATTGAGGATGGGGACTCTGTCCTGATTGATTCAGGGACTACCACGCTTTATCTGGCGGCTCAGCTTGCTTCTTTTAGGCAGCTGACCGTAGTAACCAATTCCATTAATTTGATGCAGCAAGTTTCCAATCTGCCGAATGTCACCCTGATTTCTGTGGGCGGAACATTGCGCTCTAACACGATGGCACTTGTCGGCCCGGTAACCGAGGAAAATCTGATGCGGATTCGCGTTGACAAAGCATTCATGGCAACGAATGGGCTTAGTACTGATATTGGTTTGACGACGCCTAATATGTTGGAAGCTTCCACCAAGCATAAAATGATGCAGGTCGCCGAACAGGTATATGTGTTGGCGGATCATTCTAAAATTGGACGTGTATCTTTTGCTAAGTTTGGTGCGCTTTCAGATGTTGACGGCTGTATTACCAGCACTTTGATTTCTGAAGATCAAAAGCGGGAGCTGATGGAAAAGGGCATTCAGCTTTATATGGTTGATATGCCCCAAAATGATGGAGAGGCTTCATAATAATAAACGAAATTGTCAGGAGGGAACTTTGATGGATGGAAAAGTAATTGCGGTTGCATTGAATCCGTCTATTGACCGAACAATTCAAATACAGGCGCTGCAGCCTTATGAACTTAACCGTGTTGTACATTCGGAGACGGATCCGGGCGGAAAAGGCATCAATGTGGCGCGCGTTTTGCATAATTTTCAAACGGAAGCTATCGTTACAGGATTTGTCGCAGGTTCAACTGGCCACAGCTTGCTTACCTTTTTGCAGCAGAAACAGATTTCACAGGACTTTTTGGAAATTGAAGGGGAAACCCGCACGAATGTGAAGGCTTTTGACCGCAAGGCACATAAAACAACAGAATTTAATGAAGGCGGATGCCCTGTATCACCTGAAGATTTGCAGGCGTTTCGGAAAAAATTCCAGTCTTTATGCCAAGGTGCCAATATTGTGGTGTTAAGCGGAAGCCTTCCCCCCAGAGTGCCGCAGGATATTTATGCGCAGTTAATAGGTATTGCAAAGGAACAAGGTGCAAAGACTATTTTGGATGCAGATGGGGAAGCCCTGCATGAAGGTCTTAAGAGCACTCCCTATGCAGTAAAGCCGAATATTCATGAACTGGAGCAATTAATGGGGAAAAAGCTGCAGACACCGCAGGACGTTCTGCAGGCTGCACATGAATTGATTCAAAGTGGCATTTCTTTGGTGATTGTCTCCATGGGTGCAGACGGTGCTGTTGTTGCAGATGCGCAGGAAGCCTTCCGGGTCCATTCATGGGACATCCCTGTGCAGAGTGCTACCGGTGCGGGAGATTCCATGGTTGGCTCTCTGGCCTATGCATTGCTGCATGGATTATCCCTGCGGGAGATTGCTCAATTAACAACTGCGGCGGGCACAATTACCGCTTCAAAACCCGGAACACAGGTTTGCGGACAGGCGGAAGTCATGAAGTCCATTCCGCTGGTTACAGTTGAGCCTATGAAAATGGCCTGACTGTTGACTGTACAGAAAATCTGTGCGGGGTATGAGACACTAAATTATCGTATAGAATTAGAATTCGCCAGCTTGGCAGAAAGAATGTGTAACAATGATTCAGAAACAATTTACAATTGGCTGCAAGCAGGGTTTCCATCTGCGTCCGGCACAGCTGTTGACGGAAACTGCTGGCCCATTTGCTTCCACTATTATGCTCAAAAAAGTAGGCACCGATTCCGAAATAGATGCAAAAAGCATATTGGGCCTGATGAGCCTTGGCCTGGGAGCTGGTCAGGAAGTTACAGTAACGGTGACAGGCGATGATGAGACGGCGGCAATGGCAGCTGTGGAAAAGCTATTTGCAAATAATTTTGGAGAACAATAAATTTTCGCTGCTCAGGCGACATTAAGGAGGCCTGTCATTAATTATGGGAAATGAATCCTGCAAAGGGATTGGTGTATCAGAGGGTATTCGGATTGCCAAAGCATTTGTTTATCGGCAGCCTGTTGTCCATGAAGTAAAGTCCATTTCAGCTGATTGTGCAGATGCCGAGGCTGCCAGATTTCAGTCGGCAGTCAAGAATGCCGTACAGGCGGTGGAGGACTTGATTGCACGTTCTGCAAATATGCTGGACGAAAAACAAATTGGAATTCTGAAAGGACAGAAGTCCATTTTGGCAGATCCGGCATATGTTCCGGAGATTGAAAAGCGGATTCGGAAACAGCTGATTCCGGCAGAGCAGGCTGTCAAACAGGTGACAGAACAATTTGCCGCCTTGTTTGAAAATATGCCCAACCCATATATGAAGGAACGTGCTGCAGATGTGCGGGATGCAGGCAGACGGCTTGTACAGATTCTTTCTGGAGAAGCTGGCAATACGTTATCTTCCATTCATGAAAAAGTTATTTTAGTAGCGGACGATTTGTCTGCATCTGACACCATTCAGCTTGACCGTCAATATGTGCTTGGATTTGCAACTGAAAAGGGCGGCAAAACCGCACATACGTCTATCTTTGCCAAGTCTATGGGAATTCCGGCAGTGGTGGGTGTCACCGATTTGTTGGATCATGTGCACAGCGGTGATACTTTGATCTTGGATGGTGAAAATGGGGAGTGCATCATTTCTCCAGATGAAAAAACACTGAAGATTTATCGTGAAAAGATGGAAAAAGAAAATCGTCAGCGTGCCATTTTGGAAAAATTCTCCAAACAAAAGGCTGTCCTTGCGGATGGTAAGCGTATGATTGTTGCCGCCAATATAGGCGCTGCCAAAGATACTGATTTCTGCTTGAATCAAGGTGCAGAAGCGGTTGGCTTGATGCGGACAGAGCAGATTTTCCTTTCCCGCACCAGTGCTCCCACAGAAAAAGAGCAGTTTAAAGAATACAAGGCAGTTGCTGAGGCTTTTCCGTCCAGCGGAACAGGCAGTGCCATCATCCGCACATTGGATATCGGCGGCGACAAGGAGACTAGTTATCTTTCGATTCCTAAGGAGAAAAATCCGTTTTTGGGATATCGTGCAATCCGGCTTTGCCTTGACCAAAAAGAATTGTTTCTTACACAGCTGAAGGCGATTCTGCGGGCAAGCGCATTCGGAAATCTGCGAATCATGTTCCCAATGATTTCCGGGCATGAGGAACTGACGGCAGCAAAAAATATGCTGCAGGAAGCAAAATCGCAGTTGGACAAGGCAGGCATTGCGTATGATGCTAAAATTCCTGTCGGTATTATGGTGGAAATTCCGTCTGCTGCTCTGATGGCGCGTACGCTTGCTAAAGAAGTGGACTTCTTCAGCATTGGTACCAATGATTTGGTACAGTATACGCTTGCAGTTGACCGTGGAAATGAAAAAATCTCATACTTATATGATTATTTTAACCCTGCTGTGATTTCTTTGATTCGGCATGTTGCGCAGGCGGCACATGACAGTCATATTTCAGTTGGCATGTGCGGCGGGATGGCTGGAGATCCGCTGGCAATTCCCCTTTTGACGGGTTTAGGACTTGATGAATTGAGTATGGCAGCAGGTGCGATTCCGCAGGCTAAATACATACTCAGCAAAGTCAATACTGCCGATTGCAGGGTGCTGGCCGACAGCATTGCAGACTGTACGACCCCACAGGCTATTCGCATTCGTGCACAAGCGTTTGCGAAAGAGCATGGTTTACTTATGGACAGCTGATGGTTCATATCCGCTGTGCTTTTGGCAGCAGATATGGATTTTCGCTTAATTAATAAACAGATGGGAAAGATGAGTATTGAAAAGGTTTTTAGAAAGGGAAGGGAGCATTCAGCATGAAAATTAACGAATTACTGTTGGTAGATGGTATCGCATTAAATGAAACAGCTGCATCTAAAGATGCAGCAATAGACAAGCTGATTGGCCTCCTCGACAAAGAGGGGTGTATTTCGGATAAGGCCGCTTTCAAGGAAGGCATCCTTGCACGGGAAAGCCACACTTCCACTGCCATTGGCGGAGGAATTGCCATTCCTCATGCTAAAGTGGATGCTGTAAAGAAAGCAGGAATCGCGGCAATGACTGTACCGTCTGGTGTGGATTATCAGGCACCGGACCACAAACCGTCTGACTTGTTTTTTATGATTGCTGCGCCTGTATCCGGCAGTGACCTGCACCTGCAGGCACTGCAGCGGCTGGCTGCTTTGTTAATGGTTCCCGGATTTAAAGAAAAACTGATGGGAGCAAAGGATAAACAGGAGTTTCTCCAGCTGATTACCGAACAGGAAGCGGAAAAGTTTCCGAAAGAATCGGCTGAACAGGCCCATGCCGACAAAACTGTTCCAGAGACAGCGCCAAAAGAGCAGTCTCCGGAGTCCAGTAAATATCGTGTGTTGGCTGTGACGGCATGCCCGACCGGCATTGCCCATACTTTTATGGCGGCCGAAAATCTGGAACAAAAAGGGAAACAAATGGGGATTCCCGTAAAAGTAGAAACCAATGGTGCAGACGGCACGAAGAATGAGCTGACTCCCGAAGAAATTGCGGCCTGTGACGGCATTATCATTGCAGCAGATAAAGATGTGGAAACAAGCCGCTTTGACGGAAAGCCGGTACTTTTTACGAGTGTGACTGCAGGAATCAACAAAGGTGAAGAACTGATACAGTCCGTTGTGGACGGCAAAGTTCCCGTTTACCATTCCACTGGAGCAAAAGCAGATGTTTCTTCAGATTTATCAAACGACAGTATTGGACATCAGATTTACAAGCAGTTGATGAATGGTGTTTCTCATATGCTTCCGTTTGTAACTGGCGGCGGTATTTTAATTGCACTGGCATTTTTAATCGATTCTGCCAATGGAATTACCGGCGGACCGAATTTCGGTTCTACAACTGCGGTGGCCAAATTTTTCAAAACGGTCGGTGGATTTGCCTTTAATATGATGCTGCCAGTTCTTTCCGGGTATATTGCTATGGCCATTGCTGACCGTCCCGGCTTGGCAGTTGGATTTGTCGGCGGCATTTTGGCAATGAACGGGAGTACATTTGTTGATCCGGCTGGCGGAAAAATCAGTGCCGGATTCCTTGGAGCTCTTTTGTCCGGATTTATTGGCGGTTATCTGGTACGCTTTTTACAGAAGGCGTTTAAAAAACTGCCGAAGTCACTGGATGGTATCAAACCTGTGCTTCTGTATCCCCTAATAGGTATTTTAATGATTGGTATCGTAATGGCATTGGTAAATCCATTGATGATACTGATCAATCAGGGAATTACCGCTGCCTTGACAAGCCTGCATGGCAGCGCGGCAGCAGTTCTCGGCATGGTCGTCAGCGGCATGATGGCACTGGATATGGGCGGCCCGATCAACAAGGCTTCTTACCTGTTCTCCACTGCACAATTGGCCTCACCGGGTGCCGATGGTATGGGCTTCCGCATTATGGCAGCTTGCATGATCGGCGGTATGGTTCCGCCGCTGGCAATTGCCCTTTGCACCACTTTGTTTAAGAACCGCTTTACACCCAAAGAACGCCAGTCCGGCATTGTAAACTATGTTTTGGGCCTGTCATTCATTACAGAAGGGGCTATCCCATATGCTGCTTCTGACCCGCTCCATGTTCTTCCTTCTATGGCGATTGGTTCTGCAATCAGCGGCGCATTGTCAATGCTGTTTGGTTGTCAGCTGCGTGCACCGCATGGCGGCATTTTCGTTCTCCCGACTATCACCAATCCGTTTGGGTATTTTATTGCTCTTGCGGTAGGTATGATTGTTGGCTGTCTGTTGCTGGCAGCAATGAAAAAACCACTTCCGCGTGAGGTTTGGGATGCTCATTTAGACAGCAGTGAAAGCAGCGATTTGTTTTGATGCTGTGTCTTGACAGAAATGATCAGATGTGATAAAGTTAAGCTAATAACTGAATAGGATATCTTCAGGGCGGGGTGTAATTCCCTACCGGTGGTAAAGCCCACGAGCCGCAAGGCATGATTCGGTGTAACTCCGAAGCCGACAGTAAAGTCTGGATGAAAGAAGATTGTGGACCGTTTTATTTCAATTTCTGGAAACGCTCTGAGATGATGGTAAAATCATTTCAGAGCGTTTTTTGACTTTCATTGTTAACTCTATCTAAAATTCCCTGAACAAATGTCTGTTCAGGGAATTTTTTATTGATTCAGGAGGTGTTGTCGTTGACGGATTCTGAATATATGCGAGCCGCACTGGAACTTGCCAAACAGGGCTGTGGAAAAGTGGATCCCAATCCTTTGGTCGGTGCTATTCTTGTCAAGGATGGTAAAGTCATTGGAAAAGGGTTTCATCAAAAATACGGCGGGCTTCATGCAGAGCGAAATGCTTTAGCTGACTGCACAGAGTCTCCTGCTGGGGCGACTTTGTATGTTACTTTGGAGCCGTGCTGCCATTGGGGAAAAACGCCGCCTTGCACAGATGCCATTCTGGCTGCTGGTATCCGCCGCGTCGTGATTGGGTCATCTGATCCTAATCCGCTGGTCAGCGGCAAAGGCGTCCGTATCCTGCGGGACCATGGCATTGAAGTGACAGAGGGGATATGCGAGAAAGAATGTGACCAGCTGAATGAGCCATTTCTGTACTATATCCAAACGAAGCTGCCGTTTGTCATTTTGAAATATGCGATGTCAATGGATGGGAAAATCGCCGCTGTTTCCGGAAAATCGCAGTGGATTACCGGAGAGTTTGCTCGGCAGCGGGTTCAGCAGGACCGAAACCGCTGCATGGCTGTGATGACCGGCGTCGGTACGGTCCTTGCAGATAATCCTCGGCTGACATGCCGGATACCAGACAGCAGAAATCCAGTCCGAATTGTCTGTGATACGCATCTGCGTACACCTGTTTCATCTTACATTGTTGCAACAGCCGCCAAGGTGCCCACTATCCTTGCAACTTGCTGTACGGATGCAGAGAAGCAGGTGCCCTACCGAAAAGCCGGATGTGAAATCTTGATGCTGCCGGAAAAAAACAAGCATACGGATTTGAAAGCCTTAGTGACGGAACTTGGAGCGAAAGGGATTGGCAGTATTCTTCTAGAAGGCGGTGCTGCACTGAACTGGTCTGCTCTGCAGAGCGGCATTGTAAACAAAGTACAGGCCTACATTGCCCCGAAAATTCTGGGCGGTGCGGAAGCAAAAACGCCGGTGGGTGGTCTTGGCGCTGATTCTCCGGACCACGCATTTCATCTGACAGAACCGACGGTTACCCGTCTTGGGAGTGACCTGCTTTTGGAAAGCCGGGTGGTCTAATGTTTACCGGAATTATCGAAGAGGTCGGCACTGTCCAGTCTTTCGACAAAACAGCAGCATCGGCTGTCTTGACGATTTCCGCCAAAACGGTTTTGAATGACCTGCCGTGTGGGGCCAGTATCGCTGTGAACGGGGTTTGCCTGACCGTCACCTCTTTTACAGATCACAGTTTTTCCGCAGATGTCATGCACGAAACGCTTCGCTGCTCTTCCCTCGGGCAGCTCCATTCCGGAAACAAGGTCAATTTAGAGCGGGCCATGCCTGCAGACGGCAGGTTTGGCGGGCATATCGTGACTGGGCATATTGATGGGACCGGGACTGTCCAAGCCAAACGAAAAGATGGAAATGCTGTTTGGTTTACCATCCGTACGGCGCCGGAAATTTTCAAGTATATCATTCGGAAGGGTTCCATTGCGGTGGACGGTATTAGTTTGACCGTGGCGGAAGTTACTGGAAACAGTTTCAGCGTGTCCGTCATTCCGCACACTGCAGAGATGACCACATTGCTCACTAAACATGCCGGCAGTCTTGTTAATTTGGAAAATGACTGCATTGGAAAATATGTCGAGAAGTTTGTTTCGTCTAAACCAGCTGAAAGTGGTTTGACATGGGACTTCTTCGGCAATTAGAAGAATAGGAGGAACACAATGTTACAGTTCAACACCATTGAAGAAGCACTGGATGATTTGAAGCGGGGCCGGCTTATTTTGGTAACAGATGATCCGGAACGGGAAAACGAAGGTGACCTCATTTGTGCTGCAGAATTTGCCACGACAGAAAATGTAAATTTTATGGCCTCTCATGCAAAGGGACTGATTTGTATGCCGATGAGTCCAGAATACTGCAGCAAACTGCAGCTTGCGCAGATGGTTGCAGACAATACAGATAATCACGAGACAGCTTTTACAGTTTCCATTGATTCGGTTCGTACAACGACGGGAATTTCTGCTGAGGAGCGCGGCATAACGGCACGCATGTGTGTACAAGATGATGTTAAACCAGAAGATTTCCGCAGACCAGGCCATATGTTTCCACTGCGGGCACGGAAAAACGGCGTATTAGAGCGGGCAGGACATACGGAGGCGACAGTGGATTTGCTGCGGCTGGCTGGCCTGCAGCAGTGCGGTCTCTGCTGTGAAATTATGCGGGACGACGGTACAATGATGCGCACAAAAGAACTGACTCAGTTTGCTGAGAAATGGCACCTTAAAATGATTACCATAAAAGATTTGCAGGAATACCGGAAACGGCATGACCATCTGGTGGAACGTGTGGCAGTCGCAAACCTTCCGACCAAATACGGCGAGTTTAAAGCGTATGGCTACCGGAATAAACTCAATGGAGAACACCATGTTGCGCTTGTGAAGGGCGACATTGGGGACGGGCAAAACCTGCTTTGCCGAGTTCACTCTGAATGTTTGACAGGGGACACCTTTGGTTCCCTGCGCTGTGATTGCGGGCAGCAGCTGGCAACAGCAATGCTGCAGATTCAGCAGGAAGGCCGCGGCATTCTGCTTTATATGCGTCAGGAGGGCCGTGGAATCGGGCTTCTGAATAAGCTGCGGGCCTATGCCTTGCAGGACAAGGGAATGGATACTTTGCAGGCGAATCTCGCGCTTGGATTTCCCGGGGATATGCGGGAGTATTACATTGGTGCTCAGATTCTTCAGGATCTGGGGGCAAAAACGCTTCGCCTGCTTACCAATAATCCGGATAAAGTCTATCAGCTAAAAGATTTTGGCATGAAAATTGTGGAGCGTGTTCCGATCTGCATGAAGCCGACTGCCTATGATACGTTTTATCTGCAGACCAAAAAGCAGAAAATGGGTCATTTGCTGTAAAAATAAAATTTAAACTTATCTCTATAAATATAAACAAAGGAATAAAGGAGAATTTATAATATGCATGTATTTGAAGGGAAATTAGTATCCGATGGCCTTAAAATTGGCATTGTTGCTGCGCGTTTTAATGAATTCATTACATCCAAATTGCTCAGCGGAGCTCTGGATGGTTTGAAGAGACACGGTGTGCAGGAGGATGATATTGATGTGGCTTGGGTGCCGGGTGCATTTGAAATTCCTCTGGTTGCTTTAAAAATGGCAAAAAGCGCAAAATACGATGCAGTCATCTGTCTTGGTTCCGTCATCCGTGGAAGCACCAGCCACTATGAGTATGTTTGCAATGAAGTTTCCAAAGGAGTCGCGCAGTCCGCCCTTACAAGCGGTGTGCCGGTTCTGTTTGGCGTGCTGACAACAGAGAACATCGAACAGGCGGTGGAGCGTGCCGGCACAAAGGCCGGAAACAAAGGCTTTGCGTGTGCAGAGGGGGCTATCGAAATGGCCAATCTTCTCAAAAAAATGGAACTCTGATTTTTTATTGCCTCGTCATCTCATAATTCGTTTCACAAAACTCTCTTCTCTCCCTAGAATATCAGACAATTCCATAATTTCCGTTTGGGCGCAGTTTGACAATTCAGGCCATGAGCAGCGGCCATGCTCATAGTCGTATGCAGCTGCGCCTATATTTTCAAATTTTAGCATAATCAAGTCAATTCTTTTTAGAATATGGTTATTGATACTTTTAGATTCATTCAGAGAGGCATCAATAAAAATATTTTTGAGCTGCAAATCAATGTCGTAGCATTCTTCCCAAAGCTTTTTGGCGTCTTCCATGGTCATATCTGCATTGTAAGTCAGTTCTTCCAAACGCAGTTTCCCAATATTGGCAATATGGTAGACTTGGTTCGCATGATATTTAATGGACGCATTGACCTTTCCTTTCTCAACATAATAATTTAGGATGGATGTCATTAAAGCTAAGGTACAGCTAACGAAGACACCCGAGAAAAGGCCTCGATAGAAGCTTTCATGTCCCCAACAGGCGCTGTAGACTACGCCATGAATTCTCCATTCTAATATGACAGTAAGAAAGAAATTGATTGCAGCAAGAATACCGGTAATGCTGATCATGTATTTATAAATTTTCATGGTAACGTCACATTCCTTTTCAAAATGATGCTATTTGTTTGTGAATGAAATTTTGCAGCTTTTCTGACTTATCTCCGTATCTTTGAGCTCCCATAAATCATGTATATTTTTATGCTTTTAGTCATCATTCTTTTCATTTTTCGATTCTCAATTTTAGTCTATTCGATGTCTAAAATCAAGCATGCACAAGCAAAAATATTAATTTTTCCGGAAAAGCTGTCGGTTTTCCTGATTGTGCAGACACTGCAAAAAATAATACTTGACATATGGCAAGAACAGAAGTATTATATTAAATGACATATGTCGGAAATGGAGGGCTGCTTATGCCACGACCGCAAAAAAAGCGTCATGTTTGCTGCATGCCAAAGCACTGCTTGTTTTTGCCTAACAAATCTTCCGCTGCAGAAAGCGTTGTTTTGACGGTGGATGAATATGAAACCATAAGGCTAATTGATTTGGAGGACTATACACAGGAAGAATGTGCACAACAGATGCATATTGGCAGGACAACCGTTCAAAGTATTTACAATGAAGCCCGTAAAAAAATTGCAGATGTTTTGGTTAATGGGAAAGTCCTGAAAATTTCCGGTGGTGATTATGTACTGTGCAAATCTTACGGAAAGTTATGTGGCGGGGGCTGTAGGCGGCATTGCCACGAAAACCAATATTTTGATCAGATGATTTCGGAGGTAAAAAGAATGAAAATTGCAGTCACTTATGAAAACGGGCAGGTTTTTCAGCATTTTGGTCATACGAAAACTTTCAAATTTTATGATGTTCAAGACGGCAAAATGACAGGTGCAGAAGTCGTCGATACAATGGGAAGCGGCCATGGTGCACTCGCTGGATTTTTAACGGCGCATCATGCAAATATACTGATTTGCGGGGGAATTGGCGGAGGTGCTCAAACAGCACTCGCAGAAGCTGGCATCAAAATTTATGGCGGCGTTTCTGGCAGCGCAGACGATGCTGTGCAGGCTTTGCTTTCCAACTCTTTGCAATTTGATCCGAACGTGCATTGTGACCACCATGATCAAAGACATGGTGAAGGGCACACCTGTGGTGAACACGGATGTGGTCAGAATCAAGACTGAATGTGACAACATCATTATGCTAAAAAGTCACTGGAAACTCCGTTAAAGAGTCCCAGTGACTTTTTGATCTTATACATTTAATTTTAATAGATTACCGGATTTTTACTTTCCACACGGTACGATGTTTGCTTTAATATTTCAGTAAAAGAATAATGTTTGTCCTTCCTGAACCGAATGTCCAAATCACAACATAATCGCCCTTTTGCACAAGCCCTTCCTGAAGTGATTTCCACAGGACAATAAATGGGCTGGTTGTCCCTGTATATCCGTACTCTCCACCAACATAAAGACTTTGCTTTTTGTCAATCGATAGCAAAGTCCTGATTTTTTGAAGAAATTTGTAGACTGACTGGGAGCAGCAGAACATTTTTATGTCTTTTACAGTCAGATTGTTTCGTTTCAGCAGTGCCAGAATTTTTTCTGCTGCATCCTGAATATTCACAGTGGCTGTTGGTTTCCAGCGCAGCCGCAGCTTACTGGGATCTTTGACTTGAAAAAGCTTAGAAAATCCGCAGCCCGGAAAAACAATATCCGCATGTTCTTCAGAATTAACCCAGAATTTTGAGTCTACTAAACCACAGTCTGATTTCGTCTTTTGAATAATCATTGCACATGCAGCATCACCATAAATACCATAACTGTATTCGCTGTTTGGGTCGGCCGCCATGTTGATGATATCGCATCCGACAATCAAAATTTTATTTGTAGATTCACTAGCTGACAAGTATTTGGCTGTTATTCCTAGGGCAGTGGACATGCCGGTACAGTCGACATTAATGTCGTAACAGATGCATTCTTCTTTTCCACCCAATGCATAATGAAGCAAAACTGAACTTGGCGGTGCGACATATTCTGGCAGATAACTTGAAAAAATGATCATATCCAGATCTTTTGCAGATGTACCGGTTTTTTTCAATACCTTTTTTGCTGCAGCAATCGCTAAAGTCAGACTGCTTTCTTTTTTTAAATCAATTCGATAACGTTTGTTTCGGCCGAAAATATCACGGAAAAAGTGTTCAACATTTTTTCCCATTTTCTGAAAATGTTCAATGTATTTTGTGTTATCTTCGACAATGTCTCCATGCTGTACCTCGATTCCGCAAATTTCGAATGGAAACATGGAATACGCCCCTTTGTGATGACTTTTTTAAAATATTTCCAATTTAATTTAGGTGGATCAAAAGATCCATATCGACGTTTTAACTCGTATGAATGTTTGCGCTATCTTTCGGCAGCTTCTGAATAGTAAAAAACCGTATCTTCATGAAACAATGGAGAAGTTCTGAAGACCGGCTGCCGATGCAATACGTTTCACCTGCATGGAAAGGATGGCATTGCTTTTGTTGATGTGCAGGATAACTTTTTTAAAACCAGTACTTTGATAAAGTTTAAAGCAGCTCTTCAGCGATTCCTGCATATCGGCTGTAACGACGCTTAACTCATTGCCATCTACATCCAAGATATACTGAGATGGGATAATTTTACCGACCTCTTGTTGATATTCTTTGACAAATTTTTCTGCGGTTGGAGTATCCATATGTCCCTTTACGCTAATTGCTAACCGATCTGCTTTTTTCACAATGCTGTAAGTTCCTATTTTAAATCTCCTTTTTTTCTTTAATTGTGTATTTATGTTATGAATTACAAAAATGTTGGAAATCGAATACAAATAAAAAACCTGCCAAAATGTAAAAGTCTAACTCGACAATAATTCCACATTCCACGAAGAGTATGATTGAGTATCGAAAAACTCTAGCACGTGGTATTAGAATGGTTGCGGTTGTTTTACAATGGACAGGTTTTAATAATGAAAAAATCAAAACATAGATTCATCAATTTAATTATTATACATGTAAACATGGCAACCCAGCTATCCTAGCATTCTCGCATTAGACCTGTGGCTTTGCGTCCCTACCTTTTGATAGGTTTGCTCTTTAATTTTTAACAACATTATCATAACATAAAATTCAATGAAAAAATTTTTAAAATGCATAATCGGTATAATGAACATAAATTATAGAATAAATCGCTGCATATTAATGACATTACAACAAATTTATGTAGGAAAGTAAAATGAAAAGGAACCAAGCATTAGCACTTATTAAATATTTTTACATTAGAAATATAAACAAATTATTTTATACTTTTGATATTTTCCACTCAAGGAAGTGAAAAAATTGATTTTATAAATAGGAAATATAGGAAGAAATAACAAAATAGAAATTGAAAACCATCTAAATTACTAACCAATATTAACTATAAATGGATAAAACTTTTGTACCCTTTCTATTGTTAATTCACTTTCAAAAGATCAGACTTTGAATTTAAACGAGATTGTAAAATATAGAATTCCTTAAAATTTTCTTATTGGCCAGATGGCATATGCTGCTTGGCCTTCAAGATAAGCTGTCCGTAGAAGTATGGTCAAGGTCAAATAAATAATTAAATAAAAAGAGTCCGAACACAAATTTGTATTCGGACTCCACCTAAGTGTGTCATTTGCTCAATTTAGATGCAAAGTATTTGTCTGAGATAATGTTGGAGTGCTATTGCCTCTGACGGATTTGCTGTCTGGTTTCGAGATTGCTGGTGGCATATCCTCTCGCTCTAAGGCCATTAATAACTTCTGAGTAAATATCATGCCCTGCAGGATCTTTTATGGTTAAGATCAAAACAAATTCTTGGGCCAAAACATTTAACCCGTTCCTTGGATTCATGTCAATACGTATTTTCCATCCATCTCCGAGTTGAATTCCTCTACTTATTTTTCTATAATAAGATTTAATCGGACTCCATTTGAATCCATTTTCAACTCTGGCTTTTTCAAATTTTTCATCCCACGAACACTCAAGAGGGACCTCTCCAGAAAAATCAGTTTTACCAGAGTCCGGATTATATTTGTAAGTGCCAAAACTTACATCAATATTGGTTCTGCAGTACTCTCTACCATAGCGATCATCAAGAATAGGATTATAGGCAAGAGTCATCCCAATTTCGCCATAACATTTTCCGTTTCGGATTAACGAATTTGGATAGGGAAAATTGAACATTTCAAGATGTGATCCTTGAGGTACTTTTTGGCGAAACACAAGGGTTACATCATCCTCGCTACATTGCAAAATATCTTGTACATTAACAGCAGGCATACCAAAACCATAGTACTTAATATTATCTTGGTTTTGCTCCAAAAGCTCTCGTGACTGCATTCTGGCAGAATGAATAATCATTGCTTTTGCTAACAGAAGATTTTTTTCAACCATTTCGTCATAGACAGAGGCAAACTTTTGAACTACTCTTGGATTAGAATAGCTTGTACCATTCCCTTCAATTACATTTCCCTTGGTGTCTAACCCTTTTATGCCAAGTCCATCTATACAAAAATCTTTCGTAAGATTTCCTCCATAGTCAACGACATCAGGTTTAACTATGTAATTTGCGCCAGGGCCTCGCCTACTAAAGGGAGAAGGTTCATTTGCTTTGACAATAGAATTCTCAGCGTCATAAAGAGCTAAAGATCCTACTGTAATGGCTCTAACAGAATCTGCTGGTGAAATAATTCTATCTCGTTCTCCCATATCTGACTGAGCTGGCCATTCTCTTAGAGGTATGGAATTAAGATTACCACTCGAGACAAATATTTGAACCTGATATGTGTCTTGAATGTAATCTAAAAACACACCTAAATCAGACATAGAGCCTGTGCAAATTTTACTTTCAATTCCAAGGGAAAGATTCCATATTTTTACCTTGGAGGAATACTTCTTCATTACCTCTTCCATAATTTCCATTAGCTCTTCTTCACCAACGGTATCCGTAGGTCCAAATTTAGGATTACTGTTGGGTATAGCAATATATCAACAAACTTAAATCTTTTCGGGCTGGATGCAATGATTCCATTTAATTTATTGCCATATTGTATAGTAGATGCAATAAATGTTGCATGATTTGGATTTTGATAATTTTCATTTACATATTTTTCACGTGCGACAATATATGGTTTTAAATATGCATTATCATCACTTATCCCTCCATCGATAATACCTATCGTCGTTTCACTGTCAGAATACTCTTTTCCCAAAGCAGTTTTTATATCGGTCCCTAAAAATTCATTTAGTGGAAGCGAATATTCTTGAAAAAAATCAATTGACTTGACACCATTTATTGAGGCTATTTTAATTATATCCTCGTATGAAGAAACTTGGATTTTTATAAACTTGATTTGATCTCCGTAGATAATTAATTCGTGCTTTTCTGCAAATCCGTAATCCGAAAGTTTCTTCATAATATAATTCACGATTTGAACATTGTCGAAGTCATCATTAAAATCGAAGATTTTCACTTTAATTTTGCTCTTAATAGTTTCCAATTTCCCTTGAGATGAAATCTCAGTCAGATCTTGCGATATTTTTTCGTCTGCTGTTATAGGTTGAATATTAGAAATAGCGGTTAAATTCGCCCGAAACGCTTTTGTCGGCGGATTTTGAATTAATGCGACGGTTTTTTCAATGGATTTTTTAGTAACCTTAATATAAATTTCGTCCAAGTCTTCGCTACCAATAATGGGACATTCACGACAAAGATCATTTGGTTTGTGCGACTTTGCAATAGCTTCCGGCTTTACAGTGATTTTACCTACAGCAGGTGTAAGTTCATTTTCTGTAAATACATCTTCATAAAAGTCCAAAACGTCCCGGAATTTTTGAGAGATCTCCCTTTGTAATTCTGGAGTCACTTCGCCAAAAAACTTTAGACTGCCACCACCTTGATTCTTCTGAGTATCTGTAGTTTTTTGAAGGACTATTTTTATCGGTAGATTTTTTTCACTCATTTTCTATCCTCCCCTTTAATCAGTTTTGAGACTGTTGTCTTTGAAACATTTAAGATTTCCGCAATAATGGAATAACTGAATACCTTTTCGTCGCACTCTCTCAAAAAATTAGCTTTTATTTTTAATTGCGACTTTTCATCCTCGGAATTTTGAGGAAGTATTTTTTTGAAAGTAAAAAGTTCATCAAATATATTTATCTTTGAAAAATCAGTATCATGAATAACTGCGTCTCTGAGGGATTTCTTAATTATTTCTTCGATATCAGCACCACTTAACCCTAAAAAAGCAGCAGCTAATTCGTATTTGTCCTTATCATTAAATTTTACAGCTCCATTAGTAAAAAGATCAATCATTTTTACAATCGCTTCAACATCTGGCAATTCAATCTCTAACTTGTAATCAAAGCGCCGCCAAACGGCAGGATCAAGTAATTTATCGTGGTTAGTTGCGGCCAGTAAAAGACTATCGCTGCTCATTGAATCAACATTTTGAAGTAAACTATTTACTACGCGCTTTAATTCTCCAAGTTCATTACTGTCATCACGGGCTTTGGCTATAGCATCAAATTCGTCTAAGAATAATACGCATGGTGTTTTCTGAGCGAATTCAAATAGTGTTCGTATGTTTTTTGCTGTGGTCCCCAAATACGATGATATCAAACTATCCAAGCGCGCGACCACTAAAGGTAGTTTTAATTCCTTGGCAATTAAATAAGCGCATTTTGTCTTTCCACATCCCGGTGGCCCATATAGAAGCAAAGTGTTCGGCATCCCAATACCTAAAGAATTGAGTTTATCAGCATTTTTATAGCTTAGAATAAAAGAGTTTAGCTTTTCCAAATTGCTTTTTGATAAAATTACTTCTATATTATTTTCGGTAGGATAAATGACGTCAGCTAACATTGTGCGGGATTCGGTATCTACAGGTATATTAGGCTCCCGATTTGTTCCCATAGAAGAGAGCGTCGCTGTATTTTGCGCTGTTAGCATATTCTTAAACTTATTAGCCGCACGAGCGTCATTGTCTTGTTCCAATTTTGATATTAGTTGTTTAGTATAATTAAAAACTTTTAGTTGATCGTGTTTCAAAGCACCTTCAACTATCTTTCCCATTTCTATTGAGTACTTCAATCCTGTTCACCTCCCTTACATTATACGCGAACGATTTCAAAATGTAAAGAACGATTTTTAATATATAGCAATAATATATCTAAAAAAAGGAACGATATTGCAATATTTCAGTATTTGTTCATTTATTTCAGGATGTTCTGATACTCAGAGTGGCTTTTGCCTTCATATCAATTCACAGCCCTTGCTCTACCTCAAGCCCGCCTTTGAAGGTGATCTGTATTTTTTCAGCGGAAACCACCGTCACCTTGGAGATGAGCTGTTTTACCAGCGCCTCGTCGTATTCATCGAGACTGAAATTTGCCTTCTCCAGTATTTCGAATAACTCCCTCATCCGGGCGCTGTTGTTTTGAGTGATAATCTGCCGCTGCTCGTGATCTCGCAGCCTGCCTTGCAGTGATGTTCGCTCGTCGGAGATTTCCTTGAATTTCTGATCAAAATAATCCGCGCTGGCAGAAGAGCGGGAGTTTAATTCCACCAGATCCATCATAACGCTGTCCAGTTCTTCAATGCGGGTCTGAATAGTGGCGGAATCGACGGTATCGTCCTCCGCGTTCAGCGCCACACGGAGGCTGTGCTTCAAGGTGTCGATCAGTTCGTCCTTATCCTTCACAGCATCGCAGATTGCCTTCATAATAGCATCCTGCAGACTGTATTCCTCTATGGTAGGCGATTCTTTGCAGTATTTCGTTCCGTATTCCAGCCGGTTGATGCACCGCCACACGATCTTCTTTTTCCCGTTTCTCGCCCAGGTGACACGGCGATACCGCACCCCGCAGCCGCCGCACACGAGAAGCTCCGACAGGGCGTATTTGCTGCTGTACTTGCCCTGCTCGGTTTTGGTGGCTTTCTGTGACACCTTCCGCTTACTGGCTCTTCGGGCGATTTCCTCCTGCACAAGGTTGAACAGTTCCTTGGAGATAATCCCCTCATGGTTGCCGGTGACATAATACTGCGGGATTTCCCCTTGATTTTTTTTGCTTTTCTTGGTGAGAAAATCCGTTACATAGGTTTTCTGCAGCAGAGCGTCCCCAATGTATTTTTCATTTCTGAGCATATACCGGATGGCGTTCGTTGACCAGACCTTTTTGCCGGTGCCAGAGGAGATGCCCTCCGATTCCAGTTCCTCTTTGATTTTGACAATGCTGTATCCGGACAGATAGCTTTGGAATATCCGCTTGACGATGACGGCTTCCTCCGGCACAATCTTCGGCTTGCCGTCCTCGCCCTTTTCATAGCCAAGGAAGCGGGAATACTGGAAAGTCACATT
>DHDR01000029.1:0-5337 GCA_002399445.1 Ruminococcaceae bacterium UBA4871 | reverse complement strand
TTGATGCATTCCTTTTCAAAAATAATGGGGATTCCTTTTTCCTTGAGCTTGCGGATATAACCGAGGCAGTCCAGCGTATTTCTGGAAAACCGGGAGATGGATTTTGTCAGCACCAGATCTACCTTGCCTTTTTCGCACAGCTTCATGAGCTTCAAAAACTCGGTACGTTTCTTTGCGGAGGTTCCGGTGATGCCTTCGTCCGCAAAAATGCCCGCCAGCGCCCAGTCCTTGTTTCCGTTGATCTTCGCCGTGTAATAATCGATCTGCGCCTGATAGCTGGACTGCTGTTCCTCTTGGTCGGTGCTGACACGGCAGTATGCGGCTACCCGCAGCTTCTTTTTTCGGGTGCTTCCCCGCAGAGCTTGAGGGTTGGCTGGAATGATGGATACGTTTTTCTGAACCGGTGATAAGGTTTGTGTCAGCATTTCGGTGTGCTCCTTTCCGTGGTAATAGAATCTATGATTTGATTGTTGATCAGCTTCAGATGTGCCGTCCCGTCCGGTTCCATCAGCACCTGCTTGATGGTTTCCTCAAATAGGGCGGGATCAACCGCCGTAAGCGGCGGATGATTCTGAAAACGCTCCCGAAGCAGTTCGGTCAAGGATTCACTTCCGCAGTCAACGCAGGACGCATACTTTTCTGCGGCGCAGTTAAAAATAAGCAGCTTTACATAGTCGCTGTCCACCTCAGTCTTTTCCAGTTCCCGGTTGATTTGGTTGTTCAGCTTGGTGACGTCCAGCGACGGTTCGTAAGGGCGGCATTCACGCGGCTCCAAAAGCCCCGGCTGCGCGATAATGGTGTTTAGGACGGTACAAATGCTTTCCAGCAGAATTTTGTCCGAAACGCGCCGCCCTGTGCGCCCCTCGGCCTTGCAGTGCCAGCTCTCATACTTGGGGTTGCGTCCATCCCGCTCATATCGGCTGCCGCAGTTGTAGCAGTACAGCCTTTGGCGGATAAGGCTCAGTTCTCCGGAGAGTGGCTGGCAGGCATTTTTCTTCTGAATAATTTCAGAGACGGCCAGATAGGATTCCGGATCGATCAGAGGCGGGAAGCCTTTCTCGCTGGTGTATCTCGGATTTTCCAATATCCGCTTCACCATGTGTTTGTTCCATGCCATGCTGTCGGCCTTGTAAGGAACAGTTCCTGCGGAAAGCTTTGCGGCGATGGACTGATAGGACAACCCGGACAAGTAATCGGCGTATATCTGCCTGACCACTTCGGCCTCGTTTTTCTCGGCTGTCAGCGCACCATTTGCGATGCGGTATCCGAAGGGGAGATATCGGTTCTGCTTCATCGCCCGAACACCTCCTTGGGCAGCCTCTCTGTAAATTCAAAGCCGCCGATCAGCCGGAACTTCAGCTTATCCTGCTCAGTCACGATGATTCTGTCCACGATGCTGTGAAACAGCACCTCATCAAACTCGGAAATGCAGGGCGCTCCTTTTTCAATAATTTCGATCAGCAGCCTGCAGTCGGCGATTAGCTTGTCATCTTCGTCCCTTTCCAGCAGGCGGCGGCGTTTTGCGCGCAGAAGGCCGATCTTCTGGTTTACCTCATTCATTTTTTGCATAAAAAGAGCAGAATCCATGTACCCTTTCGACCGGAGCCGATTAAGTACCAGATTCTGCTTGGTGAGTTCCGCGATTTCCTTATTCAGTTCTCCGACCTTGGCGTTGCTCATGGTAAAAATGGACTGTAACGCCAGAAGCTGATCAAGAACCGGATTCATAAGATAGCGGCTGTTCTGCTTTAACTTATTGTACAAGCGGATAAACGCCTGATAGATGGCATCTTCACGAATTTGCCGGATTTCGCAGAGATTTTTTCCTTTGTCGTGGGTCCTGCAGATCCAATAGGCTTTCCCGTTGGTATATCGTCTGCGGAAGGACGCCCCGCATTTTCCGCAGTAAATTTTCCGGCTGAGGTTGTACTGCTTTCGTTCCCCTCTGCCGGGACATTGGCGCTGCCTTAAATCAATCAGCGCCTTGACCTGCTCGAATTCGGCCTTGCTGATGATTGGCTCGTGAGAGTCCGTCACATAGTAGCGGTCTTTCTGCCCGGTGTTCACAACTTTTTGAAACGGCAGGGTATCAGTGGTGAAGAATTTTTGCAGCAGGGAATCCCCAATATATTTTTCGTTGGTCAGAATGTACCGGATGCCTGTGTGGTGCCAGTTGAGTTCACCGTCCTTGCGCGGGACGCCGTCTTTCGTCAGGCGGTCGGCGATGACATCCATGCTTTTTCCAGCGAGATAGCTTGCAAAGATATTTCGGACGACCGGGGCTTCCTTTTCATCCGGAATCAGAACGTTGTCGACCAGCCGGTATCCGAAGGGGGCATTGCAGGTGATGAAGTTGCCGCTTTGCATCCGGCGAAGATAGCTCCAGCGCATGTTGTTGGAGATGGAGGAGGATTCCTCCTGTGCGACGGTGCTGAACATTTCCATGACCAGCTCGTCCTGCATTTCGGCGGTCTTGATGCCTTCCTTTTCAAAATTTACGTTCACGCCGAGCGCTTTCAGTTCCCGGAGAGCGGAGAGGCAGTCCCGGATGTTTCGGGAAAATCGGGAAACGGATTTGACCAGAATCAAATCGATTTTCCCTTTGCGGCAGTCGTTCATCATCCGCAGAAAATCCTCCCGCTTGTCCGTTCGGGTTCCGGTAATGCCCTCGTCGGCATAAATATCGACCAACTCCCATTCATCGTTGCCGGTGATATGCTCGGTGTAGTAATTCACCTGCGCGGCGAAGGAATTTAGCTGATCGTCCGAATTGCTGCTGACTCTGGCATAGGCGCAGACGCGCAGCTTTTCCGGCTGATAGCCCAAAATCGGGTGAACGGGTTCGATCACCTGAATCTGCGGCAGTTGAGGGCTTCGACAGACAATTGGCGTTTCGTTTCTGCCCGTTCCTGCAGCGGTTTGAGCGTATGTGCTATTCATTTTCACTGTCTCCTTTCTTGTGAGTTCAATACCTTTTTGGTATTAGCACATACACTACCACATGGATGCGGGAATATCTATCACCATATCCACTAAATCGACCGGAGCAGCGAGCGATACTTTTTGACTGTATATTCCTTGGCTTTTTCGTATTCCTGCGAGGTGATTTTTCCCTGCTTTAAAAGGGAAACGAGGAAATTTTGGGCCATCCGGTATTTGATTTCATTGGTCACCTGTTTCTGTGTCATAGCTGAACGCCTCCTAACTGAGTAATTGAGATAGAAATTCGGCCTGCCGCTCCACGGAGATTTCTCCTTCCAGCGGAGAGTACACCTTCACGCCGCAGCCGTTGAGCTGTCGGAGAAAGTCAACGATTTTCGCTGTGTCGCGACCGATGCGGTTGACAGAGTGGACGATCAGCGCGTCCAGTTTTCCTGCTTTGGCGGCGGCCATCGCATCCTTCAGGCCAGCGCGGTCATAATCCATACCGCCGCCCAAGTCCTCGGAGGCCCCGACAACCTCAAACCCCATCTGACGGGGCATAGCCGTCCAGCTTTTCCTTCTGTTGTTTTAAAGCACCGTGAGTATCCTCCGGCGTGTCAATACGGCAGTAAAGCCACGCTTTTTGTTTTGTATCCATATCGATTTCCTCCTTCGCAATGAATTGTTTCATGGCACATGCATAAGGGCAGACGAATAAAAACGCCTGCCCTCATGGTATCTGGCATGAAATCGCCAGACTTGTTCTTCGTTTTTTGCTGCTCTTATTCGACACTACTTCCCAGAGCCGGGGCAGTCAATTCAGACCAGCCATTCGTCACGCAAGCGTGACGAATGGCTGCCATGGGACTCTCACCCTCGCCGGGATCTCCGGCGACCGCCCCCATTGCGATGTCTGTGGCTGGACGGAAGTATCATTATAGGCTGTTCCGGTCTTGGCGGTACGATCCACCACGGATCGTTTTCCGGTCAAACATTTCCCGCTCGGCACCTTTTGCAATCGTTTTGACAGACAGCTCTGACTTGCCTGCAGGTGGTCTTGGCGTGTTTTCCGACGCCGCTTTCGCTCATCACGCGAAACAGCTAACGTATCTGAACTGCTGGATATAACCGAATGATTTCGGTGCTTTTCAAGGAACACGGGAGAGATAAAAATCCCCCTCACTTCTATAAAGGAAAAAGTGAGGGGGTTGCACGGAAAAACTTTAGCTTTCTATTATCTTTCTTAACTTTTTAAGAATGCGCTGCTTCCGGTCATGAATAGTCATATTCGGAACATCGGTTTCCAGCGCCAACACTCGCTCACTTTTACCATTGTAGAACAGCTCATGGATTAACAGCTTTTCTTCAGAATCCAAGACAGCAAGGGCTTGTTCCAATTTCTGCAACCGTTCCTGCTGGATAAGCCTGTCCTCAACGGTAGGCTGATATATGGAAAGTTGAAGCTCCACCTGAACGCCGTCTTCCTGAAAGCGTTCCAGAGAAAGCTCGAATTGACGGGAAACTTTATCCTGATACCGTTCCGCTTCCCGCGCTTTATGGTAAGCGTGATAGACCGCTTTCCTGACTTCGACGCGCTGGTGTTTTACAAAGATCGTATATTTTTTACCTTCCGACATATGCTTGTCCTCCTGATTTTCAAAATTTGGTTGAAAACGAAGGACAAGAAGGCGGTGATCTGCAGCGGGGAATATTTCCTAAAAACGCAAAAAGAGCGCACCAGCGGACATAGTCGTCCGTTGATATACTCTTGTAGGTATGTTCGTATTGAACACGTTCTGTCAGTTCGTGTTTGTAACCGCTCTGCGCCCATGCGCAGCATAGACTTTTTTTGACGAGTTACCGATTAAGAAACTATGTAGCAGATAGATGTCCGCTTCATCACGCCCGACCGCTGATAAACAGCGGTCGCCTGAAACTCATAACATATCGAACACGCATAGAAAAGCCCTCCAAACCCGTAAGCTTGGAGGGAAAAAGAAAATGGTTTATTCAGGCATAAAAACTGACCCGCCAAACTTACGTTTTTTTTGTTGGGCGGGTAACGGTTTCCTTTTATACCCATTTATGAAAAGACCTGCCGCAAAAAGGGCAGGTCTAATACGCACTTCACGGTGGCCAGGCTGTCATCATGCGGTTGCACTTTAGACCCTCGGCTTTGCGTCCTTGCCTTTCAGCAAGTTTGTCCTTAGCATTATTTTGTTACTGAATACCACCGACTGGGGCCGATACGTTCGATTTGCAACTGTAAGCCACCTAAAGTATAGGGAACACCATCTTCACATTACCTTCCAGTGAACTACCGGATAGTGCCTTGTGGTTTTCAGTTCCCTCATGACTTTCATGACTTTTTAAATTCTTTTTCAGCATTCCTCATACCAATTAAAGCAGCTCCAA
>DHDR01000028.1 GCA_002399445.1 Ruminococcaceae bacterium UBA4871 | reverse complement strand
TTTAGCAGTTCCGTAAATTTTGCACGTTCCTGATCGGAGAACCCAGGATTTCCGCTGTTTTGGCCCGGGTTTTTTAAATCGATTTCCTCATGGGCAACATTTAAGTCTCCGCAGAGAATCACTGGTTTGCGGGCATCCAGCGCCTGCAGGTAAGTACGTGCGGCATCCTCCCACTGCATCCGGTAGTCAATGCGGGCCAGTTCCGGTTGAGAATTCGGTGTATAAAAGGTAACCAGATAGAATTCAGGAAACTCCAGCGTAATGCTGCGCCCCTCCCCTGCATGTGCAGGATTATGAATATCATAAGAAACAGAAAGCGGTTCCCTGCGGGTAAATACAGCTGTTCCGGAATAGCCTTTTTTTTCAGCCGAATTCCAAAACTGCTGATAACCCGGAAGCTTGATTTCTGCCTGCTCCGGCTGCATTTTGGTTTCTTGCACACAGAAAACATCTGCACCGGACTGTATAAAGAAATCCATAAACCCTTTTTTCATACAGGCACGAAGCCCATTGACATTCCATGAGATAAATTTCATATAAAAAGACCTCTTTGTAATGACAGCTACTCCCCGCAATTATCTGTTGTAAAATCATATTATAATTTAAGTATATGTCATTTTTTGTACAATTGCAATAATAAATAAGGAACCCAAAGTGGAAAATTTTTGCCTATATGAACAAGACACTGCATTTTTATGAACAGACAAAAGATTTATCTTTTCTGAATATACGGATTGTCATTTAGATGGAAGCAATCTCGCGCACCAAAATTGAATCCCCGGAAATCGCGTGAAGATGCGGGTTCCGGGGATTTTTCTATCTTTTCTCCAAATGGTCTATTCTAACAAATCCGTGAAATTGACAAGATCAGTCATCTGATTTCGGGCCGGCGAGACTATTGATTTTCAAGAGGCAGTATTCTCGCTTTAAGTGCCTTAATGGGAATACCCTTTTCAGAAAACATCTTTTCATGCTCGGTCATCACATTATCCGGACAATTCTGTGCATGCAAATCATCTGTTTGTGCTATGACTTCAAAGCCGGATTCCCGCAGATAACGCAGTGTTGCCGTAAACAGCGGAGTATCATCGGTTTTAAACCACAGTTCAGCATCCGGCTCCAGCAGTGGGCGGTAAAGTTTCAAAAGCCGTGGATGGGTCAGCCGACGCTTATGATGACGCGGTTTGGGCCACGGATTGCAGAAATTGATATACAGACGAGAAATGCGGTCCTCTGCGCCCATAATATCCGGCAAGCGCTCAATATCATAGGCAGTGAGAGCGACATTGTCAATAGGTGCTTCCCCATATGCCTGCTCAATCAGCCGCTTACCCGGAGCCAGCACTGCGTCCTTCAAGTCAATGCCAAGGTAGTTGATTTCAGGATGCTTGGGGGCAAGCCCTGCCAAAAACCAGCCTTTTCCGCAGCCGAGTTCTACATGCAGGGGTTGCCGGCACGGGAACCAGCTCAGCCATTTGTTTTTCATTCTTTGTGGATTTCGCAAAAAGAACGGACAGGCATCCAGTTCCGGACCTGCCCACGGTTTTGCTCGTATTCTCATCAGTTATCCCTTTCACTGTTCGCGTAATTCTATTGGCTTCGATACGTCCACCCACTCCCTAAAGGCACTGGCGCGTTCCAGTTCCGCACAGGTAAGCCGGACTACTGAATTTGCCGTCCCCGCTGCAGGATATACAAATGTAAACCGGCGCAGGGATTTATCTAAATATACCGCTGCACTCTCCGGGTTACAAAAAGGACACACGCCGCCAATCGGGTAACCAGTCAACGGCAATACTTTATCTGCGGAAAGGAGCTTTGCTCGCTGAGCAAAGGTACGTTTGAATTTTGAATTATCAATTTTTCTGTCACCAGCTGTAACAATCAACACACATCCCTCTCCCTTTTCCAGGGAAATGGTTTTCGCAATTCTTCCCGGCTCAACGTGCAGCGCCTTTGCAGCCTGCTTCACAGTGGCACTGGCCTCCCGAAGTTCCATAACGCGATTGGCCAAACCAAAATTGGCAAGATAGCTTTTGACTTTTTCCAATTTCGGCTCCATTGTTTCATTCCTCCTCTTCAGTACTTACAATTGCTTTGCCAGTATAACATATTTTGCGGAAAAAAGGAACCGCATGCCGGTATACAGAGAAGCACGGAAAAAGTCGAATTGGACAGCAGCGTTTTTTCAAAGCTGACTAATGCTTTCATGAAATTTCAACATGTAAATGAAAATATTTTAAAAAGTCGCTCGAATTTTCAGAAGGCTTCCGCTGGACAATTTATGGAGTTGTGATATAATACATTATATGTATTTTTTACAAAGATTCTTAGGTTTTCTCTTACAAAACGCCAAGGAGGTTTGAATGTCCAAACAGAAAAAGATTACCATTGCCTTGTGCAGTATTCTGGGTATCATCGTCATTGTGCTGGCCGTCATCTGGACTCGATTTGGTTACCGTGCTCAAAGTTACAGCAATACTTCTTATGCAATGGGTACTTATGTGCAGCAGACTGTTTATGGAAAAGAAGCACAGGCAGCCGCAGCCGCAGCCGCACAATCTGTGACTGCACTGGAAGATCAGATTTCCTGGCGAATCGACGGAAGTGACATTTATAAACTAAACAATGCCGCTGGTTCAACTTGGCAAAGCATGAGCAGTTCCACTATCTCCCTTCTCAAAACATCGCTGGATCTTGCCCAGAAGACAGACGGCGCTTTTGACCCAACCGTGCTGCCGCTCACGTCGCTCTGGGACTTTGACGGGAAAAAGCATGTTCCCACTGCCAGTGAGTTGAAGGTGCTTCTTCCCCGTGTCACCTATAAGGATTTGCGTCTGAATGAAAAAGAGAAAACCGCTTCCTTAAAGATGCATTATGAAGGTGTGGACCTTGGCTCTATCGGCAAGGGAGCTGCCTGCAGCCAAGCGTTGGAAGTCTACTCGAAAAAGCAAGTCAAGGCGGGCGTGATTGCCGTAGGCGGAAGTATCGGCCTTTATGGCAGCAAACCGGATAACTCCGGTTGGAGCGTTGCCATCCGTGACCCGAAAACGCCGGAAAAAGAAACCGGAAGTGTTGGTGTAATTAATTTAAACAGCGGCAGCAGTTTATCGGATGCCCAGTATATCTCCACATCCGGTACTTATGAAAAAGAGTTCACGAAAAACGGGAAAACTTATCATCATTTGCTGAACCCCAAAACCGGAATGCCGGAAAACAACGGACTGACATCTGTAACAGTTGTTTGTAAAGACGGTGCATTAAGTGATGCACTTTCTACCGCATGTTTTATGCTTGGCAAAGAAAAAGGAGCAGCGCTGGCAAAAGACTACGGCGCCGAAACAGTCTTTATTGACACCAACGGAAATATAACCGTTTCCAGCGGGCTGAAAAGTCGCTTTCAACTCACCAACACCTCTGGCTACCGGCTGGCATCTTAACAAAAGCAGGGAAAAATATGTTCAAAAAAAAAGATTTGCTCCTCATCCTTCCGGCTTTAGCGATTGCCGCCGGAATGTTGTTCTGGAATTATTTTCATACAGACACGCAGCCCCTGACCGCTGTAGTAGAGGAAAAAGGGCAAGTGATACATACCTATAATCTGTCTGCACAGAAAACTACACAAGTCATTAACATCGGCGGAAAATATCATGTCAAACTGCTGCTTGAGCCGGGTAAAATTTCTTTTCTGCATTCGGATTGTCCCGATCAGATCTGTGTGCGCACTGGTAAACTGACAAAGGCTGGTCAAGCAGCTGTGTGCTTACCAGCCCAAGTCAGTGTGCGCATTGTGAGCAAAAAAAGTGAGGTGGACGGCATTACCGGATAATGGTAGCCGAAAAATGAAAGATAAAATGCGGATTTCCAAGGTGACACGCCGAGTTTCTTTTATCGGAATGCTTTGTGCACTGGCACTGGTCCTTTCCGCACTGGAAGCTATGCTTCCGCCGCTGCCCATGCTTCCGCCCGGCGCAAAGCTTGGGCTTTCTAATATTGTAACGATGTACGCAGCCGCTGCGGTAGGTTTGGTTCCGGCTCTGTGCATTGCTTTGCTGAAGGGGCTCTTTATCGGCTGCATGCAGGGCACCGTTGCACTGATGATGAGCACCGCCGGAGGGCTTGCCAGCACATTGGTGATGTGGCTTCTTCTGCAGCCCAAAAAGCGACCATTCGGAATCATGGGACTGGGAGTCGCCGGTGCACTGACTCATAATATGACACAGCTTGGAGTTGCAATTCTGTTGACGACACCAGCCGTTGGCTATTATGCGCCGTGGCTTGTATTATTTGGTGTGCTTGCCGGTATTCTCACCGGTTTAGTTCTGCGCACAGTAGCTCCGTTTTTGGAGCGTTTTCGAGTTTAGAATTTTTACATGTTTTTCTGATTTCATGAAAAATTCGGTGAGAATCCTAAATTTTATTGCGGTTTGTTTGCATTTTTTTATTTATTTGTTTAAAAAGTGTTTACAAAAAAGCTAATTTGTGCGATATTTAATGTATGTGTATTCCTATTTCTATGATCGTAAATAGTGAATATAGATTGAAGTCAAGTTAAGTATTGGAGGGAAAAGTATGGAATTGAGCTTTCCAACAAAGCCATTCCGGACGCACGGCGGCGCGGCAGTTCCGCATATGAAACACACCGCGCAGACGAAATCTGTGGTTATGCCGGTTCCCAATGCGGTGGCCATTCCCATGCAAATGCATGTGGGTGCTCCCTGCTCACCATTGGTAAAACCTGGTGACCTTGTGACTGTCGGTCAAAAAATCGGCGATAGCAAGGGCTTCGTCAGTGCACCGATCCATGCAAGTATTTCCGGCAAAGTCAAGGCCATCCAGAAAGTTCAGCTTTGCAACGGCAGTTACAGTACTGCCGTTGTCATTGAGTCTGACGGAAAAATGGAAATGTGCCCTGACCTGAAGGCTCCGGAAGTTACAGATCTCAAGAGTTTTCTGCAGGCAGTGCGGGACTCCGGACTGGTCGGTCTGGGCGGTGCCGGTTTTCCAACGCATGTGAAACTGAACGTGCCGGAAGGAAAAACCGTCGATACGCTTATCGTGAATGTGGCAGAATGTGAACCTTACCTGACGGCGGACAACCGTGAGGCTTTGGAGAACTCTGCCAGCGTGCTGGACGGTGTTTTTCTAGTCATGAAAATGCTGAAGCTGAGCCGCGGTATCATTGCTGTTGAAAGCAATAAGCCGGAAGTCATCCAGCAGTTCCGTTCTATGTTGTCCAGTGATCAGCGCAATAGCAACAATCAGGTTGGTGTGCTGCCTTTACGTGCAGCTTACCCACAGGGTGCTGAAAAAGTGCTGATCAAATCCTGTACCGACCGCACGGTTCCTATGGGCAAGCTGCCGGCTGATGTAGGCTGCATTGTAATGAATGTAACCAGCATTGCTTTTCTGGCAGATTACATGAAAACAGGTATCCCGCTTGTTAAAAAGCGTCTTACCATTGATGGTTCCGCTGTAAAGAACCGCGAAAATGTAATTGTACCGATTGGTACGCGTATCCGTGACATTCTGGAGTTTGTCGGTATGAAATGCGAACCGGCAAAAATTCTCGTTGGCGGCCCAATGATGGGAATGTCTGTACCGACTGTTGATGCACCCGTACAGAAACAGAACAATGGGTTGATCTTTTTGGATGAGGCGGAAGCCCACGAACCGGAAACTACTGCATGTATCCGCTGCGGCCGTTGTGTCATGGGCTGTCCCATGCATCTGATGCCGACAAAGCTGGAAACTTATGCAAAAGCCAAAGACGTGGATGCACTGCAGGCATATGACGTTATGGACTGCATGGAGTGCGGTACCTGTGCATTTAACTGCCCTGCCAACCGTCCGTTGGTGCAGGCAATCCGTATGGGCAAGGCACTTGTTAAAGCAGGAGGTGCTAAGAAATAATGGGTAAACTTATTGTATCTTCATCCCCGCACCTGCACACAAAGACGTCAACGCAGCGTATTATGCTGGATGTCATCATTGCATTGGTGCCGGCGATGGTCGCGTCTATCGTTATTTTCGGCTGGCGTGCCTTATGTCTGCTGGTTATCTCGGTATTAACCAGTGTGTTGTGTGAATATTTGTGCCGCAAGGTAATGAAACGGGAAAATACCATTTATGATCTTTCGGCAGTAGTAACCGGTATTCTGCTGGCAATGAACGTTCCGTCTTCTCTGAACCCGCTTATGCTGATGCTGGGCGATGTAATTGCAATCGTTGTTGTCAAGCAGATGTTCGGCGGCATTGGGCAGAACTTCGTTAACCCAGCCCTGATGGCCCGTATCATCTTGATGAATTCATTCCCCGGCCCAATGGGAAGCTGGCCGAAACCATTTGCTGCAGATGCTGCCACTTCAGCGACTCCGCTGGGTATCATCAATCAGCATCAGAAATTTTACCCGAATTATCTGCAGCTCTTTCTGGGCCAGCGCGGCGGCTGCCTTGGTGAAACCTGCGCGCTTGCCTTGCTGATTGGCTTTGTCTATCTTCTGGTTCGCAAAGTCATTACTCCGACCATTCCGCTGATTTACATAGGCACTGCTGCATTCCTTTCTCTGGTGATGGGCCGTGATGTACTGACTGACATTCTCTGCGGCGGACTGCTTCTGGGTGCCATTTTTATGGCAACTGATTATACAACTAGTCCACTCACCCTTAAAGGTCAGGTTATCTACGCAATCGGATGTGGCTGCCTGACCATGCTTATCCGACAATTTGGTTCTTTGCCCGAAGGCGTTTCGTATTCTATTATTATTATGAATATTCTGACCCCTCTGATTGAGCGCGGAACCCGGCCAATGGCATTCGGTAAAGCACCCAAAGGAAAGAAGAAGGAGGCGGCACAGCAATGAAAGCAAAAATTACTGCTAAAGATATTGTGAAACCTGTCGTCGTACTTTTCTTGATATGTTTAATCGTAACATTGGCACTGGCTGTCACAAATCAAGTTACTAAAAAGAAGATTATTGAAATTAATCAGCAGACTGAGCAGGCAAGTCAGAAGCAGGTTTTACCAGATGCATCTACCTTTACGAAAAAGGCAGCGCAGGGTGTTCAGTTTGTTGTTGGCAAAAAGGGCAATGAAATTGTTGGCTATGTTTTTACAACTTCAAGCAAAAGTTATGGCGGCGATGTGAAAGTTATGACTGGCATCGGTAAAGACGGAAAAGTAACAGGCGTTAATATTTTGGAAACAAGCGATACCCCTGGCCTTGGGCTGAATGCCAAGAAAGAATCTTTCCGTGATCAATACAAACAGAAAGTCCCAGCCAGCGGTTCCTTTTCCGTTGTTAAAAGCGGCAAAGCCGGAAACGGACAAATTGTAGCCCTGACTGGCGCCACCATTACGAGCAAAGGTGTTACATCTGCTGTAAATATTGCTGTCAAAGATTATAACACTGTTAAAGGAGGTGCCTGACAGATGGCTGAAAAGAAAGTTAGTCTCTGGCATGAATTCAGCAAAGGCCTGATTGAAGAAAACCCAGTTCTCCGCCTGGTCCTTGGTTGCTGCTCCACACTGGCGCTGTCCACTGCAGCAAGCAACTCAATCGGCATGGGAATTGCAACTACATTTGTTCTGGTCTGCTCCAATGCTGTTATTTCTGCCTTGCGGAAGGTGATTCCAGACAAAGTCCGTATCCCCTGCTACATTGTAATTATCGCCGGCTTTGTTTCTGTCGTGCAGATGTTGATTGAAGCATTCTCACCTGCTTTGAAGTCTGCTCTTGGCATCTACTTACCATTGATCGTTGTCAACTGCATTATTCTTGGTCGTGCAGAAGGATTTGCAAACAAGCACAGTGTGCTGCCCAGCATTATGGATGGTCTCGGCATGGGCTGCGGTTTTACACTGACACTGTTGCTAATGGGTACAATTCGTGAAATTATCGGTTCCGGCACATTCTTTGGCATACCAGTTATGCCATCAATGTATCCTGGTATTATTATATTTCTGCTTCCTCCGGGTGGTTTCTTCGTTTTTGGAATCCTTATTGCCATTACAAACCGCATTACAGAACACAGGGGTGGAAAGCCTGTTACAGAAGTGAGCTGTACATCCTGCCCAATGGCTGCTGCCTGCAATCATGTTGGTGAAAAGACAGCGGAAACTGCTGTAGGATCTGTAACACGCAGCACCGTGCAGAATAAATTTCTGCAGAAAGATGCGCTTTCCGGTGAACAGCAGGCAAAGGAGGATAAACTGTCATGAGTAGTTATGCAATCAAGTTACTCGCAATTTTTCTTTCCGCCATTTTAACGGAAAACTACATTTTAAATCAGTTCCTCGGCATCTGTCCATTCCTTGGTGTCTCCAAAAAATTAAAGACGGCCACGGGTATGAGTATTGCTGTTATCGTGGTCATGTTTATTTCTACAGCAGTCACATTCCCTATTTACACCTACATTTTACTGCCGAGTGGTCTGGATTATCTGCAGGTGGTTGTATTTATTCTGGTAATTGCTGCACTGGTGCAGTTTATTGAGATTACGCTGAAGAAGTATGTTCCATCACTCTATCAGTCATTGGGTATCTATCTGCCGCTGATTACGACAAACTGCGCTGTACTGGGTATTACGCAATTGGTCATCAGCAAAGGGGAAGATTACACACAGGCTCTGGTGAATGCAATCGGTTCCGGCGTTGGTTTCTTTGTTGCGATGGTCATCTTTTCTGGTGTGCGTGAACACTTGGCACATAACGATGTTCCAAAATTCATGAAGGGACTGCCCCTCACACTTGTGGCAGCTTCTCTGGTAGCAGCGTCTTTCCTTGGCTTTCAAGGCCTTGTGAAAGGTATGCTGGGTTATTAAAGGAGGGCGAGAAGAATGGATACACAGGCAATTGCCTATGCCGTCCTTATCGTATGTATCATTGGCCTGATCTGTGGTATTGTGCTGGCCATTGCTTCCACAGTTATGGCAGTTCCGAAAGATCAGAAAGAGGCAGATATCCGCGAAATGCTTCCCGGTGCTAATTGCGGTGCATGTGGTTTTTCCGGCTGTGATGGTTATGCTGCTGCACTCGCTAAGGGGGAAGCGAAACCGGGCCTTTGTGCTCCCGGCGGTGCTGCCGTTGCAAAAGCAATTGGTGATTATCTGGGCACTGGAGCTGATGTGGAAGAGCAAGTTGCAGTTGTACAGTGCATGGGCAATTTTGATAACTGTCCGGATAAAGTACAGTATGAAGGTATTGAACACTGTTCAGCCGCCAATTTGGTCGCTGGTGGATCTTCCAGCTGCAGCTATGGTTGTATGGGACTTGGAGATTGTGTGGAAGCATGTAAATATGATGCAATCCAGGTATGTAATGGCGCTGCTGTTGTAGATGTTACACACTGTGTTGGATGTACGATGTGTGCGCAGGCCTGTCCCCGTCACCTAATCAAGATGGTACCTAAGAAACGTCAGGCAGTCAATCGCTGCTCGAACTGCGACAAGGGCGCTGCTACCGTTAAAGTTTGCAAAGTCGGCTGTATTGGCTGCGGTAAATGTGTTAAGAAGTGCCCGAAAGGAGCTATCACCATTGAGAACTTCAATGCAACTGTGGATCCAACCAAGTGCGTTGGATGCGGACTATGTACCAAAGAGTGCCCGCGTGGTTGTTTGACGATGATGATTGTGCCAAAAACAGAGGCAAATACAAAAGCCTAATTTGTTTAATAAGTTAAGTGAATATTCATGGCTTATTAAGTCTTGCATTCATGACAAATAAAGCCCCTTTAAAAGGTCCGTGAAAAATCCGGAAACCTGGTAAGGGGCTTTTGCTATACCTGCTAAACTTTATTACCCGTAAAGCGGCAGGACCTGTATAGGTTGCAATGATAGGACCCAATAAAAAAGGAAGCCCCCGTCCTCTCAGTGGACGGCAATTGATGAATGTACACGGCTTCGGTATGTGTATGGCTATGAAGAACATACTCCGCAAAATTCGGCAGATTTTCTCGGTCGGTTGTTGAAAGTGTTTCCTTTTCCTATTCAAACGGTCCAGACAGACAACGGAACCGAGTTTACTTACAAATTCATCAGTCAGACAGAAAAAAGTCCATTTGAGGAGGCACTGTTAGCCAAAAGAATTACGCACAAACTGATTCCACCGCGTACCCCGTGGCATAATGGCAAGGTAGAGCGCAGTCATCGCAATGACCAGCGTTATTTTTATGACTGGGAAAAGTTGCCAATGTTCATGAGCTCAATCAAAAATTAAAAACTTATTTATCTTGGAGCAGCAACAAGGCTATGCGTACTCTTGGGTGGAAGAGTCCTCTGCAGCTTCTTGCTGCCGCTCTTGGTTCACATCATTGACAAACACAGAGAACATAATCTGACAAAATTTGATTTCTTCTTGAATTTTGTTTGAAACTGTGCTAAAATAAACAGCGTTGCAGGAATATTTTATCCGGGTGTGGCGCAGTTGGTAGCGCGCTTGACTGGGGGTCAAGAGGCCGTGAGTTCAAGTCTCGCCACTCGGACCAATGAAAAGCCGCATAGGTAAGCCATTTCTAAGGTTTACCTATGCATTTTCTTTGGTATTTCCGCTTGCAATTGTATTTTCTTTTCCCACAATAAAAATCATACCGGATGCAAAAGGAAAGACATTGCCTAATAAACAATAAAGTTATGGAGATGGAATCATTGCTGAAAAGGGAGATCATTCAGACAAAACATCACATTAGTCTACCGGTGTTTTGTTTGACTGCAGCAGTCAGTCTGTGTCTTTCCGGACTCTTTCTGCTCTATTTTAGGCTTCCGCTTTTTTTAACAGCACCTCTTGGAGCAGGCCTCTTACTTTTGCTCCTCTGGATGCTTCGCTTTGCTTTTTCCCGGCGCACGGCGGTTTATAGCATTATTTTTTCTGCTTTATTGTCACTTTCTTTTATTATCGGCGGCAAAATAGATACCCGTACACGGCAGTTCGACGCCATTTACCATTCAGATATTCTTTATTTTGCGGTACTGACAGTTGTCTTTTTCCTTGTTTTTTTGCGTTTGATGGATTTCTTACAGAATCACACAATAACGCTGTCTTCTCACACTCACATTTCTGCACGAAAAATTTGGGTAGGCAGTGCAATCTTTTTGTTTTTATGTTGGTTGCCATGTCTTATCCTTTTTTATCCCGGAAATATTTCGTGGGATTCCCTTGCATGCATTGTGCGTGCCATGGGACGCACACGTCTGACTAATCAGCAGCCAATACTCTACATCCTGCTTATGCGGCCATTTTTGATGGGTGCATCTGCACTTGGTTTGGGCACAAATGTTGGAACAGCATCATTTCTGGCTGTGCAGTCGGCTGCAACAGCGGCTATGGCAGGTTATGTGGTTAGCTGGCTGCATAAAAAAGGCTTCCCGGCTTATGTACAGATACCAGTGCTGGCATATTTTGCACTCAATCCGATTATTGCGTTTTATGCAGTTACCATGTGGAAGGATGTTCTGTTCAGCACAGTCCTTATGGTTTATACCGTCAATCTGATTGACTTGATACAGTCAAACGGAGAACGTCTGAAGGAGCCATGGTTCTTCGTATGGTTCCTCATTGTGAATCTGTTCATTGCTTTTTTGCGAAACAATGGTTACTATTTGATTGCAGTTACGTTAGTAGTGCTGGCTGTTCTTTATCGGAAAATTTGGAAACGCATTTTGCCGGCATTCCTTGCATTACTTATAATTGTGCCGATTGTGCAGGGGCCTGTATATGATGCCTGTAATATTGGAAAGAGTCCATTTGCAGAATCTGTGGCGATTCCATTGCAGCAAATTGGCCGATCCGTGGCAGAAAACGGTCCTATGACGGAAGAGCAGAAAAATTTTGTAGCTCAGATCATGCCACTGGAAAAAATGAAGAAAGTTTATTTTCCTTTTACAGCTGACAAAATCAAATTTGATAAACAATTCAATAGCGACTTCCTTGAAAAAAATAAAGGTGAGTTTTTTAAGGTCTGGCTAGGCATGATGCGACCGAATTTCCGCAATTATGTCAAGGCGTATCTGATGGAGACGCTTGGTTATTGGCACATTGGTACTTCTAACTGGATTGCCACATTTGGCACCATTAAAGGTTATGGGGAAGAACAACTTGGCATGAAACACGTTTCGCTAACCGACATAGATACCCGACCAACTTCGCTCAGCGTTGAACAGCTTCAGAAAAGCATACCTATTCTATCCGGATTAGCCAGCATTGGGTTCCTTTTCTGGACAGTTGTGTTCACAATTTTCATGCTGTTTCTGCAAAAGAAGAGGCGGCAGACAGTTGCATTCCTACCATTGATCCTTTTGTGGGGAACTTTAATGGCGGCAACACCGACTTACTGTGAATTCCGCTATATGTATGCTTTTGCGCTTGCATTTCCGCTCGCAGTCATTTCTGTGTTTCCGTTTGCCCGGGCAAACATGGGAAAGTCATCAGATGCCGGCAGTGCAATTTGAATTTTCAAATACCAAAAACTTAAATCGGTATGTAAGAGCAGGAGATTCTATGAAAAAGACAGCAGTCTTAATTCCATGTTACAATGAAGCCAAAACGATTGAAAAAGTTGTAAAAAACTATCATGATGTGCTGCCAGACGCGGAAATTTACGTTTATGACAATAATTCCACAGATGGCACAGCTCAGCTTGCACAGAAAGCGGGTGCGATTGTTCGTCATGAATACCGTCAGGGAAAAGGCAATGTTATGCGCAGTATGTTCCGTGATATTGATGCGGACTGCTATCTGATTACAGACGGCGATGACACTTACCCAGCGGAAAGTGCTCCGGAAATGGTGCAGATGATTTTGGATGGCAAAGCAGATATGGTGAATGGTGATCGGTTGTCCTCCACTTATTTTGAAGAGAACCAGCGACCTTTCCATAATTTCGGCAACGTGATGGTTCGGGGCTTGATTAACCATATATTTTCCACCGATGTGCACGACATTATGACTGGATACCGGGCCTTTAACCGCACATTTATTAAGAATTTCCCAATCCTTTCACATGGATTTGAAATTGAAACAGAAATGACCATTTATGCGGTTGAACGCAATTATCTGATACGCGAAGTGCCGGTTGCGTATCGTGATCGGCCAGACGGAAGTGTGTCCAAACTGAACACCTATTCGGATGGGTTCAAAGTTCTACGCACAATATTCCGGCTTTTCCGGGATTACAAACCGTTTGCATTCTTTGGTGTTTTTGCGCTGATTCTCGCCGTGTGCACTGGGCTGTGCCTTATCCCTGTGCTCAGTGAATATTTCAGGACAGGGCTTGTACCGCGTTTTCCAACATTGATTGTCGGTATGGCGTTGGGTGTCTGTGCACTACTGTCATTCTTCACTGGACTAATTTTGGAAGTGTCTGCTAAGCGTCAAAGCCAAACAGCAGAGTTGCTTTTGAATTTTTATGAAGAATTGGAACAGCGAAATCAGCAAAAACATGATTCCTGAAATTCTTTAGAAATGGCTGTGCAGAATTTTTCTCTGCACAGCCATTTCTATTTATATTCTGGTTTCTGAGACATAGAAGGAGCGGAATTTTTACAGTACTTTGGCCCAACAGAAATCAAGACCAGCATAGCAAAAATTGTACCGAAACCAAGTGCATCCCATCTAGTAAACGATGTTCCTAACAGTGTCGCGGTAACCAGTGCGGCGGTAATCTCTGGCATTTGCAGGAAATGGTCTTTAACCGTAATAGGTTTGTCGCCAAAGGCAGCGCTTGTAATAGCCGTACTCCTCAACGTGTCAAACGCGTCGTATCCAGTAATGCCACCTGCGACGTTGGTTTTATCTGCTATGCGCTGATCTACCACCGTACCAACATTGTCCTGCACAATGTCCTCTGCAGCTTGAGCAGCTTTGTCTGCACGGTCTGCAGCAGTGTTGGACTTTTCAGCTGCTAAAGTCATCGTCTGCAAATCGGATTCGCGTTTAGTTTCAGCTTCCTGCCGCGCCTGCTCTGCTGCCGCACGTTTATCTTCGGCGGCAGCACGGGATTCTTCGGCTAAAATTCGTGCTGTTTCTGCGTCTGTGCGTGATTTTTCGTTACCGGCACGTTTATTTTCGGCAGCAGTACGATCTGTTTCTGCTGCGGATCTGGCTGATTCATCTGTCTGTCGGGTCTGTTCTGCCTTTACACGGTCGGTTTCGGCAGCAGCACACTTGTTTTCAGCGTTTGCACGTTCAACTTCAGCACTTTCTCTTCCAGTCTCTGATGTCTGACGCGCGGATTCATCGCTGTTACGCTGTAACTCTGCATTGCTGCGTGCAGTTTCCGCGCTGATGCGGCTGATTTCATTGGTTTCTCGAGCGGACTCGTTCTGCTGACGAACAGTTTCGGCGGCCGCAATGGACTGCTCCTGTGTGCCGATTTTCTGTATTGCGTCATTTGCATTTGTGACTGCAGCCTGTGCATCCGTAACAGCCTGTGTCGTCTTTGCCGCTGAATCCGATACAGAGTTCAGTGCCGCCGCCAACGAAACAAATTCACTTGTGGACACGATCGTCTGCTCCATATCATTCGCTGTGATATCCAGCGTAATGCCGGTCGCTTTCAACTCTGTACCGTTGCTGCCAAACACAGCAACCGTACAATGCGCATCCCCCGCTGCTGCAAGTGTCTGCTGTGTAATTGTGAACGTCACGGTATTCTGCGTTCCGCTTGCACCAGTGTCTACAATCGAGCCATCTGTGAATGTTGCGTTTCCGTCTGGCTTTTTCACATATAGCCGTGCCGTGCATCCGGTCAGGTCAAGCGGCTTCTGCCGGATCTCGGTCTGTTCCAGCGCATTTTGTGTTTCAACATTTTCTACAAGGTGAAGTGTCAATATGCGGCTGTCTTCTTCGCCCTGCACCGCGAATTGATTAATTAGATTCTCCTGCGATACGTTTACCTGATATTCAGGCGTTTCGGTTCCTGCCATTTCCTCACCTCAATAATAGGATTTACATAATAATCCGTCTTTAAAAGTTAGATGATAATTTACTCCGTCTAAATCTTTTAGTGTCATATCCTCAGTTTTTCCAACATCTCCCTGTGCCGTCTTAAAACCGCCTGCTGAAATCATGCCGGGGGTTGAAATCATGCCATCTGCCGCTAACTCTGATGCTTTAATACGGCCTAAGCACATTAACGCGTAATCGGATTCTGGCATAAAATAAGTGCCTTGCCCATTTGCGGGCTGAATACAGATTCCGTATTGGCCAAGAGTGGAATTGTAAGTAACTCCCATGTGACCGATTCCGGAACCATTGGAATAAAAGTAGGTTCCATTTCCATCTAACTTTAAAGACTGACTCGAACTTTGATTGTTGAACGCAAACACAACGTCGTTTGGGGACTGCCGAATCGCAGTGCTTACCGTACTGTTCAATTCGGTTTGGGATACTTTCGATTCGATTTGCGATGCCTGTTGATTGATTTGGCTTTGCAGCCCTCCAACTTGATCATTTACAGATGTGGTAATAGAATCGGCAGTCTGCTTGATTTCAGAACTCGTCTTGTTCTCCATGTTTGTTACTGATAAATCTATAGAATTGTATAGCTGCTTGATGTCGCTCATTTCGTCACCGCGCGACACCGTACTTTCCAGTCCATCCGCCAGTTTTTGAATCTTGATCCGCAGTTCTTCCGATTTCGTGTTCAGCGCCTGCAGTTCGTCCCACAGTTTTTTAGATTCACTATAAAAATCCGATTCGTTCTCTGCCTGCGACTTTGCTTCGCAGGAAAGCGTTTCCGCACTGTTCAGCTTATAGGACAGGTTCGTAATAATTGACTTGTGACCGTCAATATCCACCATGTCGCCTGCTTCCAACGCTGGGTTGCTGTACACCGTTGCGCTGTACGGCGTGAAAGTATTCCCGACGATATGCGGCGCGATACCGTCCACAATCTGCTGCACATTCGCCGTATCTCGCTGCTGCCGAACTGAAACCAGTCTGCCGGACAAATCACCAAAATCAGCAGAAGTCAGGATTTTACCCTGATATTCAATTTTTGCTGCGTCAATGCCTGCAAAACAGCCATCCGGCTGCATATAGACAAGATCGTTATACAAGGCAGGCTCTACTGCTTCGGAAAGAGAAGTCCAAGCACTTATACTGCCGCCCTTGTCTGTCTTTTTTGTGATGTAGTCCAGATTTGCGGTCAGGTCGGATAGCTCCGTTGTCATGCTGGTTTGCCTGCCTTCATAGTAGCCGGTAATGTATTTTGTCAGGCCGTCCGGCAAATCCTGTTTTGGCTCAAAGGCGGCGGCTGCAATGGTTGTGGCACTGCCCTTTAAATAATTGATACAGGATTTTACATCTGTGCTGTACTGCTGTGCCAGCGCCACATAGGACTTGCGCTCTGCATCTGTGGGATTATAGCTGCCACCGTACCGGCTATTATAGTTTTGCAGTTCGTCGAGTTCCGACTTAACGGCAGCCAGCTTTGCAGGTACATCCGTGTCCCTGCTTTTGATAGCCGAATTGATATTCACAGCCCACTCGTCACAAATAACCTGCTGGTAAATTGCCGCCTGCAGCAGCTTGTTGTCGGAGTCTTTCAGCGTAATCACATAACCGTCTGTGCCGGACTTTGCGTCAACATTCTTACTGTCTATCTTGATACCAGTTACAGTAATTGCATCCGTGTCCGGCGCGTATTTGCTGATGTTGTGCGTTTCAATCGGAGTGGCCGAAAGGTCAAACCACTTCAGTTCCAATGCACCGTCCGCATTGCAGCGCGCATAGCATCCGGCCATACCGGCCACGTAACCGATGACATCATGAAAGGTAGTAGAACTGGTATCAATGGCGCGAAAGATCTGATAACTGCTGTTTGGAAAATCTGTTGTTGCCAGTGTAATGCCGCGCTGGCCGCAGGCATCCTGCAAAATTTCAAGCAGTGTGGCCGGATATGTCAAATCGCTGCTGTACTGCTTATCCGCTTTGGACAGGTTATCAGACGCAGTAATTGTAATTTGCGTCCGGTCGTCTGACAGCTTGTAATCTGTGACGTTAAATTCCCCACGTTTCAGCCATTCGACTGTATCGCCTGTCCAGTCAGCCTTAACTACCAAACCAACGTAAGGCACCATTTTTGCGCCCTGAAACTTCATGCCGTCATACTTTCCTACCATGTTATTGAGCGTTGCAGAAAGCGTTTCTGTAATAG
The DNA here is from genome assembly GCA_002399445.1 of Ruminococcaceae bacterium UBA4871. Taxonomy (GTDB): domain Bacteria; phylum Bacillota; class Clostridia; order Oscillospirales; family Acutalibacteraceae; genus Caproicibacterium. The sequence goes on along the minus strand of DHDR01000028.1, from coordinate 18,182 downwards.
CGGCACCCGGCGCATACTCCCCTGACTTTGTCACAGCATCGGAAAATGAAAACACGCTGTCCCAAAAATCATTGTTTTTTAGTTCAAGTACAGTACCGTCTGCCAGCGTTAAGTCAGCTTTTGCGTACCATTTGCACCGGCCGGCATCACTTTTGAGCAGCATTTTATAAATATCAGATACATTCAGCATTTAAAATCACCTTACTTTTCAATGAAATCACAGGAAATGTCACCAACAAATTTTTCCTGCCCCACCCATGGACTGAGGTAAGAACATGAAAAATCTCCGGTGTAAAATGTCCGGGTTTCCCACTTGAAATCAGCAATATCAAAATATGTTACCCGAATATCCGCACCGCGCATTTTCATATTCTGCGCAAGAACGTATGCGTCATGGACAGGGATCGCATTCCAGCGGCACACGAGCTTTCGCTTCTGTGTCACAATGTCTTTGTAGTTCGTACCTGTGTGCGGATTACGTCCTGATTGTTCAGATGATTCATCAATCAACGAATAAGTACATGATTCAGGTGTGGCAATCTTTATTCCATTTATCTTATAAAACCCTTTTGAAATATTCATATACTCACCCCGAACAGAAATAAAAAAAGGCCGACAAACTGCAAAAATACAGTTCATCGGCCTTTTTGGCTCATTTCGAATTATAAAATTTTTATAATTTAATTATAGCACTATGCTTAATAAAAATCAACTATGGCGTTTACTTTTTCCCTTAATATGGTATAATGTGTCTATTGAAATTTAGGAAGGGAAATATTATGTTGAATGACCACATAACGCTACCAGGTAGTGAAGTTACCACTAGAGGCAAAAGGCAACCATATTCTGAATATCCATATCCTGCTCAGCATAAAGAAAGCAGCCATGAAAAGTTATTTCTTGTAATTTCAATCATTATATTCGCCTTGGGATTTATTGCTGGCATCGTTTGTGGAAATGCTTACCGCTCTATTATATCCCCATCTCAGACTTATACCAACATTACGGGAAACTCATATACAAGTGATGCTGTTACCACATTTAATACTACAATTATGTTATCCATATGGATTGCTGCAGCATTATTTGGACTGTTATTCCTTGCTATATCTTTTCACTTTAAAAATCAGAAAAGAATTATAGAACGCCTTGACTCAATTATATTGCATCCTCAGTGGCTGGGTCAGAGAGATTGAACCAGATCTGCAGCAAGGATACATCCGCAGCATCCGTTCTATGCCCATGGGCGGACGTCCTCGTTTTCCGCTGGGATAATATGGTGCAATGATGCCCACCCACTCGTCCCACGGAATGATTTCGTCCATGGTTTCCAGAAACTCTTCCCGCCGCGTTTTCTTCTTCCTGCAGCTATATTCAATATCCGTAAAAGTTTGCTGCTTTTTCATTTCTCCACACCACCTGTCTCTTAATGCTTCTATTCTACCAGAATCCTTTCCTTTTGGGTAGAGCTCATTTAAATCAGAGGTTCCTTAATGCTCGAATTGTCCGTTTAGGTTTGGCACGGGAATTAATTCTTCGTGTCAATTATTGTACATTTTTTGGTACAATCATTTCATTTTCCTTTCTTTATATATTCCCATGAAATTCCATGTCCTTAATTATAGAACGCTGGTTTTGCAATTGCAATATAAAGTCGAAAAAATGTTCTTTTATTTCGAGCAGTGTCCCAATATTGGGACTTTGCTAATTTTTGTTTAGAATTTATACGCATAACACTTGACTGTAGAATTATGGTATTTCTATTGAATCAGTTAAGACCGGGCAGGATTACGATAACAAAAAAGCTGCTGCTGTTAAAATTAAATGGACTAACAACAGCAAAAAAGCTAATTCTGCTATGGGTGCACTGTCGATAACGGTTTATCAAGATGGGGTCCAACTCGAAAATACTACTCTAAACGGAGATTCTTTAGCAGACAACGAGGATAAAAATATTCAGCCGGGAAAGTCATTGGAATTTACCAGTGCTTTCGTTCTCACGGGCAAAGAAAATAAAATTCAAGTTGATGTATCTGATATTGCTTCATTGGGAAATAACAAAATTTCAACTACATTGAACTTAAAATAATTAAATTTTGGAGGAAAACAAAAAGTGAAAACGTCAAAACTTGTAATTGGCATTGTATCTATTGTTTTATCATTAGTAATGCTGTTTCAGTCATGTGCTGCTAATGTTGGTTCCGCACTGAACGGAGGAACCGACACAAGCGGAAGCGTTGGAACGCTTGTGGCCATTCTAATGATCGTTGCTGGTATCGTCGGTATTGCGGCTCGCAACTCTAAAGGCGGTGCAATTGCAGCAACTATCATCTATGCAATTGCTGGTTTGTCCGCAATCGGGGCGTCTACAGGAATGTATAAAGACTTGCTTGTCTGGGGCGTACTTAGCTTGATTTTTGCTGTCATATTTTTAATTTCTATTTTCAAGCAGGATTATAGCAAACCTAACACGCCATCTAATCCGACTACTCCGCAAGCGTAAGCATTGTGAATTTTTCCCGACCTTAACTGGCCGGGACTTTTTTGCAATTTTTAAAATTCTTTGTAATTTTGTATTGACACGTATTAATATACGCACTATAATAGCAGTATCAAAAGGGGATGATAAAAACGAAAAGCTATTCTTCGCGGGAACTGATAAAGCTGATAACAGCAGACGGATGGTATGAAGTCCGCTGTGTAGGCGACCATCACCAGTTCAAACACCCCACAAAATCCGGATTGGTCACAATCACACATCCGGTAAAAGATGTACCAATTAAAACCGCAAGAAGCATAGCAAGGCAGGCAGGAATCACACTTCTGTGATTCCCTTTTCTGCCACCCTTTGAAAGGAGTTATTTCTCATGAAAGACACTTATTCATTTATTGCCATCCTTACTTTTGCAGATGATGGCATATCTATCGAATTCCCTGATCTGCCCGGCTGTCTGCCCTGCGCGCAGACACACGATGAAGCACTGCACAACGCACAGGAAGCATTGGGGCTGCATCTGTTCGGTATGGAGCAGGATGGAGAAACAATTCCCGCCCCTACTCCAATTAATCATATTCACTTGGAAAAGAATCAGGTTCCTACCCTCATCTCCGTGTATATGCCGCTGGTGCGCAATCAGGTACAGACAACCAGCGTCAAAAAAACACTTACCATCCCCGCGTGGCTGAATGCTCTGGCTGAAAAAAACAACATCAACTTTTCGCAGACACTGCAAACTGCGCTGAAAGATATGCTTCAAGCGCAGAAATAGAGTAAAGCAACTGACTGTTGCCTTGCACTTTGACAGGGCGAATTTTTTTAGGAGGACGGCATGGCAAAATTGACAAAGCGCGCAGACGGACGGTATCAGCGCAAAATCACTTTATCAGATGGAACCAAAAAAATCGTGTAAGGCGGCAGGCAAGTCAATTGCAGCGCTAAAGGCCGCTGAGGACGCACTGCGTGATGCTGACAGGCAAGGATTGACTGTTAACGACCATACGCTGGTTGGCGAATGGGCTAAGACATGGTTAGAAACGTATAAAACAGGGCTAAAAGGCTCAACCATGAGAATGTACCACACCGCTTATAATACCCACGTCATGGGCACTATTGGAAGCATAGAACTTCGCAATGTGAAGCCTGTCCATATTCAGAAGTTGATACGGTCCTGCGCAGATAAATCAGAAAGCTTGCAACACAAAGCATTGCTTACCTGCTCTCAACTATTTGAATCAGCGCGATTAAACCACATGATTATTAGCAATCCTTGCGATGGCATAAAAATAACAAAGCATAATGTGCCAGCAAAAAAGAGGTATCTTACCGATGATGAACAGGAACTTTTGTTATCCCATCTGGATGGCAGAGCGCTTACTGTCTGTGCACTTGGAATTTATGCTGGCCTGCGCCGTGAAGAAATACTGGGACTGCAATGGGGCGACATTGCAGACGATAAATTGACAGTTAACAGATCCATTACTTTTCCTGATAATAATCAAGCTGATCCCGACCAATCTTTAAAAAGTCGTGCCTCACATCGTACTATACCGGTACCGCCTCAGTTAGCTTCTATCCTCAATACTGCCAAACGTAACAGCTTATACATTGTGCCAGCCGCAAATGGGGGTATGATATCCTTTATAAGCTTTCGCCATCTGTGGAGCAAAGTGACACTGGTAGTTCCGGGCATTCATGCGCACATGCTACGCCATTCATATGCAACCAGTCTATACCGTGCTGGGGTGGACTTGAAAACAGCACAATATCTGCTAGGCCATTCTGATATTCGCATGGCTGCCGAAGTTTATACCCACATTGGGGAGCAGGATGTTGCTAAAAGTGCGGATAAAATTACAGCATATTTTAGTAGTCAGAAAAGCAAAAGTAGTCAAAAGGTAGTCAAAACCAAAAATGAGTAAAAAAGTGCCGCATGTACAAGCCTAAAAAACGGCTTAACCATGCGGTTTTTGCTTGGAGCTACTGGGCAGACTCGAACTGCCGACCTGCTGATTACGAATCAGCTGCTCTACCAACTGAGCCACAGTAGCAAAACTCTTTATTTTGCAGAACTAGTTTATTATATCGCAAAGTTGGTATTGAGTCAAGTCCAAGATTCAATCAAATCCATATACCCAATCTGATTTTTTATAGTAAATTAAATATAAAATAGAGCTAATTGTCCAAGTAATCGGATATGCCCAAAAAATCAGCTGAATGTTGTGCGAAATCTGCATTGCAATCGAGATATAAAGGATTCGGAACACACACCAGATACCGAACATAATCAGCATCGGCACAACTGCCTTTCCAGCGCCTCGGCAAATACCCGCGATACAGTGAGAAAAAGCAAGTAAGAAGAAGAACAGCGCTTCTGTCCGTGCCTGCAGTGTGCCATATGCCATAACGTTTGCATCGTGATTAAATAAACCAACCAAGAAAGGCGCACCGCAGAAAATAAGGATACCGATAACTTCCGCTAAACTGGTGGAAGCTATAATTCCGAACTTAGCACCTTCCTGGGCACGTTCGTGTTTCCCTGCTCCTAAATTCTGGCTTACAAAAGTGGAAAGAGCCATTGCAAAACAAGTAATCGGTAAAAATGCGAATCCTTCAATTTTTGTATAGGATCCATATCCTGCCATTGCATTTTCGCCAAAGGAGTTGATATTTGTTTGAACAATTACATTGGCAAACCCTATTACAGAGTTCTGGACGCCTGTTGGCAACCCATATCGAATAATTTCCTGCAGCATTTCTTTATGAAATCGAATCTTATGCAGGGATATTTGATAGACAGTTCCTTTCTTCGTCAGGTGTATCAGACATAAAACCGCACTGACCGCCTGTGAAATTGTCGTTGCCACTGCAGCGGATTCAACACCAAAATGGAATCCCAGAATAAACAGCAAATCCAACAAGACATTGCAAACGGAGGAAAAAATCAAATAATAAAGGGGCCTTTTGCTGTCCCCTACCGCAGTCATGATGCTGGTAAAAATATTGTACATAATAATGGCCAGTGCACCACAAAAATAATACCGGAAATAAAGGATTGATTGCGGCAGGACTGACGGATCTGTATCCATCCATCGCAAAATTTCCGGTGTTGCCCAAACGCCAAACACGGATAAAATAACCCCTGCAATGAGTCCGAAAGCAACATTTGTATGTATAGCCTGTGACATTTTGTCATAATCACCGGCACCAAAATATTTTGAAATGGCAACGCCGGCACCCATAGCGGTTCCTGTGAAAAAACTGACAAGCAAGAAAATCAATGTACCGGAAGAACTAACCGCTGCCAATGCACTCTTCCCGAGATAATTTCCGACAATGACAGAATCTGTCGTATTATATAACTGCTGAAATAACTGGCTTAAACAAATAGGGACTGCAAAACCAAGTATTAGGGTTTTAGGATTTCCAGAAGTCATGTCCTTTGTCCCCTGACGCTCGGCTTCATGATGTGAATTTGAACGCATTCGTTTCTCCTGTCTTTTGATTTCATACATTTTTATTATTGTAGCATTTGAAAAATAAAACTACAACCCAAAACCTTGTTTGAACTTACCCATATTTTAAAGCAGTACTGCACCAAACACAAACAAAGGCGAATCCACTCATGAAACATAATTCATGAGGAGATACGCCTTCAGATACTTAACTTCAAACATCAAACAGCCTTATCAAAAGAGAGCGCCGGTCACTGATACCCTAAATCATCGTCAGAGCACGTTTCTTCAGCCCTAATATGGATGGCGGTGCAACAGACAATTCATCTACCCCGATTTTCAGATAAAAGCTGGTCAATTCCGGGTCTGCAGCTGATTCTCCACAAATCCCAAACGGAATACCTGCTGCGTGCGCATTCTTTGCCGTCATTTCCAAAAATTTTAACACAGCAGGATGCCGCTGATTATAGATTCCTGCAATTTTTCCATTGGTTCGGTCAGCTGCCAAAGTATATTGGGTTAAATCATTCGTACCCACACTGAAGAAATCACATTCTTTTGCCAGTTCATCACTCAAAACGGCTGCCGCTGGTGTTTCCACCATAATACCAATCTTGACATCCGGTGCAAACGCAATTTTTTCTTTGGAAAGTTCCGCTTTTACTTCCTCAATCATAGCTTTTGCTTTTCGCACTTCTTCAACGGAAATAATCATTGGGAACATAATCTTCAAATTTCCAAATGCAGAAGCGCGGAACAATGCCCTTAACTGTGTCTTAAAAAGCTCTGTCCGGTCCAAGCAGATACGAATTGCACGATAACCTAAAGCCGGATTCTGTTCTTGGGGTAAATCCAAATAAGGAAGCTGTTTATCCGCACCAATATCAAATGTGCGGATAATAACCGGTTTATCCCCCATTTTTTGAAGTACCTGTTGATAGGCATGGAACTGTTCATCCTCTGATGGCAGCGAATCACGCTCCATGTACAAAAATTCGCTGCGGAATAATCCGATTCCATCTGCTCCATTTTCCAGCGCAGCTTCTGCATCTGTTGGACGACCAATATTTGCATTTACAGACATGACCCTGCCGTCGCGGGTGACGATTTTCTTCCCGAGCAATTGCTTTAATTCATTTCGGTTCCGAACATATTCCTCGCGCGATTGCTGATAGGTATTCTGTGCAGCCTCATCCGGCTCCAAAAGCACATCTCCGGAAGTACCATTCACAATGACATTCATTCCATCCCGCAGCTTTTGAAAATCATCTCCAAGGTTCACCACAGACGGGATACCCATTGTGCGAGACAAAATGGCGGAATGTGCCGTGCGGGAACCATTGCGTGTAAGGATTGCCAGAACTTTCGATTTCTCAAGCTGCATTGTCTCACTGGGAGTCAAATCGTCAGCAGCAATAATCGAAGGTTCATCTAGGCAGAACTTTGTTCCATCCTTCTGTGCTAAACATTGAATTAAGCGGCGGGAAATATCAATGACATCAGCTTTTCGCCCCCGCATATATTCCGAATCCATTTGAGCGAAACGCTCTGCAAATTCTTTCCCAGTTTCCTGAACTGCATATTCCGCATTCACGTTTTCCTGCCTGATTTTATCCAGGATGGAATTTGTATAATCTTCATCCTGCAGCATCATCATGTGAATCTGGAAAATCATCGAGTCTTTTTCCCCTAAACGCTTCAAAGATTGCAGGTAAACTTTATTTAGGGAATTAACAGCCTCTTTCTGTGCTTCTTTTAAACGTTGAATTTCACTCTCTGCATCTTCAACTGCATACTTTTCAACCTTCACTTGACCCGGCTGATACAGCACCAGTTGTCCCATGATAATTCCGTCAGATGCACCAATCCCATGTATTTTAACCATATTCTCACCAACTTCATAAATGTGCTGTACAGAAACTCTTGAGTGTGGCACAGTCTGTATCTTCTTTCGGTCCTTCGATAGAAAAAGTCAGCTGGTCATTCTTGCCGGCGCCCAAACCCATAACGGCAAAAAGGCGTTTGGCATCTGCAGAATGACCTTTGCATTCAATGGTCACCTTGGAACTGCACTTCTGTGCACATTTAACAAGCAAACCTGCCGGACGCGCATGGAGACCTTCCTCATCCTTAATCGTATAAGTATATTTCTGCATAGTAAAAGTCCTTTCTTTCAATTAATTTTATAAAATAATAATTACTTATTTTCTATTGTTTTCATGATTGTCCCGCTCTTCAGCAAAAGCGGATTGATCAATCACTTTCCTGCCGTCTTTAGCACTCCCGCCTGCTCCTTCGCTGCCGGATAAAGCAGTCGGTTATTTCATCATTTTGGCACACCCTGCCAGCGAATTGAAAACGCCGGCTGCATTTTTTATGATAGCTTGGAGGGAAACCTCCAGCACTTTTTTCCCAGCAAACCGATCTTTTCCCGCAACAGCCGTATCGGCCGCAAGGATAACATAATCTGCCTGTTGGATGTCTTCCATTGTCAGCGGAGTTTCCATGCCCAGCGCACCCTGTGCTTCGATTTTTATCTCATGGCCCAATTTTTCGCCGGCCTGCTTCAGCTTTTCTGCTGCTAAATAGGTATAGGCGATTCCGACCGGACACTTCGTTACGCCGACAATTTTCAATTAATCTTCCCCCATCTCTTCCAGAACGCACTGATACATTTGGTCCTTATCTTCTGCTTTCAGCAAGCGGTCAATAAAAGACTCATCCACCAGCTTTCTTGAAAAATAAGACAGGACCTGTAAGTGCGTGTTATCTTTATCGACCGTCGGCATGACCAAGGCAATTGCGACTTCAACCGGCTTTCCGTCAATGGAATCCCAATTGACGGGTTCTGCAAAATGTACGATTGCAATAAACGGCTCTTTCAGGCGATCCAGCTTTGCATGAGGAATCGCCACTCCGCTGCCGAATCCTGTTGATTCCACTTTTTCACGTCCCAAAAATGTTTTGTACAGGGTATGTTCTGACAGATTACTGCACTTTGCACATAATTTACTAATTTCTTTTAGGGCATGCTTCTTATCATTTCCCGGCACCTGAACGCCAAAAAAGATGTTTTCCTTTGACAACAAATCTTTAATCTTCATATTTGTCTCCTCCCAATTTACTTTGAAACCTATTGCCGACTGCTTCACTGGGTCAGTCGATTCATATAATCAGCAAATTCCGTCTTGCTTTTAATGTTTTTGGCATCATTGAGCTTTCTGTCATTATCCATCAAGCTGGAAAGCACCGTGTAAAATTTCATCACTTGCGATTGAATGGAAAATGTATGATTAGGTTTGAGTGCCAGAAGAAAAATGAAATCAGCCAGTTCACCATCATTCCAGAGGATTGGTTCTTTCAAAATTGCAACTGAAATAATCGGCCGCTCAACAAACTTTGTTGAGCCATGCGGGATGGCAACTCCTTTCCCAATATACGTGGATGCTGCTTTTTCCCGTTTCTGCACTGACCGAAAAAATTCTGAAGATATATAGCCCATATGTTCCAAAGAACGGCACATTTCTTCCAGCAAGTCCTCTTTCCGAAAGGCGGAATCGGGAAACTGTATGAAATTGCTGTCAAACAACTGAATATGATGGTAATCATCTTCTTGAGCAGCTCGGCTGATTTTCTTCCTGCGAATCTCAAATATTTTTTCTTTGATTTTTTTGATATCATACGGAATCAGAAAATTATTGACTGTCACGACATCTTTGCCGCCGAATGTCTGCCCAATCTCTTCCGGCGTAATCACAAAATCACAGCCGTTGTTCCGCACTTTTTCGGCATCCTGAAAAGTAGCAACGGCCGAAACAGACAGATTCGGAATAGAGCGTTCAATCTGCGCCTTCAGGAGCTGGGATACCCCTACGCCATAATTACAGAGGATACAAGCCTGCACGGTTGAATTGGCCCGTTCCACGGCTCCTGCAATATAAATGGTAAGAAATCCGACTTCATTTTCACTGACTTCCACATGCATTTCCTCTTCAATCAGGACACTGGCAGACCAAGCAACTGTAAAAAGGTTCGGGTATTCTGCTTTCACCTGCGGCAAAAGGGGATTTGGCATCAGGATTCCATACTGGAGCCGCCTTACAGCTGATCGCAAGTATAAAAATAAATCATCGCACAATGGCCTGTCCGTTTGGAGATTAATGCCTGTCATTTTGCTGACTATCGCAATATACCTTTTAACCAGTTCGAAAAGATCACTTTCCTCCGTTTCACAGGTCTGCCGACTGGACGGATCGGTAAAATTCTGAATTTCAGAAATACTGATGCAAAGCTGAAGGTACTCCTGTTCCTCTTTCGGAATAGAAGTGATATACCTTTTTTCAAGCCGTGCAGTTAAATCATCGGCAATCTTTCGGTTAAATGCAGAGTTATCCCTCTGAAAACCATCATGAATCATGACACCTGCTCTGCACTGAGTAAGGATAGCGGAAAGTAAAAAAAAAGCTGCTGTCCAGCGTGATATTCAAAGTGAAATCCATATTTTTTTTCTGTTTCATTCAAGCTGCAGACAACGCCGTCCGCATTAAAGCCGTTAAAATACAGCGCGATTTCATCTAAGGAGTTGGAACCGGTCATGATTCCTTTACCCAGATTTTTGTTTGCCTGACTTTGTGTATATAAGTCCAAATAAGCCAATCTTTTGGAAAACTCTGAACATTCAATTTGAAGCCCTTTTCCTCGCACTTTGTGAAGTTTGATATTTCTGCTTTCAAGCCATGGCTGAACGTCATTCAGTGCTTTCTCCACACCTGATCTCCCCAGATACAGTTGTTTCTCCAAATCTGCCATATGGACCGTTTTGTTTTGAAATAGAATTCTGCAAATTTTACATTTTCGTTCTTCTGCCGGAACAGCAGCATCGTGATGCTGCCATATGCTCTGCAGTTTATCCCATTTTTCTTCTGTAATAAACAGCCGAATCCCTTTCCGCGGTTTTGCCTGAATTTTCCCAAGCTGATGTTCTGAAAGGAACTGGCCAATTTGGGATAAATCATTTCGAATGGTTTTGGGCGAAAAACTTACTTTCTTTGCAATCTGGTCAATGGTAATGTAGTCTTTCTGTTCTTTTAAAACCTGCAAAACAGTTCTTTGCCGTTTACTTAACATATTTTCCCCCTTCCCAACATCTTCAGTTCTATTATACTACTATGTTGGAAAAACTTATGTTGATTTGAATAGCACTATTTTGGACATGTTAGATAATATTTTACCACATTTCGCTTATTTTTACCACATTGCACTTATAACGTACTCATAATTCACTCCCTGCAGGCAGAAATTCTCCATCACAAGCATATTATATCGTATTTTTAACGAAGTGGCAAATGCTGCAAATCGTTCCGCTGAAGAACTAATTCGGCAGAGTCCTCCAACTCACAAAACAAAATATTCAGAAAATGCAGAACGATTCACTTGACAGGTGCTTTTTGTAAATAAAAGGACAAGGTGCCTCCATCAAAATCCGGTTTCCCGCTGGAGACATCTTGTTCTCAATTGATTTTTCCCAATCATGATAAAAATGAATAAATAATGAATAAATCATGTTTGTTTTTTCAAATAAACAGATTGACATTTGATTCTTCTGCATCGCCCAGATAAGTTCCGACACCGCCTAATTCGACTCCGTCTATAAGTTCTTCTTTGTGGATGCCCATAACATCCATGCTCATGGTACACGCCACAATCCTCACACCATTATGGATTGCTTTTTGAATCAAATCTTCCAGAGAACTGACATTTTTCTCTTGCATAATGCGTTTCATCATTTTTGTGCCCATCCCGCTGAGATTCATCTGGGAAAGTTTCAGCTTTTTGCTGCCGCGCGGCAGCATCGTACCAAACATAGACTCCACAAAAGATTTTTGAACCGACTGTTTTTCCGGTTTACGAAGGACGGTCAGCCCCCAGAAAGTGAAAAACATTGTTACCTTGCGGCCCATGGCAGCCGCGCCATTGGCAATGATAAAGCTGGCTAAGACCTTATCCAGATTGTTGGAAAAGACAATGATTGTTTTCCCGTCAGGGACTGCTGCAGGCGTGACTGGCGCCGTGCTCTCTGCGCCTTGCCGCATGCCTTTCTGCACAAGGGCCACAAATTCATTGGCCCGTTTCTCACGGGAAAGTAAGGTGTTGCCAGTACGCCGGCACCAAGATTCAATGTCATGCATGAATCCGGGATCAGAAGCCGAAATTTCAACCTGATCACCGGACTGCATGGTTTTCATAGTTTCAAAGACCTTCATAATTGGACCGGGGCACTGCATACCGCTGCAGTCCAAGCGGATAGACTGAAACTTCCCACTTTTTCCGGCAGCAGGCACTTGGCGATGCGTTTCCGCGGGCTCCGGCTGCTTTTTTTGCGGTTGATACCGAACAGACTGATAGAACCGGCTGCCTCCGGGATACAGCCGCACATCGGGAAAATCATGCTGCATAAGGATACGCACCGCATTGTAAGCACGCACACCAATCGCACAAAAAACAATAATCGGTTTGTTCCGGTCAAGCTCATTCAAGCGGCTGCGCAGCTCCCCAAGCGGAATATGGACAGCGCCCGGAATCGAATAGGCCATCACTTCTGCATCTTCCCGCACATCCAGAAGAAGTGCATCCGGCGTTTTTTCGGGCGCATCCCAGTCAGCAAAACGGACCAAGCCCTTTATCACATTTTCGGCTGTAAATCCCGCCATATTGACCGGATCTTTCGCTGATGAATACGGAGGTGCATAGGCAAGCTCCAACTGCTTCAAATCGAGCACGCCGCCGCCGAGACGTATTGTCGTCCCAATTGTGTCAATTCGCTTATCGACACCTTCCCGCCCAACAATCTGGGCCCCAAAGATTCGGGAGCCGTCCATCGAAAACAGCAGTTTTAGTGTCATGGGCACCGCGCCGGGATAATATCCGGCATGGGAGTTCTGTGTAATCAGAAGACTCCGGTAATCTTTGTCTTTCTGCATGCCCCGTTTGCGCAGCACTTTTTCATTGGCGCCCGTCGTGGCAACTGTCAAATCAAACACTTTTGCCACGGAGGAACCCTGTGTGCCGGAATAGGTATCTTCCAATCCTGCAAGATTATTGGCGGCAATGCGTCCCTGCTTGTTGGCAGGCCCCGCCAATGGAATCATCGTGCTGTCTCCAAACTGGAAGTCCCGAACTGCAATGACATCTCCAACAGCATAGACATTCGGGTCAGAGGTAACCAGATGGTCATTGACCAGAATCCCGCCTCTGGCGTTTGTCTGAAGGCCGGCTGCTTTTGCCAGTTCACCGTTTGGCTTAACACCGATCGACAGCACGGCAAAGTCCGCCTGCACAGTATGCCCACTCTTGAGCCGAATGGTAAGGCCAGTGCCTGTATCCTGAAAAGCATCGACTCCGTCTCCAAGATACAGGTCCACCCCATTTTCAGAAATATTTTCATGCAGAAGCTGAGCCATTTCAAAATCCAATGGCATCATTACCTGATTCTGCATTTCAATAATCGAAACTTTCAGTCCGGCATGCTGCAAATTTTCGGCTGTTTCCAAACCAATAAATCCGCCGCCAATGACGGCGGCATTTCCAGAACCGGACTGCAAAGCCATGTTTCGAATCTGATCCGCATCCGGAACCGTCCAGAGTGTCCGAATACGCGGTGAATCAATCCCGGGAATTGGCGGGCGTACCGGCGAAGAACCGGTTGATAAAACCAGTTTATCATAGGACTCCTCGTACATCTCACCTGTTTCCAGTTTCTTCACGGTCACCGTTTTCTTTCCGCGGTTAATCGCTGTTACTTCATTTTTCACACGGACATCAATATGATATTTCCGCTGCATTTGTTCCGGCGTCTGCAGCAGCAGAGAGGACCGTTCCCGAATCACGCCCCCTACATGATAGGGCAGCCCGCAGTTCGCATAGGAAATATAAGCGCCGCGTTCCAGCAGAATGATCTCAGCAGTTTCATCCAGCCGTCTCAGCCTTGCCGCACAGCTTGCACCGCCGGCCACACCGCCAACAATTACTGTTTTCATGATTCTCCTCCAGTTTTCAAGTCACCATGATAGGAATAAATACCGCCAATATTGACAGGGTGATACCCATGTTTCTGCAGCCATGAAGTTGCCCGGCTGCTTCTTGAACCGCTTGCACAGTACACATACAATGGTGTGCTTTTGGGAAATGGAATCTTCGCTAAATCGCTGAGCGGCAGATTGACACTTCCGGGAATATGTCCGGTAACATACTCTTGGTGGGTACGCACATCCAGCAGGACTGCACCGGCAGTCTTCCGGAAGCTGACGACACCATCCTGAATGTCCGTTGGCTTTACCGCCCCGCCACGAAAGAAACTGAAAAAGCTCATTTCAGCATCTCTTCAATTTTCCCCTTTGGCTGCAGCCCAATGGAAGATGCGGTTACCTTTCCATCGCGCAGCAGGACAAGCATCGGGATTGCTGTGGCATGAAAGCTTTGTGCCAGTTCAGGTTCTTCATCTACATTAATCTTGCCTACCTTTACTTCCGGATGTTCTTCCGCAATCTTCTCGACAACAGGAGACAACATCCGGCACGGTCCGCACCAAGTCGCCCACAAATCGATCAATACTGGACGGTCAGACTGCAGAACTTCTTTTTGAAAATTATCTTTACGAATTGTTAAAGCAGACATTTAATAACTCCCTTTCATTTTTCCGTTTTGTTAAGGCTATTATACAGGGTCTGTTTTATCTTTTCCGTAACTTTGCTACATAAGGAATAAAAAAAATCAGCGCAGGCTTCTTTGCGCCAGATCCGTCAGCTTGGGAAGATTAAGCAAGCGGATATTTCCGCGTCCCAGACGAACCAGCCCTTCCTTCTGGAAATAGTCGAGCATCCGAGAAATCATTTCGCGCACACTGCCCAAATGATTGGCAATCTGTTCATGCGTAATCGTTACGACGTTACTTCCCGACAATGCACTTTCTTCCAACAGGAAGGCAGCCAAACGTGTGTCCAGCTTTTTATTGAGAATTTGGTCCATCAGCCACATCACATCAGAAAAGTGGGAAGCCATAAGTTCATTTGTATAGTTTGCAACAGCCGCAGAGCGCTCCATCAAAGTCTGATAAATTTGAGCAGGGATGACAAACGCGGTCGAATCCTGTTCAGCAGATACCATGACATCAAATTGAATACTTGGCATAATGCAGGACGCAGAAAAAAGACACATGTCCCTTTCCAGCAAGCGGTACAGTGTCAGTTCCCGTCCTTCACTGGAAACGGTATAGACCCGCACTTGTCCGCTTGTCACCAGCAGCAGCCCGATGCAGTCGCTGGAACCACTGTGCAAAAGAGTCCCTTTGGGATAACGGTATTCATGAACGGCAGATGAAAGAAATTTTTGCTGCTCAGCCGTCAACTCTTTCCAGCAGGGAAAATAAGCGCTGAATTTTTTTGCAGCTATGTCCTCATTCTTCCCCTTTAAAGATTCACTCATTCTGCTGATACTCCTTTCGGTTCCCTCTGAAAAAGCAGTTTTCCATCCCCTATGTATGGATATCAAATTTCAGAATTTATTTGGATGGATTTTTTGTCTTTTCTTTCTTTTATATTACTATAAATTCCTGTCTTTTCGCAAATTATTTTCCTGTCTGGCCAATTATGCCTAGATAAGCCTTTGGAAAAAAGAAAAAGCCACTCTCACAGGCAACTGGAAATTTGCTTCATTTCTTCACCACAATAGGACGTCACAGCAAAGGAAGTGAAAATTGAATACATTATCCACAGATGCCATTGCACGCTGGAGCAGAGACAACAGCCGCCGAAGTATTCAATGATTTGATTGTTCCAAAAGGCATAGTAAACAACAAAAGTAGTCAAAAGGTAATCAAAACTGAAAATGAATAAAAAATAATCCACATAGAAAAGCCTTAAAAACGGCTTACCTATGCGGATTCTCTTTGGTGGAGATAAGCGGGTTCGAACCGCTGACCTCTTGACTGCCAGTCAAGCACTCTCCCAGCTGAGCTATACCCCCATGCAACTCAAATATTGTATCACACAGAATGCATTTTGTAAATACTTTTTAAAATTTTTAATCGAATTCTAATGTATAGGTTAAGGCGATACTGTATAGAGCATGCTGTCTCTTTCTTTCTATGCAAATGTTGTTGCCAATTGTTCAGCGGTAATATTATTCCGAAATTCTCTGCGGTATATGGTGCTGACTGATACTCCCATAATTTTAAAATTAAAATATTAGTATCCGAACTTATGTCAGAACATAAAGAAATATCCACACAAAATGTGCAGGTCCGAAATGAGCATGACAATCATGATGATATTGTTGTTCTTGACGATGAAACACGTGATCTGATTAATAGTCCCCGGAAAAATTCTGAGATGAAAATGCTTTTTTCAGTTAGCAGAGGTACCACGAAGGAAGACATGATTATAAGAATTGCCGGAAAAGTTCAGGATGAAATACAGAATAGTGATTCGGATAATCAACATCTGGTTAAATCTTTAGAAATAAAAGTTAAAAATTACCAAAAGGAAATTGATGAAACGTGGCAGCTTTATTATGCAGACCCTTTACCTATGCAGCAGGTATCTAACAAAATAAAGGTTCTGAAGAAAAAGAGAAAAGGTACCAATTTCAGCTTGACTCCATACCGCAGACTGAAAGCAAGCACAATACTGCGGAAATTGTAAACTATCTCCACCGCTGCCGGGCAAAGCTTGAAAATGCGTCTGATGACGTTAAGCAGGAAATGATAAACACTTTTATAGACAGGATTATAATTGACAACAGTAACGTAAAAAGAAAAATCCGTGTCAGCACAAAAGCTAACACGAATTTTACTAAACCGATAACTCTTGATGCAGTTGGTGGAGATGAGGGGAGTCGGATTCTGCATTTTGCATTTTGCAAGCCTTGGCAATTTAAAAAAGTAGCGGTCTTATGCGATTTTACGTGCAATAGCTTTTGTAATTGAGTGTAAAATTTGTAGTTAAATATAAAAACAACGACCAAATAACGACCAAAGCAAAGACCACATACAATAACTAAAATGCCCTCAGCAGACGACCTAACGGCTGTCTACTGAGGGCTTGTATTACTCTTTCTTAATTTCCTTGCTTATCTGTTCCAGCAGTATATAAATTTTCTGCTGGTCACGTGCCAAAACAATCAGGTTTTCATTGATACAGTTTAACATTTCTTGCAATTTTTCTACTTCGCTCATAATAGAGCCTCCATAAAGTTTAATTGCAAGCGCTTGCTGGTAAATAATTCTAGCACAATTCTTGTTACAATGTAATATAGCGCCCCTGACCTCTCAAATAGAGAAAGTCAAGGGCGCTATATTACATAGTCAAATTCTCAAGCGTTTGGGATTAGGCGGTCTTCGCCGCTGGTGCAGCGACCGGTGCTGCTTTTTTGATTCCAGTTTTCGGCAGCGCCCGTACAGCTGCCTCCATGGCAGAGTTGCCAAGGCTTGCCACATCACCCTCATAGGCAATGCCGTCAAGGCCAAGCGCGGTTTTAAGGACCTTTTCCGCTTCTGCTCTGCGCTGATCCGCAGTAATGCTGCCGTTCAAATACATCTGCTCCGCACTGTTCACACCAATTTTTGAGGCATCAGCAATCTTTTGCAGTGTACTGGTAATTTGATTAGGAGCAATGGCAGCGGCTATATCTGTTACGGTGTCTGCTACGTTAGCTGCCTTTTGAACGTTTTCAAACCCCTTGTTTACACTTTTGCCTCGGCCTTGAAATGCATATAATAGCCATCCGACCACAATAATGGCCAATAATACTGCTAATGTGATGATGATTACAATTCCGTTCATTTTTACGTACCCCCAAATTTAATTTTTATCGTCGACAATTTTATCCAATCGGTCAATGCGCTTATGTGCCTGTTTCGTGCTTGACTCAACCTCAGTAATTCGCTTTTCATGCGTCGAGATAGCACCGCCCAGCTTGTCCAGCTGTGTGTTTGTACCACTTACGGATGACTTAATATCATCCAGTTTTGTGTTTACAGATCCTTTCCATTCGCCATCACCTAAAATCTTTTTATCTCGGCCGTTTAGCCACCCAGCAAGGCCGACAAAACAACCAATTACCGCAATCAGTGTACCAATTCCTATTGCTCCCATAATTCACACTACCTTAAACTCAAATCGTTTCACCGGACTTCCCTCACCCGGAATCTCGGTGTAGATGCCAGTAACACCCGG
>DHDR01000032.1:18222-96916 GCA_002399445.1 Ruminococcaceae bacterium UBA4871 | reverse complement strand
TTAATCTTTCATGTTTACTTTACAATGCCCATTTTATCATATTGTGACTAACTTTTCTATTGGCTCATTTTTCGGGGTTCAGGTCATTTCTAATAAAGGAATAGGACCCTACGCAATTGAAACCGATCAAAAGAATCTTAAAATTGGTGACATCGTCCAGCTTGGCAGGAATGAAAGGGAGTTTTATCACACTCCTGTTGTCACTGGTATAGAGGAAAATACGATTTTTGTTTGTGCGCATTCCTATGATGCCTACATGCGGTCGTTAAGCACCTATACGTATGAAGCCATCCGCTTTTTGCATATTCAGGGTGTAAGAAAGGCTTAATAAGAATTGTCGCAATTAAAATGCATTCACATAAAGCTAAGGAAGCAAGGGTGGCAGCCCTTGCTTCCTTTTTTACGCATAAATTATTTTTTTACCAAAGAAGTAACTTCATTCATTATGCGTCTCTTTTAATTATACATTTTCTTCTAAAATTTGACATCTATTATTTAAATTTTTACCGTAAGGAAGAAATTATAAATTTGGAGGAATTACATATGAAAAATGAGACTGTACTTAGTTGGATGAAAAAATGGTGTGAAATTTACGTAAAGCCAAATTTAGCCGTAAAAACGTATTCTTGCTACAACAATGCAATTAAAGAATTAGAACATCATCAACCGGAGTTGCAGGAAATGCCACTGAGTGAATTTACAAGCTTGTATGCGCAAAATATCCTTAATAGCCTAGCCAATACTTATGCAAAGTCTACCTTAAATGATATCCGTGTAGTATTCCACAAATCTTTTGAAGTTGCTAGCAAAATACCATCACTGAAAATTTGTTCAATTGGAAAATTATACATTCCCAAAAAAGCTTCGCAAAAGAAAGTTCGTGCATTCACTCGGACAGAACAAAAAATTGTTGAGGAAGCTGCACATAAAACTCTTTTAGGACACATAACAGTTTTCTTTTTACGAACCGGTTTGCGCGCAGAAGAACTCTGTAATTTAAAATGGAGCGATTACAACGCAAATCAGCAAATTATATACGTTCGCAAAAGCAAAACTAAAGCAGGCATACGCCCTGTACCTCTTTGCAAAGAAGCTCAGCAAATTCTATTATCGCAATGCAAGAGTCATTTTGATAATAGTATATTTCATTGTTCAACTGGAAGTCCAATTTCTATGTCATCTTTGGAAAAACTTTATCTTCGGCTACGGCGATTGACTGGAATTCCTTTTATTACTACCCACGTATATCGGCATACCTTTGCTACTCGTTCTCTCGAAAATGGTATGAACGTGAAGGCGCTGTCACAAATTCTTGGTCACACAGATGTTGCATTCACAATAAAGCAATACTGCTCCCCTGATGTGAACTTTCTGCGAGAGCAAGTTGATAAATGCGATAGAATGCAAACAGAGCCATCTAACGAACCTTTGACAGTATTAGTAAGCCAGCAAGCACAGATGATTTCTAATTTGCAAAAAATCATTGAACAGCTTCAGCACTGCTGATATAATGGCCGCATTAAAAAGCTCACTGGTTAGATGGAAAACCAGCGAGCTTTTTATGTAATGATTTATAATCAATGCATAATAGGTGCGACAAATTGTCGTACCTATCTCTCCAACTCTGTACGATTCTGTGTAAGTAACTTATCGCATTTGGCATTACATTTCTGAGCCTGTTGCCTTGCCTGAATGATTCTATCACTTAATTTTTCGGGACCAATCATCCCTTTTTCAGGTTTAGGCTTCTGATGCAGCATGGCTGTACCAAGACCAGGTGCAGCCAGTTTGACAGCAATTTTATTGGGTAGTATAAGGGTTTCCCTTGTTATACCCCTCGCTGTATAACATAATTCTGTATATTTTTCTTGCTTTACTGACTTCCTAAAAACTGCTAAAACGCGTTGCTGAGGATGTATGGTAACATTGCGTATGTCTTCCTCTAGAACAGTATTCGGTACATAATAATCACCATCTTTTATAAAACCTAGTGACACCGTTATATTCCCAATAATTTTTTCTGTACGCGGCTTTAGCCTGTTTCCATCAAAGTCACCACACATTTTCGCATTCCTGTAAATTTTCATTACCTGTGGAAGTACATCAAGCTTTAGTTTTACTGTAGAATCCACTTGAAAATCTTTAGGACTTATCTGATTATGTAAACAACGTTTATAAAACAGTTTTGCTCCCATTCCATTTACTAATTTAACACCCGTTAAATGCAAAAAATGTTTACTCAGAAACAATGTTTCAATGAAATCCGTATGCGTCTGCGAACCATAAGCAAATAATACATTTTTTCCTTCAAGATTCTTATGATACTCGATTGCATTTTTGTATATTTCACTTAATATATATTTATTTTTCATTCTTTCCCCACAAATAATTTAAAGGAAGAGCAGAAGCACCGCAGTGCAACATGCTCTCCCTTTGTGGCTGATTTATCATGTTGTCCGCCAACAGTCCGGCACATTCGTCCGGCAAGGCTTCAGGTTTATTACGTTGCCTGCCAACAGTCCGGCACATTCGTCCGGCTAAACTTTCGGATTTTAGGTGTCAGCCCACCAGGCAGACTGTGTCTGCCTTGTTACTATTATAATACACTGGAGCTATAAATATGTCAATACTTTTAAAAAACACTAGAAAATCATAAATTGGACAATTTGTCGTACCTATTTTTCTGGTTCTTGAATATCTCCTTGCACTGGAATCACACGGTTCGCATTCTGCTGCTCGGCCTCTTTCTTCGCTGCCATTAGCTGCTCGTCTAAACTGAGTGGATGTTGTAAGCTATGCATCTTTTTGTATTCCCGGCACTTCTGCTCTACTAGAAATAAAAAATCGCAGCTATTGGCAACAAGTCCCTTATTTTTGCCAAGTAAGACACGCCGATATGTACGTTCTGCTAAAGCATAAATATGCTCCCGGTTGGAATTGCAAAAATTCCATTCCTGTTTAACGAGTCTCTTATAAGCGCGATCAGTTATGTTATTAATCACAAACGTACAGATACAGCTTTGAGGATCAGGAAACATATAATTAAAACGCAATGAACTGGTTACCAAACCATTTTTAGCTCGAATCAGCAAATTGTCAGGCTTTTTAATTTTATAGGAAGAGATAGGAGCGTAATAGTTGACATGATTGATATGCAATATAATTCCACAAAGGAGTTTATCCTTCCTGTTTTTCCCGTAATTCATATTGGGAACATGGGTAAATCCCCTTTTATTCTGTTCTGCTTTTTGAAGATATTGTACATATGAGTAATCAACCGTGAAAAAGTCCAATAGTAAAGGGTCCATTTTTTCCCTCCTAAGAAATAGGGGAAGGCGATTATTCGCCTTCCCCTATTTCACATTACAAGTCGCCGTTAAAGTCGCGAAGCGCTTTTCATAAATGAGTCGCCGTTAAAGTCGCGAAGCACTTTTCATAAATGAGTCGCCGTCAAAGCCGCGAAACGCTTTTCATTACAGCTATAATATACCACAAGTACAATAAAAGTCAAGCTTTTGAGCTTGCAATATAAAATACTGTATTTTATTATATGTAAGTCTCCAGAAATCATTCATATCCTTCTGCTCGATAAGTACGACAAATTGTCGTACTTATCCTTCCAAAATGAATAGTAGCATTTTCCACAGAGCTCAAATCAGCTTTAAAGATGACTTTTTATGTATTTCTCTGTTTTTACATATTTAACTAATTTATAAATGTAATAAATGTTTTTGATAATCATTGCAAAGATCCCGATAATAAACGACAGAATTAGTTTTGTAATAAAATACATGATCCACCCTATACCAGGAAGAACTAAAAATACATTTGGGGTCAATTTATTTAAAGTAATCCATCCCCACGGTACCCCTGCAATAAATAAAGCTGCAAGGACCCGAAGCGCCATATATCTATTGTATAACGAAAAGCTAGAAGATCCTTCAATATTCCATGCAATAATAAAAAATATGATGCTGATACATAGAACTGTAACTACTTTTTTGAGTTCCTGCTTATTTCTTGCTTCTGCACAGTCAGGGCATAAAACAGGCTTAAACTTATTGGAGCACTCTTGACATAATGCTTTGCCACAATCAACACATATGCCAGTTGCTTCACGATCAGGATGAAGGGCACATCTCATAAAGGATTCTCCTCTTATTAACAATATATTCATATTATACCCTTGCATCCTTCACATGTCAATATATCCCTTAATTTTTAGTTTTTCCCAGATGAAAAAGCACAAAAAAACCGCCCTCACAGGCGGCTGGAAAATTTTTGCTTGATTTCTAAGTCATAATATGGTATTATGGCGAAGTAAGCAAAAATTGAATGCGCATCCACAGGCGCTGAATGTTTAGCCGACATACAACGACCTTGCGCCATAAGGGTTTAAACAGAACCGTTATGACTTGTGAAATGCAGTTACACGCTACTAGTATAGCGTTTAGCTCATAAATTTGTCAAGCGACTTTTATTAACCTTTTGGCGCAGGGAAATGAGGTCGCTTCATTTTTTGCTTCATCACAACTTGTTCCGGACGCGCCAAGTAAAAAAGCGCCACAATGTACACTTTCGATATCTTCTCGATAACTCGCCAGCTTCCGTAGCGTGACGGACTGTTCTATGCAACGGCTACTTTGAAATATTGTAATGTACTTGCGAGAACCTTGAAAACTCAGAAGTCTTGAACATCTTATTGTCTGTCCGCGGCGGAATCGTCAACGTGCGTTGAACACGACAGAGAAAGCGCCAAGCCAGCAAGCGGCCACAATCCTATCACAGGGGAGCCACAAGTCTTGCCAACCGATTACGACCAACCGGCGGCCATAACAGCGGAAGACAGATACTTACACATTGAACGCAGCACCGCATTGTGTGTACCCAGAAAAAGGGATGTCCGTTGAGTTTACTCAGCGGCAATGGATAAGCACTCGTCATGCTCGTGTTCAAGACTTGTAAAGCTTATGATAATGTCTGCCCTCACCCGGTAGATATTATCATAACAATGTGTTCAAACTGTAATAATCATTTGAGCATATTGTTATGACAACAAGGCAAAGCAGTTTCCTACTTCGTCTCATTATCATAAAACATTTTGGTGCGCCCGCGGGGATTCGAACCCAGGACCTTCTGATTCGTAGTCAGACACTCTATCCAGCTGAGCTACGAGCGCATATCTGCTGCCCCTTTATCCGGGACAGCTTCTCCATTATAATAAGTAAGCTGAAAAAAGTCAAGTAAAAATCAGATTTTTTTCAAAAAATTCAGTAACTCGTTTTTAATTTTTGGATCCTGTTCCATATTTTCCATGATTTTATCCTTTATAGATTCTACGGCTTCTTCCGGTGTTTCCGGTTTTCCCAGCGGAAACGGACCAGAAACCGAGGGATGCTTTTGTCGAACCAGCGCTGTTGCTCCGCATGGCTGCAAAATGACTCCACAATTGCGGTCCGGTGCCTCTCCAAAAACCGGTTCTGCTGTGCGCCATTCATCCGGCAAATACAATGTACGCGGATTTTCACCCGCATTCAGTGCAACCAGAATAGCATCCACGGAATCTTCACGCACATAGACCATTGTATGGTCATCAGCATTCAGCGGAACAAACGAACCTTCCCGCAGACAGGAAAGTATTCTGCGCAACTTTCCCAGTTTCCGATACCAGGCAAGAAGATCTTTATTTTCTGTCCCCCAAGGATAAGTGCCACGGTTAAACGGATCTTTGTAGCCTTCCATACCGGCTTCATCCCCGTAATAAAGGCAGGGAACACCCGGAAGCGTATACTGCATCAGGGAAGCAAGCTTCATCTTTTTCAGACCAAGTTCCCGCTGTTCTTCTGTCAGATGCGTTTTGGCCTGCCACTGTCGGTCATGGTCTGCCACTGGTTCTCCAACTAACGCTGTTAAGGCACGCTCTGTATCATGAGTACCAATATGATTCATTAGCAGGCGAATCACCTGCGGTGGATAATTCTCCAGTACATTCAAAATAATTTCCATCATCTGTGCAGGATCTTCCCCACGCAGGAACCCCAAAATTGCGTTGCGGAAAGGATAGTTCATAACACTGTCCAGCTCATCGCCCAGCAAAAATTTCCGTCGCTTTCCATAGTCACTCTTATTGCTGGCATCTTCCCAAACTTCGCCCAGCACCAGTGCCTCCGGATTTTCAATTTTTGCCGCTGTGCGCAGATGCGCAAGGAACTCATCCGGCAGTTCATCTGCCACATCCAGCCGCCAGCCAGATGCGCCTGCAGCAATCCAGCGGCGGATAATTCCTCCCTTTCCATTGATATACTGATTATACGCAGGATTGCGTTCTGTGACATTTGGCAAAGTCTTAAATCCCCACCAACATGCATAATCATCCGGCCAATTTTGGAAATTGTACCATGGATAATAAGGAGATTCTTTACTGTTATAGGCTCCCTGTACCGGATAACGGCCCTCGCGGTTAAAATAAATGCTGTCGCTGCCCGTATGGCTGAAAACACCGTCTAGCAGCACATGAATTCCACGTTTGCCTGCTTCTTGACAAAGAATACAAAAATCCTCTTCGTTCCCCAGCAGAGGATCGATTTTTTCATAATTTGCTGTATTATAACGGTGATTGGAATGCGCCTCAAAGATTGGATTAAGATAAAGGCACGTCACACCAAGACTTTTCAGATAATCCAGCTTTTTGGTAATTCCGGCAAGGTCACCGCCGAAATAGTCAGAATTTGTAACCTCACCTTTGCTGTCCGGCTGCCATTCCGGTTTTTCCTGCCAGTTCTTATGCAGCCTGCGGTCCGTCGGCACATTGGCTTTCGGTTTTCCGGAAGAAAAAAAGCGATCCGGAAAAATTTGATACATGATGCCGCCGGCAAGCCAATCCGGGGTGTGGAAGGAGCGGTCATAAACCGTAAGCTGCCACTCCTCATTTCCGTTTCCCATCACAGTTCCATCCCCGCCAAAACCTTTGTGCAGGTTCAGTATGCCTCTCCATGTGGTCACTTCAAAATGGTAAAAATACAGACCGGGTTTCTGGGCGGCAAAATGGCACTCCCACCATTCATGGTTGTCACCGTTCATGCCGCACCAAAACATATCCAGTGCCTGTATTTTTCCGGTGCTGTCATCCCGTACCAGTAAGCGGGCTGCACTGCACCGCAAATCGCGCGGCATATCAATTTTAAAATGAACGGGCAGGCAGTTCGCCACCGCTCCTGTCGGATAACGAAATACAGGATTGCGCGAATTAAACATGCTTGCAAACTCCTTTCCATGAGGGGCCGGACATACTTTTTTAAATTAAAATAGATGGATCAAGGGCAAAGGTCAACCCATTGTGTATCTTCTGACTTTATCGGCCGGCTTTTCAGAGAGCGGCATGCAGTGCCAAATATTTTTTGCATATTCTCCAATTGCACGGTCAGCCGAAAAACGTCCTGCATTCGCAATGTTCACCAAACACATCCGCTGCCAGTTTATCGGATCCCGATACAGCTGCATCGCCATATTCTGCGCTTTTTGGTAACTGTCAAAGTCTGCCAGAACCATATACGGATCATTTCCAGTTAGGGAATCAACAATGTCATGAAAATCCACGCCATTGATTCCGCCGCGCATAAAATCAATGGCACGGTGCAGGACGGGATTATTATAATAAATCTGGTCCGGATGGTAACCGGAAGAACGGAGCGCCTCCACTTCCGGTGCAGTCATGCCGAACAACAGCATATTATCATCACCGACAGAATCGTGAATCTCCACATTGGCACCATCCAGCGTACCGATCGTGATGGCACCATTAATCATAAATTTCATATTGCTGGTACCAGAAGCTTCCGTACCGGCAAGCGAAATTTGCTCGCTGATGTCGGCGGCAGGAATAAGCAGCTCCGCCAAAGTAACACGGTAATCCTCCACATAAACGACTTTCATTTTATCTTTCACAGCAGGATCATGATTGATCATCTCACCCAGCTCATAAATAAAGCGGATCATCTGTTTGGCGAAGTAATAGCCGGGGGCTGCTTTCGCACCAAAGATATAAGTATGAGGCGTGAAATCTGCATTCGGATTGTCCTTGAGCCAAAGGTAATTGGCAAGGATATTGAGGGCATTCAGGTGCTGCCGCTTATATTCATGCATCCGCTTGACATGCACATCAAAAATAGCATCCGGATCAAGGACCAAGTTGTTTTCTTTTTTGATATAAGCTGCCAGCCGCTCTTTATTATGGTGCTTAATTTCTGCCATCTGTTTAAGCACCGTGTTATCTGTTTTGTATGCTTCAAATTTCTTGAGTTTAGTGGCGTCATATATGTATCCGTCCCCAATTTTCTCCTTAATCAGTGCCGCCAGTTCTGGATTTGCCTGGTTAAGCCAGCGCCGGTGTGCGATTCCATTTGTCACATTGGTGAATTTTGCAGGCATTTCTGTATAAAAATCATGAAAGACCTCGTCTTTCAGGATTTGGGTATGCAGGCCGGAAACGCCGTTTACGCTGTGGCTGCCCACCACGGCAAGATTTGCCATCTTAACATAGCCGTCATTCAGCGGAGCCATACGGCCGACTTTGTAACCATCCACGCCAATGTCATGCATCTGCTTGCAAAAGCGGCGGTTGATTTCTTCCACAATCTGATAAATACGCGGCAGCTGCATGCGAAACAGTTCCTGATTCCAGCATTCAAGTGCTTCTTTCATAACTGTATGATTCGTGTAGGCCATCGTGCGTGTGGTAATATCCCATGCATGATCCCAGTCATACCCACATTCATCCAACATAATACGCATGAGTTCCGGAATTGCCAGCACCGGGTGCGTATCGTTTAGGTGAATTGCCACTTTATCCGGCAAATTATCAAGTGTGGAATATTTGAATAAATGATCGCGGATAATGTCCTGAATGGAAGCAGACACAAGAAAATACTGCTGTGTCAGCCGCAGGCTTTTGCCTTCCGGATGGTTGTCTTCCGGATAAAGCACTTTGGTAATAGACTCTGCCATGGCATTCTGCTCCATCGCGCGCATGTAATTGCCGGAATTGAAAAGTCCCATGTCAAAAGACTGACTCTTGCTTTTCCAAAGGCGCAGACGTGAAATCCCCTTGCCGCCCATACCAGCAATATACATATCGCAGGGAACCGCCAGTATTGTTGTATAATCTTTATAGATAGTTTCGTGGTAATTGCTGTTCCACCTTTCCTCCACATGGCCGCGGAAGTGAACCTCTACCGCCTTTTCCGGTATTTCGCGCATCCAGATACGGCCGCCGGGAAGCCAGAAATCCGGCAGTTCCGTCTGCCAGCCGTCCACCAGTTTCTGACGGAAAATACCATATTCATAGCACAGGCTGTAGCCCGTTGCGGGGTAGCGCCCAGTCGCCAGCGCATCCATAAAGCAGGCTGCCAGCCGCCCCAGTCCGCCGTTTCCAAGGCCTGCATCCGGCTCGCAGTCATAAAGGGCATCCAGCTTTACATCCATTTGCTTCAATGCGTCACGGAAACGTCCTTCTATTCCAAGGTTAAATAGTGTATTTTTCAGGCTGCGCCCAAGCAAAAACTCCATGCAGAGATAATAGACTTGCTTCGCATTCTGTTTTTCTGCTTCTGCCATAAATTCGCTGCGGCCCTGTTCCATCATCTCGCGGGCCATTAGTGCAACTGATTTATACAGCTGGTCATTGGTAGCATTTTCAAGGCCGACTCCATAATTATGGTCCAGCTTTGCAAGAATTCCTTTTTTGATCTGCTGTACTGACTGTTTATATTCCATGGTCAAATTCCTCCATTCAGGCAGAGACAGATTTTATTTTCCGCGTGGTGTTTCCGAAAATGTACTTTTATATTATATGCCAAATTAAGCCGTATTTCAATGACTGCAGGCAAAATAGAAAAATTGGTATGATTGGGTGAAATTCCGCTGTGCAATGCGGTTTTTGTGGATTTTTATTTTTTTTTGGAGTCATTTCTTCCGTACCTATTTTTCACCGGTTTTTTGTGCATACTGCACAAAATGTATTTTAAGTTTCACCTGTTTCCATCTAAAAGCTAATATGTCTCGATTTTTGTTTAAAACGCTTTCTTCCAGAATGAAAATAGGGTATAATGGCAAGAGCAGTTTTTTGAAGAAAGGAACTTTAATAAATGAGTAAAAACAGTATCCGGCTGACCGTGTGCGGAACCGAATGCATAGTGGGCACGGATGACAATGAAACATACGTCCGCAGACTTGCAGGGGAAGTGCAGGACTGCATGCTTGCTCTTTCCCACCAGAGTGAACATGCCTCCGGCACTGTAACCGCCATTGTGGCAGCCCTCTCCTTCTGCGATGATTATCATAAAGCCAGCCGGACCGCCGAAACGCTGCGGGAGCAGATTAAAAGTTATTTGGATGACAGTTCCAAGGCGCGTTTAGAAGCAGAAGAAGCAAAGAAAGAAACCGAACGGTTAAAGCAGGAGGTTGCTTCTCTGCGCGCTCGCTTAGGAGAAACAAGGGAAGGCAGCGCTTCCGAAACTGCAGCAGATGCCCCCGTCCAGCGCGCCGCTTATAGTGGAAACTTTACCCGCCCAGTTCATGAAGGATCTGAAAAATCCGAAGATTTTCTGCAGTTGTTTGCGGGCACAAAAGAGTCGGAGTCCCATGAATAACGGAGAAATTCTGTCACCTGCCGGAGGACCGGAAAGTTTGACGGCAGCGGTCCGCGCCGGTGCAGATGCCGTTTATCTGGGTGCCGGTTCTTTTTCCGCCAGAGCCAATGCCCATAATTTTTCCCGTGAAGAGCTTTCACAGGCTGTCGATTACTGTCATGAACGAGGTGTACGGGTTCATCTTGCCGTGAACACACTCATGCGGGACGATGAGCTGCCTGCCGCGCTGGATTTGATAAAGTTTGCCTGCTCCCTGCCGGTAGATGCGGTATTGGTGCAGGACATGGGACTGCTCGATTTGCTTCGTCATTTCTGCCCGCAGCTGCCGCTGCATGCCAGTACACAAATGAGTATTCATTCGCCGGCCGGCGTGCGCGCGTGCCGGGAAG
The DNA here is from genome assembly GCA_002399445.1 of Ruminococcaceae bacterium UBA4871. Classification (GTDB taxonomy): domain Bacteria; phylum Bacillota; class Clostridia; order Oscillospirales; family Acutalibacteraceae; genus Caproicibacterium. Next base: position 85,881 of record DHDR01000032.1, on the reverse strand, counting down.
CAGGATTTTCCCGTGTCGTTCTGGCCCGTGAAATGAGTCTCCAAGAGATATCCTCTGTGCATCAGGACACACCGGACATAGAGCTGGAAACATTCGTACACGGTGCCTTGTGCATGAGCGTTTCCGGTCAGTGCTGGCTAAGTGCCATGCTGGGCGGACGCAGCGGAAACCGGGGGCAGTGCGCCCAGCCCTGCCGCCTGCCGTTTGCGGCAAAGGGCGGTACCGGCCATGATCTTTCCCTGAAAGACCTTTCCCTGATTCCCCGCATCCGTGAACTCAGGAATGCTGGAATTGATTCCTTCAAAATAGAAGGCCGCATGAAACGGCCGGAATATGTTGCAGCCGCAACCTATGCCTGCAGATTAAGCGCAGACGGAAAGCCGCTTCCGGCGCAGCTCTTGGAGGATCTGCATCATGTCTTTTCCCGTTCCGGCTTCACAACCGGTTACGCAGATGGAAAGTTGGGCCGCGAAATGTTCGGTACACGCAGCCGCGAAGACGTGGCTGCAGCGGATCCTGCCTGCCATCGGCTGCGGGAACTCTATCGCCGGGAACTGTCACGTGTTCCCGTGAAGTTGGAATTGACGGTACAGGCAGGTGTTCCTGTCCAGCTGACAGCCGCCGACTCCGATGGACACGTTGCGAAATCCATTAGCGACAGCTTTCCGCAGCCCGCAAAAGAACATCCTGTGACCGAGGACTTTTGCAAAGAACATTTAGGAAAAACGGGCGGCACACCGTTTACTGCAGAAACCATACAGTGCCATCTGGCAGACGGTCTTTCGGTACCGGTCTCTGTGCTGAACCGGTTACGCCGCGAGGTACTGGCCCGCCTGCAGCAAATGCGTCAGCAGCGGCAAGCCATTCCATTTGCTTCCGTTTCCTACGAGGTCCCTCCGCATCGGGCTTCCTTAAAGCTTCCCCTCCGTGCGCGTTTTCCAGACGCAGAAATTCCAGAGGAAGCGCTGCAGTGCAGCAGTGTGACCGTACCCTATGACCTGCCGCTTTCTGTACTGCAAGAGCTGCGCAATCGCGGATTTACCGTCTGGCTGGAAATGCCCCGCGGTATGTTTGGCACGGAAAAATCCATTCACCGCACGCTGGAAACCGCCGCAAATTCCGGTTTTCGGGAAGTCTGGGCCGGAACGCTGAACAGTGCGCAGCTTGCAAAGGAACTTGGCTTAACGGTGCACGGCGGATTTTCATTGAATGTGACAAACTCTGCCGCACTGCATTGGTATACTGAATTCGGTCTGACCGATACGGAACTGAGCTTTGAACTGACCCTGCGGCAGGCAAATGCCCTGGGCGAAAAGCTGCCCCGCGGACTCGTTGTTTACGGCAGACTTCCGCTCATGCTCACCCGTAACTGTCCCCTTGCAAACGGGGGCGGCTGCCGTCACTGTCAAACTACGCATAGTTTGAGGGACCGGAAAGGAATCTCATTCCCTGTGCAGTGCTTCGGCGGCTGCAGCGAGGTGCTGAACAGTGTCCCGCTTTCCATGCTGGGAAAACTGAGTGAATGCAGCGGACAGGATTTTGGTGTCCTGCGCTTTACAACGGAAACGGCAGAACAACGTGCGCAAGTGCTGCAGCTTGCTTTTGCGGACAAGCCGATAGCCGGCAAGGTAACCCATGGACTTTATTGCAGAGGTGTTTTATGAATCTTCCAATCAAAAAGCTGCGTTCCGGTGCCATTCTGCCTACGCGGGCCACTTCCGGCTCGGCGGGACTTGATCTTTATGCCTGCTTGGACAGGCCGATGACCATTGCGCCCGGAAAGCTCTGTCAGATACCCTCCGGTGTGGCCGTTGCTCTGCCGAAAGGCACAGTCGGGCTGCTTTGCGGCAGGAGCGGCCTTGGCGTCAAACACGGCATCACTCTGAGCAACAGTGTGGGAATTATCGACTGCGATTACCGTGGAGAACTGATTGCCGGCCTCTGCAATGTTGGCACGGAACCATATACCATCCAGTCTGGTGACCGTTTCGCGCAGCTTCTGGTCGTTCCTGTATGGTTCCCTGTTCCGGAAGAAACAGCCGGACTTCCGCAGACTGCCCGCGGAAACAGCGGTTTTGGTTCTACCGGCCGGAATTGACCGGCAGTTGTCTGCCGGGTATCTTTCTGAAAAAAGGACGAAATCACCAACAAAATATTCCATTAACATCACTCTTTGTTTGATATAGGTTGAGAACTTCACCATGAAGAGGTATAATAAGAAGAATCCATACGCGCGAACCGCGCCGAAAGGGGTATTTACGACTATGGCAAAAGAAATCGGCATTGACCTTGGTACAGCGAATACGCTTGCATATATGAGAGGAAAAGGAATTATCATGCGGGAGCCATCCGTTGTTGCGGTGGACGTGCGGACCGATGCCGTGGTGGAAGTTGGCAGCAAAGCCAAGGATATGATTGGCCGGACCCCCGGCTCCATTGTAGCAGTCAGTCCGTTGAAAGACGGCGTAATCGCCGATTTTGATATTACGGCCACCATGCTCAAACATTTTATTCATATGGCCGCCCAAACCGGCCGTTTCTCAAAGGCTAACATTGTGGTCTGTATCCCTTCCGGTGTCACGGAAGTGGAGCGGCAGGCAGTCGATGACGCCATTGATAAAGCGGGTGCACATGTGCTGGACTTTATTCCGGAACCTAAAGCCGCCGCAATGGGTGCGGGGCTTCCTGTAGATGATCCGGTCGGTTCCATGGTGCTGGACATTGGCGGGGGAACAAGCGAAGTTGCTGTGATTTCTCTGGGCGACATTGTCGCTTATGAAAGTGTGCGCGTTGCCGGCAATAAATTTGATGAAGCGATTATTCACTATATTAAGAAAAAATATGACCTTCTGATTGGGCAGCAGACCGCGGAAGAAATCAAAAAGCAGATCGGTTCTGCTTGTCCGACCGATGACACGGCAAATGCTGCCTTGGAGATTAAAGGCCGAAGTCTGGTGGATGGGCTGGCTAAAAACATTACCGTTACGGCAGAAGAAATTCGGGAAGCACTTTCTGATTCCCTGCAAGTCATTGTGGACGCCGTACATACCACTTTGGAAAAAACGCCGCCGGAACTGTGCGCAGATATTATTGACCACGGAATTACCATTACCGGCGGCGGCGCACTGCTGCACGGCATAGCCCCGCTGCTTCATCAGGAAACCGGTATGCCGGTCCGCGTCGCTGACGAACCACTGGATTGTGTGGTTAAGGGCGCCGGCATTTATCTGGAAAAAGAATCTCATCATAAACCAAAAGAAAAGGAAGCATAAAGCTTCCTTGCACAGGAATTCGGCCGTTTGCAGAAAATTGCAGGCAGCCGGATGAAGGAGGCTCGCTGTGAACCGGTTTTTTCAAACAAAAAAGTTCAAAGGGCTGATTGTGGTGCTGTTTCTTTTGTTCAGTCTGGTTCTCTATACCAGCACAGCCGGCCCCGGCGCAGTAGGAGACATGCTAAACAGTATTGCCATGCCCTTGCAGAAAGTTTTCTCCTCTGTAACAGGCAAAGCACAGACCAACACTGCAACAATCAGCAAGAGTAAAGAGGAATTACAGGCAGAAAATACGAAGCTGCAGCAACAAGTGAATGAGCTGAACCAGAAACTGACAAATTATTATTCTGCTGTGCAGCAAAATGAACAGTACAAGCAGTTTCTGGGTATTAAGAACGAACATAAAGATTACCAGCTGCTGTCAGCTTCTGTAATCGAGCGGGACCCCAATTCTCTGTTCAGCAGCTTTACGATTGATCAGGGGTCTGTCTCCGGTGTGACAAAAGACTGTCCAGTCATTACCTCTGCCGGTCTGGTCGGCTGGATCAGTGAAGTAAGTGCACTTTCCTCAAAAGTGACAACGATTTTAGATGAAAGTTCGCAATTCGGCGTCCGTGACACGGCTAACCGGGACACAGGTGTTTTGGACAGCGAACTAAAGCTGGCAGATCAGGGCATTGTCAAAATGAGTTATCTTGCAAATGGCACTACCATTAAAAAAGGAGATCAAATTGTAACCAGCGGTCTTGCTGTGGAAAGCGGTTTCGGCGGAAAATTTCCGCGGGGCCTGCCAATTGGCACCGTATCTGCCATTAAAAACAGTCCTTACGACGTCTCCCTGTACGCCGAAGTGCGGCCTTATGTGAATCCTGCCAAAGTTCGTGATGTGATGGTCATTACAGATTTTAGAGGAAAAGCAGAAGCTGCAAAAGAATCTTCTTCCCAAATCAACAGTTCCTCAAGTGGGGCATCCAGATGAAACACAGCAAATTTTTTCGGTATCTTGCCTATACACTTGAAATTATTCTTCTTTTTGTGCTGCAGGAAGCGCCTAATGTACTGCCAACAATTCACTACACACGTCCGCTGCTGCTCATTCCCGCAGCTGTAACCATTGCCATGTTTGAATCACAGACAGCATCAACCGTTTTCGGTATTCTTTGCGGCCTTTTAATTGATATCGGCATGATAAACGGAATTCTTGGGCTGCATGCCATGATTCTTGCATTAATTTGTTTTATCGTCAGCTATTTAGCTCGTGATCTGCTGCAGACAAATGTGATAACTGCTTTTACGATCTGCTGCATTGCAATGGGCATCACGGTACTGCTGCAATGGCTGCTGAATTATGTCGTTTTGGGATATGCGGACCCCGTGTATGCGCTTGTGCAGCATTATATTCCGTATTTTCTTTATACCGTTATTCTTGTCTTTCCCATTTATGCCCTCAACCGATTTTTTGTTCTGCGGATTCAGCCGCCGCTTTAAGCGGAACCTGACTGACAGCAGATACCAAATAAGGCAGGAATGGCAAAAGGAGGACTTTCATGCGTCACCATTTTTTCAGGAAAAAGCATATCAAAACCGGCCGCTACATTACCTGCGCGGTGATTTCTCTTGTTTTGGCAGCTGTATTTATCCTGCGCCTTTTCCAATGGCAGATTTTGGAAGGCGCTTCTGCTGTTAAAGAAGCAAACCAAAAAAGCGCAACTTCGGTAACGATGACCACAAACCGTGGAGAGATTGTGGACAAAAACGGTGTGGGGCTTGCAACCAATAAAACGGGTTATTCCCTGCAGTTTGATTATGCCTACATGACTTCTTCCTCTGAAAACGGCACGATTCTCCGGCTTATTAATCTGCTTGAAAAACGTAAGGAAAAGTGGCTGGACACTCTGCCTATTATTATGGATAAAAATGGGGATTACGCTTTTAAAGCCAACTCGGATTCCAAAATTAAGTATTTGAAATCAAAATCTTTCCTAGGCGTTAATTCGTATGCAGATGCCAATACCTGCATGCAAAATTTGATTGAAAAATATTTTGCCACAACAAAGGAAAATTCAAACCCCACAGCAGGATACAGCAAAGCCGACCTGCGGAAGATTGTTTCCGTGCGCTATGCCATGACGCTGCAGGGATTCAGCTTAAATACACCTTATACATTTGCAGAGGATGTCAGCCGTGAGACAGTGGAAATTGTCAGTGAAAACAGCGACAGCCTTCCAGGTGTAACTGTGCAAGTAACGACGACCCGCGAAAATCCAAATGGCACTCTTATCCCACAAATTGTAGGAACAGTTGGAGCAATTTCCCCAGAGGAATACAGTCAACTGAAAGCAAAGGGGTATCACTTGAATGATCGGGTCGGCCAATCTGGAATTGAAAGTGCCATGGAAAGCACCCTGCGCGGCACAGAGGGAAAGAAAAGCCTGACCATCAACTCCAGCGGAAAGGTAACCGGAGAAAAAGTGATTACTGCACCGGTCAGCGGTGATACCGTATTTATGACCATCGATTCCAAACTGCAAAAAGTGGCAGACGATGCACTGGCGGCAAACGTGCAGGCAGCACACCGATTATATTCCTCCTGTACGGGCGGCAGTGTCGTTGTGCTGAATGTGAAAGACTTTTCTGTTCTTGCGGCAGCCTCTTATCCATCTTATGACCTGTCCAAATATCCTTCTGACGCAGCTTACACCAACAAATTATTGACAGATCCCTCTCATCCGCTGACAGACCAAGCCTTTGAGAGTGCCTATGCACCCGGCTCTATTTTTAAGCCGTCTGTGGCGCTGGCAGCTTTGCAGGAAGGAATCATCAATATAAATACCACATATGTTTGCAACCATATTTATCGTCGATTTGAAGACAGCGGTTACATGCCAAAATGTGAAGGAAATCATGGGGCGATTTCTGTGGAACGTGCTTTGGAAGTATCCTGTAACATCTTTTTCTTCGAAACCGGTTTCCACACGACAATTTCCAAAATGAATGTATATGCAAAAAAGCTCGGCCTTGGAGAAAAGACAGGAGTGGAAATTGCAGAAAATACCGGTACGCTGGCCGGTCCTGCGGAAAAGAAAACGTCCGGCGGTGTCTGGTACCCAACTGACACCATTCAGGCAGCAATCGGACAAAGTGACAACCGATTTACCGCCGCACAACTGGCAGCTTACGTTGCAACCATTGCCAACAACGGTACCCGCAAACAGGAACATTTAGTAGATCATGTCACAGATTACAGCCGCAAAAAAATTATTTCAACGACAAAGCCAGATACTTATACGGATAATCATGATTACAGTTTCCTTTCCAAAGACAATCTGGATATCGTAAAAACCGGCATGCGGGATGTCTGTGCCAGCCCGCACGGCACAGCTTATGACCCATTTGGAAACTATCCCGTTGAGATAGCTGCAAAAACGGGTACAGCAGAAACCAGCGAATCCGATAACACCACATTTATCTCCTTTGCACCTTATAATAATCCACAGATTGCGCTCGCCGTTGTTATTCCGCATGGGGCAAAAGGCACATACAGCAAAAATGTTGCCAAAGCAATCTATGACTCATATTTTAAGCTGGACCAGTCCGCAAGTGGAACATCAGCTGCGAAAGCAGTTGGTTGATAACATCCCTTGTAAGAAAATTTTGTACAGTTTGTTACATCAAAATGTCAGGCTTGATTTTGTGAATAAGTGATAAAGAATTGCAAATATCCTATAAAATCTTTGACGAAATCAAATTAATGTGATAGTATGAACATAAGGTTAGAGGTTATAAGAATGGGAGCAGTAACAGTAATCACCTCTGGAAAAGGCGGTGTAGGCAAATCCACAACAGCTGCACAGACAGGACTGGCTCTTGCTGCCCGGGGGCGGCGTGTTCTTTTGCTCGACTGTGATGCCGGGCTCGGCTGTCTGGATATGCTGCTAGGAGTTTCTCAACGACGGGTATTCGATCTCTCTGATGTTGTTTCCGGTGCTGCCTCCCCTGCAAAGGCAATCTACACAAGTCCATTGATGGACGGGCTTTCTCTGATGCCGGCACCGTTACACGAAGAAGATTTAGTGAGTCCCAGTGTAATGAAACAGTTAGTTCCAACACTGGCTCGCCATTTTGATCATATCCTCATTGATTGTCCGGCCGGAATTGGAACCGGCTTTCGCAGTGCCTGTGCAGCAGCAGACCGTGCAGTAGTTGTTTCCACACCGGATGGTGTCAGCGCGGCGGCGGCGTCAAAAGCCCGCGATCAGCTGCTGGAGCACGGTATCTCAGAGCAGCGGCTAGTAATTAACCGTTTTTCTGCTTCTTTTTTTCGACAGGCACATTTCTTCAGCGATTTGGATGCAGTGATTGATGCAACTGGTATTCAGCTAATTGCTGTTATTCCGGAAGACGATGCCTTGCGTGCATCCGCTGTAAATGGCCTTCCCCCTAAAAACAGTCCAGCTGTTCTGGCGTTTTCCCGACTTGCACTGCGGCTGGAGGGACGCGAGGTCCCGCTTCCACCGCTGCAAAAGCTGTAAGTCGGATTGTTGATTTTATTTCATGAAAATTAAAATTGAATTTTTCATTATAAGGAGGCACTTTCCCATGAATATCGCTTTGATTGCGCATGACGCAAAAAAAGAACTGATGGTGCAGTTTTGCATTGCATACTGCGGTGTGCTCAGTCGTCATGACTTGTGCGCAACCGGCACAACCGGAAAACTAGTCAGCGAAGCAACCGGACTGCATATTCAAAGGTTTCTGAGCGGTAGCCAGGGTGGTGACCAGCAGATTTCCGCTCGCATTGCCTGCAATGAAGTGGATTTGCTGTTATTTTTTCGTGATCCGCTCACAGCAAAACCGAATGAGCCGAATGATATGAATATGCTCCGTCTGTGCGATATGCACAATATCCCTGTTGCTACCAATATTGCGACTGCAGAGGTATTGATTCATGGCCTTGAGCGCGGTGATCTGGATTGGCGCAATATTTTAAATCCAAAGCATTGAGCAGAGGAACTTGAAATTGGTATGTAAAAAGCTGCCCCAAGAGGCATGGAGATTGCCGCTTTGAGCAGCTTTTTTTGTTTACAGTATTTTTTTGACAAGCAGGTCAAAGTTCCCGTTTTCCTTTCCTTTAGCTTTTGAATATGCTATAATGAGCAAGTCAGAATACAGGAGGGGAACACTATGGAACTAATAACAAAAGCACCCCGTGGCACGCAGGACATCCTGCCCGGGGAAAGTGAGCACTGGCAGGCAATTGAAAAAGTCCTCCGCGAGGAAGCCGCCCTGCACGGCTTTCATGAAGTGCGCACACCGGTTTTTGAACATACCGAACTGTTTCAGCGCAGTGTAGGAGATACCACTGACGTGGTACAAAAAGAAATGTATACCTTCCAGGATAAGGGAAATCGTTCCATCACACTGCGGCCGGAAGGAACCGCCGGTGCTGCCCGTGCCCTTTTGGAACATGGGTTGTATGCGGCTGCGCTCCCACAAAAATTTTGGTATGAAACTTCCTGTTACCGCTATGAAAAAGCACAGAAGGGCCGTCTGCGTGAGTTTCACCAATTTGGGATAGAAATGTACGGTTCCCGTGATGCACTGGCAGATGCGGAAATTATTTCAATTGCAGATTCTATTTTGAAGCGGCTAGGTATCCGCGGGCTGACACTGGAACTGAACTCCATAGGCTGCCCTGCATGCCGTGCAGCCTATACGAAAGCACTGCAGGAATACTTCGGCCAACATAAAGAGCAGCTCTGTGAAACCTGCCTATCTCGTTTGGACCGCAACCCCATGCGCCTTCTGGACTGCAAAGTTGAAACCTGTCACAAAATTGCAGAGAAGGCACCTTCTATCTTAGATTACCTTTGTGAAGACTGCAAATCCCACTTTGAAAAGGTGAAGGCAGCACTGGATGCTTTGGGCATCGCCTATAAAATCAATGACCGTATCGTGCGTGGACTGGACTACTATACGCGCACAGTATTTGAATTTACAACCAATGAACTTGGCAGTCAGGGCACCGTCTGCGGCGGCGGCCGTTACGACGGCCTGATTCAGGAACTGGGCGGACCTGAAGTGCCGGCACTTGGCTTTGCCATGGGACTGGAACGTTTGCTGCTTCTTATGGAAGCACAGCAAATTGAGTTCCCGTGTCCCAAAACTTGTGACCTTTACATTGCAAGTCTGGGAGATACCGCACGGCAAAAAAGCTTTGTCATGGCATCTAAACTGCGTACCTGCGGCATTGCGGCAGCTTTTGATGATCTTGGCCGCGGTCTAAAAGCACAAATGAAATATGCAAACAAAATCGGCGCACGCTACAGCATGGTGCTGGGAGACGACGAGCTTTCAGAGGGGAAAGCACAAGTTAAAAATATGACAAGCGGTGAAAAGCAGGAGCTGCCCTTGAATGAAAGCTTTGCCAAAGCATTTGTCACATTGGACTGCCAACTTTAATTTTTAAAAGCGAACAGACAAGCAGTAACTTTGTCCATTGTCTGCACCGCATTTTTCTCATACCATACAGATCATTTACGTTATTGAATCAATTTTGATTTCTTTTTTTTGGAGGAACACTATGGCAGAATTTATGACCGGCCTCAAGCGCAGCTGCTATTGCGGCGAACCGCGTCTGTCTGATGCCGGAAAAACTTTGACTTTATGCGGCTGGGTTCAGCGTCAGCGTGATCTTGGCCAATTGATTTTTATCGATCTGCGTGACCGCTCCGGCATCATGCAGCTTGCTTTTGATGAAGAGACTGACCGGGAAGTCTTTAAGAAAGCGTTTGCCTGCCGCAGTGAGTTCTGTCTTGCGGCAACTGGTATTGTGCGGGAACGCACAAGCAAAAACCCCGACTTGCCAACTGGAGATGTGGAGCTGGCTGTTTCTGAACTGCGGATTTTCTCAAAAAGCGAGACACCTCCATTCGCCATTGAGGAAAATTCCAATGTGTCTAGTGAGACACGGCTGCGTTACCGTTATCTGGATCTGCGCCGCCCTGATATGCAGCGTATTTTGATGGCACGCCACCGTATCACCAAATGCGCGCACGATTATTTCGATGACAACGGCTTTTTGGAAATTGAAACACCTGACCTGATTAAATCAACTCCAGAGGGTGCCCGCGATTATTTAGTACCCAGCCGTATTTTTCACGGCAAATTTTTTGCCCTGCCCCAAAGTCCGCAGCTTTACAAACAGCTTTTGATGGTTTCCGGCTTTGACCGCTATATGCAGATTGCCCGCTGTTTCCGCGACGAGGATTTACGTGCCGACCGTCAGCCGGAATTTACCCAGATCGACTTTGAGATGAGCTTTGTCGAGCAGGACGACGTCATGGCTATTGGGGAAGGATTCATTCAAAAAGTCTATCAGGAATTACTGAATATCAACATCCCCACACCATTGCCGCGCATGAAGTGGCAGGAAGCAATGGACCGTTTCGGTTCCGACAAACCAGACCTGCGCTTTGGCATGGAATTGCACGATGTCAGTGGCTGCGTGAAAAATACAAGGTTTAAAGTATTTTCCGGTGCCTTGGCAGAAGGCGGCTCGGTGCGCGGCATCAACTTGAAAGGAAAGGCAAAAGACCTTTCCCGCAAAGAGATTGACAAACTTGGCGACTGGGTAAAGTCCTATGGTGCAAAAGGTCTGGCATGGACACGTCTGGCTGAAAAGGAAACCAGCAGTTATGAAAAATTCCTGACGCCTGAGGAAGTGTCCGCAATCCGCACTGCCCTGCATGCAGAATCCGGCGATGTACTGTTCTTAGTTGCCAGCGATGACAACTCGGTTGTTTATGCTTCTTTGGGCGCTCTGCGCTGTGAACTTGCTCGCCGCTTTGACCTGATTGATAAATCAAAGCCCTGCCTGCTGTGGGTAACAGACTTTCCCATGTTTGAATACAGCAAGGAGGAAGGCCGCTGGATGGCGATGCATCACCCATTTACCATGCCAAATCCGGAAGATCTTGACCGTCTGGAAAGTGACCCCGGCTCTGTGCGTTCCATCGCTTATGACATGGTCATCAATGGCTATGAAGCAGGCGGCGGCAGCATTCGTATACACGATACCGAACTGCAGGAACGTATGCTGGAAGCTCTGGGTTTCAAACCAGAAGAGGCAGAGCGCCGCTTTGGTTTCCTGCTCAATGCTTTGAAATATGGTGCTCCCCCGCACGGCGGTATGGCTTGGGGACTGGAGCGTCTGGTCATGGTCCTGCTTGGTATCGATGATATGCGTGACACGGTGGCTTTCCCGAAAGTTTCATCGTCGGCAGACCTGATGTCTAATGCACCGGATGTGGTCGACCAACAGCAGTTAGATGAGCTGAAGATTGGGATTCAAACTGAAAAATAAACAAATTTTTACTGCCTTGCCTTAAAGATAGTAGGTATGAATTTTATCTGTCTGAATCTTTTGATTTCAGTTTTATGAACCGCGCGTTTTGCTTTGATGATGCGCGGTTCTTTGTATTCGCAAAATAAAAAGAAGGCGGAAATGAACATGATAAAGCAGAATTATCAGCTTGCCTTGGACAAACTCCTCAAGAATTTGCCGCAGGGAAAGAAACCCCGGCTTCTTCTCCATGCCTGCTGTGCACCCTGCAGCAGTTATGTTTTAGAGTATCTGACCCAATATTTTTCCATTACTCTGTTTTATTACAACCCCAATATTTTTCCCGAAGAAGAATACACAAAACGCGTGTGGGAAGTCAAGCGTCTGCTGCAGGAAATGCCGCTGTCCTCATCCGTTCAGTTCCTACCGGGAAATTATGACCCAAAGCGCTTTTTTGAGATGGCGAAAGGGATGGAAAATCTGCCGGAAGGAGGAGAACGCTGTTTTCAATGTTATCGTCTGCGGCTTCAAGAGACTGCTCAAACCGCTAAAGAGGGTGGCTTTGATTACTTTGCCAGTACGCTTTCCATCAGCCCCTACAAGAATGCCCAAAAACTCAATGAAATCGGCTTTGAGCTGGCAAAGCAGTATGGCGTTGCATGGCTGCCCTCCGACTTTAAAAAGCACGGCGGCTATCAGAGGAGTATTGTACTTTCCCATCAGTACAGCCTTTATCGGCAAAACTACTGCGGCTGCATTTACTCAGCAGCAGAATCTGCCCGCCGCAGGGAAGGAAAATGCAGCAGATGAAAAAAGATAAGTCCAAAGAAAAAAAAGGAAAAAAGCGCCTGCATACCCGGAATGCGGCCACTCGAACTACCGACCAAAAAAATGATCAGCTGCTTACACGTGCGCTTGAAAATGTAGGCGGTAAGTGGAAACTGCGTATTCTTTTATCCCTCAGTGGAAAGGATAGTCTGCGTTACAGCGAGCTGCGTAATCGAATTGCAGGGATAACCGATATGATGCTCAGCCAAAGTTTGAAAGAACTGTGTGCTGCCGGATTGACAGAGCGGCAGCAATTTCAGCAAATCCCGCCTCGTGTAGAGTACCGCATCACGTCAAAAGCTGACGGTGCTTTGAAAGCTGCTGCCTTGCTCTGCGACTGGGCATCGCATTTATAAAGTCCCATAAAATATGCGTAAAAAAAATTTTTGCGGCCCGTTTTCTATCAGTTGAAAAGCTGTTGAAAGAAGTGGAAAAGTGCAGAAAAGACCATTTTATCTACCTTTTCCAAGGCAGAAAATGTTGATAACCCGGTTGAAAGTTTAAAAAGTTTCATTTTTTAGCATACTAGATATAGTAATATAATTTGTTTCAATGTCTATATAAGGTGCTTTTTTGTTTGACATTCCTAATTGGGCATGTTAGAATACTAGTCATAAAAGCAAAAGGATTTGATGCAGAGTATTCATCAAATAAAGTAGAAAACGGTGACTTCGAATCCGGCAACATTAAGGAGTAATGGTTGATTATGATCACTCAGATTCGCAAACGTAACGGTAACCTCGTTCAATTCGATAAGGATAAAATTTCATGCGCGATTACAAAAGCCAATCATTCTGTGCAGGATGAAGTGATCTCTCAGACAAGTCTTAAAAAACTGACAGACAAAATTGTAGATGCCCTTCCCAAAAATCAGGTACCTTCCGTTGAACAGGTACAGGATATTGTAGAAGCAAAGTTGATTGAAGCCGATTATGCAAAAACTGCGAAAGCATACATCCTTTATCGTGCCGAACACAACAAAATCCGGCAGGCACAGGGCGATTTAATGGATATTTATAAAAAATTGACCTACTGTGATGCAAAGGATGTGGACCTTAAACGGGAAAATGCCAACATTGATGCGGACACTGCTATGGGCACCATGTTAAAGTATGGCAGTGAAGGCAGCAAATATTTCATTAACAACTATGTGCTGCCAAAGGACATTGCAGAAGCGCATATCAATGGGGATATTCACATTCACGATGAAGATTTTTACATGCTGACAGAGACCTGCTGTCAAATCGACCTGCTGAAACTTTTTAAAAATGGTTTTTGCACGGGTCACGGTACTTTGCGGGAACCAAATGATATTCGTTCCTATGCTGCACTTGCCTGTATTGCCATTCAGGCAAATCAGAATGAAATGCACGGCGGACAGTCCGTTCCGAACTTTGACTATTCCATGGCACCCGGCGTTCAAAAAACTTATCGCAAGATGTACCGTTTTGGGCTTTCCCAGTACTTTGAAGCAGTATTTTCCATGAATGATCATGACGCAGAGGCACTGGCTCAATATTTGTTTGAGCAGCTTCAGGACAGCATTGCCATGAGCAACGGAGAAGCTTTGGAAGAAAAATTAGTGGCTCTGCTTCCGGCTCACCAGCGCGAAAACGGCTATCAGGAAATCACAGAAGAGCAAGCACATACGGTCCACCGCTTTGCAGCACAGACTGCATGGAAAGAAACCGACAAGGCAACTTATCAGGCTATGGAAGCATTAATTCACAACCTGAACACTATGAATTCCCGCGCAGGGGCACAGGTGCCTTTTTCCAGTCTCAATTATGGTACTTGTACCAGTGAAGAGGGACGCATGGTAATGCGCAACCTGCTTCTTGCAACAGATGCCGGATTGGGTGATGGAGAGACACCAATCTTTCCAGTACAGATCTTCAAAGTCAAGGAAGGTGTCAACTATAACCCGGGTGATCCCAATTATGATCTTTTCAAGCTGGCAATGAAAACAAGTGCCAAGCGCCTGTTCCCGAACTTCAGCTTCATTGATGCTCCGTTTAATCTGCAGTATTACGATGGCTCTTATAATAGCGAAGTTGCTTATATGGGATGCCGAACCCGTGTAATGGGCAATGTACATGACCGCACAAAAGAGGTTACCTGCGGCCGCGGCAATCTGAGCTTTACCAGCATCAATCTGCCGCGTATCGGCATTGAGGCAAACCATGATATTGACAAATTCTTTAAAATTCTGGATGAGCGCATTGACTTATGTATCCGGCAGTTATTGCACCGTTTCAAGATTCAGTGCAGCAAAAAAGTTTACAATTATCCGTTCCTCATGGGACAGGGTGTCTGGATTGACTCTGAAAAACTAAAATATACGGACAGTGTAGCGGAAGTTTTGAAGCATGGGACATTGTCTGTCGGCTTTATCGGTCTGGCAGAAACACTGGTTGCCCTGACCGGTAAACACCATGGCGAAAGTGAAGAAAGTCAAAAACTCGGACTGAAAATTATCGGTCATATGCGCAAGCGCATGGATGATGAGAGCGAAAAGACAGGTCTGAATTTCACGCTGCTGGCAACACCGGCAGAGGGACTTTCCGGTCAGTTTGTCAAGATTGATAAAGTAAAATATGGGATTCTTCCGGGAATTACGGACCGCGAGTATTATACAAATTCTTTCCATGTGCCGGTTTATTACCCTATCAGTGCTTTCAAAAAAATCAAAACAGAGGCCCCTTATCATGCGCTGACGAATGCCGGACACATTTCTTATGTAGAATTGGACGGAGATACCTGTAAAAATTTGGACGCTTTCGAGTCTGTTATCCGTTGTATGAAAGAATCGGGAGTCGGGTACGGCAGTGTCAATCATCCGGTTGACCGTGATCCGGTCTGCGGTTTTAATGGTGTCATTGACAATGTCTGTCCACGCTGCGGACGCAAAGAGGGCGAGCCGGTCAGTGTGGAGCGTTTGAATGAGCTTCGCAAAAAATATACGAATGTACCAGTTATCAATGGTGATGGCTGCGGCTGTGACGGAAAGTAAAAATTTTCTATGATTTTTAATTGGATTTTATCTGTTTTTCAGTTTTGAATAATAATTTTATAGATTCTTGGAAATGAGAAAAGGAGCAATAAAAATGGCAGAACGTTTGGTAGTAAAGGATCATATGGTTGGTGAAGGTGTTGGTTTTGAGCGCATCCGTCGCATTACTGGTTATCTGGTAGGCACGATGGACCGTTGGAACAACGCAAAATTGGCTGAAGAAAAAGACCGTGTCAAGCATGGCTTGCACTGAATTAAGGTTAGCAGGTACAGAACCTGAATCCATTGTAGACGGGCGTGGTTTTCGCTACACAATTTTTGTGCAGGGATGCCCACATCACTGTCCAGACTGCCAGAATCCACAAACGCATGATTTTAACGGCGGTTACCTAGTTTCCATTGACCGTTTGCTCACAGAAATCAAAGAAAATCCCATGCTGCGGGGGGTTACATTTTCCGGAGGGGAACCCTTCAGCCAAGCAAAAGGTCTTGCCGAACTTGCTAAGCGGATTAAAAATGAAACGAAACTGGATATTACCGTGTATTCTGGATGGACTTATGAACAACTTCTGAAAAATACAGATCCTGATGTACACCAGCTTTTGGAATTAGCCGATTATCTTGTTGACGGTCCTTATCTAGAGGCACTGCGTGATTTGACTTTGCATTTCCGCGGCAGCAGCAATCAGCGCATTATTGATCTGAATGCTACCCGGAAGGAAGGTCATATTGTTCTAGATAATGTGGATGAAGACTAAATAAAAAAACAGCAGAGAATGGAATGTATCATTCTTTGCTGTTTTTCTTATTGAAAGATTGAAAATGGCTTTATTGGTCGTTTTCACAGATATTTTGTGTCAATGCCTTATAAATTTCATTTTTTTTGCGTCCCGTCTCAGCAGCTGCTTTTTTCGCTGCAGTAGAGGCAGAATCTCCGCTTTTGATAAAAGAACGGGCAAGAAGGAGTGCATTTTCTAGTGAATCTGCCTGTACTTTCTCCTGTGCCGCACCGGCAATCACCAGCACAAATTCTCCTCTTGGCGTATTTGCTGTATAGTACTGCACTGCTTCTGAAAGAGTGGTCCTGCACACTTCCTCATGTATTTTGGTCAGTTCCCGCACCAGCGCCAAACGGCGGTCCCCCCACGCCGCTAACATATCCTGCAAAGTTGTCAACAGTTTATGCGGTGCTTCATAAAAGACCATCGTCCGATGTTCATTCCGTACCTCATCCAAGTGTTCCCGCCGGCTTTTTTTATTCACGCTGAGAAAGCCCTCAAAAGTAAAACGCCCGGTGGGCATACCGGAAACGGCAAGCGCTGTCACAACTGCACTGGGGCCCGGAACTGCCACAACCAGTATCCCGCGCTCATGTGCCTGTCGGACCAGCATTTCCCCAGGGTCGGAAATTGCTGGCATCCCTGCGTCGCTGACAAGCGCACAGTTTTCACCGCTTTCAATACGGGCAAGGACAATTTCGCCCCGCTCACGTTTATTATGTTCAAAATAGCTGATCAGCGGTTTTTTGATACCAAAATGGGTAAGCAGTTTCAGCGTAACACGTGTATCTTCCGCTGCTATAAAATCAACACTCCCCAGAATTTCGACAGCACGAGGGGAAAGGTCCCCCAGATTTCCAATCGGCGTTCCAACGACATATAAAGTGCCCCTCATTTCTGTTCCTCCCCATAATCACCGTAAATGTTCCTCATTTCTGCAGAACAAGCGCCGACGCTGTTCTCCAGTAAAAGCACGGGTTCAACAAGCAAGCCGGGTTTTCCTCCACGCCGGGTTTCCAGCAGAAACAGGGATGGCGCTTTTTCAAGCCGGTGCTGCACGAGCCGCATTTTTTTGGGTTCCAAGCCTGCCGCCGAAAAGATTTGAAAGGCTTCTGACATCCGCTCGGGACGCAGGCAGCAGGTGAAACGTCCTCCCCAGCGCAGCAGCCTTGCAGCAGCTGCTGCAATCTGTTCCAAAGTACAGCCAATTTCATGACGGGAAGCGGCCTTGCTTTTCTGTGGATTTTGTATGCCAGTGCCAAGCGGTTTATATGGCGGGTTGCAGGCAATAAGATCCAGATTGATTGGTATCGGAAGCTCTTTAGCTGGTTCCTGTATCAACCTGCGCAGGTCATATTCAAGCACATGCATCTGTGTGAATCCATTAAGCGCCGCACTGCGTTCCGCTTGGCTGCATGCCTGTGATTGAATTTCCAACGCATAAACAGCCTTGGGAGCACTTCTGCTGCACCAAAGCAGTGAGATCATCCCACAGCCCGTACCGAATTCTGCACACTGTTCTCCGCGCTTCGGCATTGCATAGCTGGCCAGCAGTACTGTGTCTGTATTAAAGGTATGATCCATGCTGACAATGATACGGTGACCGCCACCAATGGATTCCAATTGCTCCGATGGCTGCAGATACATGGGTAAAGCGCTCCTTTAAAAAATTTTACGGTACGAAGTTAAACTTTTATAAGAAAAAAGCGATGTGTCAACGGCACACCGCTTTTCATTTTCAAAGAGATTACTCTTCTTTTGGAGCACCAACAGGGCAAACGCCCGCGCAGGAACCACAGGAAATACAGGTATCAGGATTGATTTCGTATTTGCCGTCGCCCTCAGAAATTGCATTTACAGGACATTCAGAAGCACATGCACCACAGGAAATGCACTCGTCCCCAATTTTGTATGCCATTTGACACACCTCCATTTTAATATTCCGTTATTATTTTATCATACTTTATATGAATTGCAAGGATAAATTCCTATAAGCTACATTTTCCATGATTTCAATTAGGATTGTTCCGAATATTACCCGGCGATTTTTCTGAATTTTCGGCGTCGGTTTTCGGTTTCCGATCCCGAATTTTCTGCCGCCCCCGTGCAGCAGGACCATGCAGCACTTTCACTTGGCTTACTTTGTAATTGATAGGGGCAGCATCCTGAGATGAACTGTCCAAATGGATCTGCAGCACCCCTGTCAAAAGGCTTACTCCGACAACGGTGCCCTTACCCTCCGGTGTACTCACATAAGACCCCTGTGCTGGTGTATTCCGCTGCAGGTCCTGATAGGCTTCCTGCTCATATTTCAGACAACACATCAGCCTGCCGCAAGTTCCGGAAATTTTAACCGGATTGAGAGAAAGGCCTTGTTCTTTTGCCATTTTAATGGATACCGGCTGGAAACCGGATAAAAACTGGCTGCAGCAAAAGGGCCGACCGCACAGACCAAGCCCGCCTAACATTTTTGCCTCATCACGCACACCAATTTGCCGCAGTTCAATGCGGGTGCGAAACACACTGGCCAAATCTTTTACCAGTTCGCGGAAGTCAACCCGGCCGTCTGCTGTGAAATAAAACAGGATTTTACAGTTATCAAACGTATATTCGACATCCACTAACTTCATTTCCAGTTTATGAGCGGCAATCTTTTTCTGACAAATTGCAAACGCGTCTATTTCTTTGCGATGATTATCTGCCAGCTTGTTCATATCCTCTTCTGTTGCAACTCGGATAACCGGCTTCAGCGGCTGCAAAATATGGTCATCTGCAATTTCACGGTTTGGCATAGCAACCTCTCCGCACTCAACTCCGCGAACTGTTTCCACAATCACGTGATCAGTGGGTTTTATTTTCTGTCCCTCTGGGTCAAAATAATAAATTTTCCCCAGATTTTTGAAACGGACTCCGATTACGACTGCCATAATACCTCCTTTATAGAGACAAAATTCTCCTGAAAAGTCATCTGCCAGCCTCGCTGCGCAGTTTTGCACACAAATCCGTTACCAAAAGTGTCATATTAACATTACGCTCTACATAACTCCGCATTTTCCGTACAGTTTGTGTGATTTGGTAAAGCTGCGTACGCGTAAGTGTCTGTACCAACATCCGCACTGCGTCTTCTTCCCCAGAGATAGGTGTTCCGCCGTAGCGAAACATTAACGCATCCCGGAAAATTAAGATTAGTTTGTCTAATTCTGTCCGTAACCGAACACGGTCTTTTGTTAACGGTGCTGTCAAATATAACAAGGCACTCTCCTTTGGATTACACAAAGCCTGTGCAATTTGAGAGGTGAGGCCATCATCCTGTGGAAGCTGCGTAGTATCTAATCTGTAAATCTGTGCACGGCTGCGCACGGTGGGCAGCAAAGAGGAGGAACGGTTGCAGGTCAACAAAAACTGGACGGAAGCCGGCGGCTCCTCCAAAACTTTCAGCAGGGCATTTTGTGCCTGCTGAGACAAATTCTGCGCATTTTCCAGCACAAAGACTCTGCACGCTGCTTCGTTTGGCCGCACATAAACATTCCGGCGCAGTTCTTCAATCTCTTCCTTGTGAAAAGAGCGGCTTGTTTCTCCGCCGCCCGCCAGTGTAATATCCGGGTGGCTGCCTGCTTTTGCTTTTATGCAGCCGGAGCAGTTCCCGCATGGGCGCTTTTCCGGGGAAGTACAAACCGCCGCCTGTGCCAGCCATTTCGCCAGCATCAATGTCTGCTCTGCTGCGCCCTCCAAAATCAGCGCGTGTGGGATTCTTTCCGTATCATAGGCAGAAAGCAGTGCTGCCCGCGCGGAGGGCGGACACATTGTCTCTGGTATCTGCAATTTCATAGTTTCTCAAAACGGTCAACATTCAGCACAAACACCGTCGCACCGCCGACAGTCACTTCGATTGGATAAGAAGAATACATCGCGCCGTCCATTGTTGCCGTATTGGGTATCATCTGTGTGCGGCGGCTGCACTGCTTTCGCAGAAGATTCAAAACCTGATCGACTTTTTCATCGTCTGTTCCAATAATAAAAGTTGTATTACCTGCTCTCAAGAAACCACCTGTCGTGGCCAGTTTGGTGACTTGAAAACCCGCTTTGGTCAGACTGCTATTCACCAATGGAGCATCATCATTTCCTACAATTGCAAATACCAGTTTCATACAGAGATTCCTCCTGCCTGTTTTCCGCTTCATGGGAAAGTATGCACCATCCAGCCGAAAAAACCAGCAAACTTCCGGCTGGAATTATTCTGGATTCTTGTCTGCATTATAACACATGCAAAGAAAAAAAACCATACCCGGCAAGGAATCTGGCCGCTTCTCCCGTCACTTCTTCCCCCGGCATAACCACCGGAATTCCTGGTGGACATGGACAAGCCGCTTCTGCAGCAATGCAGCCGACTGCCTGCCGCAGCGGGACTGCATGGGACGGTGCAAATACGGCTTGCCGCAGCGGAACACGCACGGGCGGCAGCCCGGGAAGTTCATGAGCTGTGGGGAGCGGCCTGCTGACTGGAAGCGCCGAAATTGCTTTTCGAGCACGGGCATAATCCTCTTCCGTATTCCAAGGTGTACAGATCAGCACAACAAATCCGCCATCCGCCATTTCCGGTTCCACACCATTTTTTCGGAAAATTTCCGCTGCTTCCGCGCCGCTTAAACCAATGTCGGAAGTCCGCAGGGAAAGACGAGTCGGATCATCACTGACATTGGTAACTCCGTGTTCCTTTGCTGTTTTGGACAGACGCAGAACCTGTTCCTGCACGCGGACAAATGCTTCTGCATGCTCTTGTGCAAAGGCACGAGCGAGGTCTAAACTTGCCATAATCGGATAAGACGGACTAGTCGAGCCGAACAGGCGCATTGCTGCTTTTGCGTCTTTTACATAGTCTGCCTCACCAATCTGCAGCCATGCACCGCCAGTCAGCACATTCATGGTCTTGTGGGCACTGTCCGCAGTCATGCTTGCACCCAGATGCAGGGGATGCAAGTCCGGATGAGTGAATGCCAGATGCGCACCATGAGCATTGTCAACCAGCAGCGGAATATGACGCTTCCGGCACGACTCTGACAGTGCCGGAATATCCAGCAGTCTGCCATAATAGTCCGGACTGGTTACATAACACGCATTTATACTATTTGTATTATTTTTTAGTACATTTAGTATATCTTTAGGCATTGCCCAAAGCGGGCGGAGTCCCAGCAAAGCCATTGCATTCACAGCAGTCCGGTGCGCATTCCGAGCACACAGCACCGTCCCGCCGGTTGGACAAGCCAGCCGCAGCATTGCCTGAATACACAGGGAACAGCCGCCTGCAGAAAAAAGGGTCCGTTTAGCACCAAAAAGGGCAGCAGCAGCCTGTTCTGCTTTACGAATCGGTCCGGATGCTTCAAAAAGGCTGTCCGTATCCGGCAGCTCTGTATAATCTAACTTCAGCAAATCTTCCGGCAGAGCACCCGGCGCACATTTATGCCCTGGCGTATGAAACGGCGCCATTTGTTTGGCTCGGTGCTTTTGCAGTGCCGTATAGAGCGGTGTTTCTGTCATAAAGATACACTTCCTTTTCTCCAATATAAATCGAAAATCACCGAAAACGAAAAATCTCCCTTTATTTACATGATCACATAAAAATGCTGCAGAGCGGTTGGTTCACCACCCTGCAGCAACTAGAACTGTATGATTAGTTCCCAGAATCATTTTCAGTAGAATTCACATTGGAATCACCTGTACCTGTTGTATCTGTATCTGTTTGATATTCAGAGGATGCGTCAGAAGAAACAGAATTAGAATCGATAGAATTGATGTTTCCATTGGAACTGGTGCCAGCACGGCTGCTAACAGCCAAGCCAATATGGGAAACATCGGGTTTATCCCCTTCATAAATAAATGTCAGTGCATCTTTCACTACTTTTTGATTATCCGTAATCTGCATAACCGAAGCTGGTGTACCGCCAATGTCAATGTTTGGTGTGGTGTAATTGCCCTCTGCTGGTATTTGATTTTGTTTGATGGGATAATTCATCATCGTCAGGGACTGCGGAAGTAAACTGTAAATTTCATTTCGCGTAAAATTGGTGATCACTTTCGGCAGAATACCGGAAGCCAGTTTAGAGATCGTGGCCAGATTGCTCACCTTAAATTTATCTACCAGAGACGTAACCACCGCACGCTGCCGCTCTGCACGGCCTCTGTCGCCATAATGTCCATACACATTGGGAACGGTGATATTGTTCCCATATTGGTCGAAACCTTCCTGCCGGATGCGGCCATAATAATGTGCCTGTGCACCATCCAAATGCTGCACGCCGTTTTTGAGTTCCAAGGTAGCTCCTGCACCGGAATTTTTGTTGATCAGTGCAGCTTCTTTTGCTGTCAGATTGACATCCACGCCACCCAAAATGCCAATTACATCATCAAAAGCTGAATTTTTTACTACAACATATCGGTCAATATTCATGCCAAAGTTGAGTTCCACTGTTTTGATGCAGAGCTGCGCGCCTGCATTTACACTGACTAAGTCACCGGCCTTCGCTTTTCCATCTTTCACGGCATCATAGGCACCAAAATGATAAGCAGCATTGATTTTATTGGAACCATGATCGGGAATAGCCAAGTAGATGTCACGCATAAAAGAAGTCAATTTCAGCTTTTTATGACGATTATCCAAGCTGATAATCATCATGCTGTCTGACCGCCCAATGGGATCATCTTTCTGATAATCATCAATTCCCAACACCAAGATGTTGGTAATGGCTTCGTCCTTTAGCATACCATTGATTTGATTGGCACCTGCGGAATTAAATGTCGTTCCGGAATCTATTGTGCTGGGCGTAATTGGCATGCTGGTTCCCTCTGAACCGTCCACAAAATTTCCGTGTCCAATTAAACTGTCCACATAAATACAGCCGGAACCTGCCACCAATACCAAGATACTTAGCACCAAAATCAGGACATTGCGAATAATATATTTCCTTGCCAAAGGAGGCTGCTTTCTCTTTTTCACAACATCAGCCCTTCATAATTGGTTTTCTGACAGTTTTTACACCTTATTCATAATAGTATACCCAAAAAGCAGATACATTATATTCTAAAGAAGAAAATTAAAAGTAAATTTTCTTCTTTAGACAGACAATATTTGTCATTTCCTGTGTAATTTGAGAAAAAAGGCGGTCTGTTTCTTTTTCATGATGGGCAGTTTAGAGAAAGAATTACATGATTTTAAAAAATTTTTTAGGAAATTGAGATTCCCACAATTTGCACAATATCATTTAAAAATCGGACTGCCTTTCTGAGTGCCTTAAAAAGTTGCATCTGTTCGTCAAAACTGCATTGTGCCAAACCATGGATGTGCTATAATAAGGGACATATACTGGAGGTGAGGCCTTGGAACGGTTACAGATGCCTGAAAAGCGGAACGATATCCTACGGGCGCTATTGCTAGGAATGGCCACTGCAGCAGTTATTTTCATTCCTTTTATAATTTATGATAAAGGGTATTTTCTCTTTTATGGAGATTTCAATGTTCAGCAAGTCCCATTTTACCAAATGTGCCACGATGCAATCCGCAGTGGAAACTGGCGCTGGAGCTGGACGACGGATCTTGGCGCTAATTTTGTGGGATCCTATTCCTTTTACCTTTTGGGCAGCCCTTTTTTCTGGCTGACTATCCCGTTCCCCAGCGCAGCGGTGCCCTATTTGATGGGCCCGCTGTATATCCTAAAATTCGGTTGTGCCTGCATGACCGGCACCATCTATCTGCGCCGTTACTGCCGTAACGGAGATTTGGCCGTTTTGGGCGGCATGCTGTATGCTTTTTCAGGTTTTTCCGTCTATAATATCTTCTTCAACCATTTCCACGAAGCCATTATTTTCTTTCCGCTGTTCCTGTGGGCAATGGATGAATATATGTATCATCGGCGACGCGGTGCATTTGCGCTGTGTACATTCATTTGCTGCACCGTCAACTATTACTTCTTTGTGGGACAAGTTGTATTTGTCATTCTCTACTGGCTGGTGCATTTCTTCTCCCATGACTCGGAATACATGAAAATCAGCAAAAAAGACTTCGGTCTGCTCTGGATAGAAGCAATACTTGGCGTGGCTTGCTCTTTTGTCCTATTGCTGCCCACATTGTATGCCATTACACAGAATAACCGCATTAACAATCCAAGCAACGGATGGAACGCACTGCTTTATGACAGCAATCAGCGTTATATCCATATTTTGAGTTGTTTCTTCTTTCCGCCGGACCTGCCCGCCCGTGCTAATTTTACGCCGGACAGCAACAGTCAGTGGGCTTCTCTGGGGGCATGGCTTCCATTATTTAGTATGAGCGGCGTTATCGCCACTTTGCAGTCCCGCAGCAAACATTGGTATAAGACTCTGCTGACGATTTTGTTTACCATGGCACTGGTACCCATTCTGAACAGTGCTTTCCAGCTTTTCAATGCCTCTTACTATGCCCGTTGGTACTACATGCTTACTTTGATGATGAGCTTAGCAACCGTTGCCTGCCTGCAGCGGGAAGATGTAGACTGGGGACGCGCAATCCGCTGGACACTGGCAATTACACTGATCATTGGCCTGTCAATTGGTTTGATGCCAACGATTACAACGGACAGTGCCAGCGGCAAGCAGACTGTCTTTTACGGCCTTGAAAAGTATCCGACTCGTTTTTGGGCTTATGTGGCAATCGCATTGGTCAGTCTGCTTTTGCTGATTATTATATTCAAATATTACCGGTACCATAAAAAGCTGTTCCTGCGTATGGCGACCGGTGGTGTTGCCGTAATCGCAGTTGTTTACAGCCTGTTTTATATTACTACCGGCAAGACACAAAGTGACAACACGCACCGTGAAATTATCCCTTATGCACTGAATAATGGTGCTGATATTCACTTACCCAGCGACGGCAGACAATTCTGCCGCATTGATGTCTATGACGGCATGGACAATCTTCCTATGTTCTGGAAACGTCCGACAATTCAGGCTTTTCACAGCATTGTACCCGGCTCTATTATGGAATTTTACCCAACGATTGGCGTTACCAGAGATGTCGGCAGCCGCCCCAGCGTCGATGTTTATGCAATCCGCGGACTTTTGAGCTGTCAATGGCTTTTTGATCCAATCAACCATGGACAGGATTTTGTTGATCCCGGCACATCCAAAACACGCATGCCCGGATGGACCTACTTTGGGGAACAAAATGGCAGCAAAATTTATCAGAATGAATATTTTATCCCCATGGGATTTAGTTATGACCAATATATCAGCCGCACCGAATACAATACGCTTCCGGAAGCTGACCGCAGCCTCGCCTTGCTGAAAGCACTGGTCGTGGAAGACAAGGACCTGTCCGCTGCAAAAACCACACTCACACACTGCGAGGAAATCGACTCACAGGATTTTTCGGAAGAAAGCTACTTCAATGACTGCAAAGAACGTGCAGCGACCGCTTGCACCTCTTTTACGACTGACACAAAAGGATTTACTGCTACCGCAGAATCCAGCAAAAAGCGGCTTCTGTTTTTCAGTGTTCCGTGGGAAAGCGGCTGGAGTGCTGCTGTTAACGGTACGCCAGCAAAAATTTTAAAGGTCAACGTTGGGTTCATGGCCGTTCAAGTACCTGCCGGCAAAGCGACTATCCGGTTTCAATATCGCACACCCGGTTTGAAAGCCGGCATAGCGGTCACCTGCGTCAGTTTTGCATTGCTGGGCGGTTATTTGTATGCGACGGATACCACTGGCCGCTGGCGCAGAAAAAAGTTTCCCAGCCTGCCAAAAAAATAGAAAAACAGCATGGAAAACCATTGCTCTGTTACAAGCAATCGTTCTTTTGCTCATAAACTGCATTTCCCAAAACAAAAGGCTGCTGCAAAATAAAATTTGCAGCAGCCTTTTCCTTTTATGAATTTTCATGGGTTATTAAAAAATTATTGAATTGTGACCTGCTTCGGCAGCGGTTTATTTTCTGCTTTCTTTGGCAAGGTCATACTGAGTACGCCATTTTCAAACTTCGCGGTGATTCCATCCGCATTGATACCAGAGATATCAAACGAACGGCTCAGGCTGCTCATTCTCCGCTCACGGCGGATGTAATTGCTCTTTTGGTCTTTTTCTTCACGGTCATCCTTGTGCTGTGCAGCCAGTGTCATGCAGTCATTTTCGATACTGACATGAATTTCGTCTTTTTTAAAGCCCGGCAGTTCCGCGTCCACCACATATTTATCACCTTCATCGCGAATATCAGTGCGGCAGGGGGAAAAGTCATTTTCAACGGAGTTAAAGAAGTCGTCATTCATATGATTGAAGAAATCAAACAGCCCAGCATTGTGATGTTCAAAAGGAATTAAGTCAAACATGATGAAAACCTCCATTTTTTACCTACCCGCTTCAGCGGGAGGCACTGTGAATTTTTATTTTTGTCTTTGGGATTCTTTCCCTTTGACAATTCTTATAATAGGCATTGTTTATGAAGAACATTTGTATAATATTTTAACAAATTATAAACTTTAGCACTCTATGTGTTTAAGTGCTAATATCTATAACTGCTTGCAAATCAAAAAAATCATGGCAGGCACAAATCCAAGTGTCTGCCATGATTGAAAATGTAAAGAGATTACAAAACTTTTTATCAGAGCTGAGAACATCTCAGCTTTTCATAACTGGTTATGAGCCTTGGCATACTGCCCAATCTTTTTATCCATATTGCAAATATGCTGTGTCAACCAATCTAATACCATTTTATTGGCATTTAAAATAACGGTCAGGTTACTGCCGGAATTTTTGTAATCATTGTGCAGCTTGTCCAACTGGCCAATAAACGCAGTATGTGCCTTCTTTTGTGCTGGATATTCCGGATAGTGAATACGGAGCATATATTTTTCCTCATCCGAAAAATGTTTTTTGGTATAGTCATCTAAGAAATCGAGTAATTCCCCAATATACCCTGCAGCTTCATTTTTCTGTCCGGCGGCAAAAAGCTTTTCGGCTTTTTCAAACCAGATTTTGTGCTGATCATCAATCATCTTTACACCGACTGATAAATTTGGTGTCCATGGCATAAAAATACCCCCCCTCATTTTCCCATTTGTTACTTATTATTTTACAGGCAACTGGAAAAACAATCAAGAGTATTTTCTGACAAAAGGAATGATTTTGTCGAAGAAAAAATCGCCAACAGCAACAATTTTTTGATGTTAAAAGCCAAACATATTGTATGGATAAAAATTTGATGCACAATATATAGCAAAATTTGTCTTCTATATTTCTTATTTTCTGACTGCAGGAATCCATATTTGCCGTGGAAACAGTGCCCGTTTTTCGCTTGTGCAGCTTTCATACAAGCACATTAAAAGTGCCGTCCTTCATCTTGTAGATCAATCAACAGATTTTAAGCTTTCGACCATGTTTATCTTTTTGAATTTCGGGAACATCAGCAAATCTACAACTGCAGTAAAGCCCAGCGTCAGCAGAATGCTCCACAAATAAGACAATGGGGCAATGCTGCGTCCAAACATACAGACATCCACCTCTACTGTCGAAATGACTGCACGATGCATAAAGATGCCCAGCACAAGACCGAATGCACAGCCAATCCATGTCAGGATGGTTGTCTCCTTATAAATATATTCTGCGGTTTCATGGACATAAAAACCAAGGACACGCAGGGTTGCCATTTCCCGGCACCGCTCCGTTATATTAATATTCGTCAGGTTATACAGAACCACAAAGGAAAGCATTCCCGCACAGAAGATGAGTACCAGAACAACGGAATTCAGCGCCTGAATCATATTGTCAAAGTTTTTCATAATATCATCCATGAAAATGACAGTTGAAACTTCCGGCTGTTTTCCCAAGTCTCGATTCAGATCCGCTTTTCCGCTGCCGGTGTGGATGCCCCAGAGACTTCTATACTGGGGTGTTTCTCCGGTTACCTGCTGATAGAGCTGCGGATCGATATAAACATAATGATAAATATAATTTTCGGTAACACCGGTAACGGTAAAAGGATAAACTTTCCCGCTGCTGTCCGGCAGAGTGATTTTGCTGCCCGGCTTGAGTTTCAGCCGGTTTGCCAATTTTTCCGTCACTACAACACTGTTTCTGCCAAATGGGATGGTTGCCTTGGATCTGCGGTTGCGCAGACGGATAAACTTTGGCAGATCCCCTGCCTGTTCCGGAACCAGAAGATTGGCAGACATGGTTTTTTCTGCAGCGTTTTTAACGTCTGCAGAACGGTAAGCATATTGCATCCACCGCGAAATATGAGACTTGTCATTGAGGATTGCTTTTGTACTGTCCGTTAGCGAACTTTTTAAGTTCATATCGAAATTATAGAGGGAAAGATCCGTATATTGATTGGAAACGATATGCGAAATACTGTCTTTCAGACCAAATCCAGTCAGCATCAGGGAGGTGCAGCCGGCTATGCCAACCACTGTCATCACCAGCCGCTTTTTATAGCGGAACAGGTTGCGTGCCGTTACTTTGGCAGAAAAATTCATCCTTTGCCAGATTGGAGTAATATGCTCCAACAGGATACGTTTTCCGGGCTTCGGTGCCTTTGGCTGCAGTAAGGCAGCCGGTTTCTCCTGCAGGGCCGCCCAGCATGCACTGAACGTTGCCACCACGGTAATGGCAGTAGAGGCCAGACAACTGATAAATGAATAAAAAAGGTTGACACGCGGCACAATAGCCGGTGCATTATACATCAGCCGGTAAGCATTCCAGCAAACTGTGGGAAGTGTCATACAGCCGATCACGACGCCGACAAGGCTGCCACTCAGACTGACAAAAAGCGCATAGAGCAGATATCTGCCTGCAATAGCTTTCCGTGAAAATCCGAGAGCTTTGTAAGCTCCGATTTCGGAACGTTCCTCTTCCACCATGCGTGTCATCGTTGTCAGCACCACCAGTGCTGCTACCAAAAAGAAAAAGACGGGAAACATGTGAGAAATGGACTGCATCCGGTTTGCGTCTGAAGTAAAGCTGTTATAGCCAAGATTTTTGTCGCGATTCAGCACATGCCAAACCGGATTTTGCAGAGCATTCAACTGTTTTTCACCATCTGCCAGCTTTTGGGCAGCGGCAGCAAGTTTTGTCTGGGTGTCTTTTTGAGATTGATTGTACTTTTTCTGATTCTCCTGAAACGCTGTTTTCGCAGCAGCCAATTGCTGCTGGCCGGAAGCAAGCTGCCGTTTTGCCTGCTGCAGCTCCTGTGTTTTCTGGTCAATTTGTGCTTTGGCAGCCGATAGTTTTTCCCGGGCAGCCGTAAACTGGTTCTCTGCCTGTTGCTGCTGCAACTGATAGCTGGCTTCTCCGCGGTCCAGCTTCTGCTGTTCTTTCTGTATGTGATTTTCCGCGTCTGCAATCTTCTGCTGAGCTTGCTCCAACTTCGGCTGGGCTGCAGCAGACTGCTGCTTATAACTTTGCTGGGCCTGCTGAAAGGCCTGCTGGTTTTGCTCCAAAGTCTGTTCGGCTGTTTTCAGCTGTGCAGACTGCTGCTCATATGTTTCAACCATTTTTCTAAGAGAAGCCGCTTCCTGCGTTGCACCCTGTCCGGCTGTTTCCAGCTGCGCAAGCGCCTGCCGAGCCTGCTCCACCTCTCCGGAAGACTCTTCCAGCTTCCTGCGGGACGCTTCCAATTGGGTTTGTGCCGCGGAAAGTTTCTGGCTTTGCTGATCCAGTTCCGATTTGGCATCTGTCAGTTTCTTTTCCTGCGCATCTAGCTGGAGTTTATTGGAATCTATCTGTTCCTGCGCCTTTTGAAGGGTGCTGCGCCCTGCCTGTAACTGCTGGGAAGCAGCAGAAAGTTTCGTATCCGCTTCCTGCTTTTTCTGCTCATATTGTGCTTCATTGGCCGTGTAAGAAGTACGGGCCTCTTTTAGCTTTTTTTCACCTTCTGCAATCTGCTGTTGTGCATCCTGCAGCTTTTCCGCATTCTGTTCAATCTGCACAGACGCATCCGCTAACTTTTCTTTTGCTGTGGAAAGTTGTTTTTCGGCCGATATTTTCTGAGAGTCATAAGCTTTACGTCCGTCACTTAACTTCTTTTGTTCAGGTGCAATGATTTCCTGCTTTCGCAGGGGAGAGCGCTGCTTTCCCACTTCTGTAAGGCGGCTGCAGACCGGCTGCACCTGATCTTGATAAGCCTGTGTAAAAGAATTCAATTGGGCAGCATCTTTTACTTTAACTGCAAGCTGCGTATAGACGGAACTGGAAAAAGTTTGCGGCAAAACATACATATATCGGTTCAGCTGTCCATTCCCAATATTCGTATTGCCCAGTGTAAAAGTCAGATACATCGGAGACTGAACAAACCCAGTCACCTTAAATTGAGTATTTTTCAACAATTTCTGGCCATTTTGTTCCTGCACAGTCACTTCGTCGCCGAGTTTCAGAGATTGCTTCACCAAGCTTTTTTTCTGATCCAGCACACATTCCTGTGTATTCTGCGGCCAGCGGCCCGAAACAAGTACCGGCCGGTTCATGGAACTGCTTCCGGTATCCTCTGCACCTTTTTCCGGCAGTGCATGCATGCGGATTGCTTCATCCGCATTAGCCAGATGGCTCATCACATCTTCGGACCAAGTGGGCATGACGGCTTCGACACCTTTGGTATGACTGACAGCCTGCACGTCCTGTTTAGAAAATCCAAGGGTAGAAAGAAGACTGACATCCATAAAATTTTGTCGGTCAAGATAGCTGTCCACTGTCTGCCGCATATCCGGTGCTGTGGCGGAGATCCCCGCAAAGAATCCGGAACCCAGTGCCATGATAGCAAAAATTGCGAAAAAGCGCGCTTTTGAACGCGTAATAGAGCGTAAAATCACCTTTCCGTAAGCTTTCACGTTACCACTCAATCCTTTCTGCAGGGACTGGATTTGGATTACATGTCATATCCTGCACGGTTCCTGAATGAATATGAATCACACGGTCTGCCATGGCTGCAAAAGCCTGATTGTGGGTAATCACCACAACTGTGCGTCCAAATTCCCGGCAGGTCTGCTGCAAAAGCTCAAGCACCTGTTTTCCGGTACGGTAATCTAACGCACCGGTCGGTTCGTCACATAAAAGCAGCTTTGGATTTTTGGCCAAAGCGCGGGCGATTGCCACACGCTGCTGTTCCCCGCCGGAAAGCTGTGCCGGGAAATTATCCATCCGCTCTTTCAGTCCCACTTCCCGAAGCACCGTTCGTGGGTTAAGGGGATTGCGGCAAATCTGTGATGCCAGCTCCACGTTTTCCAGTGCCGTCAGGTTCTGGATGAGATTATAAAACTGAAAGACAAAACCGACATCATAGCGGCGGTATTCTGTTAGTTCCCGATCATTGCAGGCACTGACTTCCTGCCCATCCACAACAATTTTACCGGACGTACAATTGTCCATACCGCCCAGCATGTTTAGAATCGTCGTTTTTCCTGCACCGCTTGGACCAACAATAACAACAAATTCACCTTTTTCGACGATGAAATTCACTCCGTTTGCTGCAGCAATGACGCTGTCTCCCATGTGATATTCTTTGCGCACTTCCTGGAACTCCACAAATGCCATTTGCTTAATTCTCCTTTGCTGCCTTATGAAATGATTAGCAGGAGCTAACCTTGAATATTTAATTAAATTATAATTATAACATTAACAGAAAAAACTTTCAAGATTACATTCATTGTTCTTTCAGAATGAGTCGGGTTTCTCCCGGATTCAGCGTAACCAGCTTGGACGCAATACGCGGGTGCTTTAGCTTCCTGCGCACCATATCCCGCAGGACGGTTCCACCATGGCAGCCATGAATCACACGGACTTCTTTCACACCTGCCGGTGCGTGGGACAGCCAGTGTGTTAAAAGGTACATAGCACTTTTCTCCGTTTCCCCGTGAATATCTAATTCTACAATCGTTCCCTGGCGGTATTCTGTCATGTTTTGAAAACTTCTTTCCACTGAGAACGTCTTTTGTCCATTCTCTTGTATTTTGGTATCCATATACTGTATTATACACGCATCAAAGCAGGAATGAAATGCGGACACTTTCCAAATACTGCAAAGCCAAAGAATATGTGCTATAATGAGCAAAAAGGGACAGCCCATATAAGACGTCAGCAATTAACGGGAGGTGGAATCGTGAAACTGATCAATCTGCACAGCACGCTTGTTACCTGTAATGACAGGTTAGTAGAAATCAGCGGCGAACATCTCTATTATACAAAAGAAAAAAGTATGGAAAACCGGCAGTACCTTTTCCTGCTGGATTATAATTGGGCAGAGCAAAAAAGACGTGTGCTTGCAGGTTACCAGGTGACAAAACCGGATTATATGATGCATTACTTCCCCTGCAAAGAAGCATTCCTTATTGTCATAGAAAACCGTGGCAGCGAAGCTTGGATCTTGAAAATTGACAGATATACCGGAAAAGAATTA
Source organism: Ruminococcaceae bacterium UBA4871 (assembly GCA_002399445.1). Taxonomy (GTDB): domain Bacteria; phylum Bacillota; class Clostridia; order Oscillospirales; family Acutalibacteraceae; genus Caproicibacterium. The sequence goes on along the minus strand of DHDR01000032.1, from coordinate 53,240 downwards.
TGCCTTGCACAGGCAAAATTTGCAGGTAATTTTATGGACTGCTGTGCACTGGATGCAGATCATGTGGTATTCTATTCTCAGGCAAGCCAGCGGGACGCATCCTTATTCCGGGAATACCGCCGTCAGACCGGTTACAGACAGGCCGTTTATCTTTATGATCTGCAAAAAGACAGCTGCTGGTCTGTTCAGGATTCCCGCATTTGCTCCGGGGCCTGTCTGCTGCCTTTTGTCGGCGGTGGGGAACAAAAGCTGCTGATTACCAAAGCGTTCGGTTCAGAGGAAGAAAAGCGAAAAGCTTTCCGCAATCGCCGCTGGGTGGGGGAGCACATTGAGGACTGCGTGTGGACCTGCACCCTGCAGGATTTCACCGAAGCCGTTGAACAGGAACGTCCGGAAATTCAAATGTCCTGTATCCTGCGAGCAGGAACGGAAGGAATGGTCCGCTTTGCCGGAGAAGACTGCGATAATTTATATTTTCGGGCTCTGTATTTTCCAGCTGAGGACCAGCATATCCTTTCCGTCAGCAAACATACCGGCGTAAAAAAGGATGTTGCGCCGCTGAATTTGCTGCCGGGGGAAACCGAAGTGCAGTTTGTGGCAGACAGCGGACGTTTTTGGAAACTGACTGCTGGAAACGCAGGTACTATTCATGTGCAGGGGATTGTGAACAGCACAATTGATGCTTCTTATGACGGAGAACTTGGCAGCCTAATTGCCTGTTTGGAAGACCGCTATTTAATTTTGCGGGATGTCATGAGCGACGAGAAAGACAGCTTTGTTTTTTCTTCCATTTGTGATACAAAAACCGGAAAAGTTCAGGAATTAGAGGGAAACTGTGCTGTGAAAGGAAATATCATGGTCCTTTTTTGACAGGGCGGACTCCTTTATTATATTGATAATTGTTAAAAGCAGAAAGCTGCACCGGAAAAATTTCGGTGCAGCTTTCCACTTTTCATACCTTGATTCACTTTTATAAATTATTATTTTGAAGAAGTCCTGCTGGATACTGCAGAAGACTGACTGGCTTTTGCAGAAGATACCGTACTGCTGCTTGCAGAGGCAGTGACTTTGCTGGAAGCCGCGGAAGAAGGACCTGCAGAGCTGGACGGTGCCGTGTAGAACAAATCAGAAGTAAATTTCCGTGTCACACGTTCATTCCAATCGACACCTTTATAAGACTTTGCTTCCGTTTCAAGATCTTTAAGGAACTGGTCACCTTTCTGTGCATACAGCAATTTAAAGCGGTCATCCTGATTTTTTAAGAACGATGCCGTCTTTTTCGTGATATCGTTTTTGGTCACCAATACATAGTAGTAAGAGGAAACCTCCAACAAACGAGATTCGCCGGCTTTCATGCTCTTTATCGCCTGAATTAAGTCAGGCGGCATGGATGAGGTAACCGTAGAGGAATCCATATCCTCCGTTACATTTTGATAGTTGTCTGTTGCGCCGTGCGCTTTGGCATAGGCAGCACTTGCCGCTTGGACAGTCATTTTACCGCTTTGAATCTGAGAAAGGTAACTCTCCAGCTCTTTTTTCAGAGTTGCCTTTTCCTGCGCTGTCATCGCTGTGCCGGCAGCCGAAGAAGTTCCGTTTGCTGCAGAAGAGGAGCCTCCTTTGGTCAGCGGCACATAGGTGAAGTCAACATCTGAGTAATGTTTTTCAAAGTATGCTTTCATTTCACTTTCAGGAATTGCCTTGCTTCCGCCGGTATCATAAATACCCTGAAGGACCTTGCGCAGTTGATACGTATACTCCGCATAGGCAATTTTAAAAGAATCTTCTGAAACATTTTTTCCTTTCAGAGCACTGGAAAACTGCTGTGCCCAAGCATTATCAGCCATCTGCTTAATCCCCGCATTTTCTGCAGAAGAGAAGGACAGCTTCATGGCTTTCATTTTATCATTCAACAGAAAAAGTTCATTTGTCAGCACTTTAGCACGGTTATTCACCCATGTCATGGCATTTTGGTTGTCAATTTTTGCTTTTTTCATGTCGGATGTTCCAGTCGTTTTACTCTGTGCTTCATTGTAAGCACTGTACAACTCATAAATATAAACGCCGGCCGGGAGCGTTGTGCTGCTGGTTTTAGCGCACCAGGAATTGTCCCCGCCGACCGTACATCCGGCAGCCCCTCCGATGAGTAGGGCACAGGCCAGAACACCGGCTGTGAATCTTTTCAATTTCATTGGTTTACACTCTCCGATTTCCTGTTTTCTTCAAATTTGATTCATCAATTCAGCATTCATACAACACAAGTATATAAGAAGAATTATACTACACAGATACAGATTTGTCCATTTCTTTTGTGGCATTCTTCCTGCCACTGTGCATTTTGGGACTGGTATGCAAAATCTCTTTTAACAGGGAAAGTACATCCTCGTCCGGCTGCAGATGGAGACTGAGATATGGACGGTTGCCGGCATTCACCAGCACACGCTGCGGATATTGGGCGGAAAGCTGAGCGATCCATTTCATATCCAGTTCCTTGGGGTACAGCAGTAACTGTCCCTGCTGCTGTTTGACTTCAGTCAAACCGCAAAGTCCGGCCTGATTGCGCAGCAGGGCAATTTGAATGAGCCCTCCAACACTCTTTGGCGGATCGCCGTAGCGGTCAATAAGTTCATCCGTCACATCCAGTGCATCCTCATCGCTGCGGATATCGGCAATGCGGCGATACATTTCAATGCGGCCGCCTCTGTCACGGATATAATCTTCCGGAATATGTGCCGGCATCTGTAAATCCATCAGACATTCCTCTCCCTGCGGAGGCGCTTCTCCCTTTTCAGCGGCAACGGCATCACCCAGCAGTTTTAGGTACATGTCATAGCCGACAGCTTCCATATGTCCATGTTGTTCGCCGCCAAGCAGATTTCCGGCACCGCGAATCTCCAAATCGCGCATGGCAATTTTAAATCCGGAACCGAATTCCGTGAATTCCCGAATAGCCGAAAGCCGTTTCTGCGCGATTTCCGAAAGGACTTTATTGGGCATAAATGTGAAATAAGCATAGGCGCGTCGGCTGCTGCGTCCTACCCGCCCTCGAATTTGATGCAGTTGAGAAAGTCCGAGCCGGTCTGCATTGTCGATAATCAGTGTATTGGCATTTGGCACATCAACACCTGTTTCAATAATCGTTGTACACACGAGAACATCAATTTCGTGATCTATCATTTGCCGCCAGACTTCCGAAAGTTCCTGCTCGCTCATTTTGCCGTGACCAATCCCGACGCGTACTTCCGGTACGCGGGCTTTAAGCCGCGCTGCCACCCGCGTAATGGAAGCCACATCATTATGCAGCCAATAAACCTGGCCGCCGCGGCGCAGTTCACGCCGCACAGCATCGGCAAGGATTCCCTCATCGTGCTCGAGAACATAAGTCTGTACAGGATGCCGGTCATGCGGCGCTTCTTCCAATACGCTCATATCCCGAATGCCAGACATGGCCATATTGAGGGTGCGGGGGATAGGGGTGGCAGAAAGGGTAAGCACATCGACATTATTGCAGAGATTTTTCAGCTTTTCCTTCTGTGTCACACCAAAACGCTGTTCTTCGTCAACGATTACCAGACCCAGATCACGAAACCGCACATCTTTGCTAATGAGCCGATGGGTGCCAATGACCAGATCCACTTCACCGCGCTTGAGTTTTTTGATCACTTCTTCCTGCTGTTTCGAGGTTCGAAAACGGGAAAGCAGCTCAATGTTTATCGGAAAACCCTCCATACGCTGCAGCGCAGTCTGATAATGCTGCCATGCAAGGATTGTCGTAGGAACAAGCAAAGCACACTGTTTGCCGTCACAGATGCACTTAAAAGCTGCCCGAAGTGCAACTTCCGTTTTTCCAAATCCGACATCTCCGCACAACAGACGGTCCATAGGTGCTTCCCGTTCCATGTCCGACTTAATCTCCTCAACACAACGCAGTTGGTCATCTGTTTCATCAAACTCAAAGCGGCTTTCAAAGTCGCGCTGCATTTCTGTATCCGGCGAAAATGCATGACCTTTTGCGTGCATCCGCGCTGCGTAAAGTTTAATCAATTCCTTTGCGATGTCCTGCACGGCATGCCGGACGCGGGTTTTCGTCTTCTGCCATTCCGTACCGCCAAGCTTGTGCAGGCGAACGTTTGCATCTTCCCGCGGACCGATATAACGGCTGACCAGATCCAGCTGCGTGACCGGAACATAAAGTGTATCGCCTTTTGCATACCTGATTTTGATATAATCCTTAATGATGCCGTGTGTGTCAATTTTATGGATACCCTCATAAACACCGATACCGTGGCTTTCATGCACAACATAATCACCCGGCTCCAGTTCGGCAAGGGAACTAATCGGGCTGCTGTTTTTATCACGCTTTGATTTTTTGTGTCTGCTGTTTTGCAGGAGTTTTCCGTGCGTAACCAATCCAAAAAATGAACCGGGCCACTCTGCGCCTGCGCTCAAGGAACCGGGCAAAACGGCCACGGCTCCACGGGCAATTTCATTGGAGTCCTCTGTATAATAGGCATTGATTCCGGCTGCCTGCAGATCCACCACTGTGGTATGGGCACTGCGTTCATTTCCGGCCAATACTGCACAGGCCCATTTTTTGTTGAGCATTTCATGCAGATCGTCCGCCAAAATTTGTGTAGAACCCCCCCACACAGAAAGCTGCCGTGCGGTAAAATTCAGCAATAAGTTGGTTGGAATCTCATAACTGCCGCGGGCAAACGTGTCCAGAAACACAGTCCCCTGCTTTTCAAAGAAGGAAAGTGCATCCGGCCATGCAAAGCTGTAGGTATCCAGATGCCTGCACAGTGTTCCGTCTGCTAAATAGCCCTTTAAGTCTTCATTCCAGTGAAACTGCGCGGTGCGCATCTTTTCCTTGACATTAACCAGTTCACTAATATATAAAAGGTCCCCTTTTTCGCAGTAACTAAACAGGCAGGCAGGCTTCTGATAGAGAACAGGTAAAAATTTGTCCATACAGGTCAGGTGAACATTTTGTTCCAATAAATCCGCCTGTTCCTGTAAAACGGGCCGTGCTGCGGGAGCATTTTTGCCACGCAAAGAAGAAGCAATTCGCCTGATTTTTGCAGTGAGTGCTGCTGAATCATCTGAAAGGGCCTCCGCTGCAGGAGAAATATACACGCTTTCTGCCGGATTGGTGCGGCGCTGTGTTTCAGGATCGAAATAGGAAAGCGTATCCACTTCGTCACCCCAGAATTCGAGACGGACCGGCATGCTGCTTTCCGGCGGAAAAATATCCAGAATACCGCCGCGCCTTGCAAATTGGCCCGGTCCTTCTACCTGCACAGCGCGTTCATATCCGCAGCACAGAAGCAGCGCTTCTACTTTTTCCGGTGCAAACGTATCGCCAGAAGCAATGCGATGGGTGTGTTTTTTCATTTCATCCGGTGGAATGGTATACTGCAGGGCACCGTCAATGCAGCAGACCACTGCGTCGCATTCTCCGGCCTGCAGTCGAGACAGGACCTGCAGGCGCTGCCGTTCATAGTCATGGGAAGAAGCGGCTTCCCCTTTATGCAAAACCATATCCCGCATGGGATAATAAAATGCATGCATCCCCTGCGATGAAAGGTCGCTGACCATACGGTTGGCTTCCGGTTCATCTCCAACAAGGACAAACGCTCTGCGCCCGGTGTGCATCCATAAAGAATAGATTAAATTCGCCTTGTGAATGCTGGAAAGACCTGTAACTGCCGCAGGCAGATTGTTTTGCCCAATCGCACAAAGCAAAGACTGGTATTCCCGCAGATGAGAAAGCGCATTTGCAATGAATTTCATATCTCTCTCCTAATGGTCAAGTTCGCTGTGTAAAGTAAAATTTTCGATAATTAACTGTTACTTGTGTACAAAATTGTAGAGGACAGTCCAAATAAATTCTTGATAGCATTCATTCGACAGTGTGATATAATAAAATAGTTACTTTAAATTTAAAGTCTAAAGAGGGATTCATATGAGGAGTAAAAAAGCAACAAGCCGCGGCTCATTTACTAACCAAGTTGGGTTTGTTATGGCAGCAGCAGGGTCTGCAGTGGGTCTTGGAAACCTGTGGAGGTTTCCTTACCTTGCAGCAAAATATGGAGGTGGAACCTTCCTGCTGGTCTACATTGTGCTGGCTGTGACATTCGGTTTCAGCCTAATGGTTACAGAAACTGCTATCGGCAGGAAAACCGGCGTTTCTGCCATTGAAGCTTATGGGAAACTGGATAAGCGGTTCACGTTTCTTGGCTATATTACATCGTTAGTACCGATCATTGTTCTTCCTTATTATTCTGTTATCGGCGGGTGGGTCTGCAAATATTTATTTGTATTTCTCTCCGGTGGACATGCCGCTGCTGCGCAGGATTCCTTTTTCCCACACTACATTTCCGAATCCGGGCAACCGCTTTTGTGGTTTCTGGTATATATAGGACTTACTGCTGCAATCGTAATGTGTGGTGTAGAAAAGGGAGTCGAGAAAGTCAGCAGAATTTTAATGCCGATTCTAGTTATTCTGACTGTCGGTATGTCAATTTATTCCTTGACACTCCCGAATGCAATGGCTGGTGTTAAATACTATCTGATTCCTGATTTTTCACGCTTTTCTTCAAACACTGTGCTGGCCGCACTAGGACAGCTCTTCTACTCCATGAGCCTTTCCATGGGTATTACCATTACATATGGTTCCTACATGAACAAGCAAGACGATATTGCAAAATCTTCAACGCAGGTTGATATTTTTGATACGGGTATTGCTCTGTTGGCCGGCTTAATAATTATTCCGGCGGTATTTTCTTTTTCAGGCGGAAGTCAAGCGCAGCTTCAACAAGGCTCCGGACTGATGTTTGTAATGCTGCCAAAAGTCTTTAATCACATGGGCAGCGGCGGTGTAATTGCCGGTGCGGTATTTTTCCTGTTGGTTTTGTTTGCGGCACTAACATCTTCAATTGCACTGATGGAAACTGCTGTATCTATTTTGACCGACAAATGGCACATCAGCCGCAAGTTGGCATGCGTCATCATATTGGCTGTATCAATCGTATTGGGCGGTCTTTCTTCTCTTGGGTTCGGTGTTCTCTCCGGCGTAAAACCGCTTGGCTTCGATTTTCTTGATTTCTTCGACTTCATCAGCAACAGTATTCTCATGCCAGTTGTTGCGTTCCTGACCTGCCTGTGTGTCGGCTGGTTTGTCGGAACAAAAGTAATTGACGATGAAGTCAAGCTGAATTCAAAGTTCCGCCGCCAGAAAATGTGTGATGTCATGATTCGCTGGATTGCACCAATCTGCATTGTAGCCATTCTCGTTTCCAGTGTGCTCAACGCTTTGGGCATTTGTAAAATCTAATTTTCCGCTCCTAAGGCTGTCTGTAAAAAACGGACAGCTTTTTTATTTAGCTGTTATACTGGTTCATCGCTGCATCTATTTTACCATTCACCAACAGTTCTGCAGCTTCTGCGGCATGCAGGATGCTTTCCTGCATATGCTTTTCGTCTTCTCCGGAAAAATGGCTGAGTACCCAATCTGCCAAATCCCATTCCGGAGTTGGTTTTGCGCCCACGCCAATCTTCACGCGTGGAAACTGATCGCTGCCCGCAAGATAAATAATATTTTTCATGCCATTGTGACCACCGTCACTTCCTTTCCGCCGGATACGCAGACGACCGCATGGAAGAGAAATATCATCGAAAAAAATAATAACGCGTTCCGGCGGCAGCTTATAAAACTGCATTGCTTCGGTCACACTCTGACCAGAAAGGTTCATATAAGTTGCCGGTTTCAACAATAATACCTTTTTCCCACCAACCTGTGCCTGCGCACACTGTCCTTTGAATTTGAGCCGGTCAATTTTTACTCCGGCTCGCTCTGCAATGCAGTCCAAAGCCATAAAACCGGTGTTGTGGCGCGTTCCTTCATACTGGTCACCTGGATTTCCTAGCCCTGCCAAAATCCACTCCACTGGTCCAGATCCGAACTTTTTCCCATTAAATAACATAATTCCATTCCTCAGCACAAAAGGGGCTGACACAGAAAACACTGACTCATTTCAGTGCTCTGCGACAACCCTTTTTTATTTTTTACAATTCTCTTGCAGATTTCATTGGAATCTGCTTATTCAGAAAAACCGCCGGCTCTTCCTTTTTGCCCCTGCTGTATAATGCTCAGTTAAACAAACATTGGAGAAACCGGCTTATCTTCGTAAATGCGCTCGATAGCTTCCGCAAAAGTCGGCGCAATCGGAAGCATGGTAATCTTATCAATCTTTTTTTCTGGTGGCAGTGGGATAGTATCCAACATGACAACTTCTTTCAGAGCAGAATTTTGAATACGCTCAATTGCCGGACCGGAAAGCACACCATGTGTTGCACATGCTGTTACGGAAACAGCACCATGTTCGAGCAATGCCTGTGCTGCATTGCACAAAGTTCCAGCGGTATCAATCATATCATCAACCAAAATTACCTTTTTTCCCTCAACAGAGCCGATAATATTCACGACTTCACAAACATTCGCACGCGGGCGGCGCTTGTCAACAATAGCCATTGGCGTACCAATTCGTTCTGCAAAGTCGCGCGCACGGGTGACAGAACCAAGGTCAGGGGAAACAACGATATAATCATCTACATTATCGCCCAGGCGTTCCTTCATAAAAGAAGCAAGAATCGGTGCACCACGCAGATGGTCAACCGGAATGTTAAAAAAGCCCTGAATCTGTGGTGCATGCAGATCCATCGTGAGGACACGGTCGGCACCGGCCGTAGTAATCAAATCCGCACATAGTTTTGCGCTGATCGGATCACGTGCTTTTGCTTTGCGGTCTTGACGGGCATAGCCAAAATGCGGAATGACTGCTGTAATGCGGGCAGCAGATGCACGTTTCATCGCATCCATCATAATGAGCAGTTCCATTAAGTTATCGTTAACCGGAGAACATGTGGACTGTACAATAAAGCAGTCAGAACCACGCACAGATTCCTGCAGTGAAACGGAAATTTCGCCGTTGCTGAAAGTAGTCACAACGCTTTTCCCCATAGGCAGTCCCAGACAATCACTGATTTGCCTGGCGACATCCGGATTCGCATTCCCAGCAAAAATTTTAATGTCCTTGCCGTGAAAATTCATTTTTTTTCCCCCTGTTTTGATACAATCATTCGTTCATTTCCTCTGGTGCTTTCAGCAAAAATGCACATTTGCATTCATGGCCGCTTCCAAAATGGCATTTTCTGCGGGAAAAGCAACCGCTATCTTTATCATGTACACGGAAAAACATCCATGCACACAAGCAGGGTGCCTCAAAAGAGGCACCCTGTAGCTTGCTGTTTATTGGAGTACAGTATAAGGCAATACAAAATCGGATTTTGCAATTTTTCTGTTATAAACTTGCACTGAGTTTAATTTGACATCGTCTGAAACCTGTGAATCATGTAGGATTGCATTGGGACCAATGATACAGTTCCTTCCAACTGAAGTGGTCCCTTGCAAGATTGACCCCGGCAAAATGCATGAATACGGCCCAATGGTTACATCCGGACCAATAATGACACCATCAGAGCAGGGGATGGAAATACCCGCTTCCCTTTGTTTTTGCAGGATCCGTTCTCTTGCAATGGTATTCAGTTGAGAAAGCTGCAAACAGTCATTTGCGCCCAAAACGGACGCAGAGTCTTCTGCAAGGAAAGCATCTGCCTTCTTTCCACGGCTGAGCAGCAAGGCAATTGCATCCGTTAGATAATATTCTCCCTGTGCATTGTTGCTCTTAATTTCTGAAAGAATACCAAGCAGGTCATCTACACAAAACCAAAAAGAACCGGAGTTGATTTCTCGAATTTTCTGTACCTCTTGATCAGCGTCTTTCTGCTCTACAATACTTTTCAGTAAGCGAGTTTTCGGATTGCGTACAATCCGTCCATAGCCAAACGGATTTTCCACTTTAGCTGAAATGACGGTTGCAGAACTACCACTCTGCAGATGCCGCTGTAAAGCGGAATCAATCGTTTCGGCTGTGACAAAGGGCGCATCTCCATTTAAAATCAAGACCTGACCACCTTGGTGTTCCTCCAAAAAGGAACGGGCCATCATCACCGCATGCCCGGTACCGTGCTGTTCACTTTGCAAGACATGCTGAATCGGGGCCTCCGAGAAAGCACCTGCATTGAGCTGCTTCAGATAAGCTTCTACCTGCTCATGGCGATAACCCACCACGCAGCAAATATCTCTGACGGAGGAAGCCCGCACGGCATCCAAAACCCAGCCAAGCATCGGCTTAAATAGAACCTCACTGAGGACTTTCGGGCAGTTGGATTTCATACGCTTTCCTTCTCCAGCGGCAAGGACGACAGCGCAGGACTTTTTCTGCATGATCGGATCACCTCCTGCTTCAGTTAACTTTGACATTTAGTTGCTCTCAAATTTGCATAGGATACAATTCCATACTATATAAGTATATGTTTTTTTCAGAGGGAATGCAAGCCTTTTTCTTCATAAAATATAGGAACAAAATATCAGAGCTTTTTAAAATTTTATTAAATTTCTTCGTTATCTCATAAAAGTACAATTTATCACTGGAATTTTATGTTCACATTTGTTATAATACTTGAAAGAGCAGGTCCTAAATTCGTTTTTAACCATCTATCCGTTTTGTTTTTGTCCTGAAGTTTTCAGTTTTAGAATGCTAGGAAACAGAAAAATTTTTGAGGAGGATCAATCAATGAGTCACAAGTATGTTTACCTATTTTCTGAGGGCAATAAAGACATGCGCGAATTGCTGGGCGGCAAAGGTGCCAACCTGGCTGAGATGACACGTGCAGGCATGCCTGTACCGCAGGGGTTCACAATTACTACAGAAGCTTGTACACAGTACTACGAAGATGGACGCCAGATTAATAAAGACATCCAGTCTGAAATCTATGAATATCTCGCTAAGATGGAGAAGATCTGTGGAAAGAGGTTTGCTGATAAAGAAAATCCTCTGCTGGTTTCCGTGCGTTCCGGTGCACGTGCCTCCATGCCTGGTATGATGGACACGATCCTGAACCTCGGCTTAAACGATGATGTCGTCGTCGGTTTTGCAAAATTTACAAACAATGAACGCTTTGCTTATGATTCTTACCGGCGTTTCATTCAGATGTTCTCCGATGTCGTCATGGAACTGCCGAAAGAAAATTTTGAAAAGATTATTGATGAGAAAAAAGCAGAACGCGGCGTAAAGCAAGACGTCGAACTTGATGTTGACGATATGAAAGACCTCGTCAAAAAATTCAAGGCTTTTTATAAAAAATATAAGGGGGAAGATTTTCCTCAAGATCCAAAAGTACAGCTGATGGAGGCCATCAAAGCTGTCTTCCGTTCCTGGGACAACCCACGCGCAAATGTTTATCGCCGTATTAATGAGATCCCGTATGACTGGGGCACCGCTGTCAGTGTACAGCAGATGGTTTTTGGAAACAGCGGCAATAAATCCGGCACCGGCGTTGCATTTACCCGCAATCCAGCAACTGGTGAGAAAAAGCTGTTTGGTGAATATCTAATTAATGCTCAGGGCGAAGATGTTGTCTCTGGTGTGCGCACACCTTCCCCAATCAGCAAACTGGCTGATGAAATGCCGGAAGTTTATACAGAATTTGCAGATATTGCAGACCGTTTGGAAAAGCACTATACGGATATGCAGGATATGGAGTTTACTATCGAAAATGGTCATCTTTATATGCTGCAGACTCGTAACGGCAAGCGTACTGCAAATGCTGCACTGAAAATTGCAGTCGACTTGGTTCGGGAAGGCATGATTGACAAAGAGGAAGCCGTTTTGCGTGTGGAGCCTCATCAGCTGGATGCTCTTTTGCATCCGCAGTTTGATCCGGAAGCTCTGCAAAAATCAGAAGTAATTGGCAAAGGCCTTGCGGCGTCTCCTGGCGCTGCCTGCGGCAAAGTCGTCTTTACCGCTGAGGAGGCAAAAGAGTGGAAAAAGAACGGCGAAAAAGTTGTGCTGGTCCGCCGTGAAACCTCTCCGGAAGATATCGAAGGTATGCAGTCTGCTGAGGGCATTCTAACGGTCCGCGGCGGAATGACCAGCCATGCTGCCGTTGTGGCACGCGGCATGGGCACCTGCTGCGTTTCCGGATGTGGTGATATCGTTGTTGATTATGACAAGAAGCAGTTTACTCTGAGCGGAAAAACTTATCAAGAAGGGGACTACATCTCTATTGACGGTACAACCGGCAACATTTATGGTGTAGCGTTACCGACAGTTCCCGCTTCCATTTCCGGTGACTTCGGTCTCTATATGAGCTGGGCTGATAAAGTCCGCAGGCTGAAAGTATTCACAAATGCTGACACTCCGCGGGATGCCAAACAGGCCAGTGACTTTGGCGCCGAGGGTATTGGTCTCTGCCGCACCGAGCACATGTTCTTTGCAGAAGACCGCATCAAGGCAATGCGGGAAATGATCGTAGCAGAAAATGTAGAAGACCGTAAGAAAGCTCTTGCCAAGATTCTTCCTTACCAGCAGAGTGACTTCGAGGGTCTGTTTGAAATCATGGGAGAACGCCCTGTTACGATTCGTTTTTTGGATCCGCCGCTGCATGAATTCCTGCCTACAAAAGAAAAAGACATCGAGGATCTGGCAGCAGATTTAGGCATCACCGTTCAAAAGCTCAAAGATGTGATTGCTTCTCTACATGAGTTTAACCCGATGATGGGACACCGTGGCTGCCGTTTGGCAGTCACATATCCGGAAATTGGCGTTATGCAGACCACTGCTGTCATCAATGCCGCCATCAACGTGATGAAGAAAACGGGTAATAAAATCACACCACACATTATGATTCCGCTGGTCGGTGAAGCGAAAGAATTAAAGTTTGTCAAAGATACAGTTGCAAAAACGGCTGATAAACTCATCCAAGATGCTGGAATTGATATGAAGTATGAAGTTGGCACCATGATTGAAATCCCACGTGCTGCTCTGACTGCCGGTCAAATTGCTAAAGAGGCTGATTTCTTCAGCTATGGCACCAACGATCTGACACAGATGACCTTCGGTTTCAGCCGCGACGATGCAGGCAAATTCCTTGATGCTTACTATGATAACAAAATTTATGAATCCGATCCGTTTGTTCATCTGGATACCGTCGGTGTTGGCCGGCTGATTGCGATCAGCGCAAAAGAGGGCAAAGCTGCCAATCCAAATCTGCACATTGGGATTTGCGGTGAACATGGCGGCGATCCGACTTCTGTCGAGTTCTGCCACAATGTGGGTCTTGATTATGTATCTTGTTCTCCGTTCCGCGTGCCGATTGCCCGCCTTGCTGCTGCACAAGCTGCTGTTAAGGAAAAACGCGCGAATGCAAAAAAATAAAAATATTTACTCTCGAGATTAAGGAATTAAAAAGCCACTGGATTTTTACCAGTGGCTTTTTGGTTCCTCAGAATCTGTACATTCTTGATGTGCTTTGTTATAATAAGGGAAGCACTGTACGATTGTGGGAGGAATCCTAAAATGTCCAGCAGCCAATACAAAAACATAAAACGAACACAATGGACAGCACTGATTCTGCAAATCATTGTGGTTATATCTTATTTTATTCCCATAGCTACCATTCAAGATAATCGACGTCCTGTGAACTCCGTACAAATTGGTATGTTGTATATACAAGACGGAAGATTGCTGTCAATTTTAGGCGGCTGTCTATATTGTGCACTTTTGTTTGTATTGCCATTAGCAATCTGGCTCATCACACTATGGCGCAAGCCCCGCCTGAACTACGGGATTTGCGCACTTCTCTGCGCATTGGAAGTTATCTCTTCCTCCTGTTTTTATACAATGGCTCTGCATCGAATGAGCAATATTTTAATTTTAAAACCTAGTCACTATATTATCGTTTTTCTGGAATTGCTGAATATGTTTGTTTTTGCTCTTGCTTACCTGCAGGCTTGGAACGGCAACAATTGACAAGGTCTTTTTGTTTCTGTATAATACAAATAGACTTCAGCTTTATGGTTTTGATGTCTTAGTTGGATAAAGCATCTGCTATTCAAATGGCAGATGATACAAATCCAATTTCATTTCTAAAATTTCACATGTCTTCGTAGCTCAGCTGGATAGAGCGACCGCCTCCTAAGCGGTAGGCCGGCGGTTCGAATCCGCCCGAGGACACCAAAGAAACACCGAAAGGCCTTTGAATCAAGGTCTTTCGGTGTTTCTTTCCCAAAATTTATAAACAAGCCATAACCCCAATTAGCAGGAAAGTTTTCCGACGCCTGTTTGTTACGCACAAATATTTGTTTCACTGTTTTTGTACCGTTTTTAGGAATTTCTCTATCATAAAGCAGAAAATTGCTATAAAAATAGTCTCCCGCCAAAGGATGACAAAAAGGCCTCTGGGAGAACAAGGAGGGTAGTCTTGTTTACTCAGAGGCCCTATTCTATAAGAAAGATGATTGGTTTATTCCCAGTGATGCAGCAGATAATCTTCTGCTTCCGGACACCATAGCCCGCGGTGTGCTTCAGTAATTTCAGCCAGAGCAGCAAAACGAGGATCTTTTTCCCCGAGGGCTGGAAAATCAGAAATGGCAGTCAATGGCATATTCAGATGCGTATAAATCAGCTTTTTCCCGCCCGGGATTTTCGGAAGGTTCAACGTTGTCTCGGCTGCGACATTTAAACCGCCAACATGAGTAATCATGACAGCAGGATTGGTTTTCCCTGATGCAGAAAGCCGCAGAGACTCTTTCAAATCATCAATATTTCCGCCGGTCGTCCCAATTACATGAGTGGAATTATAATGTACATCATAGTAATTCAGTTTTGCAGAGAACTGTTTATCGGTCGGCCCTGCAAAGAAATTCAAACATCCGTCTCTGCCAAGCACGGCAGAAGCCATTTCACACACCGAACTAACGGGAGCAAAGGCAAAGACATCATCAAAACCGTCTGGGGAATACTGCCGCAACAAAGCAACAGGATTCTCAACTCCTGAAAGGTCCTGAAAGACCAAACGGGTCCCTAACGCTGCAGCTTCATCCTGCGGGAACATCCGTTTTGCCCGCTCCAAACGCTCTTTGTTAATGTCGGCAACTACCAGTAACTTGGGATTACGGCCGCTGTGCAGCGCATAATCAACAGCACCCATGCCCATAGGACCAGCGGCAGCCAGCAAAGCCATTGTACCATTTTCTTTCGTACCCATTTGGTGCACATAATTTCCCATCTTTGTATGGAAGCAGGCATGCATGGCACCAATGCAGCAGGACATCGGCTCCGCAAGGGAAGCTTCATAATAAGCCCGCCCATTATAAGGAATGAGGCAGCCAAGTTCCATGACCTCCGGCGGAATGATACAATATGTTGCATCCCCGCCAAAGAATTCATAGGAATATCCCGGCGACCACATAGTGCCTTTATAATTTAATGCAGGCTGCTGTGCAAACCGCATGCCGGGTTTGAATTTATCCTGATGTTTTTTGCCGACTTTCACAATATCGCCCGCAAATTCATGTCCCATAATGGTAGGATGCGTATCGACATTCTGCGGAACCCGCTTGTGTGCTTTTCCTAAAATAGCACATTTATAAGTGGACATGCAGATACTGTCAGAAACCACTTTGACAAGAATTTCATCATCTTTGATTTCAGGCAATTCAAATTCTTCCGTGCGCAGATCATTTGCACCATACAAACGTACAGCTTTCGTTTTCATTGAGATACCTCCATTATGTTAACTTGTTCACTTAGTTTTTTGACGGTTTCAAGGCTGGGAGCTTGTGTTCCGCTGCACATAACACTGGCATTACTGAAAGCAATGGCAAGCCGGGCCTGATCTTCCCAAGACATATTTTCCTGCATACCATACGCCAGCGCTGCAACCATAGAATCACCGGCACCAACTGTACTGCGGACCGGAACTTTCAGTGCGGATGCACGGAGAACTTTTTCCTTGGAAAAGAAAAGCGCACCTTTGCTTCCCATGGAAACGACTACCCGTTCTATACCATCAGATGCAACTGCACGGGCAGCATCCAGAACATCCTTTTCATCCAAAAGCGGTCTTCCAACCAAGGCAGACAACTCTTCCTGATTAGGTTTGATAAGAGCAGGTTTTGCCTCAACTCCCAACTGCAGCGCTTCTCTGTCCGCATCCAGCAGAATTTTTGCACCATGCTGCTTGCAGATACGTGTCCAGTCTCTGTAAAGTGAAGCTGGCGTACCACTTGGCAAACTGCCGGCAAAAATGACTTCATCACCCGGCTCAATTCGATTTAACAACAACTCCAGCAAGCTGTTCAGATCTTTTTCACAAATGATCGGTCCGCGTTCATTAATATCAGTATTGGTCTTTTGAGCGGGATCGATAATTTTTAAATTGGTACGGGTCTCACCGGCTGCCCATACTGTCAGGGGTACAATTTCCGGCTGCTGCTCCAAAAAAGCAAAGATACCTTTTCCAACTTCTCCGGCAAGTACTGCAAGGGCTGTACTTTTTCCCTCCAGTGTGGCAATACATTTCGATACATTGATACCTTTACCGCCAGCATCCGTGCGCAGATTCTGCACGCGATTGACTTCGCCAAGAGTAAAATTGGGGATTTCTACGGTCTTGTCCAAAGCTGGATTTAACGTCACTGTATAAATCACAACATTGCTGCCTCCAATTTATTTGATGATTTGAGCATATTTCTATAGCTAATTCAAATTCTTTTCGTTTGATACCGATATTTTCTGTTCCGCATCCATCTGGAAATTTGCACGAGCAAAGTCCTGCAAAGCTTTGTGAACCTGCGGCGGTGTTTGGCAGGCTTGAATTTGATTTGCAAGCTGCTGACAGGAATCACTATGCAACTGATTGATTATGTATTTGGCTTTGGGAATCGCACCAGCCGGCATACTGAGCTCTGTAAGACCCAAACCCAATAAAAGCGGAATAGCCAGCGGGTCTCCTGCCATCGCCCCACACATACCCACCGGAATTTCTGCGGTCTTTGCAGCTTCTGTCACCCGACGGACTAAACGAACAACCGCCGGATTGAAATAATCATACAGATAGGAAACGTTTTCATTTCCACGGTCAACTGCCAATGTGTACTGAACAAGGTCATTCGTACCAATGCTAAAGAAGTCTGCTTCTTTGGCAAGAGTATCCGCCATCACTGCTGCAGAGGGAATCTCCACCATAATACCGGTTTTGATGGAACCATCAAAGGGAAGATTCTGCTCTTTGAGCTGTGCTGCGGCTGTTTTCAGCACGGATTTCGCATCCCTCAACTCTTGCAGGCCAGAAATCATGGGGAACATAATGGCAAGATGCCCATAAACAGAAGCCCGCAGGATTGCCCGCAGCTGTGTGAGAAAGATTTTCCGTTCTCCAAGACAATATCGGATAGCGCGGTAACCCAGAAACGGGTTGGTTTCCCGATTAATGCCAAGATAAGGGATCTCCTTATCTCCACCGATATCCAAGGTTCGGATAATCACGGTGTTGTCCGGATAACATTCCGCCGCTTTCTTGTAAACACGAAACTGTGTTTCTTCATCCGGTGCAGTCTTTCTGGAAAGATAAAGCTGCTCCGTACGGAACAGGCCGATGCCTTCCGCTCCCATTTTCTGGGCTTCCTGCGCATCAGCAGCAGAACCAATATTGGCGGCAGTCAATATCTTTTTCCCGTCATTGGTTTGTGCAGCTTTCCCTTTAAAATGATTCAGCAAGACCTGCCATTTCTGTTCTTTTTCCATTTTTTCGTCATAGACTGCAATGGTTTCGGAATTGGGTGCCAGAATACAAATTCCCTGTTCACCATCTAAAATGACTTCCGTCTCCGGTTCCGCCTGCTCCATCAGATCGGAAATCCCCACAACTGCAGGAATGCCAAGAGATTTTGCAAAAATGGAAGTATGAGAAGTTTTTCCGCCTTTTTGTGTTGCGAAAGCAAGGACAAACCGACGGTCCATTTGAATAGTATCGGCAGGGGACAGGTCATCTGCCAACACAATGACGGGTTTTGGGATGCTGGACAAACTTGCAAAATGTCGACCAGACAAATGATTGAGCAACCGGTTTCCCGCATCCCAAACATCAGCTGCACGTTCACGCAGATAAGCATTTTCCATCTGTTCCAGTGTCGTGGCATATTGTTTGGTAATCGTCTGTACTGCTTTTCCTGCAGAATACCATTTTTCCTGTATCAGTTTCTGCATAGCAGGGCAGTAGGCAGGATCAGTCAGAAATGTTTTCTGACCTTTTAAGACAGCCTTTTGGCTTTCCGGCAAAGTTGCAGAAGCCTGTGAAATCAGGTCGTTAATTTCTTGGGAAGACTCCTCGACTGCACGATTCAGGCGTGCCAGTTCCGATTCCACCTGCTCCTTTGCAATCATTTGATCAACATCAGGCTGCACTTGATGACGATAAACAAACGCTTTTCCCTTCCGAATTCCCTCTGAAACACCGATTCCATGAAAAATTTGCTGTTTCATTTTCATTTCACCTCCTGAATGGAAATTAAAAAAAATGAAAAATCATTCTCCAAAATTGGATTGAAACAGTTTCTCCATTTCCTTCATGGCTGCTTCTTCATCGTCTCCTTGGATGGTAATTTCCACAGTCTGCCCATCATTCAGCCCAAGGCTCATCAGGCCCAGCAGGCTTTTTGCATCGGCCTCGGTTCCGTCTGCTTTTTTGACTTGAACTTTGGATGTAAAAGCACTCATTTTTTCTACCATAACCTGAGCAGGCCGCAAATGGAACCCATATTGACTATGAAGTGTAAATTCCTCTTTCAACATAATTCCCTCAAATCCTTTCCTGATATACTTTCCTGATATATAAATTTTTATTGACCGCCTTCTTCAATGACTTCTAAGATTTCCTGCGGTGTTTTTGCATACCGGAGATGTTCGACATTTTTAGGATCCTGTACCGTCAATGCAATTTTGGTCAGCAATCCAAGATGTTCATCTCCCTTGCCTGCAATACCGATGACCAGATAAGCAATTTTATTTTTGCCAAATTCCACTCCATGCGGGTACTGGACCATGACAAGGCCAGTTTCCAAAATCTCCTGCTTATATTCATTAACTGCGTGGGGAATAGCGATTCCACTGCCAATATAGGTTGTGAATTCTTCTTCCCGTTTTTTCATTCCTTCAATATAATGGGGAGTAATATACCCACTTTGCAGCAACATGTTTCCGACACGTTCGATTGCTTTCTCTTTGGTTTCGCTCTTCTGATTTAAAATGATATTTTCCGTTTTCAAAATTTGCCGTGTCATTGCTTCTGAATCTCCCTTCGAATGTTTTTATTCGGCCAGTATCTTCATAAACTTTTTTTTTATTTCTTCAAAACTGCCGGTCCTTAAAATTTCTGTAAACTCCTGATCTTCGATCAAAGCAACACTGATATTACCCATTTTTTCTAAAATGACCGGGCTTTCTTTGCTCCGTGCCAGCATAATTAAGAAAGTATCAACCGGCTCCCGCGCAAATCCTATTCCCCTCATGATGGTTTCACCCTGTAAGCGATAGACCCCGACAAACGGCGTGCTGACCAAATCTGAACGGACATGAAGCAAAGAAACGTGTGTTCCCGGAATGACAACGCTTCCTGTCTTTTCTCTCTGCAAAATCAGCCTGACGATTTCTTCGGGTTTCGATACGATTCCATTTTGAGATAATTCTTCGGATATTTTTTGTATCATATCGGTAAAAGTTCCGATTGGAATAGTACGGAGAGTAAGCTGACAAAACATGTCGTCAATTAATTTCTTTTCCAACACTCCATACGGAGCTTTAAAAGACTGCGGCGAGGGAAGCCACTGCAGTGAGGTATTTCCTACCTGACTGCGAATCTGATCAATAGACTTATGGATTCGGGCAATATCATCATCACTTAAAAACTGAGAAACGACAAGAACAGTGGAATTGTTGCGATTGTCTAGCTGAATGGCAACGGTGGAAATAATCAAATCATACGCTCTTGGAGCTGCCGACCATTCTTTGAGAGAAGCAATGGTAATGCTGTCATTGACACGGGCAATGTTTTTGAGTTTGTTGTATAAAATATGAGAAGCAAACAATCCATTGGGACATACAATTAGAATCGAAATACTTCGTTCAATATAGGATTTTGTTTCCAGTGCACTTCCAATTTCCATGGTAATCACACCGATCTCATCCGGTGAAAATTGCAGATTGTATTTAGAAAAGACCAATTTGCAGGCACGGTCAACCGTTTTAAAAAGTACGCCATAGTGTTCCTGCACCTGTTTAAGCAGCGAATTTTTAATATGAATCCCCATATCAGCCCGATAAATTGCCAAACCTAAATCCTGGGAAACGCTGGTCAAAAGATGGCTGTCATGAGCAACTTCATTTTTTAGGACTGCCTGCACTTCTTCCAGCACTTCTTTGGTCAGACTGTCAACCGTGACATTCAGGCCCTGAAATCTGCGGTTCGCCTCCAGACGATAGTTTGCGGGAAGATGAACAGCAATGTAGGCAATTTCGTAATCATTGGCAGGCAGCCCCTGCTGATTGAGAAATTCCTGTAGTTTCACACAGAAATCATGACTTTCTAAAGACCACACTTTGCGGACAAAATCTTCGGGAAGAGAGATCGGACATCCTGCAAGCATTTTTTTGACGGAAATCATCGTATGTAACAGGGAAGTCAAATAAATAATGTCATCCGTCTGTTTTTGAGGTACGAGATCGAGAATTGCTTTTGCGGTCTGCAAAGTATGTTTTCCGAACTGAGAATTAAAAAAGTACTGCAGAACCTGGTCATCTTGAACTCCGTAAAAAAAGGCAAGCAACTGATCAATCGGTTTGTACTCATAAATCAATGTGACAAGTGCATTGCGTTTTGTCCACTCCGTACCATCAACCGCAATTCCGTATCCGCGTTTCCGGTGCAAAGTCAGTCCTTTTCCCCGCAGCCATTGTTCAATATGATTCATAAGCATGCTGACCGCACCCTCTGTAATGCCGAGCTGATAGCTGAAAAAGGCTGATTTACATACATCATCTGCCAAAAGCAGCTGGGATGCAATAAACAAAATTCGCTGCTTTGGCGTCAACAGAAAACGGCCGGGTATTTCCAACAGCAGATATTGCAGCTTTTCAATATCCTTTTTTGTGCCATCGACAGTGAGAATGGATTTCTTCATGGAAATACAGATCTGTTTTTTCTGAAAGTACTCATTAATGGAAGAAACTTCGCGAAAAATGGTACGCTCACTGACTTCCATCTTTTGGGAAAGCGTTTCAATATCCATCTTTCCAAACTTCAGCAGCAGGCGGAGCATAAGCACTTGCCTGGCAGACAGATTCAATATTTCCACCTTCCTTCACAGAGTTAATCAAATTCTATTTTTGTTGATCAATTTTCGCTTTCAATGCCAAAATGTAATTGTCATAAGGAGTACTGTCAAGGAAATTTTCAACGGTAATGATGTGCGCATTCGGCACAATTTGTTTGGCACGCTCCTCCAGACTTTCCTGTGTAAAGACCACTTCGGCATCTTGGGGAAGTTCGTTGACTGCTGAATGGCTGACTGCAATATCAATTCCAGCTTCTTTTAGTTTCTTTTTCAAGATTGTTTCTCCCATTGCAGAAGAACCCATTCCTGCATCGCAGGCAAAGATGATTTTACTTGGAATTTCGTCTACAGAAACTGCCTTGTCTGTATTTTCTGCTGTTTCGTTTGCTTCTGTTGACTTTTCCTCTTTGCTTCCCGATTTCATTTGAGCAACGGTTTCTTTGGCCATTTCAAAGGAGTTGTCATCCGTATTCTTCAAATTTACCCGTTTTAGAATAGGCATGGAGATAAGAAGAGAAACAACTGTACCGGTCAGAATGCCAGCCAAAACAGGAAGCAGACCACCTTTCGGGCACATTAAAATTTCAGCAATAATGCTTCCTGGGGCAGGAGAAGCAACCAACCCTGCACCTGTCAGAACAAAAACCAAATCCGCAGACATGCCGCCAAAAATAACGGACAGCAAAAGCATGGGGTGCATCAGTACATAGGGGAAATAAATCTCATGAATGCCGCCGAAGAAGTGAATAATCACAGCACCGGGTGCAGATTCTTTCTCAGTTCCTTTTCCAAAAATCCAATAGGCAAGCAAAATGCCAAGGCCAGGACCGGGGTCAGATTCCAACAAGAAAAATATGGATTTTCCAAATTCTTTAACTTGGGAAATACCAACCGGATCAAATATTCCGTGGTTAATTGCATTGTTCAGGAATAAAATCTTTCCGGGTTCCACGACAACGGCAATCAGCGGCAGAAGTTTTACTTTGGTAATCCACAATGCTGCCTGACCCAGAGCGGTTGTAAGAGCACCGACAGCCGGACCAATTGCAAAAAAGCCAACAACAGAAATGATGCCGCCGAGAATACCGGCAGAGAATGTATTGACCAGCATCTCAAAACCTTCATGAACTTTGCCCTCGACCAGTCCATCAAATTTTTTCATCAGGTACGCGCTGAGCGGCCCAATAATCATAGCTCCCAAAAACATAGTAACGGAAGAACCAACAATAACACCCATAGTTGCGATAGCGGCAACCACTCCGCCGCGTTTTCCATAAACAAGGGTACCGCCGGTATACCCAATTAACAGAGGGAGAAGAAATGTAATCATAGGGCTTGCCAAACTGGCTAATGCCTTATTCGGAATCCAGCCGGTTGGAATAAACAGAGCCGTTAAAAGGCCCCATGCGATAAATGCGCCGATGTTCGGCATCACCATGCCGGAAAGAAAACCGCCGAATTTCTGAACACCTGCCTTTGCTCCCGATTTCTTTTTGGGAACGTTTTTCAAACTTTTTTCAGTTGCCATAAAAGATCCTCCACTTTTCAATAAATTGTATTGAGATTCACAACTCCTTTTTTCAAATATAACATGAATGAAGGGCATCTTCAAGGATGAATACTTTAGTGCTGTCAAATAGAATTTATGACAAATTAACAATATCAGTTTTTAAAGTCATTATAATATGTCTATTATTTTTGAATAGTTTCCAATTCTTCCATATAATTTTATACCGGCGCGAATCAAAATACAGGAAAAAAAAGGGACCCGCCAAAAACAGCCGGCAGATTCCATATTCATGATATTTTGCTAATCAAGTCTTGATTGGAAAAATGAAGGAATTTTTGCCTGCACTTGATTAGCGATAAAAAAATCCCGCCTAACCAAAAGAAAAAAGGTTAGCGGGATTCATTCTTCTTTACTCATACAAATATTTCTTAAACTTTCAAATTATAATTTCCCATCAGCTACAAGCTGAACGGTACGCAGAATCAAGACCTGTGTCTTTGCATCGTGGATTTCTCCGCGTTCTACCATTTTTTCTGCTTCTGCAAGTGGTATAGATTCGACTTCCAGAAATTCACCCTCATCCAAATGCTGACTGCCTGTTTGGGTGATGCGGCAGGCATACAAATACAACTTTTCATTTGTATAACCTGGAGAAGGGTAGGTCACGCAAAGCGGGAGATAAGTTGCCGCTGTTGTACCGGTTTCTTCTTTTTGTTCGCGTTTGCAGGCTTCCAGTGGATCTTCCCCCGGTTCCAACTTTCCAGCGGGCGCTTCCAAAACGATTTCCCCATACGGATAGCGGAACTGCCGCACCAATAGAATCTCATTCTGGGCTGTCAGCGCTGCCACACTGACGCCTCCCGGATGGTCCACACATTCTCGTGTGGAAATGCGGCCATCCTCCAAACGGACCTTATCGACATGCATCTGCAAAATATGCCCATGATAAATATATTTCTGCTCCAGCATCTTTTCCGTTAATTTCATGTTTACCGCCTCCCAGCAAAATACTCAGTTTCCCGAAAAAGTAAATTTGGGATCATATTGATAAAGTTCAGAGTAAATCTGCTGAGCGCGGCTGCGGTAAAACTGCATTATTTTGCTGGCAATTGCCACAGAAGCCCCTGTTCCGCCGGAAACAACAGAATTTTTAATTTTTTGTAACGCTGCTGCCTGTCCGCTGACCCATGCATTTTGCTCATTTTTTAAAGCAGCATCATTGCCGCTCACTGTCATTAAGCGGTCATAAGCGGAAGCGATTTCATTTTTCCATTTGTTAGCATAGTCACTGTATAATTTCACCATCTGACGGCTGGAACCTGCTGACTGATTATCTTTTTGAAAGGCTTCATTAATTGGATTTTCTTCCCACTTTTTCTGAAAAGCATCATTTTTTGCGGATGAAGAAAGCAAAGAAGAGGTACCACTCTCTGGAACAGCTTCAATCGCAGGCACTTTGGAAATTGCTGCTTCTTTACTGGAATCAGAACCTTGCGAAACAGCTGACAAAGAAGAGGATATTCCTTTCGCTGTTCCGGAACTGCTTTTTTGTCCGCATCCTGCCGCTGTGCAAATCACACACAGGCATACAGAGACAAGTAAAACCGTCCATTTTCTGAAGTGACTATTCATCCTTTTGGTCCTCCGGTGTTTCGGCTTTTTCATCAGCACCCTCATCCGGATTGCTGTCATCTTCCGGCAATTCATCTGTCGTTTCTGATTCTTCATGTTCTGTGCGTGCCAATGTAATGACCTTATCCGTGCTGCCAAGACGCATCACTTTGACGCCTTTGCTTGGCCGCGCACAAATACGTATAGAATTTGCAGGAATTCGAATTAAAATGCCCTCTTCCGAAATCAGAATGACATCATCAGTCAGGTCAACAACTTTAATACCAGCAACATAACCGTACTTATCTACATGATAATTGAGCAGTCCTTTGCCGCCACGGTTCTGAATACGGTAATTTTCAATAGGGGAAAGACGCCCATATCCAGTTTCGCTGACAGTCAGCACACGGCCGCCGTCACGCAAGATACTCATTCCGATAACATAATCGCTTTCTTTCAGCGTAATGGCTTTTACACCGCGTGCGGTACGGCCCATCGGACGCACATCATTTTCATTGAAGCGGATGGCCATACCCAAGTGCGTGGCAACCAGCAGTTCGTCATTTCCACTAGTCAGCCGCACCCAGCACAGTTCATCACCATCAGCTAAATCCAGCGCTATGACGCCGCCTTTGCGCGCGGTATTATAAGCCGAAAGGACAGTACGCTTAATAATGCCGTTGCGTGTTACCATGCACAAATAGCTTTCGTCGTCAAACTCAGGCACGCGAATCATAGAAGTGACACTCTCATTTTGAGAAATCGGCAGCAGATTGGCAATATTCATTCCCTTACTGGTACGGCTTCCTTCCGGAACCTCATAGCATTTCAGCCGATAGACACGGCCAAAATTTGTAAAGAACAGTACATAATCATGGCTGCCACAGACAAACATTTCACTGGTACAGTCTTCTTCGCGGCGCGTCATTGCACTGATTCCACGTCCGCCGCGGTTCTGCGTATGATAGGTATCTGCGGCAAGACGCTTCACATAACCGAAATCAGTCAGCGTCAGCACGCACTCCTCATCCGGAATTAAATCCTCAATATCCACTTCACCGGAAACTGCCACAATTTCCGTCCGACGTTCGTCAGAAAACTTCTGCTTCACATTTTGGGCATCCGCTTTGATAATAGACAGCACGCGTTCCTCATGTGCCAAGATATCGCGCAAGTCAGCTACTTTTTCCTGAATAGAAGCCAGTTCCTCCTCCAGTTTCTTTCTTTCCAAACCTGTCAAAGCGCCAAGAGGCATCTGTACAATTGCCTGTGTCTGAATATCATCCAGTCCGAAACGTTCTGTCATACGGGCACGGGCAGAAGCCCTGTCTTTGCTGGAGCGGATAATGGAGATAATCTCATCAATATTATCGACTGCAATTTTCAGGCCCTCTAAAATATGGGCACGGGCAAGCGCCTTATTCAACTCAAATTTAGTGCGCCTGGTCACCACATCTTTCTGAAAATCAACATAATATTCCAAAATCTGTTTCAGATTCAGCAGTTTCGGTTCCCCGCTATAATCCCCATGCGCATCAACAATTGCCAGCATATTCACACTGAACGTTGTTTGCAGCTGTGTATAAGAATAAAGCTGATTCAAGACAATTTGAGGAGAAGCATCACGCTTGACCGAAATCAAAATATGCATCCCATTACGATCGGAATGGTCCTCAATATTTGAAATGCCGGTAATGCGCTTTTCTTTCACTAAATTGGCAATGTTTTCAATGAGGCGCGCTTTATTGACCTGATAAGGCAGTTCTGTGACAACAATGCTGAAACGGCCATTCTTTTCTTCCACAATTTCGGCACGTGCACGCACGGTAATACGGCCTTTTCCAGTTGCATAAGCGGCTCGAATCCCGACGCGGCCCATGATAATACCTGCTGTTGGAAAATCCGGTCCTTTGATATACTGCATCAAGCCATCCAAGTCAATATCCGGATTGTCAATGAGTGCACATACGCCGTCAATAATTTCACCCAGATTATGCGGCGGAATGTTGGTTGCCATCCCAACGGCAATGCCGGTAGAACCATTGACCAGCAGATTGGGAAAATGACTTGGCAATACTTTTGGTTCTTTACGGCTATCATCAAAGTTAGGCCCAAAATCCACTGTATCTTTATCAATATCCTGCAGCATCTCCACTGCAAGTTTGCTCATCCGTGACTCTGTGTAACGATAAGCAGCCGGAGGATCACCATCCACAGAACCGAAATTGCCATGCCCGTCTACCAGCATATAACGCATAGAAAAATCCTGTGCAAGACGGACCAAAGCATCGTAAACGGAAGCATCACCGTGCGGATGGTAGCGGCCCAGTACATCGCCAACAGTAGTCGCGCACTTTTTATAAGGCTTGTCCGGTGTAATACCATCTTCATACATGGCATACAGAATACGACGATGAACTGGTTTCAGGCCGTCACGAACATCCGGCAAGGCACGCTGCACAATGACGGACATGGAATAAGCCATAAAGGATTTTTGTACCTCATTTTCCAAATCCACATCGATAATTCGTTCGTTCTGTTCATTTTGTATTTCATCCATAAAGGGAATGTCCTCCTTTGGGGTGCAGCCCCGCCGCTGCTTCACTGGCTTACAGTCGCTGCGGTGATAAGAATTGAAAACGATTCAGATGCAGTGTCGAAGATTCAAAACGTGCATGGAACACTGCGTCAGTTTTTCATGGGTTATTTGATGCCTGAAAAAACTGTTCCGGAACGAATTGCTGCTTCCACATCGGCTAATATGCCAGGTTCCACACTGCGCAGTGGTATAATAAGCAGTCCCTCGTTCTGATGAATCAAATTTTGCCCGCAGCGGAGCAGAATCAGCCCATGGTAAAATTCGCAGGGAAAAGAATTGTCCAAAGGAATTCCAATGTTTTGGCCAGCATGCTCTCCTTCAATACGATCAGGATAAATTTTGAGCATATACGGCTGCCGGTCATTAGCGGAAACCGTGTGTTTCCAAATAAACAGCCATGGGAATAAGAGAATGCAGACACCAAACAAGGCAAATAAGACTCCAAAATAAGGAGCCAAAGAAACAGACTGCATGCCGAATCCCACAAAATCGACAGCTGCTGCTGCAAAAGACAACACTGCCAGCACAATCAACATACTCAGCCGTTTGGTGGGCAGGCCGATGCGGTACAAAGCCCTGTGTATTTCTTCACCTGTTAACACATACTGAATTTTGACAGCGGTTTTGGGTTCATCAAATTCCTCTGCATGGTCATCCGCTACCATTTCTGCTTCACTGCCATCCCATTGAATAACATGTTCGTTGGTCTCCTGAACCTCCGGTTCAGGAGGCGGCACGCTATCTTCTCCTGTCTGCCTATTACTCATGCTGCACGAAACTCTCCTTTTCACTGACAGTTTTCATCCGCAAAATTTTTAAGTGACGGCATCCAATGTCAAAAATAATTTTCGGATAAGGTGATGCGTATACTCTTATTGATTATACCAGATTTTTATAAAAATGAAAATACCCGGCATGCATCCTGCACAAAGAAAAGGTTACCTCACACGTCAAGATTTTCCGTATATTTTGCATTTTCTTCAATATATTTGCGGCGTGGTTCCACTTTATCTCCCATCAGTACTGTAAAGGCAGCATCGGCAGCAGCGGCATCCTCGACCTCCACACGACGCATAATACGGGTTTGAGGATTCATAGTGGTTTCCCAAAGCTGTTCCGGATCCATTTCGCCCAAGCCCTTATAGCGCTGCATACTGGTATTGCCCAGTTCCTCCATAAGCTTTACGCGTTCTTCTTCCGTATAGGCGTAATAATGCTGGCCGCCTTTCGTAAGTCGGTAAAGCGGAGGCTGTGCCAGATAAATATGACCTTCCTCAACCAGAGGCTGCATAAAGCGGTAAAAAAACGTCAGCAGCAGAATCCGAATATGGGACCCATCCACATCAGCATCTGCCATAATGATGATTTTTCCGTAACGCAGTTTGGAAAGATCAAAGTCCTCTCCGATTCCTGTGCCAAGTGCCGTTACGATAGGCATCAGTTTTTCATTTCCATAAACTTTATCCAACCGTGCTTTTTCGACATTCAGCATTTTGCCCCAAAGAGGGAGGATGGCCTGAAATTTACGGTCCCTTCCCATCTTTGCGGAACCTCCTGCAGAATCACCCTCAACAATATAAATCTCAGTACTTTCCGGCTCACGGCTTTGGCAGTCTGCCAATTTTCCGGGCAGGCTGGCATTTTCCAAAACGGATTTGCGGCGAACCAAATCACGTGCCCGTCTGGCAGCGGCACGTGCACGAGAGGCAGCCAGAGCTTTGTCAAAAATATCCTTGGCAACAGCCGGATGCTCCTCTAAATAAGTGGAAAGCTTTTCTCCAACAACAGAGTTGACCAGTGTGCCAATCTCCGTATTTCCAAGTTTAGCTTTGGTCTGACTTTCAAACTGAGCATCTTTCACCTTGACGCTTATAATCGCTGTCAGGCCTTCGCGAACATCATCCCCGCTCAGATTATCGTCACTGCTTTTCAGGATATTGTGCTGGTGGGCATAGCTGTTCATAACACGGGTAAGTGCCCGCTTGAATCCCTCAACATGTGTACCACCATCCGTGGTATGCACATCATTGGCAAAAGAAAGCAGCATTTCATTGTAAGCATCTGTATACTGCATGGCGATCTCTGCATTTGCATTTCCGTCTGCAGCCATTGCAGAAAAATGAATAATATCTGAGTGAATTGGTGTTTTATCTTTATTAATAAACTCTACAAAACTGGAAATACCGCCTTCGTAGCAAAACTGATTAGAAAGAATATGTTCTGCATCACGCTCATCTGTAAGAATAATATTGACGCCAGCATTTAAAAATGCCTGTTCTCTCAAACGCTTCTGCAAAATTTCATATTTATAAACTGTTGTATCGCGGAAAATTTCCGGGTCCGCCTGGAAACGTACATTGGTCCCCCTCTGCCCGGGCTGAGCATCCCCGATAATTTTCAGATCAGTCATAACTTTTCCGCGCTCAAACCGCTGAAAATAAATTTTTCCATCATGAACCACTTTGACTTCCAGCCACTGAGACAGTGCATTCACCACAGAAGCACCCACACCATGCAATCCACTGGAAACTTTGTAGCCGCCTCCGCCGAATTTTCCGCCGGCATGTAACACCGTATACACGACGGTAACGGCAGGCAAACCGGTCTTATGTTCCTTGCCGACTGGAATTCCTCGGCCGTTATCCGTAACGTTGATAATATTTCCGGACTCAATTTTGACATCAATTCGGTCACAGAAACCGGCCAGTGCCTCGTCCACTGCATTATCAACAATTTCGTACACCAAATGATGCAGGCCGCGCTCGCCGGTAGAGCCAATATACATACCGGGACGTTTTCGCACAGCTTCCAGACCTTCCAGGACCTGAATCTGATCGGCATCATATTCAGTATCCACACGTGTCACTTTGTTCGATTCGTTTGTTTCCAAAACTGAAAGACCTCCTATGGGACCCCGCCCACACGGCAGGTTCAGCAGGCTCCCCATTATTTCAAACTAAGATCGGTTCCTTGATTCCTGAAATGAGAAAATATTGATAGAGGATGAATTTTTTTATATTTTTATTTTTTATATAATTTATTAAATTTGGAAAATACAATCGTATGACTGCGAAATTTCCAAAGAATCGTCACACAGACAGCCGTAAATCCCCAGACAGCGAGGAGTGGCATCTCCAAGAGTAAAAATTCAAAATCAACGGCGCATAAAACGAAAATGAGGAAAAATACCAACAGCATCCGTTGTCTGCTGCGGAAAGCAAAAATTTGCTTTCTGCATACAGGACAGAAAAGTCTGCCTGCCTTCACAGCTGCCTGTTTTTCAGCATGTGTAAAGTGTGCACCGCACCATGGACAGGCCGAAATTTGCTTATTCATCTTGGTCATTGGGCTGCGGGCCGTCGAGCGGAGCACGGTAAAGACGGTTGCGGTTGATTTCCGATTCGGGGCGGCTGTAGAAAACCGGCTGGGCATTTTCCCCAAGGTCCTCCTCAAACTGATTCAGCGACTGCTGCAGACTCATTTGTCCAGCTTTACTGCCATAACCTGTCTGCTGCCGATTCAGTTTTCGAGTCTTTCTGCCATAATTTTGAGAACTCATTTGAATCGTTGGTTCCTCCGCACGCGGTACAGCATGAGGGGCTGGTTTAACCAATTTTCCTCCATAGGCGGGCGGTACATAAACCGTGGGATCATCCATTCGATGAGGTCCATATGGCACGCCTCCGGTTACACTGTTTGGCACACGGCGCTCCATTTTTTGTCTTCGGATAACTGGCCGTTTAAGCCTTACAAAAGACGGAGAAAGCAAATAAAAAACTAAAAATGGGATGAGAAGAAAAAGCACCAGATACCAAACAAATGGCCGAATGAATAATTCTTCCAGCACAAAGATGGCAGCAGCAGTCAGCACAATGCCAACTGCAAACTTATAGATTTGGGAATCTAATTCTATATTTGAAATACCGCTGCACTTGGTACACCGGTACTCTCCCTCACTTTTCAGGATAAATGCCATCAAAGGATTTACTCTCTTTCCGCAGTAAGGACACTTTGGATATTGCAGTTTTTTCATGTCATCTGCTCCTGTTTTTCAGTGTTTACATTTCGCAGTTCTTCCATAAATCCGGCCCGTTTCAGCAGGGTGGAAGAGCTGATTTGCGTAATATAGACGGTTTCCTGACCATTTGGTGTGCGGCACAAAACAAAGCTTTTCGGCATTTCCATGGAAACATTCACAACATGACCGTTTTTTTCACTTCTTGCCAGACAGCTTCGTGTGGATGGACCTAGTGTAGAAGTTTCCATATCAAAAATGCCAAGGATATCCTCACTGCGTATCACAATATTCTGCCCGAGATGCAGATACATGGCCGTCTCCTTTCAAGATACCTTGTTTGGCTGTTCTGGCTTGATCATACCATTTTCTGCACGAAAAAGCCCACCGCTTTGCAAGATCTGTGTCTGTGCCGGTTCGCAGCATGTAATAAAGACCTGACATTTGGAAAGGTGATTCAGCAGATAGTCCTGTCGGCTGCTGTCCAGTTCACTGAGCACATCATCTAATAAAATGATTGGAGTTTCGCCTGTGCTTTTCCCTAATGTGGACGCTTCCGCCAGTTTCAGGGCTAAGACAATGCTGCGCTTCTGTCCTTGAGAAGCACAGGAACGTGCAGAAGCATTATCCAATAAAATTTCCATATCATCCCGATGTGGACCTTCACCCGTGAATCCCTGCCGGATATCACGAAGCCGTCCTTTCTGCAGGGCAGCACCCAGATCGTCTGCCGTACAGGAATAGGAAAGACGGAGAGTTTCTTTTCCGTGACTCAGTCCGCTGTAAACAGAAGTCGCTGTACAAGCCAGCAGCTTAAGATAAGATTTGCGTTCCGCGACAATCCGTGTTCCGTCAGCCGCCAGCTTGGTATCCCAGATAGGAAGGGTATCCTCCAGTTCCCGATGACGGGGAATATCCTTGAGCAGAGCATTTCGCTGGGAAAGGGTTCGCTGATAGCGGTTCAGCAAATGAACATAGCTTGGTTTTAACTGACACAGCGCAGCATCCAGAAAATTTCGGCGGTTTGCCGGCCCTTCCCGCACAAGTGAAAGATGCTCCGGCGAAAAAACCACTGCATGAATATGTCCCACCAAGCGGCCGGGCGAACGAAGTGCAACTCCATTCAATTCCGCCCGGCGGCGGCTATTCTCCAGAAAAATTTCAGCCGACTGTTCCCGCTCCTGGCTGTAAAAGCGGAGCTGCAGTCTGGCACCAGAGGATCCGTGCTGTACCAACTCGCTGTCTTTTGTCCCACGAAAACTGTGCCCGCCGGTAAAAAGCCAGACTGCTTCCAAGAGGTTAGTCTTTCCCTGTGCATTTTGTCCCCATATGACATTCACACCAGGCTGTGGGAAAAAGGAAACGTCCTGCAGATTACGATAATGCCGGCAGCAGAGAGAAAGAATTCTCAACCTGCTACCTCGAATGTTCGGCCGTTGTAGTCCACAATATCGCCGGAACGCAGTTTTTTGCCGCGCATCGTGCAAATTTCTCCATTAACTTTCACTTCACCGCCCTGAATAACATATTTTGCACGCCCGCCGGTATCGACAGCACCTGCAAGTTTCAGCAGGGCGTCCAGCCGTATAAAGTCCTTATCTATTTTTATAATTTCCCTGTTCATTCCAGTTTAATCCTTTTTCTTCAATTTTTTTATCTAAATATATACTTTATCGGTCAATAAAGCAAATTCATCAGGGAGCCGTCAGTTTATTCTGATTTCAAGCGGACTGGCAGCACAAGAAATAAAAAGCTGTTTCCCTCCATCGGCAAAACTTTCATCGGTGAAAGAGGCCCGTTGAGTTCAATCCGAACCTGATCCCCCTCCGCATTTCGCAGAGCATCCAGCAAATAATGATTATTGAATCCCATCTCGACGGGTTGTCCTTCCGATTTTTCTGGGAATTGGTCACTTGCACGGCCAATGGGCGTGTAACTGGACAGCCGCACAGCATTTTCCTCAAAAATACAGCGGATTGGGCTTTTGAGACGGTCTGTAATGAGCAGGGAGACACGTTCGACACTGTTTATGAAATCGCTGGTTTTCAGCACAATTTGCGTGCTGCTTTTTTGCGGGATTGCCGAACGGTAATCCAGAAATTGGCCTTCAAGCAATCTTGCAATTACAGTATAGTTTCCAACTATGAACAGAATATGGCGGCTTCCTACCTGTATTGAACAATTTTCATCATTTTCCGGAAGCAGCTTGCTGACTTCCAACAAAGCTTTGCCGGGAACGACAAAGGAGAGATTTTGTTCCTCGCTGTTGACCATTTCCTCCCGGAGGGCAAGACGGTATCCATCTACACTGACTAAGCGGATTTTTCCATTCCCAATTTCAAAAAGTGTGCCGGTGTGGATGGGCTTTGCATCATTGTCTGCGACAGCAAAAATCGTTTGGTGAATCATATCCTTCAAAACATGGTTTGATATGCGGATTCCACGTTCTCCGGAAATTTTAGGCAATTCCGGATATTCTTCAGCTGGAATCCCGACAATAGAAAAATGGCTTTGACCACTTCGGATGGCTGTAATATTCTTTTCATCTGTCTCGATATGAACACTTTCATCAGGCAGACGACGCACAATGTCTCCAAAAAGCTTGGCAGAAAGAACAATGGTGCCTGTTTCAAGAACATCAGCCTGAATTTCTGTTGTCATACCAAGCATTTCCGCATCATAGCCACACAGAAACAAGCTGTTTTGCTTTGCCTTTAATAGAATTCCCTGCAAAGCTGGGATTGAACTTTTTGAGGATACAGCATGTTGCACATTTAATACAGCCTCAAGCAGCAGTTGCCGCTCACAAGTAAATTTCATCGAATGAGTGCCTTCCTTTACAAAGAGTATAAATAGAATAGAAATAAATTTAGGAACAGTAGTATAGAGTCCGGAAAAGTGGAAAAGCAGAAAAAAGGTAGAAAATATCAGCACTTTGGCTTTACTTTTTTCAAACCGGCCCATGTGGAAAAACAGTGAAAAAAATTAACAGATTTTGCTTTTTCAACGCTCTGTTGAAAACTCGGTGGGGAAAGTTGAAAACAAGTTAAAGAATATATTATTATTTATGCACTCCATTCACGCATAAATATGCAAAAAAATGTATATTGAAAAGCATAAAAAATCACCGGTCGCGGATGTTCTTTGTAATATCCTCTACAGTTGCACGCATTTTCGGATTCTTTTTAATGTTCTTTTCGACCTGCTGAATGGCATAGACGACCGTTGAGTGGTCGCGTCCGCCAAATTCTGTGCCGATTCCGGTCATTGGCATTTGTGTGATTTCCCGTACTACATACATAGCGACCTGGCGCGCGCTGCTGATATTTGCACTCCGCTTACTGGAACGAATATCCTCCGGAGTGGTACCAAATGTGCGGCTGACTTCCTCAATGATTTTTTCAATGGTGACCGGGACAGGCTGATCATTGTTAATAATGTCACTGATAGCTGCTTGTGCCGTATTAATGTTTAAAGGGTAGCCATTGAGCAGGTGATAGGCTTTCATTTTCTTGACGGCGCCTTCCAACTGACGAATATTGTTTTTAAGCCGGTTTGCCATGTATTCAATGACATTATCGTCCAGCTCAATTCCTAAAAGTTCTGCTTTTCGTTTGATGATGGCGATGCGCGTTTCAAAATCAGGCGGCTGTACATCTGCCGTCAGTCCCCATTCAAAGCGGGTTAGCAGTCGCTCTTCAAGTGTTGCAATATCTTTTGGCGGGCGATCACTGGTGAGCACAATTTGTTTTTTTGCTTCATACAGAGTATTGAATGTGTGGAAAAATTCTTCCTGCGTAGAATCCTTGCCGGCAATAAACTGTATATCGTCCACTAACAGGACATCTGCGTTGCGGTAGCGGTTGTGAAATTCCGTGGTGGTGCCTTTTTGAATGGCATCAATCAGTTCATTCGTAAACTCATCGCCTTTGATGTAAACAATATCCATGCTTGGACAGTTCTTTTTGATTTCATGGCAAATTGCATACAG
>DHDR01000032.1:12930-17973 GCA_002399445.1 Ruminococcaceae bacterium UBA4871 | reverse complement strand
GTATCAAAAGTATATTCATAATCTTCATTGGTGGGCTTGTCCTCCACAGGTTTGGAGGACACCAGTTCATCGTCTGTGCGTAAGTCGATTTTAATGTCAGACGTGCCGAATACCTGCAGAAAGGCTTCCTGCAGCGTATTTAAGTAATAATGTGTAATTGTTTTTCGATGAAAATCATTGGGAACTTTCAGCACAGCAGTGCCGCTGGAAAAATCTAGATTTACTGGTTCTATTCGGGAAATCCAGGTATTGTAGGCGACTTCTGTAATTTTCGTTTTACAGTAATCACAGATTAGTCTCCATGCTTCGGTGAAGGAATCCATATGTTCAGCTCTCCTCCGTGATAATCGCATTTCTTTAAACATTTAATCCTTAAAAATGATTCCAAAATTACATTTCATTCTATCATAACCACATAAGTTTTGCAATGAGACGAGTTTTGAAAACGGGAAAAACAGACTGGGCGTAATTTTGTGTCAAATCACCTGAAATTTTTTAAATTTCAGGCTTTTACTTTCTTTTCTGTGAGGTTTGTGCTATATTTATTCTTGACAGATTCCGAAGCAGTACGGTATAATGCTATCTTGCAGAGGTTTATTCCGAAAGGAGGTTTTTTCTATGAAGAGAACGTATCAGCCGAAAAAGCTCCATCGTAAGAAGGAGCATGGTTTTCGGAAAAGAATGTCTACCAGAAATGGCCGCAAGGTGCTTGCTCGCCGCCGCGCGAAGGGCCGGGCGCGCCTAACCTACTGATGAAGGCAACGTAAGGGCCACCCGAGCGTGGCCTTTCTTTGTATGTAATGGAGCTGAATGCATGGATTATGTACCTATCAAGGAAAACAGGGACTTTCGGCACATTTACAGCCGAGGAAAAAATTTAGTAAGTCCGGTAATTGTTTGCTATGCTCTGAAAAACCGCTTTGGACGGGTGCGCATGGGCATTACAACCAGCAAGCGGATCGGCAATGCCGTGAAGCGTAACCGCTCTCGCCGAGTGATTCGAGCGGCCTTTAGAGAACTGTTGCCGAGAATCAAACCCGGATATGACTTTATTTTTGTTGCCAGAGCAAAGACCCCTTATGTGAAAAGTACGTCAGTGCAGCATGCTATGGAACAGCAGCTGCACAAAGCTGGAATTTTAAAATGAAAAAGCTGTTGCTTCATCTAATTCGGTTTTATCAGAAATACCTTTCACCGCTGCATGGACCGTGCTGCCGATATATTCCAACGTGTTCCAACTATGCTATTGAGGCAATTGAACGCTTTGGAATGCTGAAAGGCAGTCTGCTGGCTATATGGAGAATTTTGAGATGTAATCCCTTTAGTCCAGGTGGTTATGACCCTGTTCCGGAAAAGAAAATCAAGGTAAAAAAAGTTATGAAGCGGAAATCCTGATAGAGGAGAGTTAAACATCTTATGCAAATTTTTAACTGGTTAGGCTGGCTTATTGGCTACCTGTTGTATGGAATCTATTTTCTTGTGCGGAATTATGGCGTTGCGGTCATTGTGCTTACCATTTTACTAAATGTTTTGATGGTTCCGTCTATGATTAAACAGCAGCGAAGTATGGCTGGCAGCATGAAAATGCAGAAAAAAATGCAGGAGCTGCAAAAAATCTACGGCAAGGACAAAATGAAGCTGGCGGAAGAACAGCAGAAATTATATGAACAGGAAGGCGGCGGCATGGGTTCTGGCTGTCTGATGATGTTTCTGCCGATGCTGGCTTTTATGGCATTCTTTGCTGCGCTTTCCAGCCCACTTACCAATGTGCTGCATTTGGACCCCAATGCAATCTCGCAGGCATCTGCTATTATTCAGAAAATCCCGGGAGATGCTCTGGCCAGCACGATGAGCGGAAATTATGCTTCTCAGTACCGTGAGTTGGATATTGCAAAAGATTTTACTTTGATTCAGCCCTATATTACACATATTTTCAGTGCATATGATATGCAGAAGTTAGTGATGTTTAGCAGCAGTTTCCGATTTTTAGGTTTGGATTTACTGGCAACACCGGCGGTTTCCGGACATTTCTGGTCTTCTTTGTTCAGTACGCCGCTGTTTCTGCTGCCGATGGCGAGTATTGCCCTGCAGCTCTGGATGACCATATATATGCAGATCAGTCAGAAAAAAATGGGACAGGCCCAGCCTGGTTCCCAGCAGGGGTGCATGATTGTTGTGATGATTGGCATGCAGGTTTGGTTTGGATATATCACCTGTATTGTACCGGCGGCTATGAGTGTTTATTATACAGCAAATGGTGCATTTGGCGTATGGCGCACCTGGTTTATGCAGAAATATTATTCGCCGCAGGTGCTGACTGCCCAATCGGAAGGTTCCCATATTCTGATGATGGAACAGCGGGAAGCGCAAGTGAAGCCTTTGCCGCCGCAAGTGCAGAGTGAACTTGAAAGT
Organism: Ruminococcaceae bacterium UBA4871; assembly: GCA_002399445.1. Lineage (GTDB taxonomy): Bacteria > Bacillota > Clostridia > Oscillospirales > Acutalibacteraceae > Caproicibacterium. The sequence continues at coordinate 15,561 of DHDR01000032.1, read as the reverse complement.
CAGATTAGAAATTGGAATCAGATGTCACAAAACAGCGCTTCATCTCACAAAAAGAAATCTGGTAAAAATGGCTTGCAGCAGTCTAAGGAAAAAAGCGGCAGTACACAGAACAGGACCAATTATATGGGAAAGAAGAAATAACAGGATAGTCTTTTCCGTGGAGTTGGGTTTTCCGGCATCGTACAACGAATTGGCTAGGTTGATGATAAAAGGAGGATGTGGTTATGCGTAAAGAAGCGGTTGGTATAGGCGAAACGGTTGAAGCAGCCCGTGCGGCAGCATGCAGGGAACTCGGTGTGGAGTCTGATGAAGCAAAATTTGAAATTATGGAGATGCCGGTAAAAAAAACGCTTGGAATTTTTGGAGGCAGTCCGGCAAAAGTAAAAGCTTATATAGAGGACAGTCCTGCAGACAGGGCCGCTGCCTATCTTTCAAATATCTTAAACAATCTTGGTCTTTCTGATGCAAAAGTTGACGTACAGGAAAATGAGAGTGGTGCCTTACTGGCTGTTACCGGAAGTAATGTCGGATTTATTATCGGCCACCGAGGCGAGACACTGGACGCTTTACAGTATCTGACCGGCTTGGTAGCAAACCATACAGAGAATACCTATTATCGAATCACCTTAGATATTGGAAATTACAGAGAAAAAAGACGGGAAACTCTGGAATCTTTAGGAAAAAAACTTGCTTCCAAGGCAGTAAAATTCGGCCGAAATAATTCACTGGAACCAATGAATCCCTATGAACGCCGTATTATTCATACGGCAGTTCAAGAAGTCGAGGGTGCAACAAGCTGGAGTGAAGGAAAGGATCAAGCCCGCCATGTTGTTATTGGTCCGGAGGGCGGAGAACGTTATCAGCCGCGCCGGCAGAGCGGGCGCAGACCTTATTCGGAAAACAGCAGTTATCGCCGAAATCGTTTCAATAGCGGAGACCGCAGTTATCATCGACAGAATTATGCGAATGGAAGGACCTATCCAAATAGCCGGCAGCATTCTGCGGCAGCTCCTCTGCATGGAGACCACATGAATGGGCGGCAAATTGAAAACAAAGAATAATCAGTTATTTGTGAGTACTCTGAAAATGTGGAAACACAGATGTTATTTCTACGGCGGGACTGTCTCGCCGCTTTTTTTGTGAAAGGAAGGATTGAACCGTTATGCATACCATTGCAGCCATCAGCACACCACAGGCACCAGGTGGAATTGGAATTGTGCGAATTTCCGGTGATGATGCACACACTGTGGCAGGGCGGGTTTTTTCCTCTGTATCAGGGAAAAAACTGAATGATATTCCCGGATATACTTCTCTGTTTGGTACCGTGCATGATGCCGAGGGAACTTTTGATCAGTGTGTAGCCGCAAATTATCGGGCACCAAAAAGCTATACCGGAGAAGATGTGGTGGAACTTTCCTGCCACGGTGGTTTGTATGTATTGCGCCGTCTGTTGAATGCATGCCTCAACTCCGGTGCGGTTTTAGCCAAACCAGGTGAATTTACTCGGCGGGCTTTTCTGAATGGCAAAATGGATTTGACACAGGCAGAATCAGTGATGGAAATGATCTCTGCACAGGGAAAAGAAGCAGTGCGTGCAGCTCGTGCCGGGCAGGAAGGCAGACTCCATGGCCGCATTGTATCCATTTCCAAACAGTTAACGAATGTGGCTTCTCATTTAGCGGCATGGGCGGATTTTCCGGAAGAAGATGTACCGGAAGTTGATGCTGATGAACTTGACGGACAGCTGACAGACGTTTCTGGAAAACTGAAAAAGCTTTTGGATGGATTTGATACCGGCTGTGTTCTGCGGGAAGGCGTGGACACCGTGATTGCCGGCCGCCCGAATGTTGGCAAAAGTACCTTGATGAATCTTTTGGCTGGCTGCGAAAAGAGTATTGTCACCGCTTATGAGGGCACAACACGTGATGTCGTTGAGGACACTATCCTGCTTGGTGGTATTCCGCTTAGGCTGGCAGATACAGCCGGTTTGCGGAATACAGACGATCCAGTCGAGCAAATTGGTGTTTTGCGCAGCCGCAGCCGTGTGAAACAGGCACAGCTGATCCTTGCGGTCTTTGATTCTTCGGAACCGTTAACACAAGAAGACCACGACTTCATAGAAATGATTGGGGATACGCCTGCCATTGCCGTCATCAATAAAAAGGATTTGGCAGATAAAATAGACAAATCGTATATTAAGTCTAATTTTAAACAAATTGTATATATTAGTGCTTTGCATGGTGAAGGTTTGCAGAAATTAAAAACTGCTGTGCAGTCTGTCTTGCATTTGCAAAAGATTGACCCCGCTGCAGGCGTTTTGTTTACCCAGCGTCAGCAGGCGTCAGCCAACCGGGCATATGTGGCGGTTGGTGAAGCGCTGAAAGCTTTGAGAAGTGGAATTACACTAGATGCTGTAACGGTCTGTGTGGAAGATGCCGTTTCGGCACTTTTGGAGTTGACCGGTGAACATGTTTCGGAAACAGTCATTGATCAGGTATTTGATACATTTTGCGTTGGAAAATAATCAATTGATCAGGCCTTTTCTGCTTATGGATGGAGGAATCAAAACTTGGAACACGAATATGATGCTGGTGCCTATGATGTGGCAGTTGTGGGTGCTGGACATGCAGG
>DHDR01000032.1:10564-12722 GCA_002399445.1 Ruminococcaceae bacterium UBA4871 | reverse complement strand
ATTAATTTGGATGCTGTTGGGAACTGTCCTTGCAATCCTAGTATTGGCGGCACGGCAAAGGGTCACTTAGTGCGGGAAATTGATGCCCTTGGCGGAGAGATGGGCCGTACCACAGATGCCTGCTTTTTGCAAAGCAGGATGCTGAATCTTGGGAAAGGTCCTGCTGTACACTCCCTGAGATGTCAGATTGACCGCAGAAAATACAGTGAAATTATGAAGAATAAACTGGAGCTTCAGAAAAATCTGTATTTGAAACAAGCTGAAATTGTAGATTTACGCCATGCAGCAGATGGAGAACAGTGGGAACTTGTCACCCGCATGGGCGCTGTTTATACCGTAAAGGCAGTAATTTTGGCAACGGGGACTTTCCTTGGCGGACGTGTTTATATTGGAGAAGTCAGTTATGAAAGCGGGCCGGACGGGATGTTTCCCGCAGCCTTTTTAAGCAAACCATTACAGAAACTTGGTTTGCATCTGCGCCGTTTTAAAACAGGCACCCCTGCCAGAGTCCTGCGCAGCAGCATTGATTTTTCGGACTTAGAAGTACAGAAAGGCGACGAGCCGGTCATTCCTTTTTCTTATGATACACTGACTCCGGGAAAAAACCGTGCTGTCTGTCATGTTTCGTGGACGAATGACCGTACGAAGAAAGTTATTTTAAAAAATATCGGCAGAAGCCCGCTTTACAGCGGCCATATTAAGGGAATCGGTCCCCGCTACTGCCCCAGTATTGAAGATAAAATTATGCGTTTTCAGGACAAACCGCGGCATCAGCTCTTTATTGAGCCGTGTGGTTTGCATACGGAGGAAATGTATCTGCAGGGTATGAGCTCCAGTTTGCCGGAAGAGGTGCAGCTTCAGTTTTATCATACGATTAAGGGGCTGGAACATGTGCAGATGATGCGTTGTGCCTATGCAATTGAGTATGACTGTGTGGATCCGCTTCAGATGGATGCGACTTTGGAATTTCGGAAGCAGCCTGGTCTTTACGGAGCAGGACAGTTTAACGGCAGTTCCGGATATGAGGAAGCGGCTGCGCAGGGAATTGTTGCCGGTATCAATGCCGCACTGAAAGTACAGGGCAGAGAGCCGATGATTCTTGACCGTGCAAGCTCCTATATTGGTACTCTGGTAGATGATTTAGTTACCAAAGGGGTTACGGATCCTTACAGAATGATGACGAGCCGAAGTGAATATCGTTTGGTCCTGCGCCAAGACAATGCAGACGAGCGTCTGACGCCGATTGGCAGAAAGATTGGTCTGATTGGAGACGATCGCTGGGACCGGTTTCAAAAGAAAGAGGAGCAAAAGAAAGCAGAACTGACACGCGCGAAAAAAACCGTATTTCCGCCCAGTGAAGAATTGAATCAACTGCTTGTTTCACATGAAACATCTTCTGTGAGCACCGGAGTTCGACTTGTGGATTTATTAAAACGTCCACAGCTCAATTATAAGATTTTAACTCCTTTGGATCAGAACAGACCAGATTACCCACCGTCTGTTTTTGAAAACGTTGAAATTGAAATTAAGTATGAAGGATATATCAAACGTCAAAAAGCAGATATTGCGGAAATGCGGCGTTTAGAAGGCAAGTTGCTGCCAAAAGGGTTGGACTATACGGAAATTATTGGACTGCGGAGTGAAGCACAAGAAAAGCTGAATAGAGTGCAGCCGGCAAATATTGGGCAGGCAAGCCGCATTTCCGGAGTCAGCCCTGCAGATGTCAGTGTGCTGCTCATATGGCTTGCAAAGGAGCAGAATTAGCAGATGGGAAATATTGAAGCATTGCTGATGCAGGAAAGCAAACAATGCGGGCTACGGCTTACCTCAGAACAGGTAAAAAAATTTCAAACTTACATGGAACTGCTTTTGGAATGGAATACGAAAATCAACCTGACGGCGATCAAAGAACCAAAAGAATTTGTAGAAAAACACTTTTTTGACAGCCTTTGGCCATTGCAGTGGTTAAACCTTGCGGGAAAAACTTGCTTAGATGTGGGAACGGGTGCAGGTTTTCCGGGAATTCCGCTTAAACTGATTGTTCCGCAGATGGATTTGGTCTTATTAGACAGTTTGCAAAAGCGGCTGACAGTTTTAGATACAATTTGTGCGGCTTTGCAAATAAACGCTAAAACGATTCATGCCCGTGCGGAAGAAG
>DHDR01000032.1:0-10396 GCA_002399445.1 Ruminococcaceae bacterium UBA4871 | reverse complement strand
GTTGCCCCTCTTTCTGTCCTTTGCGAGTACTGTTTACCTTATGTAAAGGTAGGAGGTTCTTTTTGTGCATGGAAAGGACCATCTTGTGAAGCGGAGCTTTCTGCTGCACAGCGGGCAATCCAAATTCTAGGCGGAAAAGTTTCACAGAAAAAAATTTATCAGCTGCCAGACGGCAGTCAGCGGACATTTCTTCAGATTGGTCATAACCGCATTTGCCCGCCTGCTTATCCGCGTTCGGGGAAAAATATCAAAAAACAGCCGTTATAGTTTTCCACAGCAAAATACAGGCACAGCAGAGCTGTTGACGGTTTTCAACAAAGTTTTCAACTGAGAATTCAGCAGTGGAAAGTCTTAATATTTCCATTTGTGCAATTTGACAAAACGGACCTTTTTGACGCTACATCTTATCAAAAAGCGATTTTCATTTTTATGAAAATCGCTTTGCCATCTCGTTTCTGTTTACAGCCTATTTTGAAAGCAAACAATTCTCTTCCCTTTAATGAATTTTAGAAAAATAATTATGGTATCAGTTTTCTACAAATTCATACAGTCCTTGTGTGCTATGATGAGGACAAGCAGGAGGTGAAAAAATGCTTGGACAGCAGCATATTATCAAACTGGACATAGACTGCATCCGGCCAAACCCGGCACAGCCGCGCAGAACGTTTCCTACTCAGGAACTGAAAGAACTTGCTGACAGCATTGCTTCCAACGGGCTGCTGCAGCCAATCGTTGTGCGCAGAGACTCCAATGGTTATGAACTGGTGGCAGGTGAACGCCGCCTGCGTGCCTGCAAGAGCCTTGGTATGCGTGAAGTTCCTGTGTTAATTACATCTTGCACGGAGCGGGAAAGTGCCATTTTTGCTTTGACAGAAAATCTCCAGCGTGAAGATTTGAATATGTTTGAAGAAGCTGAAGGAATCCGAAAGCTGATTGAAGAATGGAATATTACGCAAGAGGAGTGTGCTGCCCGACTTGGCAGGAGCCAGTCTGCTGTTGCCAATAAGCTTCGTTTACTGAAACTGCCGGGCAGTGTGCGGGAATTAATTCTCGAGAACCATTTGACAGAAAGACATGCGCGTGCGCTGCTCCGTCTGCCGGATGTCCAGCAGCAAAAACAAGTGCTGGAATTAATTTTAAAAGGTCAGTTGAATGTGCAGCAGACAGACCAGCTGATCAACAAAATTTTAGAAAACACGCCAAAACACAGACAGCATCAGATGCCAATTATTAAGGATATGCGTATTTTTGAAAATACCATTCAACATGCAGTTTCCACGTTACGTCAAACAGGCGTTTCAGCTGAAACTTTTCAGACAGAAACAGACGACTATGTGGAATGGGTTGTTCGCATTCCCAAATCAGATTCTGCTGGGAAAAAGCCGGCATAACTCATTCTATTTTGAATTGATTATAAGAAAACCCATTTTCTTAACATTTTCCCACAATTATTTACAGAAAGGGGCTTGCGCTTTGCAGGCCCCTTTTTGTATCATGTTTACTGTTTCACATGAAACAGATTGTCGGTTTGTTCATTGTTTCATGTGAAACATTGGCTCAAGAATAACCTGCAGCATGGGACATGTATATGCAATATTCCTGACGGAATCCTCTTTATTTGCAAATATTTTCGTGGTATAATAAAACATACTGTAAGTAAGAGGGGGAGCGCCTTATGTGCCGTGTCATTGCTGTTTCCAATCAAAAAGGCGGCGTCGGAAAAACAACAACAGCGGTCAATTTATCATCTGCCTTTGGTGCAGCCGGAAAAAGGACTTTGCTGGTGGATACGGATCCGCAGGGGAACTCCTCCAGCGGTGTTGGAATTGACCGTCGGAAATTGAGTTCCTCTGTCTATGATGTGCTGATACGGGATGCAGATATCCATGAAGCAATTCAGACGACAGAGTTTAACCATTTGGATTTGCTGCCAAGTTCACTCGACTTAGCGGGTGCAGAAATCGAACTTGCTGAAAAGCCTCACCGGGAAAGTGTGCTGAAACGTGCAATCGTTCAAGTGAAGGAAAATTACGATTATATTTTAATTGACTGTCCGCCGTCACTCGGATTTATTACAACAAATGCATTGAATGCCGCTGATGGGGTGCTCATTCCGATTCAGTGTGAGTTTTATGCATTGGAAGGCCTTAGTCAGCTCATGAACAGTGTCCGCCGTGTCAAACGGCAGTATAACCATGCCTTGGAGATTGAAGGCGTGCTGCTGACTATGTATGACGGACGGCTGAATCTGACACAGCAAGTCGTGGATGAAGTCAAAAAATACTTTAAAAATAAAGTGTTGGGAACGGTCATACCCCGCACGGTGCGGTTGAGTGAAGCACCGAGTTTTGGTCAGCCCATTCAGTATTTTGACCGGAACTGCAAAGGTTCGATAGCTTATAATGCGCTGGCGGCTGAAATCTTAGAAAAATACGAAAGATGAGGTGAAGTGGATGTCCTCAAAACAGAGGGGCTTGGGAAAAGGACTGGATGTTATTTTTGCAGAGAATGATGCTGATGATGGTTCTTCCTCTATGGAGGTCAATATTAATGAACTGGAACCCAACCGCAATCAACCGCGGCGGGAATTTAATGAAGCGGAACTTGCAGAACTGGCAGATTCTATTGCCAAGCATGGTATTCTGCAGCCTCTGTTGGTTCGTCCTTTGCGCAATGAGGGAGGATATCAAATCGTTGCCGGAGAACGCCGCTGGCGAGCTGCCAGAATGGCAGGCCTGCAGGAAGTGCCGGTGCTTGTGCGGGAACTGACAGATCAGCAGGTCATGGAATTGGCATTAATTGAAAACCTGCAACGGTCGGACCTGAATCCATTGGAAGAAGCACAAGGCTATCAGGATTTGATGGATCAGTATTCCATGACGCAGGAGGAAGTAGCGGACAGTGTTGGAAAATCGCGCCCTTCTATTGCCAATGCACTTCGCTTAATGCATTTACCGGAAGGTGTGCAGAAATTCCTTTCAGAAGGAAAACTGACTTCTGGACAAGCCCGAACCATCTTGTCTTTTCCACCAGAGTATCAAAGCGGCATTGCAAAACGCTGTGTGCAAGAAGGGCTTACGGTAAGGCAGCTGGAAAAACTGGCTAAGCATTTCACTGTGAATCCATCAAAATCAAATTTGAAAAAAGAGATTCCTTTTTATGAAGAAGCAGCACTTTCTCTTCATGACCAGCTTGGTCGGCACGTCCGAGTCACCGGAAGCCGAAAAAAGGGTGTGCTCCATATTGCCTTTAATGGTGAGGAAGATTTAAAGGCACTGTTAAAACTGTTTGAGTAAATCATATATTCTGCTTTGCTACTAAATATCCGAAAGAAGAAAAAGGGGAAATCAAAATGTTAGACATCAAACTGATCCGTAAAGATCCGGATTATGTAAAAGCGGCAATCCGAAAGCGCGAAATGAATCTTGACTCTGTTGTGGATGAGATTTTACAAGTTGACAAAGAGCGCCGCGAAGCAACCGGAAACGTCGAGGCAATGAAGGCGGAGCAGAATTCCGCCAGCAAAGAGATTTCCAAAATTAAAAAAGCCGGCGGAGATGCTTCTGAAGTTTTATCAAAGATGAAGACACTTTCTGCAGCCATTAAAAAAGCGGATACAAAGTTGGATGATATCAATGCAAAACAGCATGACCTCATGATGGCATTGCCTAATTTGCCGGATGATGATGTACAGGCGGGCGGCAAAGAGAAAAATATTCCGGATCATTACTACAAAGAAAAGCCGGTTTTTAACTTTAAGCCTAAAGATCATGTTGAACTGTGTGAAAGCCTTGGCCTGATTGATTATCAGCGCGGAGCAAAGCTTGCAGGAAATGGTGCTTGGGTTTACCGCGGCTGGGGTGCACGGATGGAATGGGCTATCTTGAATTTCTTTATTCAAGAGCATCTGGCAGATGGTTATGAGCTGATTCTGCCGCCGCATATGCTCAATTATGAATGCGGTTATGTAGCTGGCCAGTTTCCAAAGTTTGGGGATGAAGTTTATTGGATACAAAATCCAACCAGTAAGGATAAAAAATTCATGCTGCCGACTGCAGAAACTGCACTGGTCAATCTGCATCGGGATGAAATCCTTTCCGCAGATGAACTGCCCAAAAAATATATTGCCTATACTCCTTGTTACCGCCGGGAAGCGGGTTCTTACCGCAGTGAAGAGCGCGGTATGATCCGCGGCCACCAATTTAATAAGGTGGAAATGGTGCAGTATACAAAGCCGGAAAATAGTGATGCCGCTTTTAAAGAACTGGTAGGAAAGGCAGAACGTCTGGTTCAGGAACTTGGTCTGCATTATCGGCTAAGCCGGCTGGCTGCTGGAGATTGTTCTTTCTCTATGGCACGCACCTATGATATTGAAGTCTGGATTCCGTCAATGGGAATTTACAAAGAAGTTTCTTCTGCTTCCAATGCGCGTTCCTATCAGGCACGCCGTGGAAATATTAAATACCGTGATGAAAATAAAAAGCTGCAGTATGTCCATACTCTAAATGCTTCCGGTTTGGCAACTTCCCGTGTTTTGCCTGCGATTGTCGAGCAATATCAAAATGCCGATGGCAGCGTGACAGTGCCGGAAGTTCTGCGTCCGTATATGGGAATTGATGTCATTCAACTTCCTAAATAATTCCACCATGTTTTCGTCAATAATTGTTGGCAAAATTTTTAAAGTCGGCAGAGAATTCATCTTAGCTAAGGGGATTTTAAATAAATTTCAATGAACAGGGCTGTCATCAAAGCGGTGCAGCCCTGTTTTCAAAGGAAGGAAAGATGAGCATGGATTTACCGGATACTGAAATAGATTCTCCAGAGCGGTTTATACGGACAGCAAAAATCGAAAGTCCCCAAATTGGGGGCGATTGTCGAATCCGGCTGTCTGATTTGTTGAAAATGGAACAGGAAACCGGAGAAGAGCATATGGATGCTATTGGCCTTGGATATGAAAGGCTCTGCCGGGACGGAATTGTCCTTCTCATTACAACAAATGAAGTGACTGTCAAACGTTTTCCGGTTCACAATCAAGTCCTGCGGATTGTTACACAGATAGTCGGAAGTGCCGGTGTGCATCTTTACCGAGATTTTTCCTTTTTCTGCGGGGAGACACGATTGGTCAGAATCCGACAGGTTAGTGTTTGTGTCGATTGCAAAACACATCATCCGCTGCGTCCGGATGTCCTTTACCAATATGGTGTTTTTCATCGTAGGACTGTTCCTTTGGAAGAACGCATTGCAAAACTGCGTGTATCAGCAGAACAGCCAATACTGGGGGAAAGGCCAGTGCGATACAGTGACTTGGATATGAATCACCATTTAAATAATACCGTTTATGGGGATATTGTAGAAGATTTTCTGCCGGAAAAATACAGAAATTGGCATAAGGTGCAGATTAACTATATTGAGGAAAATCTGCTTGGCGATGTGTTAAAAATTTATGGCGGTTACCGAGAAAAAAGTTTTGTCTTATATGGTGAAAATAAACGTGGACGAAGCTTTGCTGCAATTGCTGAAGTGTAAATCCTCATCATGCAAATAATTTTGGAAATTTAGGAAAAATATGAAAACTTGACTTTTGCAGCATACTCTGTTGAAATCGAAATTGTAAGGTGTTATAATATAAAATTATATAACAGATGAGATTTTGATTGAAGCTGCTTTCCCAATCAAGCAGCTTCCCTTTTTACATAAAAGAAGGCAAAAGTAAACAGTTAGAATCTATTCTGATGCTTTCTTGTATGCTCTATTGATTGAAGTTTGAACATCCACTTAGATAACATGGCCTTTCAATGAAAATGACTGATTCCAGCTTACCAATTTAGAAGAAAGAGGGAGATTCTGAAAATGGCTTTTTATTATAACGAACCGTGTCATACCTTTAATGAGTATCTGTTGGTGCCCGGATACTCGTCAGCTGAATGTACGCCGGACCATGTCAATCTGAAAACCCCGATTACAAAATTCCGGAAAGGGGAGCAACCGGCGATCACCATGAATATTCCCATGACCTCTGCCATTATGCAGTCCGTGTCCAATGATACGCTGGCTGTCGCATTAGCGAAGGAGGGGGGTATCTCTTTTATTTATGGTTCTCAGACGATTGAACAGGAAGCTGCCATGATTGCAAAGGTAAAGGCTTACAAAGCGGGCTTTGTAACCAGTGATTCCAATATTCAGCCGGATCAGACGCTCGCTGATATTCTGGCACTGAAACAGAAAACCGGACACTCTACGGTAGCCGTTACAGATGACGGAACAGGGACCGGAAAGCTGCTTGGCGTTGTTTCCAGCCGAGACTACCGTGTAAGCCGTATGTCCGTGGATACTCCGGTTTCTTCTTTTATGACACCAATTGAAAAAGTCATTTCCGCATCAAAAGGAGCTACTCTTTCGGAATGTAATGACATCATCTGGGAAAACAAGCTGAATTCTCTTCCGGTTGTAGATGAAAAAGGGCATCTGTGCTATTTCGTGTTCCGCAAAGACTATTCAGAACATAAAGAACACACATGTGAGCTGCTGGATTCACAGAAACGTTATGTGGTGGGTGCCGGCATCAATACTCGGGACTATGAAGAACGCGTTCCGGCCCTTCTGGAGGCTGGAGCGGACATTCTGTGCATTGATTCTTCAGAAGGGTTTTCTGAATGGCAGAAACGCACAATTGCATGGATTCGCAGCAAATACGGCAATACCGTCAAAGTTGGAGCAGGGAATGTGATTGATGGCGATGGTTTCCGCTTTTTAGCGGAGAGCGGTGCCGACTTTGTGAAAATCGGAATTGGCGGCGGGTCCATTTGTATTACCCGGGAAACAAAAGGAATTGGCCGCGGACAGGCCACTGCTGTGATTGAAGTTGCGAAGGCCCGTGATGAATATTATCAAGAAACCGGAATTTATGTGCCAATCTGTTCCGACGGTGGTATTGTCTATGACCATCACCTCACACTTGCGCTTGCGATGGGTGCTGATTTTGTGATGCTGGGCCGCTATTTTTCCCGTTTCGATGAATCGCCGACCAATAAGGTGAATATTAACGGCCAGTATATGAAAGAATACTGGGGCGAGGGCAGCAACCGTGCACGCAATTGGCAGCGTTATGATTTGGGCGGTGCCAAAAAACTTTCTTTTGAGGAAGGTGTGGATTCCTATGTCCCTTATGCCGGTTCCCTGCACGATAACGTCCAGACGACATTGAACAAAGTCAAATCAACAATGTGCAACTGCGGCGCAATCACAATTCCAGAACTGCAGCAGAAAGCAAGATTAACGCTTGTTTCCAGTACCAGCATTGTTGAAGGCGGTGCACACGATGTTTTGCTGAAGGACAGTAATAATCAGGCTAAGTAATATTACTGTGATTTTAAAAAAATTGAAAAAAGGCTTGACAAAGTAGGACAGGTTCCGTTATAATAATAAGCGCTTCTCAGTGTTTGAAGCGCAGATGGCGGCATAGCTCAGTTGGCTAGAGCATTCGGTTCATACCCGAAGTGTCATAGGTTCAAATCCTATTGCCGCTACCATTTTGGCCCGGTCGTCAAGTGGTTAAGACACCGCCCTTTCACGGCGGGTTCATGGGTTCAAATCCCGTCCGGGTCACCACTTTTTGTTATCCTTAAATGTCTGAGCTGTGGACGCGTAGCTCAGCTGGTTAGAGCGCTCGCCTCACACGCGAGAGGTCATGGGTTCGAGTCCCGTCGTGTCCACCAATAAAACTAAGGCGGTGTTTGTTTACCGCAAAAGTCAAAAACCGCTCTTTGCAGCGGTTTTTGTTCTATTCAGCAATCTTAGCCGGGGGGTTACTATGAAAAAAACATTTATTCTTGTCGCAGCAGCAGTGCTGGCAATATCCTGTACCGCATGTGGCGCAGGTAGTGTGACGGCGAGCGGGGTAGAAAGTACCGCATCTTCTGCAGCCGTCAGCAGCAGTGCTTCTTCATCTTCCGGCACAGTCGCAGATGCTGCAAAATACAGTGACAGCCTTAAAGGACTGATCACATACATGGGAGCCTGTGGCTATATAGATGGTAATGGGCTTCAGATGGAGTATCAATTAATCGGTGCAAAAAATGGGTACCGATACACCAAAAAGATTGATAAAAAGCAGACAGTCACAGCGGAATTTTATGAGTATGATTTAAAAAATCTGAATGAAACGGCAAAGAAGATGCTGGACAGCGTTGAACAAAACGGATATTTTACGCTGTTCAATAAAAAGATTACGGCATATCGCAGCGATAATGGGAAATATCTCATGGTTTATAAAGATTCCGCTTCCGGAGATGCAAGCACCGCTCGTCAGAAAGAAGCAGTGGTTAAGTTTAAGACATTTAAAAAGTAGGCATTTTATATTTGACTGTCAAAACGGGCTTGAAGATATGATTTCATATTTTCAAGCTTGTTTTTTCTATGAATAGACAGGGTGGCGCAGCAGTCGAGTCTTAAAATCGGCTGATTTCCTTGACTCCAGCAGAATGGTGCTTTACAATTTTCCCCAGATTAAACGAAAGGATGCGAGTATCATGAGGCAGCCGGAGAAAATGGGGAAACAAAATTTCGGCACATACATTACGCAGAAACGAAAAAGCGCAGGATTGACACAGGAGGAACTTGCCGCAAAACTCTATGTTACCAATACAACTGTTTCTAAATGGGAACGAGGACTTTCCTATCCAGATATTACACTGGTAACGGATATTTGTCGGGAATTGTCCATTTCAGAGCATGAGTTTTTTACTGCCTGTGATGATCTTGCAGCAGGCAGGGAGAAGAAGGATGCTACCGCTTATCGTAAACTTAGACGAGGATGGCAAAATTTCTTTTTGACATGTTATGTGACAGCACTGATTATCTGTTTTATTTGCAATTTAGCGGTCTTTCATACGTTGAGTTGGTTTTGGATCGTCTTAACATCTTTGCTGTTAGCATTCAGTTTTACCAATGTTCCATTAATCGTACAAAAAGAAAAAGGCGTTGCCTGTTTGAGCGCTGCTACTGTCAGTTTGTTTTTGCTGCTGTTCTCCTGCTGGATTGATAGCAAAGGATTGTGGCTGGGTTTTGGTATTGCGGTTACGGCAGTTTGTTTAGCGCTGCCGTGGGGAATGTATCTTTTCTGGCGTTTTTGTCCGCGGCGGCGCTGGCTGCCAGCCGCCATGATGGGCAGTATAACCGTGTGGACTTTCCTGCTTGTCCTGCTTTGTGTGGGCGTACAGGGGGGGAATCTGCTGCAGGCATTCAGGTTTACTGCATTTTCCTATTTACCGGTATGGGGCATTTTTGCAATCGCTGTCTATGTTCCGCTTCATAGATGCCTGAAGGCGGGATTCATTTGCTTGATTGCCGACTTTGCCATTCCTTTTTTTAATGTTGGATTTGACCGTTTACTTGGAGAACAGCCGCGGCTTGCTTTACAGGCATATTGGGACTGGTCCGATTTATCACGTTTTTTTCAGTTTCAAGCGGAGAATATAAGGATGAATGTTTATCTGTTTGCTTTTGGCCTGTTGGCAGCGTTGTTGGTCACAGCCATTGGCATGATTCTGCAAATTCGGCGTTGGCATCGTCACTCATAATCTCCGAAAAATTTGATTCTATGTAAAAAACACCCGGAAGTTTTTCTGCGGGTGTTTTCCTTGTGTAAGAATTTTCTTTAGGAACAGAATCGGTGATCACCGATAACCGTGATGACAGGACGCGAGAAAATCCATTTGCTTGTACTTTTTGCCGGATTATAATAATAAATCGCACCACCAGAGGGATCCCATCCATTAATGGCATCTCTGACAGCTTTGTAAGCGGAATCCGATACAGGAGCGTTGACACCGCCGTCAGTCAGACAGCTGAAAGCTCCGGGCTGATAAATTACCCCAGCAAGTGTGTTTGGAAAAGAAGGATGTTCAATGCGGTTCAGAATAACTGCTGCAACAGCGACCTGCCCTTCATAAGATTCTCCGCGTGATTCAGCGGAAACAATTTTGGCAAGCAAGGCAACATCTGAACTGGAATATTTCCCTATACTTCCGTAAGAGCCACTTGTAATACCAAGAGCTTTCAATGTTAATGAGCCGGCGATCCCATCTGCCGTAATTCCCTGTTGGCGCTGAAAAGAAGTAACTGCACTTTTCGTGGCACTGCCATAAATGCCATCAATCCGGCCAGAGTAGATGCCGAGATTATTAAGCTTTGTTTGAATTTTTGTTACTTCCGTGCCTTGAGATCCGACTTTTGAAAGTGTCTGAACACCATGGTGTAGGTTAATAAATAATCCAAAAGCAACCAAACTGACAAGGACAACAATTAACACGCGCCATGCTGTAACGCCTATCTTCTTCATATATATCCTCCTTTTATATAAAATTGTCCCCTAAAAGCGAGGAAACATGCGGAAGAG
>DHDR01000008.1 GCA_002399445.1 Ruminococcaceae bacterium UBA4871 | reverse complement strand
TTCATGTTTACTTTACAATGCCTCATTTACTTTTAAGTATTGGAAAATACTTCATTAAGATATTAAGATGCAATGTCAAGACCTTAAGAATCACACACAAAGGTATCAGGCAGTTGACAAACTAATATAATTAGTTTATATTTTATATGTAGTAGCGTAATGATAATGCTGTCTGCTAGAGGAAATTGCAGAATCTTTGGATAACAGAAATTAAAGATTGCCGACGGGAGGATGAAAAATGAGTACGAAGAGAAGACTTGACACACAGACGATTTTAAACGCCGCAGCGGAATTAGCCGAAGAAAAAGGCCTTGAAAGCGTCTCTTTACTTCAAGTTGCAAACAGGTTGGGTGTAAAATCTCCGTCGTTATATAATCATTTAAGCGGGTTTCAGGAACTTTCAACGGGTCTTGCGAAGCTTGCTCTTACAAAATTGGATAGTGCCATCCGCAATGCGGCTGTAGGCCGGTCGAAAGACGATGCACTGACGGCGATTGCCTTCGCTTACCGGAAATTTGCAAAAGAGAATCCGGAGCTTTATAAAGCAATTCTGCGGTTCCCGGATTATCGTGACAGCGGCGTGCAGGAAGCTGGTCATGCTGTCGTCCGCATTCTGTATCAGGTGATGGAACCGTATCATTACAGCAAGGAGAATGCCATTCATTTTATACGCGGTTTTCGAAGTGCGCTCCACGGATTCATTTCGCTGGAAGAGGCGGGATTTTTCCAAGACACCGAAGCAGATGTGGATAAAAGCTATGAGCAGCTTGTCACGCGCTTTCTTTCCACTCTGACCATTAGGGAGGAATGATAAGATGGCTCAATACATTGCTTTACCGGTTGTTGGATTTATTGTAGGTCTGCTGATTATCTCTCTCGGGGGCGGAGGCGGAGCTGTCTATGTGGGAATCCTGACTGCATTTTTCAACATTCCGCCCGCTATTGCGGCGACCACTTCGTTGGCAACCACGATACCAACAACCGCCGTGGGAACGTTCAGCCATTGGAAAGCTGGAAATGTGAACTGGCGCTTCGGGTTCACCATGCTGATTGGCGGTGCTGTGGGTTCAATCGTCGGCTCTCTATGCTCCGGCTTTTTACCAGAAAACCTGTATAACAAAATTACCGGGTTAATCCTTTTGCTTTTGGCCGTTCAAATGCTTATTTCCTACATGAAAAAGAAACGAAAAAACAGCGATACACAAAATGTCAATTCAGTGAACAAAAAATCCAATACGGTGAAGGCCGTATGCTTTGGTTTATTGGGTGGAATCATGTCCGGACTTGTTGGTCTGAGCGGCGGCGGCCCGATCATTGCAGGACTGATGATCCTCGGTTGTCAGGCACTGGAAACAGTAGGTACTTCGGTGCTTGTGCTTTTCGGAATCGCCGTGACCGGATTTCTTACTCACCTCGGCATTGGAACAATCGACTGGAAACTTGTCGGGTTGCTGACGATCGGAACGGTCTGCGGCGCTTTCGTCGGCCCTCTTCTTCTCAAACGAATCAACAAACAAAAGCTGGAAAAGGTCCTTCGGCCGATTCTTTTCTTCATGATTGTGGTCATGGGCAGCATGGAAATGTTCAAATAGTACCGGGCCTTATGATAGGGCGGATAAATTAGACAAACTCACACGATTTCGGTCCTCACGTTTTTCGTTTTGTTGTATTCATTCTGTGAGGATGTTATAATAATAAAAAAGAATTTTGATCTCTGCGGGGGAATCGGACAGATGCAATATCAAACAAATAACGGAATATGGAACCATGTGTTTGCAGTGCCAACAGCCGTGGTGGATAAGCACCTGAAACTTGCAGGATGCGTCCAGCTGAAAGCGCTCCTTTGGATTCTGCGGCAGGAAAGTGCATCTTTTTCTGATGCGGACCTTGCCAGTGCGCTTGGAGTTACCCAAGCGGATGCACGGGATGCACTGACTTACTGGCAGGAAACCGGCGTTTTGCAGCTCTCCTCATCATCCGGTAAATCATCGGTTCCCTCTTCTGCACAGCCGGAACAACGCCAAAACGCGGCTCCAGCCCCTGCGGCGCCGCAGGGGCGGCGTCATGCTGTCCTGCCGCGCGCTGAGCGTCCGGATATGGCATTTACTGCAAAGCGGATGGAAAGTGATGATGCCATTCGCTGTATGATGGAAAGTGCAGAGCAGATTCTGCGCCGCCCGCTCTCATCCTCCGACCTGAGTACGCTGCTGCTGATTCATGATAACTACGGGCTTCCGGTAGATGTGATTCTGATGCTCATCCAATATGCCGTCAGCAATCAAAAAGGAAATATGCGTTACATAGAAAAGGTTGCACTCAACTGGGCAGATGAAGGAATCACCACACACATACTGGCGGAAGAAAAGCTACAGCAGCTGACAGACATGGGGCGCGCATGGCACACTGTTCAGAAAGCAGCCGGTCTTCCGGAGCGCGCTCCAACCGAGCGGGAAAAGAGCTATGCCTCCACTTGGGTGCTGCAATGGAAATTTACGCCAATGATGCTGAAACTCGCCTATGACCGCTGTGTAGACGCAATCGGTATGTTCAAAGCCGGATATATGAATAAAATACTGGAACGCTGGCATCGGGAAAAAATCTTCACGCCGGAACAGGTTGAGGCAGAAAAGCAGCACCGGCAGGAAACTCGAAAAGAGGAAAACAAACCGTCCTATGATCTGGACGCCTATGAAAGAGACAGTATGCTGAAATTTGCAGGAGGAAAGCACTGATGGGCTATGACCGTTCGGTATATGATTCCGTTTATCAAATTTTGAACGGCCGCCGCCTGCAGGCTGAACAGGCTGTGGAACGCCGACGCACTGATTTTTATCGGGTAGAGCCGCGCGGACAGGAAATTGAGCATGAACTGCGTCAAGCGGGTGCCTCCGCTGCAAAAGCAGTGATTCGCGGCGGCAATGTGAAAAAGAATTTGGACCAGTTAAAAAAGCGGAGTCTGGCACTGCAGGATGAGTTAAAGTCACTGCTGGCAAGGCAAAGTATGGCTCCTGAGGATTTGGAGCCGCATTACACCTGTCCGCTTTGCCAAGACCGCGGAAACGTAGACGGACGCATGTGCAGCTGCATGAAAACACTGCTAAAAGAGGAAGCACTCCGTCAGCTGAACGCTGAAACGCCTCTTCAGCTCTCGGCTTTTGCCGATTTCGATCTTTCTTTTTATTCGGATACTCCAAATAAAAATGGACATTCCGCACGTTCTATAATGGAAAATATTTTTTTATACTGTAGAAATTATGCCGAAAATTTCGATGTAAAAACTTCCGAGAGTTTGCTAATGACCGGTAAAACCGGTGTCGGAAAAACACACCTTTCTCTTGCGATTGCCAGCCGCATAATTGAACGCGGCTATGGTGTCCTCTATGGTTCTGCTGAAAATCTGCTGACAAAACTGCAGGATGAACACTTTGGCCGCAGCAGCAATGATACCATGAAAAGTCTTTTGGACTGTGATTTGCTGATACTGGATGACCTCGGCACTGAATTCCGCAGCAATTTCACGATCTCTGCCATTTATAACATCATTAATTCCCGACAATTGACCCGAAAGCCAGTGATTATCAGCACCAATCTTTCTATAAAAGAGCTCGAACAATCCTATACGGAGCGCTTTTCCTCCCGCATTATCGGCGGCTATACACGGCTTCCCTTCTGTGGAAATGACATCCGTCAATTAAAGCGAATTCGAAATTCATAGATCAGCAAAATAAAAAAGAGCTGCCGTATGGACAAATTGCCATCCGGCGGCTCTTTCGTTTTCTGAAAAAGAATCAATCTTCCTCTGCCTCGCGGTCTTTCAGGTTTCCCTGACTCAGTTCTTTGAGATAGGCGTTGATGAAGCCATCCAAATCACCGTCCATAACCGCTTCAACATTACCAGTTTCAAAACCAGTGCGGTGGTCTTTTACCATGGTGTACGGCATAAATACATAGGAACGAATTTGAGATCCCCATGAAATCTCTTTCTGGACGCCCTTAATGTCTTCAATCTTTTCCAAGTGTTCTCGTTCTTTGATTTCCAGCAGCTTACTTTTCAGCATACGCATCGCGACATCGCGGTTCTGATACTGGCTGCGCTCCACTTGGCAGGCAACCACAATTCCCGTTGGAATATGTGTCAGGCGAACTGCAGAACTGGTTTTGTTAACTTTCTGTCCGCCGGCGCCGCTGGCACGGTAAACATCCATTTTAATATCCGCCGGATCGATCTCCACTTTCACGGTGTCATCAATTTCCGGCATGACCTCAAGGGAGGCAAAAGAAGTATGCCGGCGCCCGGAAGCATCAAAGGGAGAGATGCGCACCAGACGATGCACGCCATTCTCCCCTTTGAGGAATCCATAGGCATTTTCTCCCTCAATCAGGACACTGGCGCTCTTTAATCCGGCTTCTTCACCGTCGAGGTAATCCAACAGCTTGACATTGAAATTGTGGCGCTCGCCCCAGCGCGTATACATGCGATAAAGCATTTCCGCCCAATCCTGCGCCTCTGTTCCGCCTGCGCCGGCGTGAAAGGTAAGGATTGCATTCCTGGCGTCATATTCCCCAGTCAGCAAAGTCTGCAGGCGCTGCTGCTCCAATTCATTTTCAAATTGCTTGACTTCCTTTTCCGCTTCCGGCAGAAGTGAAAGGTCGCCTTCTTCATTGGCAAGGTCGCAGAGTGCCACGGCATCGTCCCACTGGCTGCGCAGTTTTTCATAAGCTTCAATTTTATTTTTAAGATGGGCCGAACGCTGTAGAACTTTTTGAGATTTTTCCATATCATCCCAAAATTCCGGTTCGCTTGCTTTCATATCGAGTTCCTCGATCTCATTCCGCATGGCCTTGAGTCCCAGTGCATCTTCCAAATCATTTAAACTGGGAAGAAGCCCCTGAAGTTTCTGCTTGAGTTCTTCAAATTGCAGCATCAGTTTCCATCCTACTTTCTAAAGATATCTGAAAACGGCCGGCTCTTCAGCCACAGACCGCACACCTCATGCATGCCCAAAATACAGGCTGGTCTCCACTGAAAATTCACCTGCCGGACATCTCCTCTTAAAATTTATGAGGTATATATATTAATTATATTCTATTTCAAATGAATTGTAAAGGAAATGCCCGGAAGTACAAAATCTACAAAATGGAACCAACCGTAAAATATGAATAGAATAAAAATTTCTTTAGTAAAACTTGCAGTTTTCTTTGAAAGTCTTTACAATAGATAGAAATAGTGCTGTTTTGCACAAATGTTATTTCAACGCGGGAGGAACAACCTTATGACCGACTTTACCGGAGTTAAATGTCCTGTATGCGGGGTACCCTTTCAGCCGGAAGACGATATTGTTGTCTGTCCTGAATGCGGTGCGCCCTATCATCGCGCCTGTTACCAGCAGGAAGGGCACTGCATTTTTGAGGACAAACACGGAACAGCTTGGCAATTTCCCGATGAACGCACCAATCCGTCAGGTGACACTGTACGCTGCCCAAAATGCGGACATGACAATACTGCTGGTGCTCTTTTTTGTGAACACTGCGGTACCCCCCTTTCCCAACAGGACACCGGCCGTCAAAACAGTGAGCAGCCTTTTAACAATTCTCCATTTAATAATAAAAGTTCCAATGGCCAGCACGCAAACGGCTGGCCTTACAATCAGGCACCCTTTGCTTTTGACCCAATGGCAGGTATTGATCCAGATGAAACAATTGATCATGTGAAGGCTGGTGATTTGTGCAAAGTAGTTCAAAGCAACACCACCTACTATCTTCCGGTCTTTATGAATCATGAAAAATTCCGCACCCGCCGGTTTAATTTCGCAGCTCTGATTTTGGGCGGCGGCTGGCTGCTTTACCGCAAAATTTATGCACTTGGCAGTATTATTACATCAGCAGTTCTGGCATTGGAGATTCTCAATCAGTTGTTGAATGTGCAATATATTAATCCCATGATGCTGCAAATTATGAATCAACTTGGAATTTCGAGCACAAGTTCAGTTTCGACTCACCAGTTATATCAAATTGTAAGTGCCATGAATTCCTCGCAGATGCTTATGTTTTCTCTGGTCAACCTTTGCATTCCCTTGTCTATTTTTGTCACGCACATCATTCTTGGGTTTATTGCAAACAACGTGTATCGAAAACACTGTGTAAAAACAATTCAACACATTCAGGCAAATGTGTCAAATGAGAGTGAAGCACTAATCAGTTATCAGGAAAAAGGCGGAATCAACACAGTCTTACTCGTTATGGTGCTAATCTGTTATCTGATTGTTTCTAATATTGTAAATTACAATTCTATTTTTTTGCTTTGAAGGTCAAATAATTTTATTATTACAATATTAATTGGGGAGTGAAACCGTATGAAAATCACAAAAGCAGTAATTCCCGCAGCAGGGCTGGGAACCCGTGTCCTGCCTGCCACGAAAAGCATGCCAAAAGAAATGCTGCCTATTGTGGATAAACCGGCTATTCAATATATTGTTGAAGAAGCCGTTCGTTCAGGCATCACAGATATCTTGATTGTAACCAACCGCGGTAAGGGTTTGATTGAAGACCACTTTGACCGTGTGCCGGAGTTAGAAGCGAAGCTGGAAAATGGTGGTGCTGAAAAAGCAGCAATTTTAAAAGAAATCAGAGATATTGCTCATTTAGCAAATTTCTATTTTGTCCGGCAGAAAGAGACGCTTGGTCTTGGACATGCTATCAGCCGCGCACGTTCCTTTGTTGGAAATGAGCCCTTTGCAGTTCTTTATGGCGACGATGTCATCATTGGAAAAGACCCCGCCTGCGGGCAATTGATTCGTGCCTATGAAGAATTCGGGAAAGGTGTGCTGGGCGTTAAAAAAGTTTCTCAAAAGGATATTGGCAAGTATTCTTCTTTAAAAGTAGAACCCCTGCACGATAATTATTTTACCTGCACCGATATGATTGAGAAACCCTCCCCTGACAAAGTTTTGAGCTTATACTCCATTCTTGGGCGCTGCATTCTTCCGCCGGAAATCTTCGATATTATTGACCAGACACCCCCCGGAGCCGGCGGAGAGATCCAGCTGACAGATGCCATGTGCACACTGGCCCGTACCAAAGGCATGGTGGCCGTTGACTACACGGGCAAACGGTATGACATGGGAAACAAGCTGGGCATCTTGAAAGCCCAAGTGGAAATTGGTCTGCAGCATCCGGAAATCGGGAACGACTTCCGTACTTATTTGAAAGGGATCGCAAAAAATCTTTGATTTTTGGGCTTTACAAAAACAGGTTTGTTCTGTCAGAAAAATCTTGACGGAATGAGCCTGTTTTGATATAATAGCTTTGTTAGTCTTTTGGCTGACACATCCTTGCTCTGGGGAAAGCCCAGGGCCATAAGTCCAAAAGGAGGTGCTTATCGATGGAAAAAACAAAAAATGCTTATGAGACCGTATTCATTCTTTCCAGCAAACTGGACGAGCAGGCTACTGCCGCTCTGGTAACAAAATTTAAGGATTTGATTGCTGAAAATGGAACAGTCGACGGTGTTGACGAATGGGGCAAGCGCAGGCTGGCCTATGAAATCAACAAGGAAACAGAAGGTTACTATGTGCTGATTAATTTCACCAGTGTTCCTTCTTTCACGGCTGAACTGGACCGTGTTTTCAAAATCACGGATGGCGTGATGCGCTCATTGATTATCCGCAAAAATGCCTAATAAGCTGCAGAGAAAGGGACGTAAAAATGCTGAATGTTGTTGTCTTGATGGGTCGGCTGGTTGCGGACCCTGAGTTGCGCCATACGCCGAATAATGTTGCCGTTACAACGATTCGCATTGCTGTAGACCGCAATTATTCAAAAGCCGGTGCCGAAAGACAGACTGACTTCATTGATGTGACGGCATGGCGTCAGACTGCAGAGTTTGTTTGCCGCTATTTCACAAAAGGATCAATGATTGCTGTTCAGGGTTCCCTGCGTGTTGATAATTATACGGACCGCGATGGAAACAAGCGTACCCGCTATGATGTTCAGGCAGATAATGTCAGCTTTTGCGGAAGCAAACGGGAATCTGGAAATTATGAAGAAAATCGTTCTTATCATAATGCCGGAAATACGTCATCTTCTTCCAACAGCAATTCTCAGCAGTCCAGTACACCTGCAGCATCTGCTCCTGCTGCCGCCCCTGCTTATTCAAGTGGAGATACCGGAGATTTTCAGGAGCTTCCCGATGACGACGATTTGCCGTTTTAAAGGGTTTGCTGGCAGAAAAATTTTGATTGCATTCTTCATCAAGGAGGTTTTATAAGTTATGGCTGATAGAGATAATCGCCGCGGAGGCCGCAGAGGCCGCCGTAAAGTATGCAGTTTTTGTGTCGATAAAGTCGACAATATTGACTACAAGGATGTTGCGAAACTTCGCCGCTTTATTTCAGAGCGCGGTAAAATTCTTCCACGCCGTGTAACAGGTACTTGTGCACGTCATCAGCGTGATTTGACTGTTGCTATCAAGCGTGCACGTCATCTTGCACTGCTTCCCTTCAGCAGCGATTAAGTTACCGTGCTATATTGTTTTTGTTATGAATAGCGCAAAAGCGGAACTGTCCAATGAAAAGTTTGGGCTGTTTTCGCTTTTTTTCATACATTCTATTGATTCGCATAAAATGCAAATAAAAATACAAAACAGCCCTTCATTTTTTAATGAGAGGCTGTTTTACGTTATCCATCAAAACTCAAACCGGATGGATCTGTGCCTGTGCGTCACTGTGCTTGGTATCAATCCCATACTTAGCAGCCGCACGCTTTTTAAAGAAGTCTGTCGCAACTTTCGGGAACATTGCGTACGACAGAACATCTTCTTCCTGTTCCGTCCACTGGGCACATTCTTTGCGGAGCTTATCCAGCTCAGGCTCAAGCAAATCTGCCGGACGGCAGGTAATGCGAGGACGGTCCCCAATAATCTTTTTTGCAAAATCTTCGTCAATCGGCATCGGAGTGGTGCCATACTTACCCGCAATCAAATCTTTAAACTCATTGGTACACATTTTATAGCGTTCACCGGTAATGACATTAAAAACAGCCTGCGTACCGACAATCTGAGAAGTCGGGGTAACTAAAGGCGGATAGCCGGCATCTTTGCGGACACGGGGAACTTCCTGCAGAACGGCATCCATCTGGTCGGCCTTCCCTGCTTGTTTCAGTTGGGACAGCAAATTGCTCAGCATACCACCCGGCACTTGATAAAGCAGTGCTTTCGTATTGGTTGCCAAAATGCTTTGATCCAGCAAACCGTCCTCAAAATACTTTTTGCGCAAACCCATAAAATATGTCCGTATATCGCTGAAATCCTTCAAATTCAGCCCCGTGTCATATTCTGTCCCCTGCAAAGCAGCTACCATTGATTCTGTCGGTGCATGGGAAGTGCCCAATGCCAAGGGGGAGATTGCCGTATCAATTCTGTCAGCACCAGCCTCAATACCTTTCAGCAGACACATCGATGCCAGTCCGGAAGTGTAATGGGTATGCAGCTGAATGGGAAGTTTGACAGCTTTTTTCAGCGCCGAAACCAGTTCATAAGTCCTGTACGGAGTCAGCAGGGCAGCCATGTCTTTGATACAGATGGAATCCGCACCGGATTCTTCAATTTGCTTGGCATATTTTACATAGTAATCCGTTGTAAAAACAGGTCCAGTTGTGTAAGAGATTGCGACCTGCACAATGGCGCCCTCTTTTTTAGCTGCCCGAATCGCTGTCTGCAAATTTTTAATGTCATTCAGTGCATCAAAAATACGGATAATATCAATCCCGTTCGCTACGCTGCGCTGGACAAAATACTCGACCACATCATCGGCATAATGACGATAGCCAAGCATATTTTGGCCGCGGAACAACATCTGAAGCTTTGTATTTGGACAATATTTGCGGAGAATACGCAGACGTTCCCACGGGTCCTCATTTAAAAAGCGGAGACAGGCGTCATAGGTTGCACCGCCCCAGCATTCCAGCGAATAATATCCGATTTTATCCAGTTTATCCAGAATTGGCAGCATATCACTCGTTGGCATGCGGGTAGCAATCAAAGACTGCGGTGCATCGCGCAGTGCGACTTCAGTAATCCCAATTTTTTTGGTCATAACCATACCTCCTCAGCGAAGGGAAACGAGAGGTGCAGCCGATTCAACACTCTGACCCTTCGTAACCAGAATGCTGCCGACAACAGCGTCATGCGGAGCCATAATTTCATTCTCCATCTTCATGGCCTCAAGAATCAACAGGACATCGCCTGACTTAACTTTTTGGCCAGACTGTACTTTCACATCCACAATGGTACCGGGCATGGGGCTTTTTACAATTTCCTCATTTCCGGCAGGTTGGTTTGCTGCTGGAGCCACCGATGGTTTTTCTGCCGGAGCAGGAACAGTCGCAGCCGGTGTCTGGACTGTTGTCTTTGGTGCAGCAGAAGCGGCTGCCGAAGCTGGCGTCCCTGCTGTCTGTTCTTCTACCTGCACATCATAAGTAACGCCATTCACGGTAACCTTTAAATTTTTCATTGACGGTTCCTCCTTCATAAATCCAAACAGCTGACATTGTGCAAATGATTAAAGCTGAATATTGCTGTGCTTTTTGGGCAGCGTGGAAACGCGTTTGGAGGAAAGCATCTCCAGAGCACGCACTAATTCTGCACGGGTATCTTCGGGCTGAATGACATTCTCAATCAGGCCCTGTGCAGCTGCCTGCATTGGATTACATGCCTCTGCTGCATACTGGGCGATCAATTTTTTCCGATCAGCAATCGGATCGGCAGAACCGGCAAGACGGTCATTCCAGAAAAAGACGGCGCCGGTTTCCGGAGCAAGTGCAGAAATGACCGCCTGCGGCCATGCCACTGTATAGTCGGCATTGGCACCGTGCCCAGAGGTTGCAATATAGACTGGCCCATATGCGTTCCCGACCAAAACGGAAATTTTGGCACAAGTTGCTTCCGAATAAGCCGAAGACAGCATGGACGCCGCACGCAGAGAAACAAACTTTTCTGCATTGACAAAGCTCACAATCGGCATATTAAATGCATCACAAAAGCGGATAAAGCGTGCCGCCTTGGAGCAAGCATCTGCATCCAGTATGCCGTCATAAGCAAGGATGCCAACAGCGGAGCCGCAGCCAATACCGGCAAGCGCAGTCCGCGCAGACACGCCGTAATCCGGCATGAGTTCCTGCAAAGAGTCTTGATTGGCAACCGCTTCTGCAGCATCTTTGGCAGAATTGCCTGCTGAAGGAATGCCCGCTCCGCCATTTTCATCTTCAAAACCAACTGCATCCAGATTATTAGACGGCAGCTTTGCAATCAAGCTGTGAACAGCAGCAACCGCATCCTCCTCTGTTTCCGTAACGATAGCCGCATTTCCCTGCTTTGCAGCCTCTTTTGCAGAGCCGCCTTTTCCGTCGGAAGAAACGGTAAGCTCCCCTTTGCCAGACATCACCACAAAATCCGCACAGGAAGCAATCATCGCGGAAACACCAATACAAGGACCTAAGACGAGTGAAATGAGAGGAACAACCCCTGAAAGGGCATTCGTTTCACGCAAAATGTCCCCATAAGCATACAGCAAGTCGGTGCCTTCCTGCAAACGGCCTCCCATTGAATCATAAATACCAATCACGGGGGCGCCGTTTTTCACAGCCATTTCATAAACTTTCCGAATTTTTTGTGCCTGTTCCCTGCCAACAGCGCCGCCTGCCAAATCACTGCTTTGTGCAAAGGCATATACCGGGCAGCCTTCAATTGTTCCATAGCCAGCAGCAGCTTCTGCATAATGATCGGATGATTTTGCGAAACGATCAATTTCCATAAAATTTCCATCATCAAAAAGCGCTCTGAGCCGCCTGTTTCCTATCGTATCACTGATGATATTGCACGCATTTTCCAGCGAATCAGCTGCACCGGTATAGCTCATCGTAAATGCCTCCATTTGAATAGGATTAAAAGGAATCCACCCTCTAACGGCAGATATCATAACATAACAGTTAAATTATAAATGAAATGCAGATATTTCGCAAGTACTTCTTGTCCCTTTTGTAGAAAAAAATGCATTTCATATTCATTTTGCAACAATCAGCGGTGAATTCCCTGAAATTTCTGATTCTGTTTAAAAGATAACCTGTCTGCCTTTGCTGCTGCCGAAAGCTGCTTGACTTCCTGTTGGGTAAGATACCGCCACTCGCCCGGCTGCAGCATTCCAAGCCGGAGCGGGCCAATAGCAGTACGCTTCAGTCTGGCAACTTCCAGCCCTAATTCCTCGCACATTTTCCTGATTTGTCTGTTCCTTCCCTCATGCAGAATGATCTCCAAAACGACACGTCCCTTTTCCTGATGCAGAATTCGCACTTGTGCAGGAGCTGTACGGCGGCCGTCAACCATGATACCAACTGCCAACTGTGTAAGCTGCTCTTCTGTGATACCCGGATGTATGGTAACCCGATAAGTTTTCGGCACATGATGGGACGGGTGTGTCATAGCATTTGCAAATTCACCGTCGTTTGTCATGAGCAGGAGGCCTTCACTTTCCCGGTCAAGCCGTCCCACAGGATAGACCCGCGCTGGAATGTCTTTGACAAGCTGCGCAACACATTTGCGGTCACGCTCATCCGACATCGTTGTAATAAAGCCGCGGGGCTTATTCAGCAGCGCATAAACAGATTCTGTATGTGTATTGAGTAACTTGCCATGTACCGTGATTTTGTCATGTTTCGGGTCCGCTTTATCGCCAACTTGAGTCGGCTTGTCATTGACTTTTACATATCCGGCTGCAATCATGCTCTCTGCTTTGCGCCGGGAAGCAACACCGGCATCTGCCAGAATTTTTTGCAGTCTAACTTTTTCTGCCATAATGATTTCATCCTCATTTTCTTATTCATTTCTATGAAAATTGATTTCTACTGAAACAAGCTACTGAAAAAGCCTGCGACAAATTGAAAGATATTCTTCTTCGGCGCACTTTTCACATCAGCCGGCCCTGCAGTCAGAATCGTATGACCGATTTCACGGCCGTTTAGCCGATAGCTGATACGTCCGACCGGATCCCCGCTCTCTAAAGGTGCATAGAGAAAATGCGGCAGCTCCACACAACGCTGCAGCCGCGCTCCTTTAGGAATAATCAGCGGACTCCCCTGCTCACCCTTGACCTGCACTTGCGAGGTGCAGCCACCCACAAGCGGCAGAGACACCGCATAGGAACTGTCATCAGGTACAACAGACTGCAGCCGTGTGAAACCATAGTCCAGCAAAATCTGATGGTCTTTCCAGTCATCCGGCGCATTCAGTGTCACAACAATTAACCGAACCCCGTTCCGCTCGGCACAGCTGACTAAACAGCGTCCCGCCTTTTTGGTAAATCCAGTCTTTACACCAATACATCCCCGATACATGGAAAGCAGTTTATTATGATTGGTAAAAGTCTGCGTGCAGGCCGGCTGTATAAATTTCACTTTACTTTTCTTCTGCGAAACCAGCGTGGCGAATGTTTCGTTTTTCATAGCAGCGCATGCCAGCTTTGCCATATCGGATGCAGTAGAATAATGGTTGTCATCATCCAGTCCGGAAGGCGTCACAAAATGAGTATGCGTCATTCCCAGTTCCTTTGCGCGCCGGTTCATTTTTTCCGCAAAAGCGACAGGACCGCCGGCAAGCGCATAGGCAGCAGCGTTTGCTGCATCATTTCCGGAAGTGCTGAGCATACCGGCTGCCAGACCACTCAGCGAAATCCTGTCCCCCGCCTGCAGGCCCATCGAAGAACCTTCCACACACACCATATCCTGCGTAATTTCTACCGTCCGGTCACTGCAGGCTGCTGCTTCCAAAGTCAGCAGTGCCGTCATGATTTTGGTTGTGCTCGCCATCGGTCGCTTTTCATCTGCCCCTTTTGCCCAAAGGGCTGTGCCATCCGCTGCATTGACAAGAATTGCCGACTTTGCCGAAACAGAAAGTGCAGTCTGCTGTGGTGCCGCATAAACCGGCAGCGGCAGGCCGGCACAAACTGCCAGACAAAGTCCGGTCAAAAGTGCAAGAATTTTTCTTGTAGGATTGTTCCTGAAAAATGTGTTTTGATACAAAACAACCACCTGCCCTTGGATACTTGTATGCAGGCGGTTGTGAAAAAATTATACCTGAGGCTCTGCCGGCGGAATTTCCTGTCCTTCAGCAGATTTTTCTTCTTTCTTTTTCTGCTTCTTACTAATCATTTCATTGACTTTATCGACAATATCCGGAACCATTCCGACAATACGGTCTGCAGAAGAATTATAAGGGTCAATCTGCAGCATTTTTACGGTTCCATTCGAAATAGTCAGAAATGCCACAGGGGTAATTGTGACACCCGCACCGGCACCGCCGCCAAAAAAGTCCTTATCCGGACTCTGTTTGCAGGCAAAGTCCGAACCGCCGGAAGCAAAGCCATAGCTGATCTTTGAAATTGGAATAATCATGGTCCCATCAGGGGCTGTAATAGGGTCCCCGACAATCGTGTTAATATCGACCATCTGTTTAATGTTGTTCAGGGTCGTGTCCATCATACCCTCGATCGGATGATTGCTGCTCATTTACTGCACCGCCTTTTTTGATTTTGTCTTATCGCTTATTTTAGCCGATTTTATGGTTTTCATGTATCGAATCAGCGCTTGAACTGCTGTCATCAACAAAACGGCAACCCGAATTTTCAAATCCGCTTTTCCCTGAATCTTCGTTTTTTTCGCTTGAAAATCCGGCACAACAGCAACTTCAAATTTGCTGCATTTCATCGTTTCTGTGAGAACCGAAAACGTAGGATAGACCACTCCGCACACTTCTCCAAAGGTTAAAGCCGTTTTTGCGGCATCTTCTTCTGCTACCGCTACATGAAGGGAAAGCAGTTTGACGCGAATATGCTGAAAAAGGGTTTTCAGCGCATGTCCCGCCATATCCGCCAAAGCTTTCAATAAATGGAGAAGCCCTTTCAAACCTTTTTCATGGTAAACCTTCAGAAAAAGATTTTCTTTCTTTTTTTCTTCCGGTTGTTTCGTTTTCGCCTTTTCTGCTTTTGGAGGCTTTTTTTTCTTTGGGAATACTGTGTAGGAAAAAAAGAGATAAGATATTTTCAGTTTCAGCTCATTGGTGTAGGAAATCCGAAACCGGACAGAAGCCATGGAAAGCAGAAAGCCAATCAGATTCATCAACAGAAAAATCCGCAAAAACTTCATTTTCCGTCCCCCGTATCCTGCTGCTCTTTGTTTTTTGTATCTGCCCCTGCCGATTCCGAATGTTTCAGTGCAGGAAGCTTTTCCAGAGAAGAAATTCCCATGCAGCGCAGAAAATTTGAAGTCGTTCCATAGAGAAGCGGCCGGCCGGGAAGTTCAAGCCGCCCGCGCTCCTCCACTAACCCTTTTTGGCACAAGCTGCCGATAACGCCGGAGGAATCAACACCGCGTATCTGCTCGACAAATGCTTTTGTGACCGGCTGATTATACGCAATGATTGCGAGGACCTCCAATGCTGCCTGTGAAAGCGGTGCGTTATGGCGGATTTCCAGCAACTGACGTACCTGAGATGCAAAGGCAGGTGCGCTGCTCATTTGATAACTGTCCTCAATCCGAATAATTTGAATTCCGCTGTTGGCTGCATTAAAGGCCATGCGGGTATTTTCTGCAAGTTCTAATGCTTGGGTCGAATTGATTTCCAGCACTTCAGAAATTTTATCCAACGAAAGCGGAGCACCGCTGGCAAAAAGCATCGCCTGCAAGGCGCCTGTCAATGCTTTGCTCTCCATTTCCGCTCACCTGCTTTCATCAGTTCAACCGTCGGGTCTTTCCCGGCACCTTCTATGCGCACAAACTTCCCTCTTACCAATTCCAACAAGGCTAAAAATGTCGCTACGATTTCGGGCTTGTCTTTTTTTCGGGTAAACAGCGCATGATAAGGGAGCTGATGATGCCTCCACAGCCTGCGCAGAACATCAATGCTCTGTGATGCAATCGAAACAATCCGGTGGGTTACAATGGATGAAAAAGATTCCTGAGTAGGCGGCGGTGTTGCATGGCGTCCTGCAGCATCAGCATATGCTTTGAGAAGTGCTGTCCCCTGAATCGGCCGCTGGTAAAGGTAGTCCGGTTCAATTTTAGCTGGTTCCCGCACAAAAGTGTCCATTTGAATGGAACTGCCCAACAGCCGGGCAGCCTGTTTGCATTCTTCATATTCCAAGAGCTGTCCGGAAAGTTCTGTGCGCAGCGTATCCGATTCCTCATGTTTAGGAAGCAGATAAACTGTTTTCATATAAACCAAACGTGCTGCCATATCCAGAAATTCACTGGATATATCCATGTCCTGTTCCTGCGCAGCATTAATTTGCTCCATATACTGATCCAACACCTCTGCAATAGGAATATCACAGATGTTGAGCTTATTTTTACGGATCAAATACAGAAGAAGATCAAGCGGCCCTTCAAATGCATCCAGCTTATAGGTTAGCTTTTCCATATTCCACCGAATTATTATAATCCAAATGCGAGAAACGGCAGATTTGCGAGGTGCATAATTCCCTCTGCAAACAATCTCTGCAGTGGATAAAGAATACCGTTGAATCCGCCGAAGAATACAACAATCATGAAAATCCACATAATAATGTTTTCATAGCGGTAATAGATTTCTGCCGCCTGACTGCTTAAAAAAATGCCAATAATGCGGGAACCGTCCAGCGGCGGAATCGGAAGCAGGTTAAACACCGCCAAAGAAATATTAATCGTCATACAGTATAAAAAGAAATTAATAAAAAAAGTTACCACAGCACTGGGAACATATGTCCCAAACGTAACGCTGCCTCCGCTCGCCAGCAGCACCACATTTAACAAAATCCCACTGATCAGTGATGCCAGAAGATTTGCCAAAGGACCGGCAAATGCGGTCAAAGCCATATCCTTTTTCGGATTTTTAAAGTTTCGGGGATTCACCGGAACCGGCTTTGCCCAGCCGATTCCAAAAAGCAAAATGCCCAGTGTGCCAATCGCGTCGAAACTGGCAAGGGGATTTAAAGTAAGGCGCCCCGCATATTTAGCTGTCGGATCACCGAGCTTATTGGCAGCCCAGCCATGAGCAAACTCATGAAATGGCAGGATCAGAAAAACGACAAACAGGGAAGCTAAAAGCTGCGCGATAACTGTTGCCATGCTGATGCCCTGACCATTTGCAATTGATTGGAACACGCTGTATAACATTTTCCCATTCTCCTTGCATAACGGTTTCCGGTCCTGCCGGATATTTTCAATTATAATACGACTCAGAAAAAAATACAAGGCAGAGCAAAGCGCGCAAAAACGTCGAATTGACTACCATCTTTTTTAAAAAAGTCGTATAATGGTACAAAATAGGAAACAAAAATGCGGGGAGTCTTTTTATGGTAACGCAAACATACAGTATGGGACTTTATGGATTGGAAGCATTCCCTGTTTTGGTGGAATCTGATATTGCCAGAGCACTTCCATCGTTTGATATGGTTGGGCTGCCGGATACTGCTGTGAAGGAATCTAAAAATCGTGTCCGCTCTGCCATAAAAAACTGCGGATATTCTTTTCCGGAGGGCAGGATCACTGTCAATCTGGCTCCGGCGGACAAACGCAAGGAGGGGCCAATCTATGACCTTCCTCTTTTTGTTACGATTCTAAGAGCATCCGGACAACTGACAGCAGACCCCGGGCGCAGCGTCTTTTTAGGAGAACTTTCCCTGAACGGAGATCTGCGTCCGATAAAAGGTGTGCTGCCAATGACCATCAGTGCGCAGGAAAACGGGTTTGAACGCATCTTTGTACCAGCGGAAAATGCAGCAGAAGCTGCCGCTGTCGAAAAGATTGCGGCTTATCCCATCCATAATGTCAGGGAACTGATTGCCTTTCTGGACGGGCAGCAAATGATTCAGCCGGCAAAGCCCGAACCTCCAAAAAAGGATGCCTTTGATCAAATGTTGGATTTTGCAGATGTGCGGGGGCAGGTGCAGTCCAAACGTGGGCTGGAAATTGCAGCTGCCGGCGGTCACAACGTGCTTTTAATCGGCTCTCCCGGTTCCGGCAAAAGCATGCTGGCAAAGCGCCTGCCCTCTATTTTGCCGGACATGACGCTGAAGGAACGGATGGAAACCACAAAAATCCATTCGATTGCCGGTGCCCTGCCACACGGAACATCCTTAATCAGTACCCGCCCCTTCCGCTCCCCACACCACACCATTTCTCCATCCGGTCTTTCCGGCGGGGGTTCAATTCCCCGCCCCGGGGAGCTCTCTCTGGCACATAACGGCGTGCTGTTTCTGGACGAACTGCCTGAATTTGCTAGAAGTACAATGGAAGTTTTGCGGCAGCCGATTGAGGATGGAGTGGTGACGATTTCACGTGTCAGCGGCACAGTCACCTATCCCTGCTCTGTTATGCTGGTGGCGGCCATGAATCCCTGCCCCTGCGGCTATTTCGGACATCCTACACGCAAGTGTACCTGCAGGCCCGACCAAGTGGACCGCTACTTAAATCGCGTCAGCGGTCCTCTTTTAGACAGGCTTGACCTTCACATAGAGGTCCCCCCTGTCGATTTTGAGTCGCTCTCCAGCGAACAAAAAGCCGAGCCCAGTGCAGAGATACGCAAACGCGTCAATGCGGCGCGCGCCATCCAAAATGAACGTTTCAAAGGTACAAGCATTACCTGCAATGCCCGAATAACACCGGATATTTTAAATGACACCTGCCGGCTTTCTCCTGCCGGAAGGGAATTGCTGAAGTCCGCATTTGAAAAGCTCGGCCTATCGGCTCGCGCTTATGACCGTGTACTGAAGGTGGCACGCACGATTGCTGATCTGGCAGACTCCAAAGATATTGAAGCAGAGCACGCAGCTGAATCTGTTCAGTACCGCAGCCTTGACCGCAAATACTGGGAGCGGCGGTAAAAAATATGAAAAATAAAAAGACATCTCTGACACAAAGAGAGGTCCTTTTACTTGAGTATATTGCCTTGGAAATTTTTAAAAAGAGAATGTCTATCCTGCAAATCAATCCGTAACTTTTGTTTCAGGCCTTTATTTCTAACAGGGGTTCTCCCGTTTTAACAGTTCCATCCGCCAGAGGTTTGATTGCTTTGTATTCATCTGTATTGCATACTACCATCGGTGTGGTCGTCAAATATCCGGCTTTTTGAATTGCTTTCAGGTCAAAAGTAACCAGCAAATCACCCTTATGGACAGTTTCTTCTTTTTTAACATGATATTGATAATATTTGCCTTTAAGCTTGACCGTATTAATTCCGATATGCATCAGAATCTCTGCACCGTCAGTTGTCGTCATGCCAATTGCATGTTTCGTCTCAAATAAGGTAGAAATCGTACCGTCTGCCGGTGCATATAAATTTCCATCTGCCGGCTCGATTGCAATTCCTTCTCCGAGTACACCGGCTGCAAAAGCTTCATCTTTTACTTGAGCCATTGGCACCACTGTTCCGTTCATGCAAGAGCTCAAAACAACATCCTTTTTCTTCTCGGTTTCAACTGGTTCAGGAGACGTTTCAGACGGAGGAGCAACGGCTTCCATGTCAGTTTGTTCCGATTCCGGAGTATCCATATAATCTTCTAGTTTTGACTTAATAACAGAAACCTGTGGGCCATAAACGACCTGAACCCCATTGCCTCTGCAGAGAACACCGGATGCTCCGCTCTGCTTCAGCAAGGCCTGATCCACTTTGCCGGCATCTGTAACGGTAACACGCAGACGTGTCGCGCAGCTGTCTAAATCAACCAAATTGCTTTTCCCGCCGAGTCCGCGCAGAATCAGTGCACTGACAAAGTCGGAAGCACCTGCAGATTTACCCGCAGCTTTTTTATTTTCCACATCTTTGCGGGTGTAAAGTTTCACTTCGGTATCTTCTTCGCGGCCGGGTGTTTTATAATCAAATTTTGTAATCATAAAACGGAAAATGAAATAATACAGGAAGAAATAAACAACACCGACAATGACAATCCAAACCCAATGGGTCTTGGCATTACCCTGCAGAATTCCAAACAATGTCAAATCAATCAGGCCGCCGGAAAAGGTCATACCAACGCCGACATTAAAAATATGCATCAGCATATAGGAAGCACCAGCCAAAATGCAATGAACAACAAACATTGGCAAAGCCACAAACAGGAAAGTGAACTCAAGCGGCTCGGTGATACCCGTCAGCATAGAAGTCAGTGCAGCAGAGATCAGAAGACCGCCAACTTCTTTTTGTTTATCTTTTCGTGCACATTGATACATCGCCAGCGCAGCACCAGGCAGTCCAAAAATCATAAAGGGGAATTTGCCAGACATAAAGCGAGTAGCCGAAACCGAAAATTGTGTGGTCGACTTTGAAGCTAGCTGCGCAAAGAAAATATTTTGTGCACCGGAAACCATGTGACCATCAATCATCGCCGTACCACCAACAGCCGTCTGCCAAAATGGCAGGTAGAAAACATGGTGCAGTCCAAATGGCATTAATGCACGTTCAATAATCCCATAAATCCAAGTTCCTATGTATCCAGAACTTAAAACTAAATTTCCAAGCGCAGCAATACCCGTTTGGATAACTGGCCAAACGAAAAACATCAAAATACCAACAAGCAAAAAGGTAACAGATGAAATAATCGGAATGAAGTGTGTGCCGCCAAAAAAGGACAGGACCTGCGGCAATTGGATCTCATAGAATTTGTTATGAAGTGCAGCAACACCAAGGCCAACGATAATACCGCCAAAGACACCCATCTGCAACGTGGTAATGCCAAGCACAGAAGTTGTAGAATTGGCCGGCATTGCACTGACACCACCTTTTGCGGCAATGAGCGTACTAATCGTGGTATTCATGATTAAAAAGGCAACGCCGCTGGAAAGGGCTGCAACAGCTTTTTCTTTTTTGGCCATACCAATGGCAACACCCATCGCAAACAGCAGCGGTAAGTTATTGAATACAACACTGCCAGTCTTACTCATAATGTCCAAGATAACGTAAATTGGGGTTCCTTTGTGAATCACACCACTGAGGCCATAAGCAGCTAACATGGTTTCATTCGTAAACGAACTGCCAATACCAAGTAACAAGCCTGCAATTGGCAACAATGCAAGCGGCAACATAAAGGACCTGCCGATTCTCTGCAGGACTCCAAAAGTTTTATGTTTTTCCATACGTAGGCTCCTTCTTGTAAATCAAAAATTGAATTATGCTTTAAGGACTTTGGGCAGAACATACAGTCGACTGCTTTTCCTGTCTGTCCGTTGGCTGAACGAATAGATAGGTATATAAAAACCCATATTTTACATATGGCAGACATAATGCCTGTCTTTCTGCAAAATATGGGTTTAGCCCGAAGTGGTAACTATCCCAATGGGAAAATGATATTTAATTTTCGGGAGTTTCCTCCGCTAGATTGAGACGTTTTAAATGAATCGTTAAAAATAGGATTTCTTCCCGCGTTGTGTCCTTATGCCACATAGTTTTCACATAAGCAGCAACCTGCTTTGCACACTGGTAATGCTCCTGACAATTGCTGGCAATGAGGGAACAGAATTCCTGGTCATGTGTGTCTTCATACTTTTCCTGTTCATTTTGAACAAGGCGCTGCGCAAAAAAGCGGAGATGAACGGTTAAGCGATTAAATGCCAATGAATCCCGGTTAAATGTTTTCTGGTAATAGGATTCAATCACTTTAACACATCCATCCACAAAACGGGTAATGTCATTCATAGCACTCATCGTTGTATTTAACTCTGCATTAACAATATGTAGTGCAATGAAACCCGCTTCATCATCCGGAAAATCGACTCCCAGTTTTTCATGAATCCGTTTCAGACAATACAGACCCAATTGATATTCCTGTGGATAATATTCTCGGATTGGAGTTAAAAGAGGATTTGCATAAAGCATACCTTTTTCTTTGCGTTTAATAGCAAAACTGATATGATCTGCCAGCGTAATCAGCAGGCTCTCATTAAGCGGATAGGAAATTCTTGCCCGGATTGTTTCAACCAACTCATCCGTCAACTGAAAGTGCTCATATGGAATTTGCTCCAGCAAATCGGTTAGTCGCTGCTGGATCTTTAAATTCGTCATCTGATAAACTTTTTCTACCGCAGCCGAATCAATTGTCTCGCCTACTTTGCGCTTAAATCCGATACCACACCCAGTGACAATCATTTCATGACTTTTCACGTCTGTTACACAGAGAATGTTGTTATTGATGACCTTCTTAATTTTAAAGACAACCATAAACAAAATCCTTCTCTGACAAAACAAATTTCATCTGCAGTCTATTGGCACCTTCACTAGAATGAACAATAGTAACTATTCACGATTGAATAGTATCATATTTTATAGGTAATGTCAAGATACGTTTTAAAAATTTGCCATTTCTGTTCATTATGTATGATAAAAGTGCAAAGAAAAAGATTTATAAATTTCAGACCTGAAAATCAATGAATTCGTTTTCCCATTTCATAGGCTTTTTGAAACGCAGGGGAACTTCTTGCAGCTCCTGCCTTTCCTAAACCCGGTGCATAAAGAATCCCCATTTCCTCCGCGCCCTTCAGGCAGGCGAGGAAACCGCGCAGGCCGTCCGCTGTGCGTTCCATCTTTTGGGCATCAGTTGTTTCAGCCGTCAGGATAAAATAAAAGGCTTTGTTTACAACTTCCGTATACCGTGCATTCATGCGGTCGATCATCGTCTTGAGCTGCGCACACATTGTATAAAAATAAACGGGAGTTGCAAGGACGATGATATCTGCCGCAATCATTTCGTCAACAATTACATCCATATCATCCTGCTGCACACATTTGTGGGAAAGTGCACAGGCGCCACAGCCTGTACAGCAGGCAATGTTCTTTTCCCGCAGTGCAATCTTTTTCACAGAATTTCCAGCTTCCTCCGCGCCGCACTGGAATGAATCACACAAAGAATCAGAATTTCCGCCTTTCCTCGGACTGGAAGAAATAATCAAAATTTTTTTGCTCATTCAATACCTCTTATGAATTTGTGATGGATAGACTTTCCTGCTAACTGTATGCTTTTCAATTCAATCTGTCAAGAACAGCAGGAAACGCTCCTGTTCCCTGCTGCCTTTTATATCGCTGATTTTCAGTCTGGTACGGACTTGTCAAGTGCCTGACCAAGGTCCCAAATCAAATCTTCCGGATCTTCAAGGCCGATGGAAAGGCGAATCGTTTCCGGACCAAACCCTGCCGCACGCTGTTCGGCAAGCGTAAGCTGCTGATGGGTCGTGCTGGATGGATGAATGACCAAAGATTTCGCATCCGCAACATTGGCAAGCTGAGAGAAAATCTGCAGGCTGTCAATGAACTTCTTTGCTTCTTCTACACCGCCTTTGACCGAAAATGTAAAGATAGAGCCCACGCCCTTTGGAAAATACTTCTTCGCAAGCGGATAATATTCATCGGACGCAAGGCCCGGGTAATGGACTTTCTGCACTTTCGGGTGCTTGTCAAGATATTCGACAATTTTCTGTGTATTGGAAACATGCTTAGCCACACGGAGTGAAAGCGTTTCAAGACTTTGAATAAAAAGCCATGAATTGAATGCGGAAAGTGTAGCGCCGGTATCACGCAGAAGCTGCGCGCGGATTTTCGTGACAAAAGCCGCTGCGCCCAAGTCCGCATACCGAATTCCATGATAACTTTGGTCTGGTTCCGTAAAGCCCGGGAATTTACCGCTTGACCAGTCGAAGTTGCCGCCGTCTACAATTACCCCGCCGATAGAGGTACCATGCCCGCCGATGAACTTTGTTGCAGAATGTACCACAACATTTGCGCCGTGCTCAAACGGACGGAACAAATACGGCGTTGCAAATGTGTTATCTACAATTACCGGAATCTTGTACTTTTCTGCAATCTTTCCTACAGCATCAAAATCAATGACATTGATACTTGGGTTGCCAAGAGTTTCATAATAAATCGCTTTTGTTTGAGGCGTAACGGCTTTTTCAAAATTTTCCGGACTGTCCGGATTGACAAAAACGGTGTGGACACCGTACTTGGGGAGCGTGTGGGCAAATAAATTATAAGTGCCGCCATACAGCGTACTTGCAGAAATAATCTCATCTCCTGCACTGGCAACGTTTAAAATAGAATAAGTAATAGCTGCAGCTCCAGACGCAACCCCAAGTCCGGCAGATCCGCCCTCTAATGCTGCAATCCGCTTTTCAAAGACATCCGTTGTCGGGTTTGTCAGCCGGGAATAGATATTGCCCGGAATCGTCAGGCCGAAACGTCCCTCTGCTTCATCTGTATTCTTAAAAACATAGGAGCTGGTCTGATAAATGGGAACTGCCCGCGCACCTGTTGCCGAATCCGGAACTTGACCTGCCTGTACTTGAAGTGTGTCAAAACCAAAATTTCTTTTGTTCATATGTATTCGCCTTTCCTTTCTAAATTAAAAAATTGATTTGTTAACTGTCCCTGTATTTTCTGCAGCTTTGCACAGGATACACATGGCATGCCTAGCAGAAATCCCGTATGTCATTTCACCATTACTCCAAGTTTGGGTTTTCATGAATTTCCACTTCCTTGTCCTTGTTTTTCGCTAACTTTACTATTTATATAGGAATAGTATATTTTATGTGTCTTATCATATTCCTACTTGCTGCATTTGTCAAGAAAATTTTAATTCTTTTCCCAAGTTGATAAACCGATTGTAAAAGTTTATACTAACTAATAGTTTAATTTAAATTTACAGATGCAGTGGTTGGCCACCGCATTTTTAAGGCAAAGCGGCTCAATTAACTGCACGGAAAGGAAGCCGGTATGAAAACCGTTACCGTTTCACAAATGAAACAGATTGAAAAAAACGCCATGCAAAATGGACTTACCAGCACAAAAATGATGGAAAATGCCGGTTCAAAAGCTGCTGAATTTCTCCTGCAAAAGCAGCCGAATATTCACTCTGCTATGATTTTTGCAGGGAAAGGCAATAACGGCGGAGATGGCTTTGTCGCAGCACGGCTGCTGAAGAAGGCCGGATGCGACGTCGTTGTCGTATTGACAGATGGCATGCCGCAGACAAAAGATGCCTGCCTGAATTTTGAACGATTAAAATTGATGGCAATCCCAGTCTTTGATTTTTCTGAAGACACCGAACCTGTCACTCTGCAGATTCCCTGTGTTTCTGTTCTGATTGATGCAATCTTCGGAACAGGGTTCCACGGCATTCTTCCGCAGAATATGCGCCTTGTGACAAGCCTGATGAACCGATGCGGCCGGCCCGTCTGTTCTCTGGATATTCCCAGCGGCGTCTGTGCTGACACAGGCGAATTCTCCCCAGACACTGTGCAGGCTTCCTGGACCATCGCTTTTGACTCTTTGAAATATGCGCACGTCGGCGGCCCCGGCATTTTCCTTTGCGGAGAAACCATTCCGGCAGATATTGGAATTCCCGAAAAGTGTCATGAAATTCTGGAATAAATGATTCCAAACATTTTAGCTGATACAATTTCAATCTGTACATAAAATAAATCTGTTCCGATTCACGCTTTAAAAAAGCAGTCGGAGCAGATTTTATTTTGCGGAGGTGGCACGATTGGAACCACTGAGAGACTTACCGCTTGGCTTTGGTATGGCATTATTTGAGAATAAAAAAGCCGCTCAGAATTTCGCCGCTATGAACCGCTCTGAGCAGCAAGAAATCCTTCAAAAAACACATGATGTGCATTCCAAAAGTGAAATGCGTGCACTTGTCCGGCAGATTGGGGGAAACAGCAATGGCTGAGACAGCCCCTGCACCTGGCCGCGGTCAGCATCTGTGCCTGTCTGACCTTCTGGATCAGGACACTTCCAGCTATGAATATTTCTATTCACAGCCTGAAGCTGTGCAAAGAAAAATTCGAGAAGAAGACCCCTCTTCTTTTGAAGAAATGCAGGAAATTGCTGCTTCTTTCTGCTGAGTACAAAAAGCGGCACCGGAACATTTCCATGTTCCGGTGCCGCTTTTTATCTTGCTTTCTGTCAAATAGAAATTTGCAGAGCAATGTCATACAGATGTTTATTAAATGTGCGCTTCATGTTCAGTGCCTCTGTAATATCGAGGTCAACCACTTTCCCATCACGCACAACGATTACTCGATTGCTTTTTCCATCTGCGAGCAGTTCAACTGCATCATAACCCATTTCGCTTGCCACAACACGGTCACGCAGAGTTGGAGAACCGCCGCGC
This sequence comes from Ruminococcaceae bacterium UBA4871, assembly GCA_002399445.1. Lineage (GTDB taxonomy): Bacteria > Bacillota > Clostridia > Oscillospirales > Acutalibacteraceae > Caproicibacterium. Next base: position 38,325 of record DHDR01000008.1, on the reverse strand, counting down.
TGCACATGTCCCAAAACGGTCGCACGCGTTTCAATTCCAGTGACTTCCTCAATCTTTTTAGCCAACTCATCTGTGCCGCCAACACCTTCGGCCACCATGATAACAAAGTGCTGCTTTCCCGTTTCCTGCGCATGATGAATACGGTCAACGATATCTTTTTGAAAATCCCACGGAATTTCAGGAACAAGGATAGATGTTGCCCCTGCTGCAACGCCAACCTGCAGAGCAAGGTCGCCGCAGCGGCGGCCCATGACTTCCACAATGCTGCAGCGGTCATGGGATTCTGTCGTATCACGGACACGGTCAATCATCTGCACAGCAGTATTCATTGCTGTGTCAAATCCAATTGTATATTCACTGGAAGCAATATCATTGTCTATGGTGCCGGGAATACCGATACATGGTACACCTGCTCCAGTCAGGTCACGGGCACCGCGAAAAGAACCGTCGCCGCCAATGACAACGACACCCACGACATTCATCTCTTTGCACACATTGGCCGCTTTCTGCACACCTTCCGGAGTGTTGAATTCAGGACTGCGGGCTGTGTAAAGGATCGTGCCGCCGCGGCCGATAATGTCGGACACGCTGCGCAGATTCATATTCACAACATCACCTGTAAGCAGCCCATTATATCCATGAAGTACACCTTTAACGCCAAAACCCTTTGAAATACCAGCACGCACCACCGCACGAACAGCAGCATTCATACCAGGCGCGTCACCGCCGCTGGTTAAAACAGCGATTGACTTTGCACTCATCATAAAGACCTCCAATATACTTGTTTTTAACTCAAGTTAGCTGTAGGGAATACAACAAAAATCGGCAAAGTTCCCTGCAAGAAAACATAATAATATAAACACATGGATAATTATATTATACTTCCGGATAATCTGCAAGCCGAATCTATGGATTATTATCTCTTCATCATGGATATTTATGTCACAAAAGCGACATTTTTTTCTCCAAGAACTTTGCGGAGCTCCCGCAGCAAAACATCGTTCACATCCACCCCCTGAGAAGCCGGTGCACGGAATAATTTTCGTTCCTTCATAAAGGCAACATAGAGCTGGGTATGCCCATTGAATATTGCCATATATTTTTTTGCGCGTAAATATCCCGGGTCCGCTTGATCTTTCACCTTCAGATACAGACCGGGCTCCACCTGCTTTCCGGATGCAGCTTTCCGACTGGAAGGCTGAGCCTGGTTCTTTAACGCTTCTGCTGAGCGAATCTCATCGCATAGGAGCTTCGGATCCTCATCTTCCCGAGCACTCAGTTTTCCGGTAACGCACAGGACTTTCCCTTCCTCCAACAGCATGGAAAAGCGCGTGAGTGCCTGCGGAAACACCAGTATTTCAATGGACCCGTAAAAGTCCTCCAGCGTCACAAATGCCATAGTACTGTTATTCTTCGTCACTTTGTCTGTTATACTAGACACAATGCCCAAAATGCACACATGGCTTCCATCGTGCCAGCATCCATCCTGCGCAGAAAAGCTCTCTAAAATCTCACCAATTTTTGTGGCGCTGACTTGTCCGTAAAGGTCTGCATAGGCTGCCATTGGATGGCCAGAAAGGAAGATACCCGTCACATCCTTTTCCATGGCCAGTTTGTCCTCCATGCAGTAATCCTGTATAGCGGGAATTGGGAATTCATCTTCTTCCCCACCAGCTCCATCCAACTGATCAAAAAAGCCTATCTGGCCCTCAAGATTATGTTTTTTGTTGTTCCCAATCGTATCCAGTATTGATGGAACTGCAGTCATCATTTCGCGGCGATTGTTTCCCAAATGGTCCAGCGCGCCACATTTAATCAGGCTTTCCAATGAGCGCCGGTTTACCTGATCAAAGGTTCGCTTGCAGAAATCATAAAAGGAGTGGAATCTTCCGGAAGTTCTGCGCTCCTGAAGAATCGCATCAATCAACCCGCGCCCAAGGTTTCGGACAGCCAGCAGGCCGAACCGGATGTCCTGCCCCACAACTGTAAAACGCGCTTCACTGCTGTTAATATCCGGCGGAAGCACCCGAATATGCAGTCGGCTGCACTCTGCAATATACCCGGAAAGTTTTCCGGTATTGTCTAGAACACTGGTCAGTAATGCTGCCATATACTGACACGGATAAAAGCATTTCAGGTAAGCTGTCTGATAGGCAAGGTAAGAATAAGCAGCAGCATGGGACTTATTAAATGCATAGGAAGCGAAATTCTCCATCTTATCATAAATCTTCAGTGCTGTCTGCTCATCCACGCCATTTCTTAAACAGCCGGGGACTTCCCATGTGCCGTCCTTCGCCTGCAGTCCATGGACAAAAATCTCTTTTTCACGTTCCATGACATCATGCTTTTTCTTACTCATAGCGCGCCGCACAATATCTGCTCTGCCAAGGCTGTAACCTGCCAACGAACGAAAAATCTGCATGACCTGTTCCTGATAAATAATACAGCCATAAGTTACTTTCAAAATTGGCTCCAACAGCGGATGGTCATACTTAATTTCTTCTGGATGATGCCGGTTGCGGATATATTGCGGAATGGATTCCATGGGACCGGGGCGGTAAAGAGAATTCACAGCAATCAAATCCTCCAGCCTTTCCGGTCCCAGCTGCTGAAGGACACTGCGCATACCGGCAGATTCAAACTGAAAGACGCCATCTGTGTTGCCTGCAGTAAACATTGCATATACTTCCGGCGCATCCAGCGGAATTTTATCGATTCGGAAATCCGGCTTGACCTTTTGAATCATCTGCTCCGCATCATGAATGACCGAAAGGTTCCGCAGACCCAGAAAATCCATTTTCAGCAGGCCCAGTTCTTCCAGTGTGGTCATGGTATACTGGCAGACAATTGCATCTCCGTTTTTCGCAAGCGGCACATATTCCGCTACCGGCTTGTCTGTAATCACAACACCGGCAGCATGAGTCGAAGCATTCCTCGGCATGCCCTCCATCTTCCGCGCCATATCCAGCAAATCATGAACCTGCGGCTCATCATCATACCGGCGCTTCAATTCTTTGGATTCTGCCAATGCGCGGTCAAGCGTCATATTGGGAACCGACGGCACCAGTTTCGCGATGCTATCCACCATTGCATAGGGCAGTCCCATCACGCGCCCAACATCCCGAATGGAACCGCGTGCCGCCATGGTTCCAAAAGTTACAATTTGTGCGACATGGTCTGCTCCGTATTTTTGAATGACATAATCAATCATTTCCGACCGCCGGTCATCTGCAAAATCAATGTCAAAATCCGGCATGCTCACGCGTTCTGGATTCAGGAAACGTTCAAACAGCAAGTCATATTGAATGGGATCAATTCCGGTGATGCCGATGCAGTAGGCGGCAAGGCTCCCCGCACCGGAACCCCGGCCCGGGCCGACCGGAATCCCGACTTCTTTGGCATGACGCACAAAATCATAAACAATCAAATAATAGTTTACATATCCCATCTGCTGGATGGTGCCAAGTTCATACTCCAGCCGCTTGGTGATTTCCGGCGCTGGATGCTCCCCATAATGATTGTGAAGGCCGGCATAGCACTTTTTGCGGAAATAATCGACATTGTCCTCTCCATTGGGTGTGTCAAAACGCGGCAGCTTGGTTTTTCCGAATTCAAACTCCACATGGCAGCGCTCCGCAATCTTGACTGTATTATCTGCTGCTTCCGGATGCTCCGGAAAAAGCGAGCGCATCTGCTCTTCAGTTTTGTAGTAAAACTCCTGACTGCCAAAATTCAACCCGCCCTCTTCATTCAGCGTATGGTTGGTCTGAATGCAAAGAAGGATGTGATGCATCTCACTGTCCTCTTGATGAATATAATGACAGTCATTAGTTACAACCAGCGGAATTCCGGTTTCCTGAGACAAGCGGAGAATCCCGGCATTCACCCTTTTCTGCTCCGGCAGCCCGTGATCCTGCAGTTCCAGATAAAAGTGGTCCGCGCCGAAAATGGATTCATACCTCAGCGCAGCTTCTTTTGCAGCGGGGTAATCATTGGCGGAAAGGGCACGGGGAATTTCGCCGGCTAAACAGGCAGAAAGTGCAATCAGCCCTGTATGATAGGTCTGCAGCAATTCCATATCCACCCGAGGCTTACTGTAAAATCCCTCTGTCCATGCGCGGCTGACCATCTGGCTTAAATTCTGGTATCCTTCATTATTTTCACAAAGCAGCACCAAGTGCCGATTTTCCCCGTCAAATTCCCGTGTACGGTCAAAGCGGCTGCGCTGTGCCACATAGACTTCACAACCGATAATCGGCTTAATTCCGCGCTTTTTCGCGGCTTTATAAAAATCGACCGCTCCATACATAACACCGTGGTCTGTAATGGCCACTGCCTTGTCCCCACGCGCCTTTGCCGTATCCAGCAGCTGCTCAATGCGGCAGGCACCGTCCAAAAGGCTGTATTCTGTATGAAGATGTAAATGGACAAACATAAGCGCATTCCTCTTTTCCGCAGCATTGAACTATTCTGCATGGTAACTGCGGCAGATCTTTTCCGCAAGTTCCCCTATCCGCTGCAGACGATGGTTAACACCGGAGCGGGACAGCGGCGGCTGCAGTTTCTCTCCCAATTCCCGCAGGGAAAGTTCTGGATTCTCATACCGAAGTTTCGCAAGGTTTCGCAGCTCTTCCGGAAGGGCCCCAAACCCCGCACCGCAATCCAGCAGTTTTTGCAAAGCATAAATTTGCCTTGCTGCTGCAGAAGCTGTTTTGTCTAAGTTTGCTGTTTCAAAATTTGTCTGACGGTTGATTCTGTTGCGGACCTCCCGCAGCATTTTCATCTGCATAACTTTCATGGAAGCGTTCGGTGCACCCAGAAATGTCAGCAAGTCTGATACACGGTCACTGCCTTTAATATAGACAACATAGGAGCCTCTCCGCTGAGAAGTGCCCGGCTGCAAAGTCATGGAAAGTTCCCTAAGCAATGCAAGCATGTCCTTGCAAAGGTGCATGTGCGGAATGACAAATTCCAGCCGGTAGTCTTTTGTGGGATTCAGCACAGTGCCGCAGGAAAGAAACGCACCACGCAAAAATGCAGACCAGCAGCACTCGTCCTCCAAGTTCGCACGGTTGAGCCGCAGGGTAACTTCTTTTCCCGTTTGTCCAAAAAAATTGAGGACGCGCATCCGGTCCCCCTCATCATCCACTGAAACTACGCTTGCCGGATGGGAAGCACGCCGCAGGACTGTCCGACTGGAAACAATCGCCCCAGTCAGTTGAGCGGTAAACTGTGCAGTCCGGCGGGCTGCGGCCGTACTTTCTGTCGTAAGGGAAATTTTGGCGCGGTTGAAAAATCGACCGAAAAGGAGCATGCCATAGCACTCTGCTTTTTCACAGCAAGGACGCTGCGGCTTCTTTCGGCACAGTTCATTCTTTGTATCTGATGAAAATGACATGAAAGCTCACTCCTTTGCACCTTATACTGCACAATGTCCGCATTATTTTTGACCTTCGCGAAAGCTTTTCCAAGATGCTCTCCCGAAGCCACACAAATTCCGCAGATAAACAGAACAGTATCCGATTGGAAAGCACGCCGCAGAGGATTCCAGCCACCAGCCCAATAAAGAGCAGAAAAGTCAGGCTTTTCCACCATCCCTTTCTGCCCTTCAGAACAATGCCTTTTAGTTTTTATGAATATCCCGGTGATTGACACTGGCGCGGTAACCTTTTTCAATTAGGTGCTCATATAAAAGCTGTGCAATCGTGACAGAGCGGTGATGTCCGCCCGTGCAGCCGATGGCAATCACCAACTGACTTTTTCCTTCATCACAGTAAAGCGGAATCATATAATCAATTAAGTTCAGCAGACGGGTAATAAATCCCTTCGTCTGGTCCCATTTCAGCACATACTCCCGAACCGGTGCGTCCAGCCCAGTTTTATGACGCAGTTCTTCCACATAATAGGGATTTGGCAGACAGCGGACATCAAAGACAAGGTCTGCTTCAGTTGCCATACCGAATTTAAAACCGAATGACATACAGTGAATCTGCATTGCCGAAGTGGCATCCCCCAAAAACAGAGTAGAAATGCGTTCTTTCAGCTGAGCCGGAGATAAAAGTGAGGTATCAATTACATAATCGGCTAATTCCTGGACAGGACGCAGGACTTTCCGCTCTAGTTTGACTGCTTCTTCCAATCCGGCCGTATTGCCGGCAAGAGGATGTTTGCGGCGTGTCTCTTTAAAGCGGTTGATCAGCACGGTATTGCTGGCATCCAAATATAAAATTTTATAGGGCTTTTTCTCTATCCGAAGCTGTTCCAGTGTTTCAAATAAATTTGAAAACATTTCGCCGCCGCGAATATCCGTCACAACAGCAACACGCGAAAGATTCATTTTTGCCTGCGTGCACAAATCGTAAAAAGTTGGAATCAGCTTTGGCGGCACATTATCCATACAGTAAAATCCAATGTCTTCCATGGCATGGACCGCACGGGATTTTCCCGCACCGGAAAGTCCGGTAACAATGATAAAATCCATTAATAATAAAATGCTCCTCTCAGGAGATTGGACGCACTTCACACTCAAGCGAAACGCCGGTCTGTTTCTGGACCGTTTCCTGAATCTTTTCAATTAATGCCATGACATCGCTGCAGGTGGCATCGCCTGCGTTGACAATAAAACCTGCGTGTTTTTCACTTACCATAGCACCGCCAATCTGTTCCCCTTTTAAACCGCACTGCTCAATAAGGGCACCGGCATAGGCACCGTCCGGACGTTTAAAAATGCTGCCAGCGCTCGGCATTTCCAAAGGCTGTTTTTCTTTGCGGCGGCGGAAATAGTCATCCATCTGCATGGAAATCTGTTCCGGATTTCCGGGCTCCAAACGCGCAACTACAGAGGTAATGATGCAGCCGTTTTTCTGGTATGCGCTCTTGCGGTAATCCATTTCCATCTCCGGACCAAGAAGTGAATCCGTTTTTCCTGTTTTCGTAACATGTGTTGTTGAAATTAAAACATCACTAAATTGACCTTCAAAGGCACCAGCATTCATAAAAGCCGCACCGCCGACACTCCCGGGAATGCCCCATGCAAACTCAAGGCCAGTCAGCCCGTTCCGCTGTGCAAATTTGCACAAGCCGGCCAGTGTAGTCCCTGAACCGCAGGCAATTGTTGTAGGGTCAGAAAGCGTAATGCGGCGGAAATCGCCCGCCAGAGAAAGGACTGCACCGCGGATACCGGCATCACTGACCAGTACATTGCTGCCATTTCCCAGCGGCAGCAGCGGAATATTCAGCGCAGATGCCAAACGTACAATATCCTTGAGCGCAATAATATCTTTCACCGCAATATAAAGGTCTGCAGGACCGCCAATCTGAAAGGTGGTATGTCGGCTCATGGGTTCATCCTTTAAAACTAAGCAGCCTGCATTCTCCGCCGCTTTTTTTAGGGCCTCAATTTTTTCCATCGGATTGTCCTCCTAAATTATTCTTTAGATGTGTGAAACACTTTCGTATACTTTTCTAAGTAAACTTTCAGTCTTTTGGGACTTGAATTGACCACCAGTTCCTCCGGAAAGCTCAGATCCTCCAAAAGCTGATTTGCATGCGGAAAATCACCCACCAGCGTGGAAAAATGTGCATCACTGTCCACCACAACCGGAACACTGTATTTTTTGCACAGTTCCATAATACGGCGGCAGTTTGGTATGTAAGAAAGCCGGCTGCGAAAAGAACTTTCGTTTAATTCAACCAGCTTACCTGCTGCGCCAAACTGCGGAATTACTTTTTCGTAATCAAATGCATACTCCGGCGCACCACAATGGCCAATCACATTGACACGCGGATTTTTACACACCTGCTCCCACAAATGCGTCATTTTTTCCGGTGTTGGCTTTTCGCCCTGCGGCATACAGACAGAATGAACAGAGGCAACCAGCCAATCCAGATCCTCCACACAGTCTTCCTCTTCATCGATATGCCCTTCATAGTCAACGATATTCGTTTCCTGCCCGCGTAAGACCAAAACGCCGTTTAAATGGTGCGGAACCACTTTCAAATTGTGAAAATACCATTTTCCCGGTGCCCCCGGCATGGTAATGCCATGATCAGTAATGGCCACGGCAGCCAAGTTCCGCTGTGCCGCAGCATTTACCATTTCCTGCAGCGTACTGTACGCGTGCGTGGAAGCAGATGTATGCATATGCAAATCCGCAATGAAATTCATTTATAGTATGCCCCCTGTAAAAATGCCATAACCCGAAATCTGTGATATTCTCCTAATACCCAAAAGTGATCGGTTTCGGCAGAATTCCAGTGTATCTAACAAAATAATAGCACACATGCTCTGCTATGTCCACGCCTTGCGGCCGGAAAGACAGATCATGGTGCTTTTTCATAAATAAATCAAATGTCCAGCTCTTTTTTCGTTTCCTGTTCTCTGACCATGGAAAGATCCATACCTAGACTTTGAAGCAATTCCTCCGCTGCATTATAGCCCATTTTCTTTTGGCGGTTATTCATTGCTGCAACTTCAATAATGACAGCCAAATTTCGTCCCGGCTTGACGGGAATTGTCAACACAGGAACCTTAATTCCCAAAATCTCCGTGTACTCGCTGTCAATACCCATCCGGTCATAAACTTTATGACCGTCCCATTGTTCCATATTGATTACCAAATCAATTTTTTCGGAAATTTTGACAGCGCCGATGCCGAAAATGCGGCGGGCATTGATGATCCCGATCCCGCGCAGTTCAATAAAGTGGCGAATGTTTTCCGGTGCCTGTCCGACAAGGCTTCTGGCAGAGACACGGCGAATCTCCACCGCATCATCTGCAATGAGCCGATGACCGCGCTTAATCAGTTCAATTGCGGTTTCACTCTTGCCGACACCGCTGTCACCGACAATCAGCACGCCTTCGCCGTAAACTTCGACCAGCACACCGTGCCGGGTAATCCGCGGTGCCAGTTCCACGTTCATATACGCCACCAGTGCCGCAACCAAGCTGCTGGTAGTATCTGCCGTTGTCAGCACAGGTATTCCATATTTTTGAGTGGATTGCAGCAATTCTGGCACTGGGTCAAGCTTGCGGGCAATAATAACAGCCGGCGGCTTTTTATTAAAAATTTTATCCAGCACCTTTGTCCGGTATTCTGGCGGTCTGTCATTTAAAAAAGCGGTTTCTGCATTCCCGAAAACAATGATGCGGGAAGGATCATAATAATCATAGAATCCATTCAGTTCCAGCCCGGGGCGGTTCACATCTGTAGAAGTTATCAGGACTTTATGAGGATCTCCAGGCATGTAAATAGTTTCCAGGGAAAGTTCTTGAATGACCTTATCCAGTGATACACTATAGGTTGAGGTTGTAGCCATAAAAAACACCTGCTCTTTCTGTATTGGAGTACACAGCAGACGGTCACTGTTCTATTCATTATATCGTATGACAAAAAAAGTTTAAAGACTAAAACCGCCAAAAGATCAATTATTCTTTTCGGATTCAACTTGAAGAGTGAAAATAATGTGTTATAATGTAAATAATTCTGATTTTGTCCGGATGGATTTTTCTTTCGTTTAAGGGAATTATTCACTTTTATTTCCGGGCAGAAGTCCATATCGGAGGTCCTTTATGAAAATTGCCTTGTTTTCCGGAGCTGGCAGCGTAAAATGTGCCGTCTCCACATATACTTCTGTGCTGAAAAGTGGACTGGAAAAAGCGGGGCATCAGGTCCTGCTGGTTACCGCTGATCCAGCGATTGATGACTGCTTTGCACAGGACGGAAAGATTTACTGCCCAGCAAAAATAACTCCCAGTCTTTACGGAATGTCTGTCCGCACCAGCCTGCTTGGCCCTATGGAAGGAATGCTGGACGATTTTCGCCCGGAGGTGGTACATGTTGTCACACTCGACGAAATGGGACTGGCGGGGCTTAAATACGCACAAAAGCACAGTCTGCCTTTGGTAACAACCATTCATAATCTGCATGATGCGCTGGAAGGGTATGGCGTTAACAAAGCTTATGACAATCTGGCCAAAATGAAAGTGCGCAGCACTGTGAGAAAGATTGTAACGGAAAGCGATCTTGTCTGTTCTCCTTCTGCACAAACGCAGGGATGTCTGCAGGCACTGGATATTCACTGCGGTATCCGGCGCACACCTTACTGCATTGATCTTGCAAACTTTCACCCGACAGAGCCGACTTCCGGCATGAAAAAGCGATTCGGCATTCCGGAAAATTCCACTTGTTACGTTTTCGCCGGCCGGCTGTTAGATGACAGTGGGCTGGATGAGTTGTTGGAATTATGGAATGCTTCTGTTTCTGCAGCGGATAATCTGCATCTGATAATTTCCGGCATCGGGCCCTATGCCGCTGCCTTTTCCGAGAAAGTCAAAACACTTTCCCTGTCCAGTCAAGTCACTTTTCTGGGGGAATTATCTCAGCAGGAGCTGAATGATTGTTTTGCCTGCTGCCGTGCTTTTGTAAGCGGAAGCCATTCTTCTGCTATTAAAGCATCACCTCTGGAAGCACAGGCAGCCGGCCTTCCCGTCATCCTGCACCGGGAATGTGCCAATGCTGAATTGGTGCGCAATGATATTAATGGTTTTACCTATGATTCACCCGCTAAGTTCGGTGAACTCCTGCACAAGATGGCTAATCTCGATTATGACGGTGAATTACTGCTTCGCAAATTAGTTCGTAAAAGCGCAGTTAATCTTTCAGATAATAATTTGGCAGCCATTATGGTGCAGACTTATGAAGATGCTCAACATCTTTTCCAAAAAAAGCAGCATGAGGACTAAAAGAATCCGTACTGTGAAAATCCACAGTACGGATTCTTTTACTTTTCTGCAAACGACCTATAAATAATTTGTCACATTTTTGGCAAGATAAACTGCCACCGGAAAAACGTACAGAAGAATTGTAAAAATTGCAGCAATCACAGCAAAAACAACTTGTGCAGGTTTTTCCAGCCAATACAAATGATTGAGCCATTTTTTCTTCTGCATCAGCAAAAGCAAAATGACAGCAAGGACACCAATCACACTGCATACAATTCCGCCTGTCCAGCCGGGGGGAACATACTGAATGGTAATAAGGTTTTGCCCTTGTTTCAGCTTTACAGCAAGGAACATACCAACAGCAGTGCCTGTCTGTGCTTTTTCCCCATTGACCGTTGCTGTAAAACCCTTTCCGCCGCGCATGGGCAGTACCAGCCACCCTCCATTTTTTGCTGAGACAGTGCCGGCTATTGTATTGCCATGCGCCTGTATATTGGCTTTTTCCGTTCTTTGCAGTACCTCTTCCAAACTGCTGTCACAGATACCAGCAACCCCGAAAGAAGAACAGTCAACATCATGCAGCACCTCCACCCGAATCTCTACTTCCTGCCCGGTAAAGGTTCCTAAGTCTACCAAACCATTAAAACTGCCATTCGGGTAATTGTCCGCTTTTAACATACCATTTACATAGATGCGAAAAGCATTATCCAGCGGACTGGAAATATCTCGTGAAGCATGATTATAGCAGTCAAAATACAGAGTCGTTTTTCCTTTTACGAAAATATGATAAAACAGGCTTCCGCCCGGTTCTGCAGAAATATAGACAGTATTGTCACCGCGCTTTTGCACCTGTGCTCTGTCCAATTCTGTAGGATTGTAACGAGTGACAATTGAACCCTGACCGCCAAGCAGTGTATGGTACAGGGTATCCTGCGCGGCAAAACGGTCTCCGTCTTTTAAGGTGCTGCCCAATTTCTGTGCAGCAAAGCCAAACGGCAGACTATATGGCTGGCGCACAATTGAATAGTCACGGTTCTGATAAACAACGCTGCGCCCATTTTCTTCCTGATTCCGTGCAATGCTGTATTTCTGGGCCAAAATAGAATCTGTAAGCACAGTTCCTCCACTGGAGTGGCTTTCCATCCAATGCGAAGAATATCCCATTTTCTGCATCGTGTCCATGTAAGTTCCATTAGTTAGAGAAGTATAATGGTCAAGCACCGGATATCCTAGCGAACCCATTAAGTTTGTGTCAAAATAGAGCTTATCCGTTTTCATCCGGTACAGCGAAGAATCTTTTACACGTCCGCCAAGGTCCAATGCAGACTGATAAGTGTGTCCGTTATTTGCTGCGGAGGATACATAAACACCTGTATAGAAACAGATCTCCGACGCAGTCAAAATGCACAGGAGAAGACACAGCATGCATTTCGAGAGCTTTTGATAGTGAAATCCAAGAAACAACAGTAAATACAGACAAACGGCGACCACCGAAAAGACCAGTTCCAGTTTAAAGGCTTCTGTTCCGTTCCACAATGTCTGTGTATAATGTGTCAGCACGTCCTTTTTTACCACCAGCAGATGAGCGCCGCAGATGAAAATCATGCAGGTCCCTGCACATGCCGCAAGTAAAAAAAGCGGATTGCTTTGGATGCGCGAAACGACAAACTGCTGACTCGTGTTAAGATACTCTCCCGTCAACAATAGGCCGGTCAATACAATGATATAGCCAAAACGAACCGGAAACGCCTGATAACTGCCCAAGTGCCACATACGGTCAATGGGGTCAATCAACAGTGGTACCAGCAGAAACAGAAGCGTGATAAACAGGATTTTTCTGACTGGACTTTTCTTTTCTGACAGAAAATAAAGCGGTATCGCCGCCACAGCAGCTCCAGTGCAAGACAGAATGGGAAGCGTTGTGGAGTAGTCTGTCCAAAAACTGCCGCTGGAAAGGCTGGCAAAAAGATTCACTTCCCTGCCGGAGCTGCGATACTGCAAAAAAGACGGCATCCAAATAACTGCCGTGATCATCAATGCCGCCGCTGTGCACAACCCAACCAGCACCAGTTTTCTGTTGCGTTTGTGTGAATCTGTTACTACCGATGCCAGAACAGCAAAAAGCAGCACGAGCCAAAAAAGAACCATTGCACTCAAGTAATAATTGACAACAATCATCGCGCACAACATAAGAAGAAACAGCGCTGGTTTTTCTTCCGCACACAATTGCTTGATACCCAGAACAAGAAGAGGGAACAGACAAACGGTATCCAGCCACATGATATTTTGATAATACATGAGCGAGAAACCGGAACAGGCATACATAGCTGCAAAACAGGAAATCTGCGAAACATTCAAGTGTGGAAATACATGCACAAACAGAATGGCCGCCGTGCAGGCAGAAAGCATCAGTTTCAACATCACAAGGACATTCATCAGCAGATAAAAATCCGCTTTAGGAACAGCGGCCGCGATAAAGGAAAACGGACTGGACAAAAAGAAGAAAAAAACGCCCCAAAAATCCATACCGCCCGCATTTTGCAGGTTTAAAAACATAGAAGCTTTCCCAGCTAAAATATCCTGAAAGTCCATTAGCAGCGGGACAGCCTGATGGTTCATATCACACCATGAGAGGGTATTATTGCCGAATGGGAATAACCCTGCTGTTGCAAAGCAACCGCTCAGCAGGATTCCTACTGCAAGCGGAGCAATCCATACAGCCGCCATGCGGTTTCTCCAGCTCTGCACTTTTTTGCCTTCTTCCTTAAATTCTTTTTTCTTAATTGTTATATTTTACCATTTATTTTAATGAATTTCAACCTCTCTTTCATTACTGAAAGACAACACAAAAGGACAGAAATTTCAGCTTTTCTGTCCTTTCCTTTCTATCCTTGTTGGTGATAAGACGTGCCTGAGGGCACAAATCTCCTACCTTGCCTTTTCTGTAGATTTCATCCTGCCAGACAATCATTTCAGCAAAATTTTATGAAAAACTTTCTTTCCCTTTTTTAAGATTGCCGCTCCGTTTGGAAAATCTGCAGCCGTCAAAACCGCTGCAGGATCTGTTACTTTTACTCCGTTCACAGACAAGCCCCCCTGCTGTGACAAACGGCGACCTTCACTCTTGCTGGAGACCAGCTGAATCTTCACCAGCAAATCCAGTACACCAATGCTGCCGTTTGACAAATCCGCCGTGGAAATGGTACTGGTTGGCATATTGGAAGTGTCAGCTCCGCCGCCAAAGAGTGCATGTGCGCCTTCACGCGCTTTTTCCGCCTCTGCTTTGCCGTGAATTGCTTTCGTCACTTCATAGGCCAGCACTTCTTTGGCTTTGTTGAGAGCACTGCCGCTGCAGCGAGTCAGTTCTCGGATTTCCTCTACCGGCAAAAAAGTAAGGAACATTAGGCAGCGCTCCACGTCTGCATCCCCAATGCTGCGCCAATACTGATAAAAATCAAATGGGCTTGTTTTTTTCGGATCCAGCCAGACAGCGCCCTTTTCCGTCTTTCCCATTTTCTTGCCCTCGCTGTTGGTCAGCAGACCAAGCGTCAAACCATAGGCAGGCTTGTTTTCTTTACAGCGGATTAGATTGACACCGCCAATAATATTGCTCCACTGGTCATTTCCGCCAATCTCCAGCGTACAGCCGTAGCGACGGTTCAGCTCTAAAAAGTCATAACTTTGCATCACCATATAGTTCATTTCAAAGAAAGAAAGCCCGCGCTCCAGTCTCTGCTTGTAGCACTCCGCGCAAAGCATGCGGTTAACAGAAAAATGCACCCCGACCTCCCGCAGAAACTGAACATAATTCAAGTTCATCAGCCAATCAGCATTGTTTGCCATAATGGCTTTTCCATCTGAAAAATCAATCAGCGGTGACATCTGCTTTCGGAAGCATGCTACATTGTGGTCAATCTGCTCAGGAGCAAGCATTTTTCGCATATCGGTCTTTCCGGTTGGATCGCCAATCATACCGGTGCCGCCTCCAAACAAAGCAATCGGCGTGTGACCGGCTTTCTGGAGACGGGCCATGGTCATGATGGTGACAAAATGACCGACATGAAGACTGTCCGCCGTTGGGTCAAATCCGATATAAAACGTACATTTGTGATTGTCCAGCAAATCACGCACAGCATCTTCATCTGTCACCTGTGCAATCAGGCCGCGCTCTTTCAGTTCCTCATAAATTTTCATAGATAAAAATACCTCCGAATTTTTGCAGAAAGCAACAAAAAACGCCCTCTGCATTTTATTTGCAGAGGGCGGAAAATCCGCGGTACCACCTCAGTTCACCACTTTCTCACGAAAGCGGCCTCATGGGTACATCCCAAACAGAAAGAAAAAGGAGATATACCCCAACGCTGTAACGTGCGTACACGGCCCCGCCTACCAATGCAAAATACCTTCAGCGGGACAGCTCAGGGAGGTAATTGAGGTGGAAACCGACATCGGCTTGCACCATCCGCCGACTCTCTGCAGTCTGTTATTTTCCACTTTATGATTCCCATCACAGCTATTGGTATGAATTATAGCGGCTTCCCGGCAGAAAGTCAAGTGCTGCCCCTGCCGGCAAGCTGCAGCATCTCCTCCGCATTCTGCAGCGTGAGCGGCGTAATACGGGTGCCGCCGATGATACGTGCCAGCTCCTGTTTTCTCCCCTCATGGTCAAGCAGCTTGACTTGCGTATAAGTCCGGCCATGTTCCGTATGTTTCTGAATCTGATACTGCCTGTCGCCTAGTGCCGCAATCTGTGCTAAATGAGTAACACACAGCACCTGTCTCCCCTGTGCAGTCTGGCGCAGCTTTTGGCCAACCTTTTGTGCCGCGCTGCCGGAAATACCCGTATCTACCTCATCAAAAATCAGTGTGTCAACACCGCTTTTATCGGAAAGGACAGACTGAATGGCTAACAAAATGCGCGAAAGCTCACCACCTGAGGCAATCTTTGCAAGCGGCCTTGCTGGTTCCCCGGGATTCGCAGAAATTAAAAACTGCACATGGTCACAGCCAGTGGGGCCCGGCTCACAAGGTTTCTGCTGCACGGTAAAAACCACACCGGGCATATCAAGATAGCTAAGTTCTGCACGTACTTTTTTCGCAAAGCCGTCGGCAGCTCTCCGTCTGCTGGAAGAAAGCTGTGCGCCCAGTCTGCGCACCTCTGTTTCCGCTTTGGCAGACTCTGCATGCAGGCGCTTCCATTGCTCGTCACTGTGCTGAATTGATTCCAGTTCTTCTTGACAATGCTGCAGATACTGAAGCATCTCTTCTTCTGTTTTCCCATATTTTAAGGAAAGATGGTAATAAAGGTCAAGCCGCTCTTCAATTGCATCCAGTTCTTTCGGATCAAAACTGCTGTCCTCACATTGGCTGCTGATTTCATCCATACAGTCCTGTAAATCGTAACCGATGTTTTCCAGACGACCGGAGATGCTGCCCAGTTCCGGCATGACATCCGAAACAGCAGACAGCATTTTAGCAGCATCCAAAACGGATGCACAGGCGCCGGAGGTCTCTTCACCGCCGCCAAGTTCTTCCGCTGCCTGCTGCAGGGCCTCCGTAATCTTGCCGCTGTTACGGATACGCGTCCTCCGGCTCTGCAGTTCTTTTTGCTCGCCGGGGTGAATCTGTGCTGCTTCCAGCTCTTCCGCCTGATAGGTCAAAAGGTCAATGCGGCGGGCCTTTTCAGATTCGTCCAAATTGAGAGCATCAAGGTTTTTCTGCAAATCTCTCCATTTATGATAGGCAGCCCCGTAATCGTGTCGCAGCTGACGGGAAACACCGGTACAGTCCAGATAACGCAAATGGTTATCGGGAGACAGCAGGCCATAACTTTCGTGCTGTCCATGAATATTGATGAGCAGTGTGCCCAGCTCTTTCAAGGCCGAAACAGGCGCCGGCCGAGCACCAATGTGGCATACTGTATGCCCATCTTCTCGAATTTCCCGCTGCAGCACCAGCGTACCATCTTCCTCTGGCTGGAATCCAAGGCTGTCCAGTTTCTTTCGCACCGGTTCGGAAAGGCTTGTGAAACTGGCACTGACAAAAGCGCCTTTTGCACCGCTGCGCACCAGTTCACGGGAAGTGCGCTGCCCCAGCACCGCGTGAATCGCATCAATAATGATTGATTTTCCGGCACCGGTTTCTCCGGTAAGCACATTGAAGCCCGGTCCAAAATCAATAGTCGCTTTTTCAATGACAGCAATATTTTCAATATACAACTGATTCAGCATAACAGATTACCCCATCATTCTGTTCAGTTCAGCAGCAAGCTGCTGAGCAGCATGCTCACTGCGCACCGCAACAAAGATTGTATCATCTCCGGCAATTGTCCCTGCAACAGATTCCCAGTTCATGGTGTCCATAGCCGCACATATACCCTGTGCCATACCCGACAGTGTCTTAATAATTACAAGATTCCCAGCGCATTTTATGGATTCAGATGAAGTGCGGAGCAGGGAATAAAATTTGGACGATACATCTGGATCGTCTTCTTTTCCAGTGGAATATCGATACTGGCCATCAGCAGAAAGTGTTTTAACCAACCGAAGTTCCTTGATGTCGCGGGAAACGGTCGCCTGTGTCACTTCAAAACCAGAATTTCGCAAACGGCGCAGCAGCTCTTCCTGTGTATCAATGTTAGACTGACTGATGAGTTCCAGTATTTTAGCATGACGGCGTGCTTTCATCTCTGATCCTCCTTTTTGTCAGCTTTCTGTCAATTTTTGATTGACAATTTTATAAAAATGATTCTGTTTCAGTTTAATTAACTGAACCGCATATGGAGAACGCCGCACCGTAACCTGCTGTCCGTTTTCCAATTCAACAGCACTGTCTCCGTCAACTGTGAGAAAAGTTTTTGCTTGAGTTGTTGAATAAGTTTTGACAGTAAGACAGGCGTTTTCCGTAAAAACAATTGCTCTGCCGGCCAATGTGTGCGGACAGATCGGTGTCAGTAAAAAGCCACGCATAGTCGGGTCTAATACTGGCCCGCCCGCTGAAAGGGAATAGGCTGTACTGCCCGTTGGGGTAGCAAAGATCAGACCATCTGCCCGGTAATGCGCCATTTCCGTATGATTCAGCTCCACATCAAAATCAATAATTTTAGAAAGAGCTCCCCGCGCAATTACCACGTCATTTAGGGCGTCAATCTGCCGATTTCCGGATTTGCTCTCAAATTCCGCGCGGAGCATAATTCTGGTCTCCAAAGTATAGGCCCCTTCGGCTAACCTGCTGAGAAGATTCAGCTCATCCGGTTCCAGCCCGGCAACAAAGCCAACACGGCCCGTGTTGATTCCTAAAATTGGCTTTCCGGCAACAGCCGCATGCCTTGCTTCATGAATGATTGTTCCATCACCGCCCACGGTAATGACAAGGTCACAGTCGGAAAGGAGCGCATAAAAGTCACTTACCCAGCGGTCAGCTGCAAAACTCTCTCTTTTGTCGGATACGCGCATCCAGACCTGCATATCAAAACGGTGCAGGCGGCGGATAATTTCCTGTGTACATTGAGGAGCATCCTTCTTGTCCAAATTTGGCAGCAGTGCAACAATCATTTCTTTCCCCCTCCATTCAGTATATGGTGGGATTCTTCCACGGTTTCGGCAATATTCAAGGCAACGGACATGGGTCTGTCAGATTTCCGGAGATACAGTAAATACTCGATGTTCCCTTCCGGCCCACGCACAGGCGAATAGGTCAGCCCCAAAACAGAAAAACCATTTTGCAAAACGAAGCTGGTGATTTGCTCGATGACTTCACGGTGGACCGATGGATCGCGAACCACACCTTTTTTCCCGACTTTTTCTTTGCCGGCTTCAAACTGCGGCTTAATCAGGCAGACTGCCTCTCCTCCATCTTTTAAGAATTTCCGCGCAACCGGCAGCACCAGTCTCAGTGAAATAAATGCAACATCTACACTGAAAAAGTCGACCAGTTCCGGCACCTGTTCCGAAGTCAGGTAGCGCACATTCGTGCGCTCCAAATTAACCACACGGGAATCCGTACGCAGCTTCCAGGCAAGTTGGCCGTACCCAACATCCACAGAATACACCTTTTCCGCACCATTCTGCAGCATACAGTCTGTAAAGCCGCCGGTAGAAGCACCAATATCCATTGCAATTTTTCTTTCCAGCGTAATGGGAAACTTTTGCATTGCCTTTTCCAGTTTCAATCCGCCGCGGCTGACATAGCGCAGCCCGCCGCGCACATCCAACTGGGAATCTTTCGGCACCAGCATGCCGGGTTTATCATATCTTTGATTCTGGATAAATACATCACCAGCCATGATGATTGCTTTGGCTTTCTCGCGGCTTTCCGCACAGCCCTGCTCAACCATCAGGCAATCCAACCTTACTTTATTCCTCAAATTTTCCACTCCGTTGCAATCGTCCGCACCATCCCGTCGGCATCCAGTCCCAATGCGTGCAGGCATTGATTAACCGTCGCATGGGAAACAAAGTCATGAATTCCATGCACACGACAGATACCGCGGTAAGTTTTCTTTTCGTACAGGGCACTCTCAAAGTGTTCTCCGATTCCGCCCTGCTGCACACCTTCTTCGAAAAAGAATACCGCCTGCTTCTCTGCTGCGGCCTGCAGGGCCTCCTCCGGCAAAGGTTTAATGCGCTCCAGCTTAATGATTTCCGTCTCAATTCCCATCTGCTGAAGCTTTTGCCTGGCGCTACACGCCTGCGCAAACAGCCGCCCATAGGTAACAATTGCACAGGGTGCATCCGCCGCACCGTAACGGGAAAATCCGTTCCCGTTATGCAGAAAACCGACTGGGCGGAAAGGCTCCGTTCCGCGCGGATAGCGCACCGCCACGATACCGGGCGTTTCATACAGTGCCTGATGCAGGTCTGTAATCAGTTCATCAAAGTAACAAGGAGAATAAACCGTTACGTTAGGAATTGTATTGAAAAATGCCGCATCAAAGATACCCTGATGCGTTTCTCCATCTTCGCCGACAATGCCAGCACGGTCTACCGCAAACACGACTTTTACACGCTGAATGGCCACATCATGAATAATCTGGTCATATCCACGCTGCAGGAAAGTGGAATACACCGCAAAAACAGGAAGCATTCCCTGACTCGCCAATCCACCGGCAAAGGTAACGGCATGTTCTTCCGCAATGCCGGTGTCAAAAAAGCGCTTCGGAAAACGCTGGCTGAAAGTTTCCAGCCCTGTACCTGTTTTCATGGCGGCCGTTATTGCGCAGATGCGGCTGTCTTCTTCCGCCAAGGTACAGAGAGCTTTTCCAAATACATTGCTGTATTTTTCTCCGACAGCGTTGGAGGCCGCCTCTCCAGTCTGCACATTAAATTGGGATACGCCATGAAAAGCACCGGGATTCTTTTCCGCAAAGGAATAGCCCTTTCCCTTTTCTGTCACCACATGCAGCAGCAGCGGATGGTCAATCGTCTTGGCATTTTCCAGAACCTCAATCAGCTGCGGCAGGTCGTGGCCATCATACGGACCATAATAGTAGAATCCCATATCCTCAAACAGCGTACTGTTGTACAGCAAAGAACGCAGCACCGCTTTCAGTCCGTGCAGTGTTTTCCACAGCGGCGGCCCAATCACCGGAATCCGGTTCATCACCGCTTCCACATGGGACTTTACTTTCAAATATCCCGGTTTTGTGCGCATATGGGCAAGATAGCGGGCCATGGCACCGACATTGCGGGAAATCGACATTTTATTATCATTAAGAATAACGATAAAATTTTTACCGAATCGGCCTGCATTATTGAGTCCTTCATAGGCAAGTCCGCCTGTGAGAGCGCCGTCTCCGATGACTGCAATGACATGACCCGGTTTCCCCTGCAGCGCTCTTGCCTCGGCAATCCCAAACGCCGCAGAAATAGAAGTGCTGCTGTGTCCGGCAGTGAAGGCATCCCACTTACTTTCCTGCCGGTTGGGAAAGCCCGAGAGTCCTCCCTGCATACGGATCGTTGGAAACTGATCTTTGCGGCCCGTCAGAATTTTATGTGTATAAGCCTGATGGCCGACATCCCAAACAATTTGATCATCTGGTGAACCAAACACCCGATGCAACGCCACTGTAAGCTCCACCGAACCAAGATTAGAAGCCAAATGACCACCATTGTGTGACACCGTTCGGATAATGTAAGAACGAATCTCCGTGCAGAGCTCCTGCAGTTCTTTGACTGTCAGGTCTTTCAAATCTGCCGGAAATTGAATTCGGTCGAGCAGATTGGACATTCCGCCTGTCTCCTAAGCATCTTCCTGCGCAAGCCGGTAATGCCGGCGAGTGGCAGTCAAAGTATTTTTCAGCAGCATGGCTCTCGTCATCGGTCCTACTCCGCCGGGTACAGGTGTGATGTAAGAAGCCACTGGCTCTACCGCCGCATAATCAACATCGCCGCAGAGCTTTCCTGCTTCATCGCGGTCCATTCCCACATCAATGACCACTGCCCCGGGCTTCACCATATCTGCCGTAACAAATTTTGCTTTGCCGACAGCCACCACCAAAATATCCGCTTGCCGGCAAATTTCTTTCAAGTTCTTTGTCCGGCTGTGACAAATCGTGACGGTTCCGTTTTCATGAAGCAGAAGCATGGCCATCGGTTTGCCCACAATATTGCTGCGGCCAATAACAACACAGCTTTTTCCTTCCGGAGATATCCCCTCATGATGCAGCATCTCCATCACACCAGAAGGCGTACAGGGCAAAAATTGATAGTCTCCAATCATAATATGGCCTACATTGGCAGGATGAAAAGCATCCACATCTTTGTCCGGTCTAATGGAATTAATCACTTCATCTTCGTTCAATCCTTTCGGAAGCGGGAGCTGCACAAGGATGCCGTCAATATCCTTCCGCTGATTCAGTTCTGCCACCAGCGCCATTAATTCTTCCTGACTGACTGAACCCGGGAGTCTGTGTATTTCACTGTGAATTCCTGTTTTCTCACAGTCCTTTTTCTTGTTGCGCACATAGGTACAGGATGCCGGATCATCTCCGGCCAGCACAACTGCAAGGCCCGGTATAATGTCTTTTTTTTGCAGTTGTGCAGTTTCTGCTTTCACCTGTGCCCGCACCTCGGCTGCAATTGCCTTCCCGTCTATCCGTTTTGCCATTGTTTACCCTCCCGCTGCTTAATTGACTCACTTTCATCAGATTCATCACGCTCTATTGATGGGCTGCAGAATCTTCATCCTGTTTTTCGTCTGTTTTGTTGGGCTTTTCCATGTCATTGGCACTGGACGGTTCTTTTTCTTCCGGCTGTTCTTCCACCATATCTTTGGGAACATCATCTACAATGCTGTTTAGCGCCACAATGTGCGGGCTTCCGGAACCGCTGAGGACCGTGCGGTTTCGAAAAGCAAACAGCAAAATGACACTCACAATCACCAATATGCCGGAAAGCACCTGTGAAACGCGCAGCGGAATTCTCGGCAGCAGCAGGCTGTCTGTTCGCAAACCTTCCACAAAGAAGCGTTCCACGCCATACCACAGCAGATAAAGCAGAAAAACCTGCCCGTCATAGTGCCGCAGTTTCCTGCTGAAAAAATGCAGAAGGACAAAACCAAGCAGGCACCACATGGACTCATAGAAAAAGCAAGGATGGACAGGCACATTTCCGGTGTTTTCGCTCACCATGCCCCACGGCAGATTTGTCTGAATGCCGAAAGCTTCTTGATTGACAAAATTGCCCCACCGGCCAATGCTCTGTCCAATTAAAAAGCCGAGGGCAGCAATGTCCAGCACGGAAGTGACTTTTTGTTTGTTAATTTTCGCCGTAATGCATCCACCAAGCAAGCCGCCGATTACGCCACCGTAAATGGCAAGGCCGCCATCGTGAATTCGAAAAATTTTTGATGGGTCTTTAAAGTACATATCTCCCGGATAAAAAATCACAAAATAAGCGCGCGCCCCCACAATGCCGCACAGGATGCCAACAATGATGCAGTTCATCAGCTTGTCCGCATTCAGTCCAAACTTTGGTGCACTTTTCATCGCATAGATGACTGCGAGGATAAAACCTACTGCAATCAGAATACCGTACCAGTAAACATGGAAGGAACCGATACTAAAAGCAATCCGGTTCACCTGCAGGCTGATTCCCAGCCCTGGAAATCGTATATGATAATACATGGCCTGTTCCCGTCCTTTTTCCATCTATTTCAGATTGATTCTATGTAAGGTAACGGCCCTGTAAATTCAGGGCTCAATAATTGAAAGGACCGCATTCTGCGGCAAAAGCTGTACCTGCATCCGTTTTTGCAGATCCTCAGCTGTTGCATTGGCGGCAGCAGACACCGCGTCTGCAATAGACCTGCCGGCAAAATAAGAGGTAATCATACTGTTTGCAAGCAATTCGGGACTGTTAAAATTGGATACTGCATCTCCATAAACAGCCTTTTGAGCATCTGCAAAAAGTGCTGGGTCAAAACCGTTTCTCCGGACAGACGCAAGTTCCTTCTGAATTTCTGCTGCAACGGCATCCGGATTTTTGGACTCTCCGCTGAAAATCACGCAGGCATAACCCGGGCCTTCAAAATAATTCCCGCTGAAGCTGGATTCATTAATCAATCCCGCATCTAAAAGGCGGCGGAACAAAGGAGAAATGTCCCCGCTGAGAGCTTCCAGCAAAATGTCTGTCTGCACAGTTTCTGCAGTGGTCGGCCGACGGGAAGCATCTTCCTTAAAGCCAAAGTAAAACACCGGTGTTGCAACGCTGCCTTTTTGGCAAACACGTGCTTTCAGAATCTCAGGCGGCTCCTTTGCAAAGATTCTCTCCACATGAACATCTTCAGAAGGTTTCAGCATTTTATCACAAAGTTCCACGACTTTTACCGGATCCGCATTTCCTGCAATGCAAAGTGCCATATTATTGAGATTATAGAAAGTATGATAGCATTGATAGAGTAACTCCGGTGTGATTTCTGCGATGCTTTCCACCGTTCCGGCAATGTCCTCTTTCACCGGATGCGTCTGATACATGGCGCCCAGCATATTGAAAAGCACTTTCCACATGGGATCGTCGTCATACATGCGGATTTCCTGTCCGATGATTCCCTGTTCCTTTTGCACCGTCTGCTCTGTAAAATACGGATGCTGCACAAAATCCAGCAGGATCTCCAGAGAATCATAGAAATGACTGGAGCACGAAAACAAATAGCAGGTTTTGTCAAAGCTGGTGTAAGCATTTGCATTTGCACCCGTCTTTGCATAACGGGCAAAAGTATCCACCCCGTCTTGATTTTCAAACATTTTATGTTCAAGATAGTGTGCGATTCCAGCCGGTACACGTGTGACTTCTTTTTCATCGGAACGACGGAATACATTATCTATGGAACCATACCGGGTACCAAACACGGCATAAGTGGAATGACTCTCTGGTTTGGGTAATACGAAGACCTGCAATCCAGACGAATGGCGCATCTGATAATAGGAATCTCGTGTCTGGTCAATCTTTACTTCCTGCATTTCACTCATTTTGCAGCAGCCTCCTTCTGTCCTTTCAGGCAATATACGGCATCCAGCTGGACACCCTTCGCTGTCTGCACAATTTCATCTCTGCCAACCGCATGAACCTTTTCCGCATATTCTTCCGGTGTTTGTACTTTCGGCAAAAGGGACTGGGCCAGATACCAGCCTTCCAGCGCAACAAGAGAGTCACCGACGGTCTGGTAGTTATTTATCATAGAGCGCTTTGCCGCCGCGATATCGTCCTCTGTAAATTCACCATTCTGTACTGCCTGCAGCTGCTCCAAAATTGCCTTTTCGGCTTTCGCCATATTGGCAAACTCCACACCGCTCTGCACAAAAAGCAAACCGGAGGCTGCATGATAGCCAGAACCACAATAATAGCAAAGGCTCATTTTTTCTCGCACATTCAGAAAAAGTTTCCCGTTTGGCGTTCCCCCGAAAATCGTATTCATCAGACGGGCAGCGGGAACCAATTCCTCCTGATTGGATTGGGAAACAGCCACACGCATTCCCAGCACCATTTTCCCCTGCACCACATCTTGATACTCCGTGACGCGGGGAATCTCTCCAAGGCGGTGAAATGTGTGTGTTTCCGTTACTGGCCGATAAGCTCTCTCTATTTTTCCAAACGCTTCTTGAAGCGCTCCTGCAATCGGTGCCGGATGCAAATTACCCACTGCAAGGATTTCCACACGGGCTGTCCGCAGCATGTCCTTCCATGCGGCAGTCACCTGTCGGCTTGTCAGTTTCTGCACATCTTCCCGGGAACCATAGCGGCTGATACCGTAAGGTTCATTGGCACACATAATCTCCACACATCTTTTGAGTGCATAGGAAGGTTTATCATTATATTCGGCATCAATTTGTTCCAGTGTCTGGCGCTGTTCCTGTCGAAAATCATTCTCACGGAACAGGCCGTTTTCCAGTGCCGGATCAAAGATAGCTCCACACAGCACACGTGTCAGTTCCGCTGTCAATTTTTCACCTTGCAGCGCATAATGGTCGGCAATTGCACCAGCAGAAATCGTAAGCACCTGCATACTGCCCAATTTACCAACATTGGAGCCGAGAGATGCGCCGTAAAGTGAAGCCAGTTTTCGACTCATCTGTGTAAAGTCCGGATACTCTCTGCTGCAGCGGCTGAGCAAAAAAGGAATCAGTGCATTGGCTGCCGCTGTTTCTTTTTTCAATGGCAGCAAAAAATTAACGGAAAGCCGGAATGTTTTAAATTTGGTATCCTGAACGCTTCTGAAATGAATCCCATCTTGCAGAACCTGCTGCTCGATTTTGTTCATAGAGCGAATCATCTCCTATCTTTACAGGCAACTATCCAAACTTTATTATTATAACACAAGCATCAGGCTGAGGAAACAGCAAACATCTGAATATTCTATGAATTTGTATATTATTACACTTTTTCAAGTTAATTATGAATCTTATTCCTTCTGTTCGCAAAAACGGAAATGGACGATCCAGTCTTTTGTGCATAAAGAAGGCACCCACCCGGTCATTTTCTGGAAAGGTGCCGTTTTGCTTCTCCAGCCCAACATTTGAGCAGACGGTTTCCGCATGTTAAAGAGGAGCAGCCTACATTCACTTGTCCGCATGCATTTGACTGCTGCCAAACGCATCTGCCAGTAATTCACCAAGTCTGCATATTTTGACACCGCCATTCCCGTCTGCAAGATAAATAGGAAAATCCGGCCCGCAAAATTCTGCCATAAACTGGCGACAGATTCCGCACGGCGGGCATGGAGCATCCGGCTTTTTGTCTCCGGGTGCTCCCGCAATTGCAATTGCCTGAAAACTGCGCACACCGCTGCTGACTGCGGCCGCAAAGGCTGAACGTTCTGCACAGAGAGTTGCTCCAAAAGAGCTGTTTTCAATATTGGCGCCAAGAAAAACGCGGCCGTCCTTTGCCAGCAATGCTGCACCAACCCGAAAATTTGAATAGGGTGCATAAGCACGGTCCCTCATTTCGATTGCCGCCTGCAGCAAATCAGCAGGTTGAATACTCATGTCAACAATCCCTCCAAATCTGATGTGGTCAAAACAACCGGCCACAAAAGAATTTCCATTTTTTTAGTTTGCCCTATTATAATCCTCCATAACACCCCGGGCAAGGCCTTTGTCAAAACGTGTTCTCAATAGGAATCTAACATGAATGATTTTGAATTCAGTATCTGCATTTTCTGAACAGGCACTCCGTATAATAGGAAGAAATATTAAAAATACTTCAAACGCCAAACTAAATTAAAATTTACTTTGGCTGAAAATTTGCAAACGAAAATGGAGGTATCCCTATGTTGGACTTTATTCCTTTCGAGGACGACAGCATCAGTTTGTTTGATTTTTTGAACAATTTTGACAATACCCTCTTTCACACTCCCGAAAGCAGTCTTAATCCCTGCAGAATGGATATACGTGATGATGGGGACAACTATGTTGTTGAAGCAGAACTTCCGGGTTTTACAAAGGAGGAAATCAGCTTAAGCACCGAGGGCTGCCGCCTGACACTGACAGCACAGCATAAGGGAAACGGTAAAGAAGAAAGCAGCAGCAAATATATTCACCGCGAACGCCGTGTAAGCAGCCTGCGCCGTTCATTTGACATTTCAAATATTGATGCCAACCAGATCCATGCAAAGTTTGAAAACGGCATCCTTTCTATTTCTCTTCCCAAGGAAGGGAAAGAAAAGGCTCTTGCAAAGCAAATCAGCATTCTATAGTTTTGCTAGTCTTTCATCTTCTGACTGCAAAAACATGGGGAAGTATAAAAGAAAAGTTCCTAATGCAATAAGCCGCCGTCTGAATAACAGACGGCGGCTTATTGCGAGTATGGACAAAACATCTTGTAAGCAAAATTTAAAGGAATACTCATAGCGGGAAAAGCATAATGGGAGCACTTGCTGTCCTCGCTGATAAATATTCTTTTCCAACCTACCTCCTGCCCCTATTCCAATACAGTGCAGGATCAGCAAAAGATAGATTAGATATTGTATTTGTCCGAAAGTCAGCAATTACGCGCTGTCTATTCACAGGCAACTGGCATTTCTGGACAAAGACATGGGGACTATGTATATCAAGAGAACTGTTCTCTTATCATTAAAAGAAAAAGTATTGATTTTCTGCAAAATCAGGCTTTGTTTTTTTTGATTGCAGCAGTTAATGCTGGAACGATTTCAAACAAATCGCCAACAAGTCCATAGTCTGCAACGTTAAAAATTGGTGCATCTGCATCTTTATTAATCGCTACAACCACATCAGAAGAATTCATACCCGCTACATGCTGGATTGCACCGGAAATACCACAGGCAATGTACAGTTTTGGTCCAACTGTTTTTCCGGTCTGCCCAACCTGATGAGAGTGAGTAATCCAACCCTCATCCACAGCAGCACGCGATGCGCCCACGGTAGCGCCTAAAGCATCTGCCAGCTCCTGTATAACCTTAAAGCCATCTGCGCCGCCAACTCCACGGCCGCCGGAAACAATAATATCCGCTCCTTCTAAATCAACGAAATCAGAGGAATCTTCAAGAATTGTTTTTAACAGTCTTGTGCGGATTTGTTCCGCAGGAACATGGAAATCCTCGTGAATAATCTCCGCTTTATTTTCACAGAGACTTGGCTTTTTGAAAACGCCGGGCCGAACTGTTCCAAGCTGCGGACGATTATTTGGACACATAATCACAGCCATCAAGTTGCCGCCAAAAGCCGGTCGAGTCCACTCAATATTGCCGCTGGCATCATCAATGTCCAAAGAAGTGCAGTCAGCCGTAAGACCTGTGCCGAGCCGACTGGACAGGCGGGGCCCCATATCCCGGCCATTTGGAGTTGCTCCAATCAACATACTGGTAGGTGCATATTTTTTCAGCAAATACTCCACTGCATTGGTGTACGCATCAGTAGTATAGCGCTGGTATTCTTTGCCATCCAGCACAAGGACTTTATCCGCTCCGTGAGTACCGGCTTCTTTCACGGCAGCATCTGTATGATAGCCAATCACAACAGATACAAGTTTCCCGCCCTGCTTGTCGGCCAGCCGACGGCCAGGATTCAATAATTCTATGCCAACATTTTTAGCTGTTCCATCCTCTTTTGTTTCCATGAACACCCAGAGATCTTTCGTTTTTACGTCCATTTCAGATGCCTCTCTTCAAATCACATGAGCATTGCACAGCATCTCATAAAGTTTCTGTGCAGACGCCTCGCCGGTTTCTTCTTTGATGACAACTCCGCTCTTTTTACGCGGCGGCACAAATGTACGTTTGACCCTGGTCGGAGAGCCTTTCAGACCAATGTGTGTTTGATCAATGTTGGTTAACTCCTCAATGGTAAGGTGAGGAATTTCTTGTTTGCGGGCCGCCAATTTTCTCTTAATAGTCGGAAAACGCGGGTCAAAGGAAGGTTTCGTAAATGTAACAAGGCAAGGCGTCTGCACACCGATAATTTCCGTGCCGTCTTCCGCTTCACGGCAAACATGAAGTCCATCGGATTCTGCAGTTACTTCCAATCCATAGGTTACCTGCGGATAGCCTAAATGTTCCGCCAATTCCGGTCCAACCTGTGCGGTGTCACCATCTGTTGCCTGTTTGCCGCAAAAGATTGCATCAAATTTACGGCCCTCAAGTTCCTCTACTTTTTCAATTGCTTTGCTTAAAATATAACTAGTTGCCAACGTGTCTGAACCACCAAATTTCCGATCCGTTACCAAATAGGCTTTATCAGCTGCAATTGCTAAGCACTCCCTCAAAGCAACCTCTGCCTGCTGCGGCCCCATAGAAAGCACTACAATCCTAGTGCCATCTGCATCTTTATCTTTTATGCGAGCAGCAGCTTCCAATGCATAACCATCAAATGGATTGACAATGCTCGGCACGCCTTGACGCATCAGCGTATTCGTTTCCGGATCAATCTTAATTTCATTTGAATCCGGAACCTGCTTGACACATACGAGAATGTTCATGTCATTACTCCTTTTTACAACTTTTCTTATGCAACTTTTTTAAATGTCCGTGCAAACCTTACCAGGATTCAAAATCAGGTTCGGGTCAAATGCTTTTTTAATGCCGCGCATCAAATTCATATTGACTGGACCAACCGCCTGCTCAAGGTAATGCACTTTGCCATAGCCAATTCCATGTTCACCGGAAATCTGACCACCGAATTCCATTGCTTTTTGATAAATCTTACTCAAGAACTGCTCAACCTGTTTTTTGAACTCTTCTGAATCCATGTCAACAGAGCATTCGTAAATGTGCAGATTGCCATCACCGGCATGGCCAAAATACTTCACTTCAAAGTCATAATCCTTCTTAATGCTGTTAACATACATAACATAAGGTGCAATTTTGTTTACTGGGACAACAACATCACATTCGTCCAGCAGCTTCGTCTGCTCTTCAATACCATCGAGGAATGAGGAACGGGCTGCCCAGACATCTTTCAACTTAGGCGGTGTATCTGCCACAAGCACATCCAGCGCACCCTCTTCCAACAGCATTTCAGAGGAACTCTCAATAATTGAATCCAGCTCATCCATTGAGTCACCATCAAAAGTAACCAGAAGATAAGCGCCAACATCTTTTCCGTCAATCTTGCGCGGAAAGACCTGTTTGCCCAAGTATTCTTCAGAAGAAACCAAGATTTCTTTTTCAAAGAACTCCAGTGCCTGCGGATGGAAATGCTTCATAAAGAATTTTGGCACAGTAGAAATACAGGTTGACAGATCTTCAAACGGAACCATCAGGCTGATTGTAGCCTGCGGAGCCGGAATCAGTTTCAAGGTAAGCTCTGTAATAATGCCCAGCGTGCCTTCGGAACCAATCATCAGGTTGGTCAGGCTGTAACCGGAACTGGTTTTAGATACAGTCCCACCAAAATGGGCAATATCACCAGTCGGAAGAACAACCGTCATCGCACGCACATAGTCACGGGTTGTGCCATACTTAACAGCGCGCATTCCGCCTGCATTTGTGGCTACATTACCGCCCAAAGTTGCCATTTTTTCGCCAGGATCCGGTGGATACATACAGCCGTGCTTTAATGCGTCATCAGCCAGCTGCTGGAGAAGTACACCGGGCTGCACAGTCACAGCGAAATTTTCCAAATCATAAGACAGAATTTTGTTCATGTGCATGGTGCACAGAACGACACCGCCACAAATTGGAGTGCAGCCGCCCACCAGTCCAGTTCCTGCACCACGAGTGGTAACCGGAATGTTGTGTGCATTACAAATCTTCATGATTGCTGCGACTTCTTCTGTGCTTTGGACGTCAATCGAAACTTCTGGCATCTTGGTGCCATAAATCGGCATTTCGTCGCGGGAATAATCCGGGTTGATGTCTCCATCAGTTGCAACATGGCCAGACGCGACTTTCTGCAGCTCTGCAAGGATCTCAGGGGTTACTGCATGATATGAATTTGCCATGGTAAAATCCTCCCTATAAAATAATTAAGTAAATTACAACAATTTGAATTGAAAATCTATCTAAATCTTAAGATATAATCTGAATTTATTCCTGTACCATCACAGAGATGCCATTGGGGATGACAACCAAATGGGCATTTTCCCCTTTGATGCGGCGCGCTTCCTGTAATGCAGTGTCTACATCCGGTGCCCATGCCATCTTCATTTCTTCAATTGTCTTCCGCTGTGCCGGCTCAGTCACATAAATGACATGATGCTTGCACAAAACACGGCACAGAATTTGAAATTCCCACTGGTCAGGCTTTGTCTGGTCCTGCGGAGTTGCAAGAATCTGCTCCATCAGCTTTTGCGGAGATACACAGTCACGCAGTGCATGATAGAAACTTTCTCCCCCGTGGCCGTCATGACACGCGCTGACCATAATCAATACAGCTCCCGGTGCCGCAGCCGCTTCCGCAGCAGTCAGGCCCTTCACGCTCTGATAAATATTTTGATCCAGCGGATAGCCGCCATTGCTGGAAATCACAATATCGCCGCGCTTTGCAGGCTTGACCTTACAGTATTTTAGCAGCAAGTCGCAGCCTTGACGGTGTGCCGTAACAGGATTGCCGGCAAAAGCATCGACGACGCGTTTGTCTTCATCAATAATTACGTTCACAATATAAGCCAAATGTGCCATTTCCGCAGCGGCAAGCATATCCTTATGCAGTGGATTGCCGTCCAAAACACCGGTGCGTGCATAAGGGGAATCGATAAACTTGGAGCAATGATTGCCAAGCACTGTAACCTGATCGCTGATGCCCGGCAGTACACTCTTGCGTCCACCGGAAAAGCCTGCAAAAAAGTGTGGCTCAATAAAGCCTTCCGCAACAAGCAAATCCGCTTTTGCAGCTATTTTATCAATTACACATGCCGCACCAGATGGAAGCACGCCTATCTTGACATTGCTGGAAGCATCTCGGCTATTATGTATTACGATTTTTTCTCGATCTACAATATCCTGCCCCAGCTTAGCCACCAGCTCTTCTTTTGAAGAGGGGCGGTGAAAACCAGTTGCTACCAGCAGTGTAATATCAATGCTGGGGTTACCTTCGCGCAGTTCCGACAGCATAGCCGGAATAATATGCTTGCTGGGAACCGGACGAGTATGGTCACTGATTATAATGGTACAGCTTGTTTTACCAACGGCAAGTTCCTTTAAACGAGGAGAATCAATCGGATTGGCCATTGCCGCTTGTACAAGACCATCCTCTGTATCGGTTGCTTTAAGCTCCCCGATATGAGACTCTAAAATTTCTGCATTACTCAAATCAGCATGCAAAGTCATTCCGGCTTTGCCAAAAGGGATATTAACAGACAATGGAACAAGCACCTCCGTTCTTTTTCTTTTGGTTCTAAAATTTAAAGCATGCCAACGCATTGCCGACGGCAATGTAAAATAATGGGAATTGTTATGCTATTGGTCGGTCCACTTACGCCCAGATAATATCCTAACACTTTTTAAAAAAAATACAAGTGCATTCATTAGAAATTTATGCAATTCTACTTTTATGACAAAACTTCCGGTTTAAATTCGTTAAACATGCCAAAATAATTTTTGTTACATAATTATATATAGACTTTTTGTCTACATGCGTTTATAATAACGGTCAGATGGAAATTGTTAGTCTGAAATACGGCCGTTGAAGCTATTGTTGTACATTCCACAAAACGCCACGTTTTTCTTTTATTATTTTATAATGTTTATTATATCGTTCCCATATTAGCCCTTTGCCACCTGTGCGTCAAGGTTTGCCATACAGTGAATTGTTGCACAATGGTAGTACCAAAGTAATTAATTGGTAGAACCAAGTAAGACTAAATTTGATGGTTTCATATCTGTTTCCCGTTCATCTCAGTTCCTGAGTATTCATAAAAAGAAGAAATTGTGGTAGAGTCAGAAAGAAGCGATAGCCATTTTTAGTGACTGTACAGAAAAATTAGGGGAGGTCTTGTCTTTATGCTTCTATCCTGTTTAGCCATTGTTCCAATACTTTGGCTGATTATTGCGCTCACTGTTTTAAAAATGCCCGGTCACAAGGCATGCATCAGTGCTTTAGTTGTTGGCGCTATTATGGCCCTGACACTTTGGCATATGCCAGCGACAGATTGCTTAACTTCTGCAATAGAAGGGTTTGCCGTTGCGCTGTGGCCCATTATTCTTGTTATAATTGCTGCTATCTTTACTTATAATCTGTCTTTAAAAACCGGTGCAATGGAGATCATCAAACAGATGCTCACCAGTGTTTCCGCTGATAAACGTATTTTAATTCTGCTAGTCGGATGGTGTTTCGGCGGCTTTCTGGAAGGCATGGCCGGTTTCGGCACGGCAATTGCAATTCCAGCAAGTATGCTGGCAGGAATGGGAATGAACCCAATTGAAGCCTGCATTGTATGCATGATCGCCAACATGTTCCCAACAGCGTTTGGATCGGTTGGCATTCCAACCGTTACCCTGCAGGCCATCACCGGACTGCACATGCTGCCGCTGGCCTTTACAACCGTGTTTCAAATGGTGCCATTTATGATCTTGTCACCATTTCTAATGGTAATTGCCGGAGGCGGCGGCCCCAAAGCCCTTAAAGGTGTCGTGGGCATTACTCTGGTCTCAGGAGTATCCTTCGTTGTACCTGAACTCATCGTTTCCTATTTTCTAGGTCCAGAGCTGACCGTAATTGTGGGCTGTGTTGTTTCCCTTGTCTGCACATTTTTAATGGCTAAAGCCCGCAAGAACAAACCAATTCCTGCGGAATACGATATGAACAACATTGTCTCCGGTGCCATTGCAAAGAACGAACCGGAGCAGAGCAACGTTTCCGGCACCATTGCAAATACCGAATCGGAGCAGAGTAACGCTTCCGGCGCCATTGCAAATACCGAATCGGGGCAGAGCAAACCGGCAGCAATGAAGCTGTCTGTTGCCCTAATGCCCTTTATCCTCATCTTTGTTTTCTTACTGCTGACGTCTAAACTCGTTCCGCCCATCAACAGCTTCCTTTCCAGCTTTAAATCCACACTGCAGATCAGTTCGGCTCACGGTGCCGGCAAAATCTCATTTGCTTGGATCAATACCCCGGGTGTGCTAATCTTTATTGCAGCGATTCTCGGCAGTATCGTGCAGAAAGCTAACGGGAAAATGATGAGAGAAGCTTTCACCGGAACGATGAAACAGATGTCGAAAACCATCATTACAATTATGGCTGTGCTGGCAGTCGCAAAAATCATGACTTATTCCGGTATGATTTCAGACATGGCACATCTGTTTGTCACACTCACGGGTCACTACTATCCATTCGTAGCACCTATTATTGCCGCTATCGGTGCATTTGTCACTGGAAGCGGCACCAACACTGAAGTACTTCTCGGTACTTTGCAAACAGCTGCTGCACAGCAAATCCACATTTCCCAGTATTGGCTTGCTGCAGCAAACTCTTTGGGAGCCGGCATCGGCAAAGTAATTTCTCCTCAGTGTATTGCTACTGCTGTAGCGGCTGTCAGTTTAGTCGGTCAAGACAGCAAAGTGCTGCGTGCTATGATGAAGTGGGCTCTCATTACACTCGTAATTGCCTGTCTGGTCATTGGCTTCGGTGTCTCCCTTACCCCTGCCTGACACAGTATTGAATTCCCATAATCTAAACATTCAGTTGGCGT
This sequence comes from Ruminococcaceae bacterium UBA4871, assembly GCA_002399445.1. Lineage (GTDB taxonomy): Bacteria > Bacillota > Clostridia > Oscillospirales > Acutalibacteraceae > Caproicibacterium. The sequence continues at coordinate 4,020 of DHDR01000008.1, read as the reverse complement.
TGGCATAAAGTCACGAAAAATATTAACCTATACTGGATTGTCAAAAGCGCCCATTCAACGTTACATGCGTTAGATGGGCGCTTTTTATTTTGGAAATCCAAAAAGGCGCTTTGCCGTTTCGTACAAGTTATTGACCGTGCCCAAATAAATAAACGATTTTAAAGGAAAGGCATTTTTGAATAGCGGAATCTATATACTGAAAGGGATGTGAAAGATACCGCACACAACATAATCGCTGCGCTGATTGCCTTTGTGAATACCGTTTTCGATACATAAGGCAGCATCCGAAAATCTAACCAGTTAGTAGATGGTCATCTGAAGGAACTGGGGCAAGAAGTGGAAAAGTACGATACATCACCGGATTGACGACATTCATGATGAACTGGAGGTATTGGAGAAATGAAAGTAAACTGGCGAGTACGGCTTCAAAACAAGGAATTCTGGCTTGCAGTCATCCCTTCGGCTTTACTGCTTGTCCAGACATTCGCAGCTGTGTTCGGATTTCAGCTTAACTTTGGTGACTTGGGCAACCGCCTTCTTGCAGTTGTCAACGCGGCCTTTGCACTGCTCACGATTCTGGGAATCGTGAACGACCCCACCACAGCCGGACTTTCGGATTCGGCACAGGCGCTTAACTACACAAAACCAAAAACTGCAAATAAAAAATCCTGACAGATATACTGAAAAATGCTAAGGCCGGTAGTTTCTCATTTAACTACTGACCTTAGCATTGAAGTTCCTATTTTAATGATTTTGCTAATTTTATAATCTTACCTTCAATTGTGTGAATTACAGAAATGAACTCTGCATCACTTTTCCCTGTTGGGTCGGTCAGCCCCCAGTCATCGCATTGTTTGCATGGCAGATAGGGACATACCACGTGACAACCCATTGTTATGACCACATCCACAGGCGGTAATTCCGTAAGCAGTTTTGGATGCTGACTCTGTCCCATATCAATTCCATAGATCTGCTTCATAAGACGTACCGCATCTGGGTTGATAACATCCTTTAGTTCTGTCCCACCAGAATAACTTTCAAAAACGTCAGCGGCAAAGTGCTTTCCCAATGCCTCAGCTATCTGACTTCGACAGGAGTTATGGACACAGATAAAAGCTACCTTTGGTTTGCTCATACTGAAACCGTCCTAACGAAATTCATCTTACTTTTTGCAGAATTTTCACAACATCCTCGGTCTTTAGGACTTTTCCGTAAGAGACTACCTTTCCATCTATCACAAGCGCCGGCGTTGACATCACGCCGTAGGCAGCTATTTGTGAGAAATCGGTCACATGGTCAATCGTCGTATCCATACCGAGCTGCTTAAGGGCTTCCTTTGCAGCTGCTTCAAGCTGGTTGCACTTTGCGCATCCGCTTCCAAGCACCTTCACACTTGCCCCCGCGGTTTTAGCGCTTTCAGCCTTTGCCATGCTTTCCGCATTGCAGTTTCCCCCGCAGCAGCAGGATTTCTCTTCCTTTTTCTTTTTAAATAATGACATTTTCAGTTCGCTCCTTTATCAGTTATTGTGATTGGTCAGCAGCAATGGCCCTCGCAGGAACAGCCAGTTTCCTTGGATTTTTGTGTACCGTGCGGTGGCACCCAGCTTGTGTTGTCTCCAACATAAGTAATCGCTCCAGTCGGACAGCGGTTCCCGCAGTTGTGACAATGGTCAATGCAGGCTTCCGGATTTTTCACGACAGGTGACGGAGCCTTTGCAGAATCAAAAACACCATGAGGACACTTTGCAGCGCAGGTGCCGCATTCTGCACAGACAAGATAATCAATAACGGGATACCATGTTTTTGCCATAATATTTTCCTCCTATAGAATCAGCCCTTGAAAAGCATTGAAAAAGTAGCCTACAAGGATAATACCGACCGTGCATATGACGATAAACAGTGCCAGCAGCTTTGGTTTGACCGCTTGACGAAGCATAATCAATGACGGCAGGGACAGCGTAGTGACCGCCATCATAAACGACAGGATCGTACCAAGCTGCGCACCTTTGTATAATAGTGCCTCCGCAATGGGAATTGTGCCGAAGATGTCGGCGTACATTGGGACACCGATAAGGGTTGCCAGAACAACGCCGAAAGGATTTTTACTTCCGAGTACAAGTGATACCCATTCTGCTGGAATCCAGTTATGGATAATTGCACCGATGCCCACGCCAATCAAAATATAGGGAAATACTTTTTTGAAGGTAGACACCATCTGCTCCTTCGCATAAATCAGCCGATCCTTCTTTGTCAGGTCCGGTGATTCAATGTCCACGCTTCCGGCCGTCAAAATAAAGCTCTCCACATATTTCTCCATGTGCATCTTTTCAATGATCGTGCCACCGACAACCGCGACGATCAGACCAACGACTACATAGATGATAGCCACCTTTGCTCCAAATATGCTCATCAGCAGAAAAAGCGAGCCAAGGTCAACCATTGGGGAGGAAATCAGGAACGAGAATGTTACCCCAACAGGAAGTCCGGCTGACGTGAAACCGATAAACAGTGGAATGGAAGAGCAGGAACAAAACGGCGTTACCGTACCCAGAAGTGCCGAAATGCAGTTTGCCCCAATGCCATGGAAACGCCCCAGAATTCGTTTACTGCGCTCCGGCGGAAAATAGCTTTGTATATAACTGATAAGAAAAATCAAGCAACACAGAAGTATGGTAATCTTAATTACGTCATAAAGGAAAAACTCGATACTTCCGATTAAACGGGTAGACGTGTCAAGGCCCATGGCGGATAGTCCGTTTCCAATCAGTCCGTCCAGCCATTTCATGCCAAGAATCTGATATTGGAAAAAGTCCCAAATCGCTTTTAGTATCTGCATGGGAGATAAACCTCACTTTCATCAAATAACAATCATGTCATATCAAATAATTTTGATGTGTTCTGCTCTTAAAAGCCACTGTCACGATGACTTTTAAGGGCAGCAGCATATATTCTCTTCTTTAGCTGCGTTCGGCGTTGTTAATTCCTTCAGCAAAGTGCAGGCATAAGCACTGCCCTGTTCACTGATTTTATAATGTGTCCATTTGCCTTCCTGCCGGCTCTCCACAATACCCGATTCAACCAAAATTTTCATGTGGTAAGAAAGTCCCGACTGTCCCAAGTCCAACTGTTCCAGCAAAACACAGGCGCATTTCTCTCCGCCGCGCAAAAGTTCAAGTATGCGTAAACGCTTTTCATCGCAAAGTGCTTTGAACACCTTTGCATGTTTCTCATAAACCGTTGTCAAATTATCACCTCATATCAAAATTATTTGATGTGTTATTAGTATATGCGCCAAATCAAATTTTGTCAATATGAAATATTATTATTTATGATTTATCCAAACGATAAGGGTGTCCTATGCAGGCTATATGATAAACGGACCTTTGAAAGAAAATCTTTTCAAAAATAGTCCCTCACATCTTTGGTGCATCTGCTCCTCCCTGCCTTATCCGGATACGATTCTCCTACGGGCAGGAACTGCAGGGCCGATTGTCCCCGAAAATAATGCTGGAAAACCGTCAGAATTTTGCCTATCCGTCTATAACGGCAAAATCAATACAAGAAAAAGCCGCCCCGAAAGGCGGCAGCCATCACATTGACTGACAAACATCAGCGCATTTTTTACATTCAGCGGCGCATTTCTGGCAGTGATCATCTTTAAACTTTGCACAATCGGTGGAGCATTCATTGCAAACAGTCGCACACAACTGGCAAAATTTCTTGACATGTTTGGAATCTGAAGACATCAGACATGCAGCTTCTTTACAGATGCTGGCACATTCCATCATTTGTCCAATGACATCCTTCCGAGCCGATGCATCAGACTCACCAAGACACAACTTGATACACTCATGACACGCCTGTGCGCACCGATTACATTCATCAATACAAGTTTGATATTTGTCAGTACAGTTACAAACTACTCCCATTTAAACTGCTCCTTCATGTTTTTAATTCTTTTATTATTTGCATACGTTTCCAAAATATTCAAAAGCAATGGATCTATATTAAATAAGTGGA
>DHDR01000027.1:5375-98261 GCA_002399445.1 Ruminococcaceae bacterium UBA4871 | reverse complement strand
TTCACTATACCACTACAAATATACTTTTGCAGCTTTTGGCTCCAGCTCTGTGCTGGGTGGTCAAAAGCTTTTATGCTGTATTCAAATATGTAAGACAACATCGGAAGCTTTTTTACAGGCTGTTCCGCGTCTTATCTTTTCCCAAGGTAAGCAATGCTTCTACACCACTCGTGAGAAGTCAAAGTTGCGATGAATACACGTGCTGTCATCATTAGTTTCTCTGGTGCCGTAAAGTAAAAGAGTATGTATCTGTATTTTGTTGCAAAAGAAAAACCCACAGCACCGTTAGCCGGAGAGTGGGAGATGCAGGTTTTCTTTTTTCGTCGTTTCAGGTGGTGGATGGCTGGTTCTTTACACACCAGTCCATTAATTTTGTGCGTTCAGATTCATTGATCGTTTTTAGGGCATTGTCGATTTTTGCTTTCAGTTCTGTATTGCCTTTTGCAACAGCAGCACAGACATGTGTTTGCTCAGCATCCGCTTTGAAACCTTTCCCATTTGCAAAATCAATCATTTGAATCTGCGGGTATGCTCTGGTTGCAGCCATGGCAGTCGGTTTGTCACATGAAAGCATATCACATTTTCCAGAAGTCAGGGACACCAGCATGGTAGGTACATCCGCCAATGCAGGCTGAACATTCGCATTCGGAATCTGTGACAGCAGCGGATACCAAGAGGTACTCTGCTGCGATGTACATATTGCGCCTTTCAAGTCAGCAACACTCTTTGCATTGCCGTATTTTCCGCTTTTTTTGACAAGCGCAACGTATTTGGACGTGTAGTAGGGATTGCTGAAAAGAAGTGTTTTTTTGCGTTCAGCAGTAACGGTCATGCCGCAGATACCCGCATCCACTTTGCCGGATGTAATAGCGGTGGGAATAGACGTCCATTCTGTCTTGAAGACTTGTAACTCGCAGCCCATTTTGTCAGCAATTTTTTTGGCAATTTGAATATCATATCCATTACAATAGCTGGAGGAATCTTGGATGGGAACCGCTTGATTTGAATTGTCCGTTTGTGTCCAATTGTAAGGTGCATAGGCACATTCCAGTGCAATCTTAAATGGCTTTTTAGCGGAAGAAGCTGAATTCCCAGCTGCCCCGGCTGATGGACTGGCACTTGCACCGCAGCCTGAAAAGACCAAAGCGAATGACGCCAGTGCCAGTACACCAGATACAGCTTTTCTGAATGATTTGCCTTTTCTCTTTTTCACTTTTCATTACCTCGCTCGTATATAAAATAAGATTTGCAGATGTTTGGAGAAGTGCATCTGTTTAAAAGTAGAATGAGGGCGTTAACTCGTACAAGTTAACGCCCTCATTGGTTTAACTTCCTGAATATTACATTCATTATAATGAATGAAGAGCCAATTGTCAAGTGAAAATGAATATTTTTAATTCAATTTATTCAAGAATGTTAAACACAAGCATGTACCACTGACCAATATAAATGCGATTCAATCATAAAAAAAGGAACTGAATCTCAAAAAATTTACAGGGTAAAATCCATAAAAACGAAATTCGTAGAATAGAGCAATGCCTTCTTGCTGGTTATGGCACCAATAAATTGATTAAAATGCTTTCCATGCGGCAAATGGATGGTTTGATATTACAAATTTGAATATATCAGACAATAAACTTTGTTTTTAAATAATATACCGTAAAAATATAGCAGAAATTAACAAAATGGTGCAAAATGAATATTATAAAAATGAAAAATTCAATTCCGCTTGAAAAATGGTTGGAAATCATTCATACTTATATAAAAGCGATGATATGCTGCAGAGATGCAGCAGAGCATATAAGGAAAACTTGCTTTTCCGGCTCTGTTGAGTCTCTTTTGTTTTATGATCATTTTCTGCCGGGCTGTTAAAATCGTGTATGATTAAAACCTGCTGTTCAAAGCAGAATAGTCTAAGAAGCTTTCAAATGACTTACCATTTATCTTGAAAGGTTTCTATTATGGGTATTAAACAAACTGTCAATTGACGTGTATGTGGGATAAAGGAGTAAGCAATATGGGGAAATTTCTAAGTAAAAAATTTCTAAAGAAAGAAGGCTACCATCTTGGTGAATCATTAAGAGGAAAAAATATTATTAAAATTAATGCAAATGAGTCGCCATATCCGCCGTCTTTACTTGCAATCAGGTCGGTAACGGATGCAATTTTGGCGGGCCAAAACCTTTATGCTGACCCTCAATGTACGGAACTGAGAAAAGCAGCGGCTGCCTATTACAGCCTTGAGCCGGAACAGGTTTTTGTTGACAGTGGTTCGGACGTCATTCTTGCTTACTGTATGATTGCATACAACAGCTGTGGAGAGGGATTTTGTTTCCCTGATGTCACCTATAATTTTTACAGAACTTTCTCTGAATTTTTCAGCCTTCAATACCAAGAAATACCGGTACAAAAAGATTTCAGCATTTGTGTCGAAGATTACTGTCACTGCGGCAGCAATGTAATGTTGGCAAATCCCAATGCACCAACTGGGTTGAAAATTCATTTAAAAGACATCGAGCGTATTCTCCTGTCCAATCCGAATCATTTGGTTGTGATTGATGAAGCTTATGTGGACTTTGGCAACGAAACCTGTGTACCGCTGATAAACCAATATGATAACCTGATGGTTATTCACACGATGTCCAAATCGCATAATCTTGCCGGAGCACGTATCGGATTGGCTTTTTCATCCGCAAAAAATATTGAAGATCTTGCTCTGATGAAAGCTGCTTTTAATCCAGACAGCCTTAATACCGTTTCACAGGTCCTTGGATGTGCCGCTCTTCAAGATACTGCATATACAAAAAAGTGCTTACATGAAACGGAAAAAGTTAGAGACGCATTCAGAAGAGCACTTCTCGCCCGCAAATTTGCCGTGCTAAAGTCGAACACAAATTTTCTTTTTGTAAAGCCTCTTGCTGTGCCGGCCGAGTATCTTTACCGGAAACTGAAAGAACATGGCATCTTGATTCGGTACTATGACCAACCGCGTATTCGGGATTATGTAAGAATTTCCATTGGTACAGAAGAACAGATGCATATTGTGATTCAGGCAATCGATAAAATCGTTTCCGATTACAAAATAAAGGAGCTCGGCAATTCGGTGATGCCGGTATTTCCTTCACTGGAAAAATAAAATAGGGGTGATTAATATGAATGCACCGGTAACTTTTATGGATTGGGTTGTGTTCCTGCTTAAAAAATATGGTACATATTTTTTGCAGGGTTGTGAAACAACGCTGATTTTGGCGCTGATAGGTACATTTTTTGGCTGTATTATCGGCCTTCTAGTCGGCGTGTTGAGGACAATACCAAAACCAGGGCGTGATAAGAATATATTCATCAAAGCACTATACAAAATTCTTCAGTTTCTGCTTTTGGCTTATATAGAAATTTTTCGTGGCACCCCCATGATGGTGCAGGCCATGGTCCTTTTTTATGGTTCCATGCAGCTGTTCAATATTAATATGACCCCACTTTTTGCCGGATTTTTTGTTGTTTCAGTCAACACAGGTGCTTACATGGCAGAGACTGTGCGCGGAGGAATCGAGTCGGTTGACAAGGGACAGACAGAAGCCGCTGAAGCGATTGGAATGACCCATTGGCAAACCATGACGAGTGTCATTCTGCCGCAGACTTTCCGCAATATTCTGCCGCAGATTGGAAACAACCTGATTATTAATATTAAAGATACATCGGTATTAAATGTTATTTCTGTAACAGAACTGTACTTTAACGGAAAATCTGCTGCAGGTGTTTACTATCGTTATTTTGAAACATATTTTATTATCAGTGTTTTCTACTTTATTATGACCTTTATTTGTGCAAGACTGCTGCGCTGGATCGAACATAAGATTGATGGCTCTGACTATTATCAGCTGGCAGATCCAATGAATGATCCAAGTGGAACATTACCGGACAAGAAAAAAACGAAAGGGGTTATGCGCGCATGGCTGAGATGAAAACACAGGTACCCATTCTGCAGGTAAAGCATTTAAGCAAATCCTTCGGCAATCACAGGGTACTTCAGGACATTGACTTTGCTACAAACCGTCAAGATGTCATTTGCATTATCGGTGCTTCGGGTTCCGGAAAGTCGACGATGCTCCGTTGTATCAATAGGCTTGAGATTCCAACCTCCGGAGAGATTTTATTCAATGGCCGGAATATCCTAACTTCTCAATTTAATTTACATACCTATCGGGCACATGTAGGAATGGTCTTTCAGTCCTTCAATTTGTTTCATAATATGACGGTATTGGGGAATTGCATGGTTGGTGCCAGAAAAGTTCTAAAAAAGGGGCAGGAAGAAGCGTATACGCTGGCAATCAAGTATTTAGAAAAAGTAGGGATGGCTCCTTATATTCATGCAAAGCCGGCTCAGCTTTCCGGCGGTCAGCAGCAGCGTGTGGCGATTGCCCGTGCGCTGGTTATGGAACCGGATGTACTGCTTTTTGACGAACCTACCAGTGCACTTGATCCTCAAATGGTTGGAGAAGTTCTGGAAGTGATGCGTGATTTGGCAAAAGAAGGGCTCACAATGATTATTGTTACACATGAAATGGCTTTTGCAAAGGATGTGTCAACCCGCGTTATCTTTATGGATCAGGGGATTATTGCAGAAGAAGGAACTCCTGAAATGATTTTTGATAATCCCCAGAATCCACGTACTCAAGAGTTTTTATCACGTTTTATCCGAAACTAAATGTTTCATTTGCTGCTCAGTGCTGACAGTATAGTGGGAAAATGGTGAAACTATCCAATATTATTAAAACATAGCAGCTAAATACACTGGTTTTTATTCATTTTGACAGAGATGGGCATAAAGCATGTGAAACGGCAAACGCTTAATTTTTTAAATTCGATAAGATATAAATGATGTGCTCTGCATTTCGTGACATAAATTAATTAAGCTCAAGCATGGAAATAAACATTTTCTTAAAAGTCAACTGCCGTTAAATATTTTTTAATCTACATATTTTCATACGGCTATTTACATTCGCTCAGACAAAGTGCTATAGTCATATGCAATTAAAGCAGTGACCATCTGAGGGGCCAGAAAATTCTAGCAGAACATCATTTGGAGGGAATATAAATATGCGTTTGGAAAGCGATTCAATCGGTGAAAAAGAAATATCGGATTCTGCCTATTACGGCGTGCAGAGTGCTCGTGCGAAAGAGAATTTTCCAATTACCGGCCGACAATTGCGCCCCGAGTTCATTTGTAATCTGGCACAAATTAAAAAAGCGGCAGCTTTAGCAAACCATGAAGCAGGTACGCTGGATTATCAGCGCATGCAGGCCATTGTGCAGGCCTGCAATGATGTTATTTCCGGCAAACTGCACGAACAGTTCATTGTGGACCCCATACAAGGCGGGGCTGGCACTTCTGCAAACATGAATGCAAATGAAGTGATTGCAAACCGCGCGATTGAGTATCTTGGCGGACAGAAGGGGGAATATTCTCTTGTTCACCCGAATGATCATGTGAATATGTCGCAGTCGACGAATGATGTTTTTCCAACGGCAGGAAAACTGACCGCTCTGGATTTGACGAAACCGCTGCTGCTGCAACTGTATGCATTGAAAGAAGCACTGGAAGACAAAGCCGAAGAATTGAAAGATGTCGTTAAAATTGGGCGAACGCAATTGCAGGATGCTGTTCCGGAAAGTTTTGGTCAGACATTCGGCGCTTTTGCCAACATGGTTGGCCGTACTGCAGAACGCATTAAAAGTTCTGAAAAGGAACTTTGCAGCCTTAATTTAGGCGGAACGGCTATTGGGACCGGAATTAACACAACGCCTGTTTACCGCCGCAGAGTGACTCCTATTTTGAGTAAACTGACTGGGCATAGGTTGACATCAGCACCGGACCAGATGGATGCGACGCAGAATCTGGACTGCTTTGTTTCGGTTTCCGGTGCGCTCAAGGCATGTGCAGTCAGCCTGTCTAAGATGTGCAATGATTTGCGTCTGCTTTCCAGCGGCCCCCGTGCTGGCCTTGGTGAACTTTTGCTGCCAGCTATGCAAAACGGCTCCTCCATCATGCCCGGCAAAGTTAATCCTGTCATTCCTGAAGTCGTTACGCAGGTTTGCTTTGCAGTAGTTGGAAATGATGCTGCGATAACCATGGCTGCTGAAGCGGGACAAATGGAGCTGAATGCTTTTGAACCGGTTTTATTTGACAGACTGTTTGATTCTCTGGAAGAAATGGCGAACGCCACTGAGACCTTGACCGTCAACTGTATTTCAGGAATCAAAGCCGATCAAAACCACTGCCGCATGCTTTTGGAGGCAGGTACGGGCACTGCCACCGCTTTGACTCCTTTCATTGGCTACTGCAAGGCAGCTCACCTTGCCAAAAAAGCACTTAAAACAGGTGAACCATTTACGGAGCTTGCCCGCAGGGAAAGCGGATTGTCAGATGAGCAGCTGCAAAAGATGCTCAATCCATTGCTGCTGACCGGAAAGGCCTCTTTGGATGAGCCGGAAAAGACCTCAGCTGCAGTCTAACGGCCTGATTTCTACAGAGGTTTTCAGGTGTTCAGGTGTCTTGACTGTAGATGGAATATTATTGATTTTTACTTTTCAATAAAAGAGCAATTGGCTTTCCACTTGTCAAAGCGGTCGGCAAATTGCTTTTTTATATTTCATACCATGCATGATAAAGCAGCCTGAGTGCTGGTTCGTAATCCTGTGCGGGTATGCTGCCGTAACCCAGGATCAGCTGATGCTCCGGAGCAGTGGCAGGGCTGCTCCAGCAAAATTTGGCAGAGTAGACGCGAATCCCAACTTTTTCAGCCCGCTGGATCAGCTCTTCAGAAGTAAGTGTGGTTTCAATATCTGCCAGCATATGCAGACCGGCATTTTTGGAGAATAAATGGATTCTTTCGCCGAAGACGCGGTCGATAGCGGATAAAAATTTTGCCTGTTTTTCACTGTATGCATGACGGACGCGGCGGATGTGCTGCTCAAGATAACCGCTGTTGATGAATTCTGTCAGTGCCAGTTGATTGGTGTAAGGAACTTGACAGAGGTAAAAACCGCAGATTTGCCTGTAGCGCTCAAGCAACTGAGGGGGGAGCACCAAATAGGAGATGCGCAGTCCCGGAGCCAAAACTTTTGAAAATGTTCCCAGATAAATGACTCTATCATTGCGATCGATAGATTGGAGCGAGGGGATTGAGTTGGAAAAATAACGAAGCTCACTGTCATAGTCATCTTCAATGATATAGGCATTCTGCTGTTTGGCCCAGTCAAGTATCTCCATCCGCCTGTTTACAGGCAGAATAGCACCGGTTGGAAACTGATGGGACGGTGTGATATAAAGAAGACTCGCTCTGCAGTCTTTTAAATGTTGGGTTACTATCCCATCATGGTCCACGGGAATCGGACTAACGCGGAAATGGTTTGCTTGTAACAGGTCCCTAACACCGTTGTAACCGGGTTCCTCCATTGCTGCTGTACAGCAGGACGGGTCAAACAGCTTGAGCAAAAGTTCCAAATTAAACTGAATTCCGCAGCTGACGATTACTTGGTGAGGTGCGCAGTGAACGCCGCGGGAACGGAAAAGATAATCGGCAATTGCTTTTTGAAGTTGTGGTTCCCCCTGCCTTTCCGGATAGGAAATAAATTTTGAGGAACCGATTTCCGAAAGTGCACTGCAGTACAGCTTCTTCCATGTTTTCATGGGAAAGAGGCTGCAGTCCAGCAGCGGATACCAGAAATCATACTGGATTTTATTTTTGGGCTTTTGCTGTTCTTCTGCAGTATCTTTGCGTTTAACAGGCTGGTACACGGTGGAAGGTGCAATTGGTTCAACTGTAAATCCCGAGCAGGCGTGCGGCACGATATAGCCTTCCAGTACCAGCTGCTGATAAGCCAGATCAACTGTATTTCTGCTGACACCTAAGTCTTTTGCCAGCCGCCGAGTTGCGGGCAGCCGGGTTTGTGGGGCATACCGGCCTGTCAATATATCCTCTTTAAAGGAATCATAGATTTGTTTGTAAATTGGTGTTTTACTGCTTCTGTTAATGTAAAGCATAAAGAAGGTCCCTCCTCCTGTTTCCCTTTCGCGTTTTTTTCATTATACATTGGCCTGTTTCAAAAGGCAACTGGAATTGGCACCTATAAAAATATTTAAATTGGCTATTTTCATAAGACCAAAAACAGGGTATAATACAGAAAACGTTCCAAAAGGAACTGACAAGTTAGGTTGAGCAATGTTCCTTTACTTTTGATTTTTGCTAAGACAAGGCGGTCTTATTCGAAGCATCTGCTTCGGGTAAGACCGCCTTTTATTTTTCTTCCGGCAATGACGCTGTTACTGTAAGTCTACAGTAACAGCGCTTTTTTATAGAAAATGATGTATTAGCGGTATTGTTGAAGGAGGAATCCAAATGGCAAAATCAAAATTTGATAAGGTCCTGAGTCAAAAAGACATTTTGGTCATAGCTTTTGGCGCCATGATCGGTTGGGCTTGGGTAGTCAGTACAGGGGACTGGATTAGGAATGCGGGAACTATCGGTGCCATTATTGCTTTCCTGATTGGCGGCATTATGATTTACTTTGTCGGTCTAACCTATGCGGAACTGACACCTGCTATGCCGCAGTGCGGTGGTGAACATGTTTTTAGCTACAAAGCGCTGGGTCCGACTGCTTCTTTTATCTGCACATGGGAGATCATACTTGGGTACGCTTCGATTGCTGCTTTTGAGGCATGTGCTTTTCCAACTGTGCTGACATGGCTTTTCCCAAAATTTCTGCAGGGTTATATGTACACAATCGGAGGCTTCAAGGTTTATGCTTCCTGGGTAGCCGTTGCGGTTATCGCTGCTATTTGCGTTTTGGTACTTAACATTGTCGGTACAAAAACAGCTGCCATTGTTCAGACGGTTTTAACCGTTATTATTGCTGCAGCCGGCATCCTTTTGGTTGTTGGATCTTTGAAGTCCGGCAATCTGTCCAATGTAAAATCTTCTGCATTTGCAGCACAGACTGGTTCTCCATTCACGAACTTAGGCGGTATTTTAACAGTTGCGGTCATGACGCCCTTCTATTTTGTCGGTTTTGATGTGATTCCACAGGCAGCAGAAGAAGTGAATGTACCTTACCGCAAACTTGGCAAAATTATGCTTCTGTCCATTATACTTGCTTTCATTTTTTATGCAGCAGTTGTTTTTGCAGTTGGTTATGTCCTGCCCGTTTCCAAAATGTCTGAGACCAGCCTTCCGTCCGCAGATGCGATGAAGATTGCTTTCAACAGCAGTGCAATGGCAAAAGTCCTGATTATCGGCGGTGTGTCCGGTATTATTACCTCTTGGAATGCTTTCCTGATGGGCGGGAGCCGAGCAGTTTATTCGATGGCAGAGTCTAAAATGCTTCCCAACTGGTTTGGCAAACTGAGTGAAAAGCATAAGACACCGGTCAATGCTCTGCTGTTCATCGGTCTTGTAACGATTATTGCTCCATTTTTTGGCCGCAAGATGCTTACGTGGATTGTGGATGCAGGTTCTCTGGCAGTATGTATTGCCTATATGATGGTTTCGCTTTCTTTTCTTGTACTTCGCATTAAGCAGCCAAAGATGAACCGTCCTTATAAAGTCAAACACGGCAAACTGGTCGGTGTCCTTGCAGTGATTATGTCCGGAATTTTCATGCTGTTATATATTGTTCCGCTCCCGTTTGCAAACTCAGCGTTGGTTTGGCAGGAATGGATCTGGTTTGGCAGTTGGGCTGTTCTTGGCTGTGTATTTTATTTCCGCTGCAAAGCTCGGTTTGGTGAAGCCTTTGCGTCCCATATTGATGTGGAACTGGATTCCAACTTAATGTAAAAACCAGTCAGACAGTTTTTGACAATTCCTTACTTATAAATTATCAATAAAAAAGGAGCTATGAAGATGAATACAAATATTAATTTTCTGTATCTAAGTGAAAAGGATATGCTGCGTGCAGGTGTGCGCAATATGAAAGGCTGTATTGACACCATGCAGGAGGTTTTCTCTCTTATGAGTAAAGGAGATTACCGCATGGGTGGGCCAAGCAACAACGAACACGGCATTAAGATGCGGTTTCCGGAAACGTCGGATATTGAGGGAATGCCGCTTGATGCACCAGACAAACGTGTGGTTGCCATGCCTGCCTATGTTGGCGGAGAGTTCCATATGAGTGGGATTAAGTGCTATGGTTCTGACCAGCGCAACCGTTCCAAGGGCCTTCCGCGGTCGATACTGATGCTGACTTTGATGGATACCGAGACGGGTGTGCCCGTAGCCTATATGTCTGCAAATGTCCTCAGTGCTACTCGAACAGGTGCTGTTCCCGGACTTGGAGCAAGATTCCTTTGCAGGAAAAATCCTAAAGTTGCATCTATTATTGGTCCTGGTGTCATGGGTAAGACAGCTGTCGATGCATTTTTGACAGAACAGCCGACAATAGATACGGTGAAAGTTAAGGGCCGCAGTCAGAAAGGTATCGACGCGTTTGTTGCTTATTGCAAAGAGCATTTTCCACAGATTAAAAATTATGTGGTATGCGAAAATTACGAAGAGGCTTGTAAGGACGCTGACATCATTTGTTTTGGTACCAATAATGCCCCCAAATTTGAAGATAACCCTTATATAAAAGGAGAATGGCTGAAACCGGGTGCTCTTGTGATGAGTACGTCAGCATTGCTGATGGATGAGGATTTCCTTGCTGATCAGTCAAAATGTAAGTTGGTTTCCGACAATTATAAAATGTATGAGGGTTGGGGCGTTGGTCAGCAGTATCCCACTCAGAAGACAGTTTCCACACTGATTGGCATGTGTTTCTACGACCTTGTGTCCACCGGTAAAATTCCCAGAGAGGGGATTACAGATATCGGTGATATTATCAACGGTTACAAAACCGGCCGTACCTCGGAAGATCAAATCATTGTCTATGCAGTCGGTGGTATGCCGACGGAAGACATCGGATGGGGATGTAAATGTCTCCGCAAGGCTAAAGAGCTTGGTATTGGAACCAAACTGAATCTTTGGGAGAAGCCGGAACTTGCCTGAATGAAAGCGCGGCTGCAAACCTGAGGTTAAATTGAATATACCATGAATTTTAAACAGTATTCAATCACTTATCTTTTATTTCGCAGAAGACCTGCTCAGCAATGATGGCATAGAGCGGTAGGAGGATACTATGGAACGCATTACGGAACACCCCATTTTAGGGAAAATCAAAAAGGGCCGGGAAGTTCGTTTTACACTTGACGGGCGGGAACTGAAAGGCTGTGAGGGAGAGCCAATTGCAGCAGCACTGAAAGCGAATGGCGTCATGATACACCGCTACACAGCAAAGCAGCACAAGCCGCGCGGCATCTTCTGCGCAATTGGCCGCTGCACGGACTGTGTTATGGTGGTAGACGGGAAGCCCAACATTCGCACCTGCATCACCCCCCTTAAAGAAGGCATGAAAGTGCAGACACAATACGGTACTAGAGCAAAGGCCGAGGTGAAAGATAAATGAAAAGGTATGATCTGATTATCATAGGTGCCGGCCCGGCCGGCCTGAGTGCAGCGATTGAAGCTTCCAAACGAGGAATGTCAGTTGCCGTATTTGATGAAAATGCAAGACCGGGCGGCCAGCTCTTTAAACAAATTCATAAATTTTTCGGCTCCAAAAAACATAAGGCAAAAATCCGCGGCTACAAAATTGGCGAGCAGCTTCTTCAGGAAGCTTCAGATAATGTTGATGTAAAGCTCAATTCACCTGTCATTGGTATTTATCCCGGCAAGGAAGTTGTCGTGCGGCAGGAGGATCATATCTTCCACTACAAAGCAGACAGCATCATTGTGGCAACCGGCGCTTCTGAAAACATGGTCCCGTTTGAAGGCTGGACTTTGCCGGGGGTTATCGGTGCAGGCGCGGCCCAGACGATGATGAATCTGCATGGTGTCAAACCTGGTGAAAAAATCCTCATGCTTGGCAGCGGCAATGTCGGTTTGGTTGTCAGTTTTCAGCTCTTGCAGGCGGGGTGTGAAGTGAAGGCACTGGTAGATGCCGCGCCGCGTATCGGAGGCTATGGCGTTCATGCGGCTAAAGTAGCTCGCTGCGGAGTACCATTTTACCTTTCTCATACCATTACGAAAGCTGAGGGGACGGACTGTGTTACCGGTGCCATTATTAGTCAGGTTGACGAGCACTTCAAGCCGATACCCGGCACAGAAGAGCACTTTGATGTGGATACCATTTGTGTTGCGGTGGGACTGTCTCCTATGTCACAGCTGCTCATGATGGCTGGCTGTGACATGGTCGATGATCCAAAGCGCGGCGGTCAGGTGCCGGTATGCGGTGATTACGGTGAAACTTCCATACCGGGCATTTATGCGGCAGGCGATGTTTCCGGTATAGAAGAAGCAAGTTCTGCCATGATAGAAGGCCGCATGGCAGGAATCTGCGCGGCGCAGTATCTTGATTTCTGCACAGAGGACGAAAAAAAAGAATCCCTGAAGACGCTGCTTGAAGATTTAGATGATTTGCGTCAGGGAATGTTTGCTCCCAAAAACCGCGGCAAAAAAATTGAGAAAACCGAGGAAGGTATTGATATCTCTCAAACGCTGCTTACAAAAGGCCATTTAACCAGAGAAGAAGCGGAGCGCTTTCCCGGTGTTATCCATGAAGTTGGTGTGCACCCCGTGATAGAATGCACACAAAATATCCCATGCAACCCCTGTCAGGATGCTTGCCCCAAGCATTGCATTCAGGTTGGAAATGATATTACAGCACTTCCTCAAATTGACCCTGATGTACAGTGTATTGGCTGCGGAATGTGTGTTGCTTCCTGCTCTGGGCAGGCAATCTTTCTGCTGAATGAAGATTATGAGCCGGGCTTTGCTTCTGTTACCCTGCCTTATGAGTTCTTGCCTCTTCCACAGAAAGGCAGCAAAGGAAAGGCACTGGACCGAGCAGGACAGCCGGTATGTGAAGCGGAAGTTGTCAATGTGCGGACAGCACCGGCTTTTGACCACACTGCTTTGCTGACGATAAAGGTACCCAAAGAAAAAATGATGGATGCCCGTTTCTATAAAGGCTTAGGCTGCACAGAGGGGGTAGAGAAATGATCAAGGCGAATGACAGATCCAATAAAATGGCTCCCTTTGTTCCGGCAGAAGACGATGATTTAATTATCTGCCGCTGCGAAGAAGTGACAAAAGGAGAAATTAGAAAAGCTGTGCATGAGGGTATGTACACACTTCCGGAAGTGCGCCGTTATTTGCGCTGCGGGATGGGACTGTGTCAGGGCCAGACGTGCGGCAAATTGGTAAAGGGCATTATCGCCAGAGAACTCGGGGTAAAACCCTCACAGCTTGAGGCAGCAACTGGCCGTGCACCCATGCGCCCGACGGAACTGAAAATCATGGGCAGTGAGAAAGGAGGAGCCTAATGGAAAAAGCAGCAGATGTTCTGATCATTGGAAGCGGTATCATAGGCTGTGCAACAGCCTATTATCTGGCGAAAAAAGGAGCGGCGGTCACTGTACTGGAAGCTAATGATTCCATTGGAAACGGAGGCTCTTCCAGAAACGGCGGCGGAGTCCGTCAATCTGGCAGAGACCCGCGGGAGCTGCCTATGGTGATGTGGGGCATCAAAAATCTTTGGCCGTATCTTGATGAAGAACTGGAAACGAATGTAGAGTATACGCAGAAAGGGAATCTGCGTCTTGGAAAAACGGCAGCCCATTTGAAAACTCTGCAGAAGCTGACGGACGGCGCAGTTGCATGTGGACTTGATGTACGCATGATTAGCGGAGATGAAGTGCGGAAAATCAACCCGTATCTTTCCAATGAAGTCATTGGAGCAAGTTGGTGTCCGACAGATGGCCACGCTAATCCTTTAACGACGACGCTCGGATATTTTAAAAGTGCACGCAGACTGGGTGTTCGGTTCATTACAGGGGAACCTGTGACTTTGATTAAAAAAGAAAAGGGCCGGGCGCATGTGGTCGTGACTCCAGACGGGACTTTTGAAGCGGAACAGATTCTGGTAGCCGCAGGCTATGAGACGCGTGCGCTTACAGAACCGCTTGGCATTGATATTCCCATGCGCAAGAAGAAATCAGAATGTTTGGTTACAGAAGCAGAACCACCTATGTTTGAACAGATGCTCGGTACTGCGGAAGCCGATTTTTACGGACATCAGACAAAGCACGGATCTTTTGTTTTTGGCGGTTCTACCGGCCTTGAGATGTTCGGAATTGATGACGGTCCTGCACAAAGATCAACGAGTCTTTCGGCTCCCTGTACTTGTCGAGGCATTATGAAATATTTTCCTGCACTTTCTGATGCAAAAATTGTCCGTACTTGGGCAGGATGGACCGACGCGAGCGCTGACGGGATACCGGTTATCGGTCCGGCTGACGGGGTGCCGGGGCTGTATATTGCCTGTGGCTTTACCGGACATGGCTTTGGTATCGGTCCGGCAGCCGCCTATAGCATAGCTGAACTGATGACCGGCGGAACGCCGCCTGTGGATATGGAACCTTTCCGCTGCACCCGGTTTAAGGCCAAAATTTAATCGACTTTTGGTATTGTAAATTTATACCCCCGAATAGACAACGACTGGTCATTCTCTATTCGGGGGTATTGTTATGCCAAAACAGACAGGAGGTGGCTTAATTGCCACCTCTTATTTTTTGTTGAGCAGCGGCTTCAAATCACTTTGTGGGAAAGCCATTTGCGGCTGTGAAAACGGACGGTAAAGAGGATTGCCCGCACGGTCCAATCTGTAAACATACCAATCCAAACGGCTAAAGGACCCATATGGAAAGTGTGAACCAGAAAAATGCAGAAAGCGACTCGGCACACCCACATGCTGATGCAGGAGACAATCATGGAAAACCGGACATCTCCGGCTGCTCGCATACCGTAAGCTGGAATAAAAGACAACGTCCAGATAATCGGTTTTACAATCGTTATGTAAGTGACCAAATGATAACACAGAACAGCACTGCGGCTTTCCATGTGACCGAGTCCTGTAAAGACAGGTGTCAGAAGCCAGAATAACAAACATCCTGCTGCCACGACAATTTCGGCAAACAGGGAAAGCCTTTTAATGGATTGCACAGCTTCTTCCCTATGATTTGCCCCGAGACATTCGCCTACCACTGTCATTAAACCAATCCCTATGCCAATGGCAGCAATACCGTTTAGATTTTCAATGGTGTTTGTCATTGCCTGTGCAGCGATGGAGATTGTTCCCATTGTTGAAACGGTAGACTGTACGGCCAATTTGCCAAATTGGAACATACCGTTTTCAATGCCGGATGGAACGCCTAGGTGCAGGATTTTTTTAATCATGGAGAAATCGGGATGAATAGCCCGGTAATTTCTTACAGAAATCGGATACTGACTGTTTCGTAAAAAAGCGAGAACCAAAACGGCTCCGAATATTCTGGAGACCAATGTTGGTACAGCGCAGCCTGCCACACCTTTGTGCATCATAAATATCCCAATTGTATTTCCTGCAATATTAATTATATTTGAGAGAACAGCGACCGCCAGCGGCAGGCGGGTATTTGCCTGCGAGCGGAAAATGGCTGAACCGGAATCATATAACGCAACAAATGGGTAGGAAAGAGCCGTATAGAAAAAATAGATTTTGGCATCTGTCATGATCCTTGCATCCACTTTACCAAACAGCAGTGCCAGCAGAGGATCTCGAACAGACATTAATAGGACGGTTAAAATGAGCGATATGCACAGAATAGACAGCAGAAGCTGCCGTGCAGCATGGTTGGCATGCCGATACCGTTCACTGCCCAGATAATGGGAGCAGATGATAGCGCCGCCTGCGGTAAGGGCCGCAAATGCCTGAATAATCAGGGTGTTAAGGGAATCCACTAGAGAGACCGCAGATATAGCGGCAGAGCCGACATTGCTGACCATAACCGTGTCAACTGTTCCCATTAATGCGGTAAGTATCTGTTCGGCCATGACGGGAATGAGGAGCCGCTGCAGACTTTTGCGGCTGAATAAATGTTCCTGTATTTGTGTTGATTCCATCGCTTCATGCTCCTGATTGCTAAAATGCCTGTCCGCGGCAACAAACATTCTGTAAAAATTCTATATTCTGATCACTCTAACGAGTATAACATCATAATTTGTGAAATACAAATTTCTGTACAGCAGCATTGAATATCCCCTGTGCTGCATCTGCAATGCTGTCTCATGAAATGGTTCAATTTTATTGCAAAGATATGCTATAATGAAATCGGCAATCAGGAAGGAGTCGTTTTTCAATGGGATACCCAGAAGAGTTTATCAATATTTACACGGATAAAGTGAAACGGGAAGGTGCTGCCGCTTTACTGGAATGGCTTCAGCATACAGACTTTTTTACAGCACCAGCAAGCACGCGCTACCATTGTGCTTGTCCGGGCGGGCTGGTACGGCACAGTGTGAGCGTTTACAAAACCATGCTGCGTTGGTTTGACCCTGCTGTTGACAATGCGGAAAGCTTTGCCGTTTGCGCGCTTCTGCATGATATTTGCAAAGCGAATTTTTATAAGCAGAGTACCCGAAATGTTAAAAATGCGGAAACCGGGAAATGGGAACAATGCCCTTATTATTGTATAGAAGATCAGTTCCCGTATGGTCATGGAGAAAAATCAGTTTTCCTGATTGAGCGTTTTCTGCGTTTACGTACCAGTGAAGCAATGGCAATCCGCTGGCATATGGGCGGGTTTGATGATGCTGCCCGTGGCGGATGCACAGCAATTTCACAGGCCTATGAAAAATATCCGTTAGCTGTCAAACTGCATTTAGCGGACTTTGAGAGTACTTATCTACACGAAAAAGGCACATCCGTTGTTCACAACGGGCACAAAAAGTAAAATAGAGCTTCCTAATGGAGTCATGTCTTTTTTCTGCAGCAGGGGTTCCGCGTTGTCTGCTGCAGAATTTTTCTTTAAAAAGGCCTTGACAATATGTGATTCTGAATGTATTATTGTATTAATCAATTAATACAAGAGACGGAGCAGATACACTATACTAACTATACAAAGGGGGCGGCGCAATGGCATGGAACTTATCTTCTGACAGGCCCATTTATGCGCAGCTGGTGGAGCAGGTGAAACTCCGAATTATTTCGGGCCTTTATCCTGTCGGAAGCAAGCTGCCCAGTGTGCGCGACTTGGCAGCTGAAGCATCTGTCAATCCGAACACGATGCAGCGTGCACTGGCACAGTTGGAAACGGAGGGCCTTATTTTTTCTCAGCGGACCAGCGGCCGGTTTGTTACAGATAAGGAGGAGACAGTTGTGCAACTCAAAACAGCTTTGGCAAAAGATGTCATCCGTGAGTTCATTTTTAAGATGAAGAGGCTGGGATTTTCAAAAGCAGAAGCAGCCAAGCTAATCGAACAGACCGAATTTAAAGATTGAAAAGGAGGATACATGATGGAGCCAATCTTACAGTGCAGCGGGTTATGCAAAAACTATTCCGGAAAAGAGGCACTGCGCGGACTGAACTTAACCATTGAACGTGGCCATATTGTAGGGCTCTTGGGGCCAAATGGAAGCGGCAAAAGTACTTTTATTAAATTGTGCAATGGTCTGCTGACTCCCAGCACAGGCACTCTGACCATTGCCGGCATGGTACCCGGTGTGGAAACGAAAAAAATTGTTTCTTATCTGCCGGAACGCACTTATCTGAGTGATTGGATGCGTGTGGACGATGTCCTTTCCGCCTTTGAAGACTTCTATGCGGATTTTGACAAACCAAGAGCTTTAGACATGCTGCAAAGACTGCAGATTCGAACATCTGACCGTCTGCACACGATGAGCAAAGGAACCAGAGAAAAAGTTCAGCTGATTTTGGTCATGAGCCGCAGGGCGCAGCTGTATCTGCTGGATGAGCCGATTGGCGGTGTTGACCCTGCTGCCAGAGACTATATTTTAAATACGATTATCAGTAATTATGACAAGGATGCAACGGTAATCCTCAGCACGCATTTGATTGCGGATGTGGAAAAAATTTTGGATGAAGTTGTCTTTGTCAGTAATGGCACCATTGTTTTGCACACAACAGTGGATGAGATTCGTGAGCAGCAGGGAACCAGTGTGGACGCCTATTTCCGGGAGGTATTCAAATGCTGAAAAAATTAATCAAATATGATTTGAAAGCGACTGCCCGCAGCTTTGCACCCATTTATGTAATTGTAATGGCGCTTGCAATATTGAGCGCTATCTTTGAACGAGTCTGCAATACTTTTCATTCCAGTTCTGGCCTCAATGTGCTGAATGTGTTGTCAGGAATTACGCTTGTTCTGTATTTTTTGGCACTGTTTGTGGTTAACATCCTCACTTTGGTGATTTGTATGCGGTTCTTTTACGATAATTTTTTCAAAGATGAGGGGTATTTGATGCATACCCTTCCGGTGACGCCGGCCAAACTCATTTGGAGTAAAGTCATTATGAGTGCACTGTGGGGAATTGCCACGGTTGCAATTTCCCTTTTAAGTGCATTCATTGTTATGACTGTCGGCAGAGGACAATTCAGTTATAATTGGTTCAATTTCCACTTTGGAATATCCCACTGGGAACCAATGGATGTCGGCGTTTTACTTTCAGGGATTTTAACAATTGTTATTGGAATCATTTTCATAGAGCTGTGTATTTGTGCTTCTCTATGTGTTGGCAGTCTGGTTCCCAAGCATCATGTTGCGGTCTGTATCGGCATGATTATTGCATTTTGTATTGTTCATGTGGTTCTTGCTATTTTTGTTGTTGCTTTTATGCAGTCAGCTCCGAATTCCAATTGGCTTATACAGACACTCCAAGCGATTGACAGCAGAAACGACGGTTATAAGCAGATTACCATTTGCGGGCTGCTTGCAGCGTCTGTCTATATGGCTGCATTTAGCGCTTTGTATTTTGTTATTGCACAGTCTATTATGAAAAATCACTTAAACTTAGAATAACTTAAAACGGAAAGAGGAGACTGCAGTGATGAAAAAAGCAATTTTAAACCGACTGTGGTATTATTTGATAGGCTTGCCGCTTTGTTTAGCACTTGGAGTCATGCTTATCATTCGGACAAAGTTTGGAAATTTACTTTAGACTGGTGATGAGAAAACAGTGAGACTTAAAATAACAGCGATTTTTGCCGTAGGAGTGTTGATTTTGGTGGCACTGTCCGGATGCCGAGTGGGTGTCAGGCAGACTCGAATGGATTTTGACAGACTGGCTGAAAATGATTTTTCCGGTACAAAAATTTTAAAAACCAGTCAAATTTCTTTGCGTGGCATTCGTAACTTAAGGCTTGCGGGTCATCCGACCAAAGACAGTTACGGAAACAAAATTGCTGTGCTGTTCCGAATAGAGACTTCAACGGATGAACAATTGCATCTGCTTGTAAACACAGACTGTAAAATTGAGAAAGCAGATCAACCCTACCTCTTAAAAGAGGGCAGCACCCTGATTGTGTCTACGGGTACTGAGCAGCATGTCCGTTCTTGGCTTTTTGAGAAAAGCAATTTGATGCAGGTAACTTTGCAGATTCCGCAGGAGTATGATGGGCTGGTTCAGGCGGAATTGGATGCTTGTGTTTTTCAGGCCGACCAAATTCCGGGGAAGACCATGAAACTCACTTTAAATGCAGGACTTGTCCATATCGGCAGCTTTTCCGGAGACGGAGCCGTTCAAGTCAATGCTGGAAAAGCCGAAATAGACAACTTTACAGGGAGCGGCAGTGCTGCTGTCAATGCAGGAAGACTGGATTTCAAAAAAGTTTCCTTATTGGGTGATTTTTCACTCCATGTAAATGCAGGAAAAGTATTCTTTTCTGTGCCGGAAAACAGTCGGTTCAGTTTTCAGGGACGCAGTGCAGCCGGTGATATCGACACTTTCTTTCCGACCGAAAATCAGGGGAATCGGGAAGAAAAAATACTTGCTGCAAAAGTAAACGGCGGTTCCAATCGAAGGATAACCGCTTCTGTAAAAGCAGGAAAGCTGGAACTTACGAAAACAAAATAAAACAGGCGCTGTATGATTTTATGCAGCGCCTGTTTTATTTATCGTATAGAGACGGGAACAAAGGATAGAACTAAATAGAAAGGGGACAGTTTGCAAACAATAAAATAGCACTCTAATTGATAGAGTGCTAAAATTAAAGATTTATACGAATTCTGTTTACAATTTATTCATACGCTATCCGTATACTGTCTTTTGTAGAGTTCAGGAAAGCTTCCGCAGCGAGGCTTTTCCGGCGCCGGTTGGCGTTTGCAAATGGCTGCTTCTTTTTGAAGGAGTGTGAAAACAATGAATGCACAGAATTTTACGCAGAAATCTCTGGATGCGGTGCAGCGTGCCCAGAGCCTTGCCATTGCCCATGAAAACATGCAGATTGAGCAGCCGCACCTGCTCAGCTCTTTGCTTACGCAGGAGAATGGTCTGATTCCCCAGCTCCTAAAGAAAATGAATATTGATTCGCAGGCATTTCTGCAGGCGGTCAACAGCGAAATTGAGAAAATTCCGGGCGTTACCGGACCGGGCCGTGAACCGGGACAGATTTATATTGCCCGGGACGTGGATGCAGCATTGACGGAAGCAGAGTCTGCTGCAAAACATATGAATGATGAATATGTTTCTGTGGAACATATTTTCATTGGTTTGATCCGTAAAGCCAATCCGTCCTTAAAAAAACTGTTCCACGATTTTGCTATAAAAGAAAGTGGATTCTTGGCGGCTCTCTCCAGTGTCCGAGGAAATACGCGTGTCACGAGTGACAGCCCGGAAGAAACTTATGATTCTCTTTCCAAATATGCCACGGATTTGGTTCAGGCGGCGCGGGACCACAAACTGGACCCCGTCATCGGCCGTGACGTGGAAATTCGTGATACCATTCGAATCCTTTCCCGCAAGACAAAGAACAACCCTGTACTGATTGGCGAACCGGGTGTTGGCAAAACTGCAATTGCAGAAGGCCTTGCCGAACGAATTGTGCGCGGAGATGTGCCGAACAACCTGAAAGATCATAAACTGTATTCACTGGATATGGGTGCTCTGGTGGCAGGTGCAAAATACCGCGGTGAATTTGAGGAACGTTTTAAGGCAGTGCTGAATGAAGTTAAAGAGTCAGAGGGCCGTGTTATCCTATTTATTGATGAACTGCATACGGTTGTGGGTGCCGGCCGGACAGAAGGAAGCATGGATGCCGGCAACCTTTTGAAGCCAATGCTGGCTCGCGGCGAGCTGCACTGTATCGGTGCAACGACCCTCAATGAGTACCGTGAATATATCGAAAAGGATGCTGCACTGGAACGCCGTTTCCAGCCGGTCATGGTGAATGAACCTACCGTGGAAGACACGGTTTCTATTCTGCGCGGCCTGAAAGAGCGCTATGAAGTGTTCCATGGTGTCAAAATTACCGATCAGGCGTTGATTGCCGCTGCCACTCTTTCCAACCGCTATATCACCGACCGTTTTCTTCCGGACAAGGCCATTGACCTTGTGGATGAAGCTTGTGCGACCGTTCGTACAGAATTGGATTCCATGCCGAGCGAACTGGATGATGTTTCCCGTAAAATTATGCAGTTGGAAATTGAGGAGGCCGCTCTCAAAAAAGAGGACGACCGGCTTAGCCAGCAGCATTTGATTGGTCTGCAGAAAGAACTGGCAGAACAGCGTGAGAAATTTAAAGCGATGAAAGCACAGTGGGAAAACGAAAAGAAAGACATCGGCAAAGTGCAGAAGCTTCGCTCAGAAATTGAGAAGTGCAATGCAGAGATTGAACAGGCACAGCGGAACTATGATCTCGATAAAGCCGCGGAACTTAAGTATGGTAAGCTGCCGCAAATGCAGAAAGACTTAGAGGCAGCAGAGAAGCAGGCTGAAAAAGAAGACGACCATCAGCTGCTGCGCGACCGTGTGGATGAAGAGGAAATTGCCCGAATCGTTGGCCGCTGGACAGGTATTCCGGTCAGCCGCCTGATGGAAGGAGAGCGGGAGAAGCTGCTTCGCCTGCCGCAGATTCTGCATGAACGTGTGATTGGGCAGGATGAAGCGGTTGAAAAAGTCAGTGAAGCGATTATGCGTTCCCGTGCAGGGATTCAGGACCCCAACCGCCCGCTTGGTTCATTTATGTTCCTCGGGCCGACCGGCGTTGGTAAGACAGAACTTGCTAAGGCTCTGGCGCAGGCGCTGTTTGATAATGAAAGCAGCATGGTACGAATTGATATGTCGGAATATATGGAGAAACACAGTGTTTCCCGCTTGATTGGTGCCCCTCCGGGGTATGTCGGCTATGAAGAGGGCGGTCAGCTCACAGAGGCTGTGCGCAGAAAACCCTACAGTGTTGTTTTGTTTGATGAAGTGGAAAAAGCCCATCCGGATGTGTTTAATATCCTGCTGCAGGTGTTGGATGACGGGCGGATTACCGACAGCCAAGGCCGTACCGTAGACTTTAAAAATACCATTCTTATTCTCACCTCCAATATAGGTTCCCAGCAGATATTGGAAGGAATCCAGCCGGACGGTTCGATCAGTGAGGAAGCCCGCAAGCAGGCAGAGGAGCAGCTGCACCTGAAATTCCGTCCGGAGTTTCTAAACAGGCTGGATGAAATTGTGCTTTATAAGCCTTTAACAAAAGATGAAATCCGTTCCATTGTGAATCTGCAGATTGCTTCCTTGCGCCGCCGTCTTGCAGATAAGGAACTGGATGTCAAACTGACAGATTCAGCGCGAAACTATGTTGTCGATCAGGGCTTTGATCCAGTTTACGGAGCACGCCCGCTGAAGCGTTTCCTGCAGTCGAAAGTGGAAACTTTGATAGCCAAAAAGATGATTGCCGGTGAGGTTGCGCCCCGCTCAACAATTGTTGTGGATTATAATGGACATGAACTTACAGCCGACTCGGAAAGTAATCCGGACAAACGTTTGGCTGATTGAAACGGAGTACCGCCGCAGACTGCCCTTTGACAGTGCGGCGGTACTTTTGTTTGATTTTATTGATTGTTTATTGACAAAATCAGAAAATCAGGTATGCTTAAAGGGAATGAATTATGATGGTTCATACACAGTAGCCGAAAGTCGGTGAGATATTGAATGAATGCTATTTTTGCAGAACGGCTTACTAAATCTTTTAACGGCAGGCAAAATGCAGTAGATTTGCTGACGCTGGACATTCCGGAAGGAATTGCTTATGGTTTAGTTGGCGGGAGCGGTGCAGGAAAAACAACAGTCGTAAAAATGATGGCCGGGCTGCTGACACCTGACAGTGGTCAGTGTACCATTATGGGCATAAATCCGGTTAAAGCACCAGCCCATTTGCATCAGATTTGCGGGGTCGTTACATCGACTGCACATATGTATGCCTGCATGACGGGCAGGGAAAATTTAATTCTGTTTGGTCAAATGGCCGGTATGAAAACGGAAGATGCCCAAATTCGTGCTGCAGAACTGATGAAAGACCTCGGCATTTGGCAGGCTAGAGATTTGCTGGTGCGTGACTTACCAACCGGAATGCTGCAGCGGATTTCCCTTGCACGTGCTTTGATGACGCATCCGCGGGTCCTTTTGCTGGATGAACCGACTTCCGGACTGGATACGGAAGGCGCAGAAGCGGTCTTGAGCGTAATTTCCGGTCTTGTGCGCGAGGAAGGTGTCACCGTGCTGCTCTGTACGCATCATTTGATTTATGCGCAGCAGCTCTGCGGACAATTTGGAATTCTTAAAGAAGGACACCTCATTGCAAACGGATCACTGGAGACACTCTGTCAGGAAGCAAGCTGCCATATCCGTGCCGGATTCCGGCTGCCGCAGGAGGACAAGATACAGGGCTTCACAAAATGCGGTGACGGATTTTGGGAACGGGAGATTGACAGTGAGGAGGAAATGCCTGACCTGATGCGAAAGACGGTTGCAGAAGGACATGATATCTATGAGGCACGTCTCAATTATCCGACTTTGACAGAAGCCTACACCACACTTATCGGAAAGGAAGAACTGCTTTGAAACTGCCTGGATTTCTTTCTAAACTCATTGACAGCCGTGAGACGGCACTTATCAAAAAGGATTTTAAGGAAATGTGGCAGAATATGATTGTCCGCACCATGTTAGTATTTGTGCCGCTGCTTTTTGTCGTACTTTTGCCGATTTTGTTTATGGTGCTTGCTAAGGTTCTTCCAAGTTCCAGCATGCAGGGAATGGAGCAGATGCGCGGACTGCTTACAGAGAAGCAGAGTTACATGAATAATCAGCAGGCACTTTTTGCAATCTATTCCGACTATCTCAGTCCGATGCTGTTTTTGATTGTCCCTTTGATGACAGCCTGTGTTACAGCAGCCAATAGCTTTGTAGGGGAAAAGGAACGCAGCACCATGGAAACGCTTTTTTTGACCCCGCTGACTGCTCCGGAAATTTTTGATTCAAAGGTACTCGGCTGTGTTGGACTGTCCGCTATCTCTTCCTTGATTTCATTTGTGCTGTATGCCATTGTGATGTCTGTTGGGGATGTCTTATTGGAAGTAAGATCTTTTTGGACAAATCCAAACTGGATTATGATTGTCTTTCTTTTGTCTCCGGCGCTAATTGTTTTTGGTGTGCTGTTTATGGTGTTGGTTTCTGGTCGAAGCCACAGCTTTATGGAATCTGTACAGATTTGCGGTTATGTATTGTTTCCGCTTATTTTGATTTATATCGGACAGTTTACCGGGGCTTTCCGTCTGAATGCCGTCAGTTACTTGCTGATTAGTTTTCTGATTATGATTATTGATTTCATTATTTGGAAAATAACATCGGTACATTTCACTCCAGAAAAATTGCTCCGATAATCAAAAAATTAACAAAAGCCGCCGCTGAGTCAAGACCTTTTATTGATTCCTTCTCTATTTTGTTTTATAATAATGAAGTATGATTTGGTATCGAAGAAGAGGAGGTCTTTTTTTGGCTGCAGATTTGCATTGCCACACAAAGATGTCGGACGGCACTGTCAGCATTGAGGAGCTGGTGCTGTTGGCAAAGAAGCGGGGGTTGAGTGCGGTTGCCATAACGGATCGCGACACATTTGCCGGAGATGGACGTGCTGTGATTTTTGGAAAGAGAAAGGGAATTGAAGTGATTCCCGGGGCCGAGTTTACGACCATTGATGACAAAACGGGAAGAAAAGTAAATATCCTCTGTTATTACTGCCCACATCCTGACAGGCTGTTGGGATTATGTAGAAAGATTGCAGAAGCGCGGAAACGTGCAATTTTAATTATGCTGCACAAAATTCTGCAAATGTATCCGATTCCTGTGGATATGGTTACCCATCGCGCGCAGGGGAGTACCAATATCTTTAAACAGCATATTATGCATGCTTTAATGGATGCTGGATACACAGATGCCATCTATGGGAAACTGTATTACCAGCTGTTTGACCCGAAAGAGGGAACAGCTTACATACCGGTCCGTTATCCGGAAACTCGGGATGTCATCAGACAGATTCATGAGGCCGGTGGTCTTGCAGTTTTGGCTCACCCGGGAAAGTATGACAGCTATGACATTTTGTTGGAACTGGCAAAAGGGCGTGCGATTGATGGCATCGAGGCTTTTTATCCGCATAATAAACCGGAAGACGTCAAGGGATTTCGTGCCTTGGCTCAGCACTATGGGCTGATTATGACCGGCGGTTCTGACTTTCGCGGCATGTATTCTTTACAGGAAACACCGATTGGTTCATTTCAAACCGAAGATGATCAGTTGGAGCGGATGAAGCGGAAAGCGAAAGTTGGCTGAATGAATTTGGAATACTTTATAAAATGCCCATTTTGAGGGAAATAAGAAAGGAGTTTACTGATGGAGTACCGCTACAAAACAAAAGGAACTTGTTCCCGGGAAATACGTTTACAGCTGGATGGAGATGTTATTCGTGATGTGGAAGTAATCGGCGGCTGTGACGGCAACCTGAAAGGAATCCGTGCCCTCGTTAAAGGTATGAAAGCAGAGGATGTGATCCAGAAATGCAGCGGGATCCGCTGTGGATCAAAGCCGACTTCTTGTCCAGATCAATTGGCAAAAGCGCTGCGCGAAGCGCTGGGCCGGCAATAGAGCGGCAAAACGGAAGGACTGCGGGAATACTCGCAGTCCTTCCGTTTATGGAACATTATGAATGTTTTTGCTTTTCTGGCTGGAAGATTTACTTAGCAGCCGCAGCCATCGTTGCCTTTGCAACCGCCGCCGCAGCAGCAGAGGATAAGGATGATGATCAGAATAATCCAGCAGCAGTTACCACTATTGTTGTTGCACATATCATATTGCCTCCTTGATTGTTGTTACAGTCCAGTATATTGCAGAAGGCATTGATGTGTGAGAAACTTTTTGCAGAATATAAACATATTTTTGTTTTCACATCTGCTTCATAATCCTATGATAAAATAATCCAACTGAAGAGGGGCGATGAAAATGATATGCCAATCCTGCGGGGAACATCCCGCAACTACGAAAGTAAAAGCAATTGTAAACGGCCGGCTAACGGAATATGCGCTTTGTGCTGCTTGTGCCCGCCGGCTGGGCTATACGACACTGCTGACAGGGCTGGACCGTGGCTTTAGCAGCATTTTAAGTGACTTTTTTGGCGGGGATAATGCAGAACCGGGAGAGCAGCGATGCCCGTGGTGCGGAGCCACCTTTGAAGAAATTGCCCGTACGGGCAAGGTCGGATGTGCGCATTGCTACGAAGTCTTTAAGGACCGCCTTTTGCCGATTATCCAGCGCCTTTACGGAAGTGATATTCACTGTGGAAAGATGCCGGGCGAAAACCTGCCGCAGCCGCAGCCCCAAAACCAGATGGTTTTAATGCGGGAAGCTCTGCATCAGGCTGTGGAACAGGAAAAGAACGAGCGCAGCACCTTGCTCCTTCAGGAGAGTCTGCGCCGGCTTGGAGGAGGTTCACCGGATGATCAGTCGTAAGTGGTACGAAACAGAAGGACCTGACAGGGACGTTGTGCTGGGCTCGAGGGCGTGCTTAATCCGCAATATGACCGATTTGCCGTTTCCATCCCGAATGTCCCGTTCGGACATGGAACGCAGCCGGATGCGGGTGGAACACGCGCTCTGTCGACTGAATCCGGCAGTAAAAGAAAAATTTTCCTGCGTGGATTTGGAGGAATGTGATGAATGCACAGCGGTTTCACTTGTGGAACAGCAATTGTGCACACCGGAATTTATTGCAAAACCAACAGGCCGCTCTTTGTTTTATTCAGCAGATGGAGGTATCAGCATTATGGTAAACGGTGCGGATCATCTGCACCTGCAGCTGGTTCAGCCGGGATACCAGCTTGATGAAACACTCTCTTTGGCAGACAAACTGGATACGATGCTGGACCGCTGCCTGCGGTTTGCCTTTCATAATGATGTCGGTTATCTCACCCAGAGTTTGACAGATCTTGGAACGGGGATGGTTCCCACCCTGCAGCTGCATTTACCAGCTCTTCAGCAGGGTGGGGCAATGGAGCGGCTTTCCAGAGATGTTGCACAGCTTGGTTTTTCTCTTCGTGGTATTTTCGACGGCGCAGTGGAACCGGCCGGCGCGGTTTATGAACTGACAAACCGAATTACATTGGGCATCAGCGAAAAAAACGAGATTCAAAATTTAAAGTCGATTGGAAGACAGTTAATTGACCGGGAAAGGTATGCCAGAACAGATCTGCTGAAAGCTGTTGAAGTGCAGGAGGCGGTATCCCGCTCTTTGGCAATGATGGAAAGCGCACGTATGCTGGAATTTCGTGAATTCCTTAAACTTTATGCCAATGTCCGCATGGGCCTGTGTGTCGGCTTTGTTAAGGGCCTTCGGACTGAACAATTAGACAGTCTGCTTTTTGCCGTTCAGCCTGCTACCATGGCATTGAGATCCGGAAAGCCGCTTACACCGCAGCAAAGACAAACTCGGCGCGCACAGCTGGTCAGCAGCACTCTAGTGCCTGCACGGGAAATTTAACGGCTGTTTTTGGGTTCCTGCGGCGTAAAAACCGTTTCAATGATTTTGCTGCTTTCTTGTGGAGAATACAGAAAACGGTCCATATGACTGCCTGTAAAATAATAGTGCGGCGAATGCGGTTTGCAGTTCCTGTCGAATGTATCAATAATCACCAGCTTCACTTTCATGCGTGCGGGCAAGATACTTTTAATGTACACACTGGCTTGCTGCCCCGTCGTAACATTCTCCCGGCATTCAGCAAGTCCGGCAAGGTTAGGCGTCAGTTCAACGAAAATACCATAAGGTTCAATGCTGCGGATAATTCCGCCAACAGTTTCCCCACTGTGGAAGTGGGAGGCATTTTCTTTCCAGGTACCAAGCAGTTCTTTCTGGCTCAGTGTGATACGCCGTCCTTCTATATTGCGTACAACTGCGCGGATATCCATACCCGTTGTAAAACGTTCTCGAGGATGATCAATACGAGATATACTGATTGTATCAATTGGCATTAGCGCAACAATACCGCATCCAATGTCTGCGAATGCACCAAACGGTTCCAGATGTGTAATGCGTGCATCCAGAACATCACCTGGTGATAATTTGCTTAGATAATCCCGCCAGCAGGATTCTTGTGCTGCTCTGCGGGAAAGTAACGCAACTGTTTTTTTCCCGTCTTCCGAAAAGCCTGTTATGTAAAAACATACGGGCTTGTTTACCCGGGAGAGCAGGGCAATGTCCCGCACGGTCCCTTCCCGAATTCCTAAAGCGCCTTCTTCCCGGGGAATGATGCCCTGCATACAGCCAAGATCCACCACCAAGTTATGGTCATTATCACACAGAATGACACGGCCTTCCAGGATTTGTCTGGCTCGTGCGGCTTGTGAAAGTGCTGCGGGACTGCGCAGCGCGGTGCGGTTTTCGACCTGATCGATCCGCCAGCCCTCGGGTTCGTATCCAAACATTTGACTACCTCCTTTTTCCGATACTTTTTACTTATATGCAAATAGAACGCTGTGAATGACGATGGACAAGGGTTGCATTTGCAGGATAAACTTTGTAAAATGAATATTATATGTTTCGTTTAAAGGAAAATAGATGATTGACAGGAATCCCTTTGATAGAGGAGCAAGAACATGAGAAAAATAAGGAAGTATCTGATAACCGGTGTGCTGATCTTGGCGGTTGCAGGATCTGCAGCAGGATGCGGCAGCCATTCGGCTTCGTCCGCAGCGCAGGAAAGTAACGGGGGAGCAGTTTCTTCTGCATCTGTGATACGGTCGGATGATGGGAAGACGCTTGGGTATCAGCTGGAAAAACCGAAGGATGGGGAAGAAGTGGCGGTATTGGAAACCACCATGGGTACGATCAAAGTTCACCTGTTTCCGGAGGCTGCCCCCAAAACAGTTGAAAATTTTAAAGGGCTTATTCAGAAAGGCTATTACAACGGATTGACTTTTCATCGTGTCATAAAAAATTTTATGATACAGGGCGGCGATCCGACTGGTACAGGCACCGGCGGAGAAAGCATCTGGGGTAAGCCGTTTGCGGATGAGTTTAATGCTAATCTTGTGAACCTGCGCGGTTCGCTGGCAATGGCAAACAGCGGTTCCAATACAAATGGAAGCCAGTTTTTTATCAACCAGAAAGGCCCGGTTCAGAGCGGAGAATGGGATCAGATTAACGGCATGTATAAACAGTTAAAATCCTACGACAGCAGTTTATGGCCGCAAGTTGAGCAGCAGCAGTATACTATTTTGGATCCCCATAAAATTACCGATACTTATCGAAAACTTTATGAAAAACAGGGTGGCAATCCCACCTTGGATGGTGCTTATAACGTTTTTAACCCACCGCGCGGTCATTCTGTGTTCGGTCAGGTTTGTGAGGGTATGGGCGTGGTGGATAAGATTGCTGCAGTCCCCGTAGACAGCCAGCATAAACCGACTGCTGCCGTTAAAATAAAAAAAGCATTCCTGCAAAAATGGAATGCATAAAAGTATGTTTTTGGTGCTGCGGGAAATACTGAGATTTAGACAGGAGGAAAAAACATGGCAAATGTCATTCATGCAGACAAAGCAGGATTAGAAAAAATCCTGAAAAGCAGTAAGGTAGTTCTGTGCGATTTTTGGGCGACTTGGTGTGGGCCCTGCCAGATGCTTGCACCGGTTATTGAACAGTTGGCGGAGGAATATGACGGCCGTGTAACAGTTGTCAAAATTGATGTTGATCAAAATCAGGACTTAGCGGCAGAATATCGTGTAATGAGTATTCCGACTGTTTTTGTCTTCCAAAATGGCAGCCCAATTGACAGCAAAGTAGGTGCAATGCCAATAGACGAATATCGGAAAATGCTGGACAGTGTCTTGAAATAGCATTTGGCCCGTGTCAACAAAGTTTGGCACGGGTTTATTTTGCTGCTCTTTCTGAAGAGAGTATCCGATTAATTTTGAAAGAAAGCTTGACATTTTAGCAAATTCTGATATAATTGTACATGTTGCTTCTGCATAAGAGTTCTTTGATTGTGCGAAAGCGGCAGTGTATTTTGCGGAATTGTGTAAAGGTAGCACGACAGACTCTGACTCTGTTTGTGAGGGTTCGAATCCTTCTTCCGCAGCCAACTTAGCCCCTAGCGGGGCTTTATTTTACGAGGTGTGGCTCAGCTTGGTAGAGCGCTACGTTCGGGACGTAGAAGTCGCTGGTTCGAATCCAGTCACCTCGACCACAGTGTAATCCTCGGAAGCCAGTGTTCATGCGGCTTCCGGGGATTTTTTATTTTCTGAAAAATTGCCATAAATCAAAATAATGGAATATAATAGGGAATAAATATAAAATTTACAATTCACAGAAATCCCCTATTTTTCATTCCGTCCAAATTCAAAGCGGATATTTTTGAATTTTAGCAGCGGTAATTATTATCATTATCATGACTATTTATTTTGATTGCGGGAGGCAAGAGAGATGACAGGATTAATTCTTTACTTCAGCGGTACTGGAAACACCAAAAGAGTTGCAAACGAATTCAAATCGTGCTTGCTTAAAAAGAAAGTAAATGTGCTTATGTATTCTATTGAGGAGCATATAAATTTGACAAATATAGGATATGATTTTCTAATCATTGGTTTTCCTAAATATTATGAATACCCTATTATGTGCATGCTCGATTATTTAAAACAAAATTTACAAAAATATGATAAGCCCATTCCAACATTGGCTTTCTGCACTCAAGCGGGGCCTCTCCAAACTGACTTTACTGGGCTGGAAAAGCTGCTCAAAAAAAAGAATCATCGTTTGACAGTTGCAATCAGTTTTCCTTACGCAAATAATATGATGATTTTTCGAGCCTTTAAGCCGACAGAACCAGCTAAACTTATGGAAAATCAAGAAAATATACGCAAACAAATTGAACCTCTTTTAAATATTTTCTTAAAAGGTGAAATATCAAAGGAACACACAAAAGTATGGCAAAGGCCTTTCATTTATCTGGTTGCAGCGGCATGCACCAAACTGATGCCTGCTTTCGCGATGCGGTTTTCAGCTGATCAAAGTTGTACCCACTGTGGGCTTTGTGCGGAAAATTGTCCCATGAAAAACATAAAAATGGTTCATGGGAATCCAGTGTTTGAAAATCACTGTTTGTTTTGCATGCGCTGTATCAATTCATGTCCATCAAATTCGATTCGTTACAACAAACGGAAGTGCAGACAGTACAAATGGAAACAGACTTTACAACCGATTGAAAATAAACCATCTGATGTATCAGAACACAAGGGTAAATAACCACTTTATGAAATTTTAATTTTGCTTATGGATTTTTATCTGCGGGTTTTGCTTTGGATCCTTAATTTCATTCACAACGGGTTTTTTGATCAACCGCGTATGTATAAGTTAGTTATAAGAGGGAATTTATATGATGCAGCTGTATGCATAAGTTAAGGAATAAAAGGCCAATATCTTGTCATTAAAAATATAATTAAGCAAATAAATAGCATAATTGTTATTAAATTGACATAATATTGCACAAATATTACGCTTAAGATTCTGTCAAATTAAACGAATTATATATTAAAATACGTCAAACGATTAACATATCTTAAAACAGGTACTATTCTTTAGTTACGCAGTAAGTACGCAGCTGCGATTGAAGTTGTAGAAGAAGAGTAGAAAAGGAAAATTGAAAGTGAAATCGTAATGGGAGGTTTACATGAAAAAAATTATTGCATTGTGTTTAGCAGGAGTTATGACCGCTTCCGCCTTGGCTGGTTGTGGCAGTAATAATGCAGCATCATCCGGCGGTGCTTCGGGAAACAAAGCTGCTGCAAATGGATCCAAAAAGGGAGTCGAGATTTCCATGCTGAACTCCAAGGGTGAGATTCAGTCAGGACTGGAAGACATTGCATCTGCTTATGAAGCAAAAACAGGGGTAAAGATTGATGTAATGGCCTGTGGTGCTGGCGAATCCCCTTATACGAAGCTTACCAGTATGTACAATTCTGGTTCTGCGCCGACTATGTCCATTGTTGATCCCACAGATGTCATGGCACTTGCTAAAAGTAAAGCAACTGACCTGAGCGGTGAAAAGTGGACCAGCGAATGTAAAGATACCGCATGGAAAGTCGATGGAAAAGTTTATTCGTTTCCACTTTGCATTGAGGGAAGCGGGCTGATTTACAATAAGGAAGCAATTGAAAAAACGCTGAAGACAACATTTGACCCGAACAGTATTAATTCCTATGATGCTTTGAAAAACCTGCTGGAAAAGTTGCGTGCAGGTGGTATGCAGTACCCAGTCGTTATTTCTAAAGAAGACTGGAGCCTTGGTTCCCATCAGCTGGGCATGGTCTATAATACCTATGATGGTACACAAGCAGGTTCCGCTAAGTTGATCAACAACCTTAAGGCTGGTACTGCAAAGATGGAAACGACAAAGCGTTTTGACCAGTTTACCCACACCTTAGACTTGCTGTTAGCGTACAATGTGAATCATGCGGATCCGCTGGGCGCAATTTATGAGCAGGACCCAACTTATCTGGTCGATGAAAAAGCGGCTATTTGGTTTAACGGAGACTGGGCATGGCCAAACCTGAAGGATGCGGGTGCGAAGACTTCTGACAAATATGGTTTTCTGCCTTATGTATTGAGTAATGATACCTCTGATTTTGCAAATACGAAGATGCAGGCATCTAGCTCCAAGCAAATTATGATCGATAAGCAGCAGGCCTCTGCAGATCAAGTGCAGGCAGCAAAAGACTTTCTCAACTGGCTTGTTTATGATAAAGAAGCACAGAAAATGCTGACCGAGAAATGTGCATTAATTCCTGCCTGCAAAAACAATCCTAATTCTGCAACTGATCCACTGAGCAGAGATATTCAGGCAAAACAGAAGGCTGGAAAAACTTATAATTGTGCCTATATAGCTCCTGGTGACCACTGGAAAGTGCTGGGTGCTGATATGCAGAAATATATTGCGCATAAAGAAACAAAGGCACAACTTGCTGCGGCAATCGATAAATATTGGACCAGCCAAAAGTAATCTGCGCTGATGTTAAGGCTCTGCATCGTTTCGCTGCAGAGCCTATTTTTATCAAAACAAGGACAAAACAAGGAAGGGAGTCTCCTTTATGGAACAACAAGGATTTGGCCGCAGACGAGGGGAGCGGGCAAAAAATTTCACAATATTTGCGCTTCCGGGCTTTGCAATTTTTCTGTGCGTTGTCATTGTCCCATTCTTTTACGGCCTGTATTTGACTTTTACAGACTGGGATGGTGTAACAGCACAAAAGAATATGGTCGGTTTTGCAAACTATGCAGCATTGTTTCAGGACCAGCAGTTCTGGACTTCTATGTGGCTCACGATTAAATACGTATTGTTCTCAGTAATTCTCGTAAATATTATCGCATTCCTTTTTGCCTATGTGTTGACCAGCGGTGTCAAAGGGCAGAACTTTTTCCGTGCCGGTTTCTTTACCCGGAATCGGCGCTGGAGGCCGCACAGGCCTGACGCAGAACTTTTTCCGTGCCGGTTTCTTTACACCAAACCTAATCGGAGGTGTCGTGCTTGGATTTATTTGGGAGTTTATTTTTTCCCGTGTGTTGGTGAACTTTGGTTCCGTTACCGGGTTAAAGATTTTTAAAACTTCATGGCTTTCCGATCCGACTAAAGCATTTTGGGCGCTGGTCATCGTCACCGCTTGGCAGCTTTCTGGTTACATGATGTTGATTTATGTGGCTGGTTTTACCAGCCTTCCTCAGGATGTACTTGAAGCAGCAGCAATAGATGGCTGTAATGCTACTCAGAGTGTGTTTAGAATCATTCTTCCTTTAATGGTTCCGTCTTTTGTTATTTGTGTTTTTTTAACATTGCAAAGGTGCTTTATGGTTTATGATATTAACCTTTCTTTGACAAAAGGTGGACCATATAACAGCACAGTGTTAATTGCCATGCATGTTTATCAAAAAGCATTTCTATCGCATCAGTATGGTGTTGGCCAGGCGGAAGCATTTATTCTGTTCATCATGGTCGCGGCCATTTCTGGACTTCAGCTTTACTTCAGTAAGAAATTGGAGGTTGAGTCATAATGGAACAGAAAACTGGAAAAAACAAAGTTGCACAAACTGTCAAAGTTGTCGTACTTTATGTTTTACTTATTCTGTATATTTCACCGTTTATTATTGTCCTGCTGAATTCCTTTAAAACGAATGGAGATATTTTGAATAATCCTCTGTCATTTGGATTTTCAGCAGCATTTGATAACTACAAAACTGCATTTGAAGAAATGAATTTTCTAAGTTCTTTTCTCAATACAGTAGTAATTTCAGCTGTTAGTGTCGGGCTAATTATTTTAACATCCTCTATGACAGCCTATTTCCTTGCTCGAGTAAAAACAAAATTTAATGCTTTTATTTATATGCTAATGGTTATGGCAATGATTATCCCATTTCAGGCAGTGATGATTCCGCTTGTTTCCATTTATGGCGGCATGGGAATTTTAAATTCTCGTATTACTTTGATTTATATGTATATTGGTTTTGGCAGCAGCATGGCAGTATTTATCATCGAATCGTTTATTCGAGCAGGTGTGCCCATTTCCCTGGAAGAAGCTGCAGAATTAGATGGCTGCTCAAAAGTTCAGACTTTTTTTAAAGTCGTTTTACCATTGCTTAAGCCGACGATTGCCACAGTAGTAGTTTTGGATGTGCTTTGGGTTTGGAATGATTACCTGTTGCCTTCTTTGCTTTTGACAAAATCACAGCAGTTGACACTCCCGCTTTCAACATATGCTTTTTACGGTTCCTTTTCAGTGAATTATGGACCACTACTTTCTTCTCTGATTTTAACAATTGCACCTGTGCTAATTATTTATCTGATTTTACAGGACAAAATCATCAGCGGCGTGGTTGCCGGCGCTGTGAAAAGTTGACTTGCTCTCTTACAAAACAATCATTGCAATGATGAGAGAAATCATCATTATGTAACCATAAAGATCAACTTATATGTTAAGAGGTTATTTTCTGCAGTGCATGGACTGGAAAAAGGAAGATAGAGGATCTGCGTTTTAATCGAAGAGTTCGTGTATTGTGGAATTTTTGGCCGAAAATTTTCCAGCTTTTCCGCAAAAGAACAAATCAGCTTAAAGTCTTGATTGGTAAAAGCAATTCAATCAAATTTGCTGTGAAAATGTGTTAGTAGATAGGGACTGAATTAAAAGATGAAAAATAAAATTATGCTTATTACCTATGCAGACAGCATGGGGAAAAATTTATCGGCATTGCATCGGATTTTGAACCGTTACTTTCAGGAAGCAGTAGGCGGCGTACATGTTCTACCTTTTTTTCCCTCGAGTGCGGACCGTGGTTTTGCGCCAATGCGATATGATATTGTTGACCCCAAATTTGGAACTTTTGCAGATATCATGTCACTGGGGAAAGACTATTATTTAATGTTTGACTTTATGGTCAACCATATTTCGCGTTCTTCTCAGTATTTTCAGGATTTCCTGCGGCAAAAAGATGCTTCTCCTTACAAAGATTACTTTATCCGTTATAAGGATTTTTGGCCGAACGGGGAACCGACACAAGAGCAGGTTGATGCAATCTATAAGCGCAAACCGCGGGCTCCTTATCTAGACGCGCAATTTGCAGACGGAACCAAGGAGAAAGTCTGGTGCACATTTGGGGACGAACAGATAGATTTGGATGTAACAAAACCTGCGACTATGGAATTTATTCAAAAAACGCTTGTGGATATGTGCCAGCATGGTGCTTCTCTTATCCGCTTGGACGCTTTTGCCTATGCGGTGAAAAAACCCGGGGGAAGCTGCTTCTTTGAAGAACCTGAAATATGGGATTTGCTGCATAAGATTCAGAATATTGTGCATCCATATGGGGTGGATATCCTTCCGGAAATTCATGAGCATTATACGATTCAGATGAAAATTGCTCGTCAGGGTTTTTGGATTTATGATTTTGCACTGCCGGTCTTACTCTTGTATGCTATTTATACCCATGAAGTAAAGTACCTTAAAAACTGGTTGGAAATGTCACCTAAAAAACAATTTACAACACTGGATACCCATGATGGTATTGGAATTGTAGATGTCCGGGACTTATTGCCGGATGACCAGATTGCCCTGACCAAAGAAATGATGTTTACAAAAGGAGCTAATGTTAAAAAAATTTATAATACAGCTGCTTACAATAATTTGGATATTTATCAGGTCAATACAACTTATTATTCTGCCTTAGGAAATCAAGATGATGCTTATTTGCTGGCACGTGCAGTCCAGTTCTTTGCACCGGGTATTCCGCAGGTTTATTATGTCGGCCTGCTTGCCGGAAAGAATGATATTGCTTTGATGGAGCAGACTAAAAATGGCCGTGACATTAATCGTCATTCTTATACGGAAGAAGAAATTGACCGGGAGGTGCAGCGCCCGGTGGTGCAAAGGCTGTTGGAATTGATGAAATTTCGAAACACCCATCCGGCTTTTGCTGTGGAGGGGGATTTGCATGTAGAAATGCCAAAATCCGATGTACTGGTTCTTCGCCGCACAGCAGGGGCCGATTGGGCTGAACTGACTGCGGATTTTACAAAGCGTCAATTTAAAATTACCTGTTCCTGAAGTATTCGGTTTGTGAACCCCAAAATACAAAAGTATAAGAGCATCATAAAAATTTTACTAAAATTTATTATTTAAATTCAATATTTCTATCTTTTCATTTGTTTCTAATTATGCTAGAATAAAACTAAGTAAATGTTTTTATCGTTTTTCTCTACCGCATTTTGCAGAAGGAGGCCGGTGCTGAATGGCAACTTTAAAGGATGTTGCGAGTGAATCGGGGTTGGCAGTCAGTACGGTTTCCCGTATTCTCAATAACCGGGGCTACATTAGTGACACAGCGCGGGAAAAAGTTGATCATGCAATGGCTAAATTGCATTATCAACCTAATGAAGTAGCCAGATCGCTCTGCAAAAAAAAATCGAATACGATTGGTGTAATTGTTCCTCATATTCGGCATCCATATTTTGCAGAATTAATCAGTCATCTGGAAGCAGCGGCAGCGAAAAGGAAATATAAAATCATCTTATTGAATGCCCGGGAAAAAGCAGAAAAATTCAGTGAGTATATGGATTTATGTACATCAAACCGTGTGAACGGAATTATTCTGTGCAATGGAATGGTACCAACAGAAAAATTTTTAGGAACACATATTCCGGTGGTGACTATTGAGCGGTTTTTAGATGAGGGAACTGCTTCTGTCGAATGTGACAACTATGAAGGTGGTCATTTGGCAGCACAGGAGCTCATTGGCTGCGGCTGTAAGAATCTTCTGCATATAAGTGGCGTCTCTGACATGAAAATGCCTGCGAATGACCGTTGCAGAGGATTTGTTGAGGTATGTGAGCAAAATGGAGTTTCTCATAGAGAAATTTCAACCAGTGCCCTGCAGTACCATAGCGAAGAGTATCATGCATTTTTAAAAAGACTGTTTCAAATGTATCCGGAAACAGATGGTGTTTTTGCGAGCAGTGACTTAATTGCGGCTCAGATTTTGCAGGTTTGTGCATGGCGGGGGATCGCTGTACCTCAGCAGCTGAAGATAGTTGGTTTTGATGATGTTAGTATTGCGAGACTTACGACACCGATGCTTACTACCGTTCATCAGCCGCTTAAGGAAATGGCGGAAACAGCAGTTAGTTTGCTCCTTTCTGCAGCAGATGGGAAGCTGGTTGTACGGAAAACGGTTTTGCCGGTATCCTTAATTCGCAGAGGCACTACATAAAGAAAAATCGTTTGTTTCAAAGAGAATAATTTCGTTTCAATTTAGAGAGGAAAGAAAATGTTTACAGTAACAGCACTTGGAGAATTATTAATTGATTTTACAGAAAAAGGGTATTCTGAAAATGGTCAGCGGCTGTTTGAACAGAATCCTGGAGGTGCACCAGCAAATGTGTTGGTTGCTTTGCAGCGGCTTGGAGCACAGACAGCTTTTTTGGGAAAAGTCGGTACAGACATGCATGGCAGTTATCTGCGTGAAACACTGCAAAATGAAGGTGTGAATATTGAAGGACTGATTGTAGATGATCATTTTTTCACTACACTGGCATTTGTCGCTCTGAACAGTGCGGGCGAACGTCATTTTTCCTTTGCGCGTAAACCAGGCGCAGATACCCAACTCCGTCCAGATGAACTTCGAAAAGATATTATTCAGAATAGCCGGATTTTCCATACGGGTTCCCTTTCTTTAACGGGAGAACCTGTGCGGAGTGCAACGCTGGAAGCATTGAAGACAGCTCAAAAGGCTGGCTGTGTGCTTTCTTATGATCCCAATTACCGTGCGCCTTTGTGGGATTCGCGGGAAGAAGCTGCACGGCAGATGCGCAGTGTACTGCCGTACATGGATTTGGTTAAAATTTCAGATGAGGAAACGGAACTGCTGACCGGCTGTGCGCGTCCGGAAGATGCGGCGGCAAAACTGGTTGAGCATGCAAAAGCGGCGGTTGTCACACTTGGCGGGAAAGGTGCTTATGTCTGTACTAAAGAAGGCGGTACTATTGTGCCAACCTTTGCAGGCAAAGTGGTGGATACTACCGGTGCAGGGGATTCGTTTTGGGGAGGTTTTCTGTTTGCATTTCTGCAAAGTGGAATTGCTGTGGAAAACATTACATTAGAACAAGCGAAATCTTTTGCCCGGTTTGGAAATGCAGCGGCAACGCTGTGCGTAGGCAAACGCGGTGGAATCCCTGCAATGCCGACGCTGTCGGAAACTGAAGCGCTGTTAAAAACGGCAGCAACGGAGTAAACCAAAGCGAATTCGATGGGCAGGAAGTCTGTTCCTGATGTCTGTTTCAGTTTGATTTACAGATTCGCTTTTGATAATAAGAGATGCGCCTTGATGGAGTTTCCGAATTCCATCAAGGCGCATCTCTTTATGAAATTTATCAAATAAATTAGTATTTGCTGTTAACCGGTAAATTGGGCTTTTTTTCGGTACCAGACACATTCTTGATAGGGGCTGTACTTGCTGATGGTGTGGAAGCGGCGGAGTCTGCCGCATTGCTTTTGAGCTGGAACTGGTTAACAAGTTTTTTCAGCATTTCTGCCTGCCCGGAAAGCTCTTCAGATGCTGCTGCAGATTCTTCCGACGTTGCGGAAGTCGTTTGAATTACGCTGGAAATTTGATCGACGCCCTGTGTCACTTGCTGGATCGATGTAGCTTGCTTTTTGGCTGTATTTGCAATCATGCCGATGCGTTCTACAATTTCTTTGGTGCCGTCAACAGCAGCC
The DNA here is from genome assembly GCA_002399445.1 of Ruminococcaceae bacterium UBA4871. Lineage (GTDB taxonomy): Bacteria > Bacillota > Clostridia > Oscillospirales > Acutalibacteraceae > Caproicibacterium. The sequence goes on along the minus strand of DHDR01000027.1, from coordinate 58,553 downwards.
ATCAGAGACTGGGCTGTTTTATCGGCAATCTGAGAACCATGCTTTACTGAGTGAAGGGAACGGTCAATCAGTGCTGCTGTATTTTTGGAAGCTTCTGCGGATTTACTGGCAAGAGTGCGGACTTCATCGGCAACAACGGAAAATCCTTTGCCGGCTTCACCGGCGCGTGCAGCTTCTACTGCCGCATTCAGCGCCAAAATATTGGTCTGGAAAGCAATGTCCTCAATCGTTTTGATAATCTTGCTGATTTGGTCAGAGTTATCGCTGATATCACCCATTGCTTGAATCATTTCCTGCATTTGCTCATTACTGGCAAGCAGCTGGCTCCTGACAGAATCCATGCTTTGATTAGCATTTGAGGCTTTGTCGGCAGTATCTTGAATCTGTTTAGACATGGAATCAATGGTGGATGCCAGTTCTTCGACAGAAGAAGCCTGCTCGGTAGCTCCCTGACTAAGTGACTGGGCTCCGGCAGAAACTTGGTCTGAACCGCTGGCAACTTGTTCAGCGGATTGCTGAATGGAACCAAGTGTCTTGTTTAGAGAATTTGAAATATTTTCAAGAGCCTGTTTGACTTTTGCAAATTCGCCGGAATAGTCATATTTCAAGTGATAATTTAAGTTGTTATTTGCAATCTCATTTAGAACGCTTGAAATTTCATCAATGTAATTTACATAGTTACGCAGGCGTGATACGGTCTTATTAAAGTTGTCAGAGAGTTCTCCCAACTCGTCGTTCGAATGATAGGTGAGTTTTTCATCAAGTTTTCCGGCTGCGATTTTTTGAGCTGTTGCATCAATTTCCTTGACCGGGTTGCTCACGATTTGCCGAATAGCAACACTAATTAAACAGATCAGGACAATGATAGTAATAATAGCGGCCAAGACTAAGTTGCGTGTTAAAGTACTTAAATCGTGCATGATTTCAGCCCGGGGGGCATAAGAAACAGCAACCCAATTGCTCCCGGGGACCGATTCGATATCCATGTAAAGATTTTCGTTACCGCTCTTATCGTTTTGAATTCCAGTTTGATTTTGCTGAATTGCCTTTGACACAAAATGATATTTGTTGTCGTTTTCTTGGTCAAGGGCAACACCGACAGCGCTTGTATCTTTTGCGCCAATCACAATTTTTGAACTTTTGTCGACAAGGAAAACACCGCCGGTTTTTTCAATTGTAACTGGCTGTACCATTCCCGTGATTGTTTTCAGAGAAATATCAGCACTTGTAACACCTATGACTTGACCGCTTTTATTTTTCAATTCACCGGAGGCACTGACAACATTTTGCTGTGAATTGACATCTTTGTAAACAGGACCAAGCGTAAAATTTTCTGCATGAATGCCGGTTTTATACCAATCGCGTTCCCGTGAATCGAAACCTGCCTTTACAGTAGTAACGGGATGAACCAAAGAACCATCTGTTTTGCCAACATACATTCCATCTGGGAAAGTGCCATCTTTTTTTACTGTACTTTTTAAGTAATTTTTCATGACAGCATTGTTCGCTGGGGCGATATACTCTAAAGCAGAACGTTCCGCTTTTAACTCAGCAAGATTAGTGTTAATCCATCCGCTGACTTCATTGATTACGCTGCTGCTGTTTGTATTGAGGATCGTTTTACTGCGGGAAAGCAGAATACTGGAAGTATTGTTGTAGACAATTGCTGCGATGATTACAATGGCAATTATTACGGCAGAGAGAAGAGGTTTGAGTAATTTAGCTCGGATACTGCTTTTCCTTTTGGGGCTTTGCTCCAATCCATCATAAGTATGCATATTGATCTCTCCTGATCAGCGAATAATTTGATATACAAGGATTATTTTTAATTAATTACATATATCTAACCTATGCCCATTATATATCATTTTTTCAGAAAAATCCACTAATTAGTACAGAATATTTCAATCACATTATATAATTGTTTGAAATACATAAAACTGTATAATTTTTATTCACAAAATAGTAAATTAATGTTTACTATCCAATCATTACCGATTCTACAGAAAATTTAAACTTCATCTTTTCCTTGTGCCAAGTTGAGCAGGTCCTGCAATGTCACACGATGTAAAATCTGCTCAACTTTTCCGTCAATGATGGTCCAAACATGTTTTGTAAGATATTGACGGATGGGGGGCATGGAAGATTTTTGCTCAGTAATGGACATGTTTCCTTCCAGTACATGGAGTACTCGATAAGCGGTTATCTCCGATGGCTTTTGGGCAAGCCGGTAACCTCCCTGTGCACCGGTTACACCAGTGACCAAATCGGCACGTTTCATCTGGGAAAAAATACTTTCTAAATAATTCAGCGAAAGGTTTTCTTCCTGTGCAATGTTGGATAGGGAAACAAGACTATCTCCATGGCGGGCCAAAGCTAAAATTGCCCGCAGACCATAGCGGCCTTTTGTTGAAATTTTCATGGCTGCTGTTGTGCCTCCCTCTCTTTTAAAAAGCCATTTTTCAAATCTTCCAATGTAATATTGTCCAGAGTTTCGGTAATCGCTTTCGTGATTTTCATCCAAAGTGGGCGCGTAGAGCAAGTGGATGGCCGATTGTCACACTGTTCCGGATTTTCAACGCAGATAACGGGGGAAATGGCTCCGTCAATTGCGCGCACAATCATACCGGCTGTGATTTCATTCAGGGGCTTTGCGGGTACACAGCCGCCGTGGCTGCCGCGCACAGTCGACGTAATTCCAGACTTTTTCAGCATAAAAAAAATTTGTTCCAGATAAGCCATGGAGATACAGGTGCCTTCAGCAACCTCTTTCACCGGAACAGGCCTGTCCTGGCCGAAAGCGGCAAGATAGAGCATCCCTTCTAAGGCATAGCGGCTGCGTGTCGATAATTTCATCTGGCTCTTCCTTTCCGATAAATTAAAATGATACTACTTTACTATAAAATAACTATACCTTATTTTTTGATGCGGCGCAAGCACAGCGGGGGCTTCCATCTGGTGACACCTGTTTTTCACGGCTTGTTCACACAGAGCGTTTATGGTAAAGCCATACAGATGTATAATTATGCAAACTGAATTTGCAGCCTTTGTCTAGGTACGCTATAATAAGTGGAAAATAACAGCAAGGTAAATTCTGTTTGTGAGGAGGAATTAAGATGTATCGTCTTTTGGTTGTTGATGATGAAGAGAAAATCCGTTTGCTGATTCGCAAATATGCAGAATTTGAAGGATATTCCATTGTAGAAGCGGGGGACGGAATGGAGGCCATTCAGGTCTGCCGTGACCATCCGCGTGATTTTGACTTGATTATTATGGATATCATGATGCCGGAATTGGATGGTTTCTCAGCAGTCAAAGAAATCCGCAAGATTTGTGAAGCGCCGGTCCTGATGCTTTCTGCACGCGGAGAGGAATATGACAAAATTCATGGCTTTGAACTTGGCATTGACGATTATGTAGTCAAGCCATTTTCCCCGAAAGAATTGATGATGCGCGTCAGTGCTATCATTAAGCGTTCCAAATCGGGAAGCGGCCCACAGAAAAAGACCATTTCTTTCGAGGGCCTCAGCATTGATTTTACGGCTCGAATTGTGACCGTGGACGGCCGGAAGGCGGAACTTTCTCCCAAGGAATATGACCTTTTATTTTATATGGTTAGTAATCGAAATATTGCCCTGACCCGCGAGCAATTAATTACCAATGTATGGGGGTATGATTTCTATGGCGATGACCGGACACTGGATACCCATATTAAACTGCTGCGGAAAAGTCTTGGACCATATGCGAAGTTTATTGTGACACTCAGAGGGGTGGGGTATCGTTTTGAAACAGAGTAAGCAGTCTTCTTCCCCGCCGCACAGTTCTACTTTTTCAACTATCAAAGCGAAGTGGCAAACAAAGTCTGATTTTCTATTTTCACTGCGAAAGTTTTTTCATTCTTGGAAAAACGTCAGCATTAAATGGCGGATTTTTGGTGCATTTGTAATTTTTACAATATTGGTGCTGACGGTCCTGTGGATTTTTCAAACGGTTTTGTTTGACCAATTCTATGAGCATACGAAAAGGAATGAACTCAGCAATGCTGCTGAAACGATCCAGCAAAACCTTTACAGCCCTAATTTAGGAAACGTGATAGATGAAACTGCGCGCAGCGGTCAAATCTATGCGGTTGGGCTGCGGGCTGATGGCAAGATTCTTTTTAACAGCGACTTTTCGCCAAACCGTTTTTCCATGATGATTGGAGAGCACTTAATGGAAGTGCTGCAGAGAACTGTGATGGAGGGTGGAAAGCACTATGAGGTTATCCGAGGTAAGAATAATGATATCCACAATGATTCCAACCGTGCATTAGTTTATGCAACTGTGCAGAAAGACGAGAGCGGAAATCAGTACATGATTTTTCTCTATACCATTCTTACTCCGCAAAGGGCAACAATCCGGACGATTCGTACCCAGATTATGTGGCTCACGCTGCTCCTGCTTGTGGTCGGCGCCTTGCTGGCTCTATATTTGTCAAAGCGAATCAGTGCACCAATTATCCGCTTGAATGGAACTGCAAAAGAGCTTGCAACTGGAGACTATGACGTTGTTTTCGATGAGAGCGGCTACAGCGAAATTGCCCAGCTGGGGCACACGCTGAATTATGCTGCCCATGAGCTGGGTCAGGTGGAGCAGCTCCAGCGGGACTTAATTGCAAATATCAGTCATGATCTGCGTACGCCGCTTACGATGATTTCAGGTTATGCGGAGATCATGCGGGACTTGCCGGGAGAAAATACACCGGAAAATGTGCAAATTATTATTGATGAAGCGAACCGTCTGACGGCGCTGGTGAACGATACGCTGGATTTGAGTAAGCTGCAGTCCGGAACACAGAAAATAGAAAAAACGGAATTCGACCTGACGGACAATATTCGCAATATTTTGCACCGTTATGATAAAATGACAGACTGTGTCCTTACGTTTGACGCTGATTGTGATGTCGTTGTCTACGCAGATGAACTGAAAATTTCCCAAGTTGTGTATAACTTAATCAATAATGCCATTACTTATACTGGCAGCGACCATCGTGTCATGCTGCAGCAGGTGATGGATGGGAACCAGGTGCGTATTGAAGTAACGGATACCGGAGAAGGAATTCCGGAAGAGAAACTTAAGGATATCTGGAAGCGGTACTATAAAGTGGATAAGGAGCATAAACGTGCACAGATTGGTACGGGACTCGGCCTGTCCATTGTGAAAAGCATTTTGGATTTGCATGATGGTGCCTATGGAGTACGCAGTGCCATCGGAAAAGGAAGTACGTTCTGGTTTTCATTGGCTGTCAAACAAAAGCTGCCGCTTCAGGTCGAGAACAATGAAACGGAGGGAAAACAGAAATGAATGTAACAGTTTGCGGCTGCGGCCGGTGGGGAAGTTTTCTGGCTTGGTATGCAGCGGAACAGTGCGGCCATGATGTGACGCTGTATGGACGTTCCGGCTCACCGCATTTTCAACAGATTGTGCAGACCCATACAAACGGGCTGGTTACTTTTCCGGACCGCACGCATTACAGCAGTAATTTGCATGCCGCTTTATCCTCCGCACAGGCAGTCATTATTTCCATTGGTGCACAAAATCTGAGAAACTTTTTGCGCGAATTTTCACCGAGAGAGTGCAATGGGAAAACACTGGTTTTGTGCATGAAAGGACTGGAAGCGGACACAGGTCTCCGGCTGACACAGGTAACGCGCGAGTTTTTGCCGGATACAGACTTGGCAATTTGGGTTGGCCCCGGCCATGTGCAGGACTTTCTCAAGGGAATTCCGAACTGCATGGTCATTGACAGTGACTCTGATGCAGTCAAAAAACGGGTGGTGCAGTTTTTTGAAAGTCCGCTGATTCGTTTCTATTATGGTGAAGATCTGCTTGGAAATGAAGTGGGTGCCGCAGCGAAAAACGTGATAGGAATTGCGGCGGGTATGCTGGACGGTTTAAATAAGACTGCGCTGAAAGGAGCCCTGATGAGCCGTGGCACGCGGGAAATTGGCAGATTGATCAAAGCCATGGGAGGACGTGAGATAACCGCTTATGGGCTTGCACACTTGGGCGATTATGAAGCGACTGTCTTCAGCCGGTACAGCCATAACCGGCAGTTCGGCGAGGATTATATCAAGAAGATTCCTTATAAAAAACTGGCAGAGGGTGTCCCGACCGTGACAGCTCTGCTTCATTTGGGAAACCAATATGAAGTGGAACTGCCGATTTGTCAGGCAGTTGATTCCGTTATCAATGGCGGGCAGGAACCCAATCGTGCCCTCAGCAGCCTTTTCCTGCGCCCTTTAAAAAGAGAGTTTTAAATTTGGAACCAGCTGGGCAGCTTTTACAAATTCCGATACCGGGCTGATTTGAAAAACAGATGGTTCTGCAGTGTGAAAATGTGAATTTGAGATATCCTGCTTTTTATCACTACGGGTAAAAAGCTGCAGAATTTTCTCATGAATTCTTTGTCTGTCATTTGACAAATTGGCTCTTATTCTTTATGATTAAAATAGCATATGTCAGAAAATCCTATGAAAGTGGCAGGAGTGATTGAAATGAGTGAATGTACACACGATTGCAGCAGTTGCAGTCAGAACTGTGAGGAGCGGCAGGAGCCGCAGAGCCTGTTGAAAGAACCAAATCCCAAAAGCAGTATCAAAAAAGTAATTGGTATAATCAGCGGCAAAGGCGGCGTTGGCAAGAGCCTGATTACTTCTATGATGGCGGTCCTTTTGAACCGCCGCGGTTATCACACGGGTGTTTTGGATGCCGATATTACAGGCCCGTCCATACCGAAAACATTTGGAATTCATGGACGTGCTATGATGCAGGATAAATGTATTTTACCCTGCAAGAGCCAAAAGGGAATTGATGTCATCAGTGTGAACTTGATGCTGGAAAATGAGACAGATCCGGTTGTTTGGCGCGGGCCGATTATCGCCAATATGGTGACACAGTTCTGGACGGATGTCCTTTGGAAAGATATTGATTTCCTCTTTGTCGATATGCCTCCGGGAACAGGGGATGTGCCGCTGACCGTGTTCCAGTCGATTCCGGTGGATGGAATCATCGTGGTGACTTCTCCACAGGAATTAGTTTCCATGATTGTTGCCAAAGCTGTGACAATGGCCGACATGATGAAAGTGCCGATTCTTGGCGTTGTTGAAAATATGAGCTATGTCCAGTGCCCTGACTGCGGCAAAAAGATTGCCGTGTTTGGCGAAAGCCATCTGGACGAGGTGGCGAAAAAGTACCGTTTGAAGATTTTGGCACGCGGCCCGCTTGATCCGCAGATTGCTGCGAAAATTGACCGTGGTGAAGCCGAAGAAATAGATGCGCCGTGGCTGGATCCTGCTGCAGATGAAGTCGAGCATTTGCTGAAGCCATAAGCGAGACAAATGAAAAGGGGACTGCAGCTCGCGGAATTTTCCGTGGGCCGCAGTCTCCTTTTTACTCTTTCCTGATTAGTGTATTTTGTATTTGGGACATTTCTCTTTCAGCAGTTTCCGCAAATCGTCTGTTGTGCCTTTCTTGAAGGTGTGTTTATTGATAATATAAATGTGATTGGCGCCCAGATAAAGATAGAAATAACGCTTGACTTCATAAACGTGGAGAATTTGTACATAAGGATAAACGCCGGAGTAAGCACCGGAAACCCGAAAATCATCTGCGCGGAACTGATAACGTATCTTGCGCGTCTTCATTTTTCGGAAACTGCCATTTTCCGTCTGAAAAACTTTTCTTGGAATCAGCAGTGGGTAAATGATGCAAAAAGCCGCTACAAAGGCGGATACAACCCGAAGAGGAATAGAATGGACAAAAACAGCTGCAGCAATACTGAGTGCCGCTACAACCAGCATCGAAATCCAGGTCTCTTTTCGATTTAAAAGCAGATCATACCAGCTAAACCGTTTCAGGGCTTTTGCCACGCATTTTGTGGTGTTTTCAATCAAAACTTTTGGTTCCTCAAGTGGCAGACCCTTTTCCTGCGCTTCTTTTTTCTGCGCTTTCTGCTGGGCCTGATAGGCGGTAATTCGCTCCAGAAGGAATGCTGTGCGTTTGTTTTCCCGTGAGCGATGAACGCGCCTGACAATAAAAATTGCTGCAATAGCGGCAACCATTAAAATAAGAGGCAGTAAAAGGAAAACAACAAATTGTATCCTATCAGAATTTGAGGATTCAGGAGCAGAAGACTTTGGAAGGAATTTAGTTACCTGCACACTGTTTACCAATTGCTGCAAACTTGCAGTCTGTTGTGCGGTTAAAGCTTTATTTTCTTGGTAGGTTTCAAATAGATATCCTGCACCATTCAGAATTGTGAAGTAAGCCGCTTCTGCAATCTTTTTATTTTCCACATTGCCCTTAATTTCTATATCAAGAAACGGCAGCTTTTGAGCGTTGGTATAGCGCTTCGCTGTTGTCGTAACAGAGGTGGCTCCATTGGCTGCAGACTGCGGCTTACACATTTCTTGAATCAGGGAACTTATCTGTGCATTAGACATCGTGGTCATATTAAAATATTGCTGTGTGGTGGTGTTTTCGTTTTTCGTGAGGGAAATGGTAAAAGCACCTTTTGCGGCGTTTACTAAAAGCACTGAACCGCGTTTCTGCATTTCTTTTTTCTGGGTTTCCCAGTCGGTAATTCCTGCTCTCAGCAGGTTTTCATCGGTGATAGGCGTGTCCGGCGTAAATGCATACAGTCCTTTGGGAATGTTCATCTTCATATTAGAGCTCTGCAGTTCCAATGGGGTACTGCCGGATGCAGATGATGATGCAGGCAGTGCCTCTGAAGAAGCAGATGCAGCGGCCGGAATAATGCCTGCTATGCTCATACAGAGCAACACAGGCAGCAGTGCAGCGGTGATTTTTTTGATCATTGAATCAATTCTCCTTATTGTGCGGTCCACCAGTTTATGAATACAGCAGTATTATAGCACAGCGCTTTATTTGATACAATTTCCATTAGAAATCAGGAGATGAGTTTTAAACGGGCTGCTTTCGTTTACAGCGCCGTACTGCATCCTGCCAGAAGATAAACGAAAGCACTCAGTATACAGAAAGCGGTGGACAGCAGGGTGATTGTCCAAGTAAGTGCTTTGGACTTTTGGCTTGGCTGCAGGCGGTTATGTTTCAGTACCGCTCCCTGTGCTGCCGCGGCAGGCAGAAGAGTGGGCACAATGTAGCGGAAATTCTGCGTACAGGCATAAGGTTCCCGAAAACAAAAGCCAATATAAAATAGAAGATAAGTAACAAACAGAACCGTGAAAAAAAGTGTAAAGGGGCGAAATCCTGCCTGACAGGTTTTGATGGGTGCTTGTTTGCGCCATGCATAGACCACTGACAAAATTATGCAGACAAGCATTCCTGCAGTCAGGAGGGCATTTACCCAAAATAACATCTGCGAAAAGATGAGGCCGGGACCGGATACGAAAAGTTCCGCTTCATCAAACAGGGCCGTTTTCAGCAGGGCAATCCAAAGATTGTATTCAAACACGCCGTCCTGCCAATTCCAATTTTCAAAAACAGAAAAGTGATGCCAATCCATACCAAACAGGCGTTGTATAGGGCTGTCATGACCGAGATATTGTGGATTGTCAGGCTGTAAACCCGTTACGGCACCGATTGGCATGCCAAAACGGATCTTACAATAAATACTCCACCACAGTCCAAGCGGAATGCTGACGGCGAGAAAAAGGCCGAATTGCTTCCAAAAGATAAGGCGCGAATCCTTTGCTTTCAGAAACTTTCGCAGAAACAGGAAAGCCACGGCGGGTGCAGCCAAAATTCCGGAGGATTTTGCCATCATAGAAAGACCAATCCACAAGGCGAGCAGCAAAATGCTTTTTCGCGTGGGATTTTGATACCAGCGCAGTGCATATAGAATTGCCGCAAATGAAAGTACAATACCGAGCATATCATTATTGATACTGCCGGAAAGGAGGATCAGGGAAGGGTGGAAACATAAAATGGCAAAAGACACAATTAATGCGGTCCCGTCAAACTGCAGGATGCGAAGGATTCGGTAGCTGATAATCAGAGCGGCGCACGAATAGAAAAGAGTAAGATATTGGACATTTTCCACAGCGGTGGCAGGATCCGTGCCGAACAGCATTTGCAGCTTAATCCACAGTGCACTGACCCAATAGTGAAGCGGTGGGTGATAAAATTCCCAGACGGAACGAGGGTCAAAGTTGGGAAGGGCAAAATTGTGATTGACAAAATAAAGCATGTATGCCTGATGCCCGATGGAGCTTTGAATATCCATCACGTCATGCTGGCGAACCAAATAGGCTGTATAGAGAATATAAACTGCATGCAGGGAAAATGCGGCTGCTCCAAGCAGGATACAAGCCAAACGGGAAGTCAAGTGGTTGGAAATGTGTGCCCACAGTGCAATTGTTCCCAGTATGAGCAAAACTACAGATGCCAGCATTTCCAACTGATAGGGACTGTGCCAAAACAGGAAAATGAGACACAAGATACAGATTACGAGGCAAATTTTAATTGTAATGAGAGGAGGGTCTGGCTTCTGGCCTTTCTTCGTCCACTTCTTGCAATACAGAAAGAACTGCCAGACTGCGGCAGCTGCTAATGGGGCGGCAAGGCAGACAATGCTTCGGATTTTCAGTATATTCTCCGAGTTTCCCTGCGGAAAAGCAACGTAGACCAGCAGGCATCCGAGAATCAGGAGGATATAGGGATGAGAAAAAAGGTCGCTCTGTTTTTTGCCGATACGCATGGAAGTGCTCCTTCATCCTTCTTTTTTGTTTTCTTCCTGATAATCGCCGTCGGTATTGACGTTCCAGATATTCGCTTTGTCTTTTTTTTCAGAAAGAATATTGTCTACTGATTCAAAAGCTGTCATCATGGAATGGTCCATATTGTTGTAATGATGCTGGCCGTTGCGCCCTATACAGTACAGATTTTCAAACTGATTCAGGTAGGCAATCAGGCGGTCTATCTGTGCATATGTATCAAAATAGGCCGGATAGGCTTTTTTTACACGAACGCGGTGCGAGTCCAAAATATCCTCAGGAGATGAGAGAATCCCCATTTTCACCAGTTCGCCGGCAGCAAAAGCAGTGCACTGCTTTTCTGTCATATTCCAGAAAGCATCTCCTTCTGTGCAGAAATATTCCAGACCTATCCATACGGTATCTAATGGCTTGGCCACCATATAGGGGGACCAATTGTTGAAAATCTGGATGCGCCCGAGCTGTACGCCCGGGTCCTGAATATAGATCCAACAGTCCGGTATGATATTCCCAAGTGTACGGATGTTCGTTTGATTTTTTAAATTCAATTTTTTAACTAAAATTCCGATCGTAACAAAATCCCGATAGGGAAGGCCTGCGGCAATTTCTGCGATTGGCTGAGGAACATTTTCCATACCGCCGACCAAATCTTTGAGCGGCATGGAAGAAAGAAAAATTTCTCCCTTCACGGTTTTCGTTTCCTTGGCTGTCTGCACGGTCACGGAAGTAACTCGGCCGTTTTCCGTGTGGACGCCGGTCACTCGGCAGTTCCGGTGCAGCACTCCACCCATTGCGGTAATTTCTGCTGCCGTTTGTTCCCAGAGCTGGCCGGGACCGTATTTGGGATACTGAAACTGTTCTATCAGGGAAGTTTCTGTTTCTTTCCCTTTCTTTCCAACTGCTTTTTTCAGCATATCTTTCAGCACAGCGGAAACTGAAAGTCCTTTGACACGCTGGGCGCCCCAGTCTGCAGAAATATTGCAGGGATGGCGCCCCCAGAGCTTTTCCGTGTAACCTTCAAAGAACATACTGTAAAGGATTTTGCCGAAGCGGTTAATGTAAAAATTTTCAAGACTTGTTTCCGGAAGATGGTTTGCACAGGCATGCAGATAGCTGCAGCCTGCTTTTATGGCGGAGATGAGTCCAAGATTGCGTAGAGTCTGAGCTTTCAAGGTAATCGGGTAATCAAAAAAATGGTGTTTATAATAAATTCGGGAAACGCGCCTGCGGGTAAGCATTACATGGTCTTCCTGTTCCGGATTTGGACCTCCGGGGGAGAGTATGCACTTTCGGTCCAGTGCTTTGTCATCAAAAGAAGGTGCTCCCTGGGCCGGCATGCGTTCTGCCCACCACTGGTTGACCCGGTTCTCTTTAGAAAAGAAACGGTGTCCGCCGATATCCATGCGGTTTCCATGCCACGGAACGGTGCGCGAAATGCCGCCGACTGTTCCGCTTTCTTCCAAAATTGAAACCGAAAAGTTACCTTTTCCGCGGCTTAGCAGCTCATGTGCAGCGGTTAGTCCTGCGGGTCCAGCACCAATGATGACAACATTTTTCATAGGATACCTCCAGAAAATATGACGCAGATGAAAGGCTTTCCGTAATCCATTCTAATGATTAAAATTATACTTATTTTAACAGACCGAGTTGGACTTGTACAGTGCAGGAGCCTTGATTCTGTACCTGCAGAGAAGTGCTTGACAATTGCGCGAAAATGCGGTATAATCAAACTGCTTGTAAAGCAAAGAACTTTACAGGAACGGAGGCGCGGAGGTTGGCAAAGAATCTTGAAATTTCACTTCTGCTGGACTATTATAGTTCCATGCTGACAAAAAAGCAGAGGGAAGTTATTTCCTGTTATTATAATGATGATCTTTCTTTGTCTGAAATTGCGCAAAATGAAGGGATTACTCGTCAAGGTGTGCGGGACTCCATTAAACGTGGAGAAGCACAGTTGATTGAAATGGAAAAAAATCTCGGCATTTTACGCAAATCCCGCCAACGCGCAGCTGCTTATGCCCAGATTCGACAGTATGCGGAGCACATCCGAGACTATAACAGCCGCTTTGTCTATGACAAGTCTATTACCGAGCAGATTGAAAAATTGCTGAAAATTCTTGCAAAACTGGAAGATTCAGAATGATTGAGGAGGCGCGTTTATGGCATTTGAAAGCCTGACAGACAAACTTTCCGCTGCATTCCGGCGACTGAAAAGTAAAGGCAAGCTGACAGAAGGAGATGTCAAAGCGGCAATGCGTGAGGTGCGCCTTGCCCTGCTGGAAGCGGATGTCAACTATAAGGTTGCCAAGGAGTTTACGAAAAAGATCAGTGAGCGTGCAGTGGGCAGTGAGGTTATGGAAAGCCTTACCCCGGGGCAGATGGTAGTCAAAATAGTTGATGAAGAGCTGACAGCGCTGATGGGCGGCGGGGAGGCTCACCTGAAAATGCCCTCTTCCGGACCTTGTGTTATGATGCTCTGCGGGCTGCAGGGTGCCGGAAAAACGACCCATGCGGCAAAGCTGGGCCGGCTGCTGAAAAAGCAGGGCCACCGTCCCCTGCTGGTTGCCTGTGATGTCTACCGCCCGGCAGCAATTAAGCAGTTACAGATTGTTGGGGAACAGGCCGGGGTGTCTGTCTTTGAAGAAGGACAGGGTGACCCGATTCAAATTAGCAAAGACGCGGTGCGTCATGCCAAAGATTATGGCAATGATTTTGTCCTGATTGATACGGCTGGCCGTCTGCAGATTGATGAAAAGCTGATGGCAGAACTGCAAAATATCCAAAAAGCGGTGGAACCAAGTGAAATCCTGCTGGTGGTGGACAGTATGACCGGTCAGGAAGCCGTCAATGTTGCCAAAACATTTGACGAAAAGCTGGGTATTACCGGTGTGATTCTGACAAAGCTGGACGGCGACACCCGCGGCGGTGCTGCACTGTCTGTGAAAGCGGTTACGGGTAAGCCGATTAAGTTTATCGGTGTCGGTGAAAAATTGGACGATATTGAGGTGTTTCATCCGGACCGGATGGCTTCCCGAATCCTCGGCATGGGCGATGTGCTTACCTTGATTGAGGATGCACAGTCCAAACTGGACGAAAAGGAGGCCGCCAAGACTGCAAAGCGGCTGGTGCAGAATAAGCTCGATTTTAATGACCTGCTGGCGCAATTCGATCAAGTGAAAAAAATGGGGCCTATGCGTGGTATTTTGGAAAAATTCGGGATGGATACCCGCAAACTCAGCGATAATCAGTTGGATGACCATCTGATTGACCGCGAAAAGGCAATTATCCTTTCCATGACCTTGGAAGAGCGTGCGAAGCCCGCTGTTATCAATCCTTCCCGTAAACGCCGTATTGCGGCGGGCAGCGGCGCTAAGGTGGAGGATGTCAATAAGTTGTTGAAGTCTATGGAACAGATGCAGAAATTGATGAAAATGATGAAAAATAAAAAAGGTCGGCGCCGCTGGATGCCCCCAATGGGGATGCCGGGCGGAATGCCTTTTCAATCCAGATAATTCAGGGAATCAGCGGCGGAAAGCCCGAAATTCCTGATTATGAAATTATATTATTTTTTCTATTTTCCTTTGGAGGTAAAAACAATGGCAGTTAAGATTCGTCTGCGCCGTATGGGTGCAAAGAAGAACCCGTTTTATCGTATCGTAGTGGCAGATTCCCGTTATCCCCGTGACGGTCGTTTCATTGAGGAAATCGGTTACTATAATCCGCTGAAAGAGCCTGCAGAAGTAAAGGTCGATGCAGAAAAAGTTCAGACTTGGATGAAAAATGGAGCTCAGCCGACCGATACCGTAAAGCGCCTTTTCAAACAAAATGGTGTGATCTGAATTAAAGGAGGTTTGCTCCATGGAGAAACTCTTGATTTCCATCGCACAGGGGCTGGTGGAGGATCCAACAGCGGTTCATGTTACAGTGGACGAGCCTGCGCAGGATGGTATGATTACCTATCATTTGCATGTAGCAGAAAGTGATATGGGGCGTGTCATTGGGAAACAAGGCCGTATTGCAAAGGCTATCCGTGTGGTCATGCGTGCAGCAGCTACCCGGCAAAACGCCAGGGTGTCTGTGGAAATAGACTGACATATTTCAGATTTCTGCCGCAAGCGATGATGCCTGCGGCAGAATTTTTCTACAGCTGCAAGGGTGTCCGATCAGTCTGGAGGATAAAATGAAATTAGAATATCTAGAGGCCGGACGCATTGTCGGTACACATGGCGTGCGCGGGGAGCTCCGGCTGGAGCCATGGTGTGATTCCGCAGAATTTCTGCGGCAGTTTGAAACTTTGTACTGGGAAAAGAGCAAAGAACCAGTTCATGTGGTTTCTTCCCGCGTACACAAAAGTCTGCTTTTGCTTATCCTGGAGGGTGTGACGTCTGTGGAGCAGGCGGACGCCCTGCGCGGCCGTGTATTATGTTTTCGCAGGGAAGATGTCCATCTGCCGGAAAACACTTTTTTCAGGCAGGATTTGATTGGACTCACCGTGCGCAGCGCAGAGGACGGAAAAATCTTTGGCACGCTTACCTCTGTATTGGAAACAGGTGCGAATGATGTATATGAAATTCGGGAACCTTCCGGCAAAACGACTTTGATTCCGGCTATCCCGCAGACGGTCAAGCGTGTTTCGCTGGAGGAGGGCATTATAGAAATCGTTCCGATGGAGGGAATGTTCGATGCGGATTGATTTGATTACGCTGTTTCCAGAGATGTGCGAATCCGTGTTGGCGGAAAGTATTGTTGGCAGAGGAAGAAAACGCGGTGCTGTACAAATTGTGCCGCATCAACTCCGTTCATATGCCCATGACAAACACAGCACAGTGGATGATACGATTTTCGGCGGTGGAAAAGGAATGCTGCTGCTTGCAGAACCAATTGCGGCCTGTTTTGATGATTTGATTCGTACATTAGGGAAAAAACCGCATATTGTATATATGAGTCCGCAGGGAAAGCCAATGAATCAGGCGCTGCTCGGAGAACTCAATCAATATGAAAATCTTTGCATTCTCTGCGGTCATTATGAGGGTGTGGACGAGCGTGTGCTGGACGCTTATGTCGATGAAGAGATTTCTTTGGGTGATTTTGTTTTGACAGGCGGAGAACTGCCCGCGCTTTGTTTGATCGATTCTCTTGCCCGTCTTCAGCCGGGTGTCCTTGCTGCCAATGCGTGTTTTGAGGAAGAAAGTCATTATCATGGGCTGCTGGAATACCCCCAGTACAGCAGGCCGCAAATTTGGCGCGGAAGAAGCGTTCCGCCGGTATTGATGACAGGCCATCATGCGAAAATTGCCTGTTGGCGTCATCAGCAAAGCCTGCTGCGGACTTTGCAGAAGCGTCCGGATATGTTGGAAAAAGTTTCTCTGCCAAAGGATGACCAGCGCTTTCTTACTGATTTTGATGCTAATATAGAAAAATAAAAGTGTTAAAACGGCATTGTATTGTCAAAAGGATAGGCAGAAAGCCTAAAAGTTTTCAACAAATATGGCAAATTGCACGAATACGCTTATGGTCCTATACCTTGTAGTTATGGATAAGTCCAAATTTTTGACGTGGTGATTGACCGCATATTGAAAAGTGCTATAATAGCAGTGCAGATAAATGTGGCTGCGGTATTTTGCACTTATTCATTTGATTCATTTGAAAATAATCAGCTTGAAATTTTTATTGTTAGGAGTTAATCGGAATGTGTGTTAAAGAAGTTTTGGTTCAAAACCAAGTTGGACTCCATGCCCGCCCTGCAACTTTCTTTATTCAGAAAGCGAATGAGTATAAATCTTCTATTTGGGTGGAAAAAGAAGAACGCCGCGTAAATGCGAAGAGCCTGCTTGGTGTGCTTTCTTTGGGCATTATCGGTGGAACGACTATTCGCATTATTGCTGATGGCCCTGATGAAGAAGATGCCGTCAACAGCCTTGTTGATTTGGTCAAATCTGGTTTTGCAGAGTAATTTGTGTCAGGCAGCTGTCCCGTGAGCGCGGTTTTTCCGTGGCGGGGCAGCTTTTGTTTTTTGTAGGATCCTATTTGTTGCCGATTATGGAAGAAGATGAGATAGGGTGATCAATGAAGAAAAGCGCATCGAACTGCGCAGAAAGGCAATGAAGCTGCCACTGCATCCGGGCGTGTATATTATGCACGAAAAAAGCGGGAAAATTATTTATATTGGAAAAGCAAAGGCACTGAAAAACCGCGTCAGCCAATATTTTGGCAGCGAGAAAAACCATGAAGAAAAGGTGCGCCAGATGGTTGCCCATGTGGATTGGTTTGAATACATTTTAACGGACAGTGAATTTGAAGCACTTGTGTTGGAAGCAAGCTTAATTAAACAGCATACGCCCAAATACAATATTTTGCTGAAGGATGACAAAGGCTATCATTATATAAAAATTACGAATGAAGACTGGCCGCGCATTTCACAGGCTCAGCAGATGCTGGATGATGGGGCACGGTATCTTGGCCCTTATGTCAGTTCCTGGGCGACAAAAGAAAGTGTGGATGAAACTCTGAAAATTTTCTGCCTGCCGGATTGCAGTCGGCGTTTTCCACAGGATATTGGGAAGAAACGTCCCTGCCTCAATTACTATATTAAGCAATGCTGTGCTCCGTGCCTTGGCAAAATTACGCAGACAGAATACCGGAAATTGGTAGAAGAAGCTGTCGAATTTCTGCAGGGCGGCAGGCATGCTTCTGTCAAAAAACTGGAGCAGCAGATGATGGAAGCCAGCGGGAAATTACAGTTTGAGCGCGCTGCGCGTCTGCGCGACCGGCTGCAGGCAATTAAGCGAATGGCAGATCGGCAGAAAGTAGTGGCCAATTCGGTTCCGGAACAGGATGTTATTGCATTGGCACAAGGACCTTCAGCGGCGTGTTTTCAGGTATTCCGTTTCCATGATGCACGTCTGTATGACCGGGAAAGTTTTCCCATGGGACCGGTAGGAGAGCCGGAGAATGCCCGGCGTGAATTTGTGGAACGATATTATTCGATGCGGGACTCTATTCCACCGAAGGTTACATTGGATGGAGCAGCAGAA
Source organism: Ruminococcaceae bacterium UBA4871 (assembly GCA_002399445.1). Classification (GTDB taxonomy): domain Bacteria; phylum Bacillota; class Clostridia; order Oscillospirales; family Acutalibacteraceae; genus Caproicibacterium. The sequence goes on along the minus strand of DHDR01000027.1, from coordinate 40,783 downwards.
AGTGCTGATTTACTGGAGCGGTGGCTGACGGAAAAGGCCGGCCATGCTGTGCATATTCTGCTGCCTCAAAAGGGCGAGCAGGCAAAATTGGTCGAAATGGTGCGCAGCAATGCAGCGGAACAGGTTGCCCAGACAACCGGCCGAACCGGACGGGAAACCAGCGCACTGGATGAGCTTGGCAGGCTTTTAGGCATGCCGAATCCGCCGCAGTATATTGAATCCTATGATATTTCCAATCTTGCAGGAGAAGACAATGTAGCTGGAATGGTCGTCTTTGAAAATGGCCGCCCGCTTAAATCAGCTTATCGAAAGTTTAAAATTAAAACAGTTGATGGGCAGGACGACTATGCTTCTATGCAGGAAGTCCTTACGCGCCGTTTTCAGGAATATGAGGCACATAAAGGAGAAAAAGAGGGCTTTGGCCGGCTTCCGGATCTAATCTTGCTGGATGGTGGAAAAGGGCAGGTCCATGCGGTCTGTCCAGTCCTGAAGCAGTTTGGCCTGCAGATTCCTCTGTTTGGAATGGTGAAGGACAATAATCACCGTACACGCGCTATTACCGGAGACGGCGGGGAAATTGCCATCAATTCCCACAGAGCGGCGTTTACACTAGTTTCCAGTATTCAGGATGAAGTTCATCGGTGGGCAATCGGTTATCACCGACAAAGCCGCCGAAAACATACTTTTTCTTCCTCTTTGACGCAGATTGAGGGTGTTGGAGAAAAACGCGCAAAATCCTTGCTGCACCATTTTCGCACTGTTTCTGCAATCCGGGAAGCTACCTTGGAAGAACTGGAAGGTGCTCCGGATATGACACATCCGGCTGCCGCAAAAGTTTTCGCCTATTTTCATGAAAATCAAGAATAAACAAGAACAAATAGACAATATTTTGCAATTTTTGAAAACCTGGTAGATTTGGGGAAATTCATTTTCTTTTTTCTGTTGACATTGACAGAATTGCTTTGTAATGCGATAATAAAAGCCGTGGTATGCAAAAATATGGTCAGTAAATAGGTGAGTCAGCTGCGTTATGACTCAGCAGATGCTGCCCCGAGAAAAGGAGTATGATTCCATGCGTGTCATCGCCGGTAAGGCCCGTGGCCGTCGACTTGTTACCCGGGAAGGTTCTGAAACACGTCCTACTCCGGAACGTGTCAAAGAGGCAATTTTTAATATTATCCAGTTTCAGGTGGAGGGCCGCCGGGTGCTGGATGCATTTGCTGGTTCCGGTCAGCTTGGTATTGAGACACTCAGCCGTGGTGCAGCCCATGCTGATTTTATAGATAGAAGCAAAGAGAGCGTTGCAGTGATTCAAAAGAATCTCGAGTCTACAGGGCTTGCACAGCAGGCGTCGGTTTTTCAGACAGATACGCTGCTGTTTCTGCAGAGAAAATCTCTGCCTTATGATATTTGCTTTTTGGATCCGCCCTATCGGACAGGTCTGCTGCAGCAGGCACTGCCGCTTTGTGCTGCCATTATGAATTCCGGTGGTATGATTCTATGTGAGTATCCGGCTGATGAAAAGCTGCCGGATACTGTCGGCCTATTTCAGAGATACCGCACTTATAAATATGGGAAAATCATGATTACAACATTTGTACATAAGGATGTGTAGATGTGAGAGAAGAAAGAATTGCAATCTGCCCTGGCAGTTTTGACCCCGTTACGCTTGGACATCTGGACATTATTCGCCGTTCCTGCAAATTATTTGACAAAGTGATTGTTGCTGTGCTGGACAACCCAATGAAGAAGACCGCCTTTACAGCGGAAGAACGGATGGACATGATTCAACGCTGTACACAGAACCTTCCACAAGTTGAGGTTGACAGCTTCCATGGCCTGCTGGCAGAATATGCACGGCAGAAACAAGCGGTAGTAGTTGTGCGTGGCCTGCGTGCACTTTCAGATTTTGAATATGAGTTCCAAATGTCCCTTACAAACCGGAACTTAAATCCTAATTTGGAAACGATTTTCTTTAACACACAGGCAGAAAATATGTATCTGAGTTCCAGTGTGGTGAAACAAATTGCAACATTCGGCGGTGATATTTCCAAGTGTGTGCCGCAGTGCATTATGAAGGACGTAATAGACCGTATCTATGCAGGAGGAAACAAGAATGAATGAAGCAAATACCGTTAGTGCAGAAGATCTGATTGACGAACTATACACATTGCTTGAGAAAGCATGGAATCTTCCGCTCAGCCATGGACGATTGGTTGTGGATGGTGAGGAAGTCCGCCAAATTCTGGATGAACTGCGCGAATCTCTCCCGCAGGAGGTCCATAAAGCGCGGCTGATCGTTGCCGACCGCAATAAGATTTTGACAGATGCCAAAAAAGAAGCGGATGGAATTCTTCGTACGGCAGAAGAGCGTTCCAAAGCTATGATTAGCCAAGAGAATGTTTTGCGGCAGGCACAGAAGCGAGCGGACAAGCTGATTACAACCACGCAGAAGCAGACGCGTGAAATGCGCCGTGTCAGCGGAGCCTATGTGGATGACCTAATGCGCCGTGCAGATGAAGGACTCACTGCCAATCTGGCTTCCCTTCGCAACACACGCCAAAGTATCCGGGCAGTTGCCAGCCACGGGGGAAAAGCACACAAAAAATAAATTTTATGCCTTTCTGCAGCAGCGGTACATAGGAAAATTTATGGATTCGATTTTATTTACTTTTTGCCTTTGACATTACCAATTTTCCGCTGAATATTTGGCACCAGATTGTCATAAACTGATACCATTGCTTTTGCCTTCAATCTCCAGTAAGATTTTTAGTAGATCGTGTCAAAACACCTTTACGTTTTCGGTACTTTCTGAAGAACATTATGAAACATGGTGTATTCTTTCAGCTAGGATGGGCAAATGCTGTTTGGTATGCCCCCATTCTCGTTTATATTTGTATGGAATATATGGCAGCATATTGTCAAGCAGGATGGAGGTGAAAGAGATGTCAGGTGAAATTTTGACTGCTATGCCATTTGTGTGGCTTGGAATTATTGTGGTAGCATCATTGGTCGAGGCAGCAACCGTTCAGCTTGTCAGTGTTTGGTTTGCAGTTGGCGGAATTGCAGCAGTCATTGCATCGGCCTGCGGAGCAGACATTCTTGTACAAATTCTTTTGTTTATAGCTGTCACAGTGCTGGCTTTAATACTTACGCGGCCTTTAGTGAAAAAGATTACTCATTCACAAAAAGCGAAAACAAATGCCGACCGCTATATTGGAAACAATGGAGTTGTGACAGAAGAAATCAACAATACAGCAGGACAGGGTGAAGTGAAGGTTATGGGCAGCGTTTGGACTGCGCGTTCTGAAGACGGAACGGTGATTCCCATTGGGGAAAATATTGTTGTTAAAAGAATCGAAGGTGTAAAAGCAATTGTTGCTTGCACTAAATAGAAAAATTTCCCTTGCTGTTCCATTAATTTAGGTCTGCGCTGAACGGAGATCATTCTAATAGTGCTTTGAGAGGAGAAAAAATTTATGCAAATGATATCTACTGGAACGATTGTCCTTGCCATTGTAATTCTTATCCTTCTGATTATCTTGATTTCCAATATTAAGATTGTGCCACAGGCGCATGCTTATGTTATTGAACGTCTGGGTGCATTCCATGCTGCATGGGAAACCGGTCTGCATGTCAAGATCCCGTTTATTGAGAAAGTGTCCAAAAAAGTTTCTCTGAAAGAACAGGTGATTGATTTTCCGCCGCAGCCGGTCATTACAAAAGACAATGTCACCATGCAGATTGATACGGTCGTCTATTTTCAGATTACGGATCCTAAGCTTTACACATATGGAGTTGAACGTCCGCTTTCTGCAATTGAAAACCTTTCTGCAACTACTTTGCGGAACATTATCGGTGACTTGGAACTGGACCACACGCTGACCAGCCGCGATTTCATCAATACCAAAATCCGCACCATTTTAGATGAGGCCACCGATGCATGGGGCATCAAGGTTAATCGTGTTGAACTGAAAAATATCCTGCCTCCGAAAGAGATTCAGGACAGCATGGAAAAGCAGATGAAGGCAGAACGTGAGCGCCGTGCTCGTATTTTGGAAGCAGAGGGACAGAAGCAGAGTGTCATCTTGGTCGCAGAGGGTGAAAAAGAGAGTACTATTCTGCATGCAGATGCACAGAAAGAAGCAGCAATCCGTGAGGCACAGGGTAAAGCGGCGGCAATCCGCGAAGTTCAGGGTGCTTATGCGGATGCCGTGAAACTCTTGAATGAAGCAAATCCAAGCGACCGCGTCATTGCGCTGAGAAGTCTGGAAGCATTCCAGAAAGCTGCAGACGGTAAGGCCACTAAGCTGATCATTCCATCTGATATGCAAGGCCTTGCCGGGCTGGCCACATCTCTGAAAGAAATGTTTACAGAGCCAAAGGATCAGCAATAATATCTGCAGAGCCTTGAATTTTTGCAAAATAGTCAGTAAACCTTGCATTTATCCGTATTTTCCCCTACAATAGAGTTATCATAATCATAAGGGGGCAAAACAGATGAATCATATTCATGGTTTGCCTTTCTCATATGCTTTGATAGACTGTACCCGTTGAGGGAACAGTCTATTTTCTTTCTATTTATTTATGCGATTCAATCAGATACAGGAGTGATAAACAATGGCAACAAAAAAAGTAGCGGTCATTATGGGCAGCGACAGCGATTTTCCCACTGTCAGCAAAGCAATTAAAAAGCTGAACGCACTGGAGATTCCCTGCGAGGTGCATGTGATGAGTGCACATCGTACGCCGGACCGTGCAGTCTCTTTTGCAAAGGGCGCAAAAGCAGCCGGCTTTGGTGTGATTATTGCAGCGGCAGGCATGGCAGCTCACCTTGCAGGAATCCTTGCGGCAAACACGACGCTGCCTGTTATCGGCATTCCCATCAAGTCTGCCAATCTCGGCGGCATGGAGGCACTCCTTGCCACTGTGCAGATGCCGAGCGGTATTCCAGTTGCCACCGTTGCAATTGATGGCGCGGAAAATGCAGCAATCCTAGCGGCACAGATGCTTGCACTTTCCGATGAAAATTTAGCGCGGAAATTAGAGCAGTCCAAGAAAGATATGGCCGCCGGAGTTGCTAAAAAAGACGCAGCCATTCAGGAAAAGTTGGAAGAATTGTAAGTTTAAGGTTCCTGTCCGATTTAAATGCAGTATATTGGAAAAAACAAGATGTGGAAGTGTGCAGAAACTCGGAGGACTTTTATGAATCAAAAAAGCTACAGCAACAGCTACAAAGATGCCGGCGTAGACGTAACTGCCGGCTACAGGTCAGTGGAACTGATGCAGAAATTTGTTGCCCGTACGCAGACAGCCGGTGTCCTTTCTGGTATAGGTGGTTTCGGCGGCTTGTTTCAGCCAAACCTTTCCGGTATGCAGGAGCCAGTGCTGGTCAGTGGAACTGACGGCGTTGGCACAAAGCTTAAGATTGCCTTTTTAATGGACAAGCATGACACAGTTGGTATTGACTGTGTCGCTATGTGTGTCAATGATGTGATCTGCTGCGGAGCACAGCCGCTGTTTTTTCTGGATTACATTGCTACTGGGCGAAACTTTCCGGAAAAGACCGCGGCAATTGTCAGTGGGATTGCAGAGGGCTGCGTGCAGGCCGAAAGTGCGCTTGTTGGCGGAGAGACTGCAGAGCATCCCGGCTTGATGCCGGAAAATGAATATGATCTCGCCGGCTTCTCCGTTGGTATTGTCGACAAATCTCGGATCATTGACGGAAGCCAAGTGAAGGCGGGAGATGTTCTTCTGGGTTTGCCGTCTTCCGGTGTGCATTCCAACGGCTTTTCACTGGTGCGCATGGCGCTTGGCATTGATGAAAATTCTGTCAAACAATATGTTCCGGAGCTTGGAAAAACACTCGGCGAAGCACTGCTTACCCCGACACGCATTTATGTGAAATCTATGAAAAAATTGATGCAGACGGTGCATGTCAAGGCAATTTCCCATGTAACCGGCGGTGGCTTTTATGAAAACATACCACGCATGCTGAAACCGGGTATGACGGCAAAAATTTCACTTTCTGCTTTTGAGAAACCCCCGATTTTTTCCCTGATTCAAAAAGCCGGAAAAATTCCGGAACGGGATATGTATAATACATTTAATATGGGAATCGGTATGTGCTGTGTTGTTTCTGCAGAGGAAGCCGACACAGCGGTCCGCACATTGCGGGAAACGGGTGAAAAAGCTTCTGTCATTGGTGAAATCATCAGCGGAGAGGACGGCGTGGTGCTATGCTGAACATTTCCGTGCTGGTTTCCGGCGGCGGGACCAATCTGCAGGCGCTGATTAACGCGCAGAAACGTGGAGAGATTCCCAATGGACGTATCTCTTTAGTGGTTGCCAGCCGGCCGGATGCCTATGCGCTGAAACGTGCGGAAAAAGCGGGAATTTCCTCAATTGTTCTGCGGAGAAAAGAATTTGTGAATCAGGATACGTATGATGATGCACTGCTGGGAGCTTTGGCAGACCATCAGACCGGCCTTGTCATTTTAGCAGGATTTTTGACAATTATCAGTACGCGTGTGATTCATGCCTATAAAAATAGAATCATCAACATTCATCCGTCCCTAATCCCATCTTTCTGCGGGGAAGGATTTTACGGTCTGCGTGTACATGAGAAAGCATTGGCACGCGGGGTGAAAGTGACCGGTGCGACGGTACATTTTGTCAATGAAGTGTGTGACGGTGGTCCCATTATCCTGCAGAAAGCCGTTGAGGTTCAACAAGGGGACACGCCGGAAATCCTGCAGCGCAGAGTCATGGAACAGGCGGAGTGGAAGCTTCTGCCTAAAGCCGCCGCGCTTTTCTGTGACGGAAGGTTGATTGTCAAAGACGGGAGAGTTGAAATCAAGGAGGTATCGAAATGAAACGCAAAGAACTGGAAACCGAACTTTCTTCCTGCACATATCCTGGCCGTGGAATCATTCTCGGCCGCAGTGCAGACAACCGCAGTGCAGTGATTGCGTATTTTATCATGGGCCGCAGTGCAAACAGCCGTAATCGGATTTTCATTTCAACTGCAGACGGAATCCAAACAAAAGCGTATGATGAAAGCAAGATGGTTGATCCGTCTCTGATTATTTATGCACCGGTGCGCCAGATTGGCGACGAGACCATTGTAACCAATGGCGATCAGACAGATACGATTTATGACTTTATGAAGCGCGGATGCAGCTTTGAGGAAGCCCTGCTGACCCGTACGTTTGAACCGGATGCACCGAATTTCACACCGCGTATCAGCGGCCTTGTAAAATCAAACGGAGATTTTCAGCTTTCCATTTTAAAAAGTGACAATGGAGATGCTGCATGCCCGCTTCGTTATTTTTACCGGTATGAGAACCCGAAAGCAGGGCAGGGCCGTTACATCCACACTTATCTGGGAGATGGCAACCCACTGCCGAGTTTCGATGGTGAACCAACACCGGTCACGATTCCTAACAATTTGGAAACTTTTACCGATATGGTGTGGAATCACTTAAATGCGGACAATAAAGTTGCCTTGTATACCTGCTTTATTGATTTACAGACGGGGAAACACGATTGGAAAATCGCCAATAAAAATGCATAAGGAGAGTAAACATGAAAGAACTGGAACTGAAATATGGCTGCAATCCTAATCAGAAGCCGGCACGCGTGTTTATGCAGCAGGGAAACGAACTGCCAATAACTGTGCTCAACGGTCATCCGGGCTACATCAATCTGCTGGATGCCATGAATTCTTGGCAGTTGGTAAAAGAAATGAAGCAGACGACTGGACTGCCCAGCGCTGCTTCCTTTAAGCACGTCAGTCCGGCGGGTGCCGCAGTGGCAACGGAACTTTCTGATACGCTTAAGAAAATCTATTTTGTCGATGACTTGCAGCTTTCTCCAATTGCCAGCGCATATGCGGCTGCACGCGGAGCAGACCGGATGTCCTCCTATGGGGACTGGGCTGCGCTTTCAGATGTCTGCGATAAGGAAACCGCTTTGCTTTTGAAACGGGAAGTTTCTGATGGTATCATTGCGCCGGGCTATACGGATGAAGCGCTGAAAATTCTCAAAGGGAAGCGAAGAGGCACTTATAATATCGTCCAGATGGATGCCTCCTATGTGCCGGCACAGGTGGAGCATAAGGATGTCTTTGGCGTTACTTTTGAGCAGCGCCGTAATGATTTTAAAATTGACGGAAGTCTGCTTCAAAATGTCGTCACCCAAAACAAGGACTTGCCGGAAACGGCAAAACGGGATATGCTGATTTCCTTGATTGCACTCAAATATACCCAAAGCAATTCTGTCTGTTATGTGAAAGACGGCAAAACCATTGGTGTCGGTGCCGGACAGCAGAGTCGAATTCACTGCACGCGTCTGGCAGGAAACAAAGCCGATGTTTGGTGGTTACGTCAGCATCCAAAAGTGCTGGCGCTGCAGTTTGTGGACAAGATTCATCGTCCCGACCGCGATAATACCATTGACAACTATATTTCCGACGAATGGGAAGATCTGCTTATGACCGATAACTGGAAACAATTTCTTAAAGTTAAACCGGAGCCGCTTACGAGTGAGGAGAAAAAAGCGTGGATTGCTAAGCTTTCTGGTGTTACACTGGGCAGTGATGCCTTTTTCCCGTTTGGCGACAATATTGAGCGTGCACATAAGAGTGGTGTGCAGTATGTTGCAGAACCGGGTGGTTCCATCCGAGATGACAATGTAATGGATACCTGTGACAAGTATGGGATGACGATGGCCTTTACGGGCATGCGCCTGTTCCACCATTAATGGCAGAAAGGGAAGAAACACAGTTATGAAAATTCTGGTAATTGGCGGCGGCGGCCGGGAACATGCGGTGATTCGTAAATTAATGGAAAGCAGCCGAGTGGACAAAATTTACTGTGCCCCCGGAAACGGTGGCATTGGCTGTGATGCGGAAAATGTACCCATTCAGGCCATGGACACTGCAGGAATCGTCAATTTTGCGAAAAAAAATGGAATAGGCCTTGTTTGTGTGACACCGGATGATCCGCTTGCAGCAGGTATGGTGGATGCTTTGGAGGCAGCGGGAATTCCGGCATTCGGCCCGAACCGTGCGGCGGCACAGATTGAGGCCAGCAAAGTCTTTAGCAAAAATCTGATGAAAAAATACCATATTCCGACTGCAGATTATTGTGTGTTTGATAATCCAAAGGACACGCTTGCCTATATTCAAAAACAGGGCCGTTTTCCTGTTGTTATCAAGGCGGATGGTCTTGCCCTTGGCAAGGGTGTTATCATTGCACAGAATCTGAAAGAAGCGGAAAGTGCTGTCAAGACCATTATGGAGGACAAAGTATTTGGTGCTTCCGGCAACAAAGTCGTTGTGGAAGAGTTCCTTACCGGTCCGGAAGTCAGTGTGCTGGCCTTTACAGATGGCAAGACGCTGAAACCGATGGTGAGCAGCAAAGATCATAAGCGTGCATTGGACGGCAACAAGGGGAAAAATACAGGCGGGATGGGTACGATAAGCCCCAATCCATTCTATACAGAAGCAATTGCCGAGGAATGTATGCAGACGATTTTTCTGCCGACCCTGAAGGCAATGAATGCGGAAGGGCGTCCGTTTAAGGGCTGCTTGTATTTTGGCCTGATGCTGACACCGGATGGTCCCAAAGTCATTGAATATAACTCACGTTTTGGAGATCCGGAGGCGCAGGTCGTCCTGCCGCGTCTCAAGACAGACTTGGTTGATATTTTTGAGGCGACCATCAATGGTACATTAGACCAAATTGACATTCAGTGGAAAAAGGATGCCTGTGCCTGTGTTATTTTGGCAAGCGGCGGTTACCCCGGCAGCTATCAAAAGGGAATGGAAATTCACGGCTTGGACGAGCATGGTCAAGTCGAGGGAGCAACTATTTATCATGCTGGTACGATAAAAAAAGGAAACAAATTTTATACCAATGGCGGCCGTGTGTTGGGTGTGACTTGTGCGGCAGGTACCTTGGAAGAGGCTTTGCAGAAAGCCTACGCTGCCGTTGACAAAATTACTTGGAACGGTATGCAATACCGTCATGATATTGGCAAAGTGTAAAATCAATCTTCAGCGTTTTCGTATTGAAATTTTAGACAGTGATTTCGCAAATAAAACAGTCATCAGGGAATCCTCTGATGGCTGTTTTTGCTGTTATGCCGAAAATGCCGCTTGGCACGGGATGAAAACTTGATGCACATAGAAGCCGGCTGTGTCATATCCTAAAAAGGGTGACTCAAATCCATGGATCAATGGGGTGAAACGATGACAAACGTGAGATGCCATGGGAAAATAAAAATTCGGTGTATATCAAATGATTGCGACTGCCTGCAATATGCGGTGACAGTATTGAATTCAAGGAATCAAATTGTTTACCAAGGATATACAACGGATGCAGGTGTAACTGAATTTCGGGTTGATGCACAGGATGAATATGAAATCAGAGTCGTATCTCCGCAATGCATGAGCCCCAGAGTTGCTTGCAGGTGGGTGAAACTGAACCCGGGTGAAACGTGCGGGTTGTATTTTGTTTTTCGCAGCCCCATTGTTTTACTTCCTGTTCCCAAATCCACCATTCATCTAACAGATCAGAACTATACTAATTTACCAATTACAAAAGGAGAAATTTCTTTATGTCGTGTGTAATTAATATTAATAATGGTACTGCTACCGAACGAATCCCCAACGGTGCTTATGCGGTTACTGCTGCTGCAACAGGCTTTAATAATGCTTCTATTTTGCCAACGAGTGTAACCGTTGAGGCCGGGACAGACACTTATGCTTTCACGATTGCGGCAACAGGTGCATTGACGCTGCATGTAACAGAGAATGGTCAGTCTGACGGAACCGCTGTTGCGGGTGCAACATTTGCCCGCTGCGATTCCGCTGGAACGACCTATGGCACTCCCATCACAACAGATGCAAGCGGTGATGCAACATTTAGCAATGTGCCGTTTGCGGCAACAGGCGCTCCGCTTATTTATTACAAACAGACTGGATCAGACGGCAGCCATGAATTTGACCCTGCTCTTACCAATACAAGCATGATTACAGCATCACAGACAAATCAAATTGCGAATGCGCTTGCTGCTGAGAGAACAGTTAACATGACAGATGCAAATTATGCAAATCTGCCAATTGCAGCAGGCAGCATTACGTTGACCTGACTTTTCCGGAAAGACGATCAGTAGGGCGGCTGTAACTTGCTCAGCTGTTTCAAAGGACTGCTGCAAAGCGAAAAACTTTGCGGCAGTTCCTTTGGCAGTTTTATGGGACAAGCCCAATTACCAACTGTATTTTCAGCTTTCATGTGGAAGCCGGGGGAACAGGATCAGCTCAAAATCATCCGGACGGGAACTCCATCGGCTGCCATGTGCCTTTTTATAGAGGGCTTTTTCCAGAATCTCTTTCAGCATGGCGTTTTTTTCTGTAATGGAATTTAGACGGTAATAAATGTTTATAATAGTTTCCTCTTTTGGAATACTATTGTATTTCCGCTTTGAGTGCTTTGCTTCCAGTTCAGCTTCCTGCTGCAATAAAGACCTTTTATTTTTTATATCCGCAATTTTTTGGTGAAGGAGGCCGGAACGTTTGGTAAAGGTATCAATTGAATAAACCTTTTGTTCCAGTAAATCATACGCAGTGTTTAGCTGTTTGTTCAAAGCGGCCAATTCTGTATCCATTTTTTTAATGGCAGATTTACTGCCTTGCAAAGTATTGGCAGAGGAATCCAGCAGCCCGCTTTTGATATGGATTGTGTATTGGGACAGCCATTTTTCAAGTGCTTCCAGCAGCCTTTCTTCCACGTAGGATAAGACGGAACTGACATTTGGACAATCTGATTTTGGACAAAGAAGCATATCGTTTTTTCGATCTTTGTGGCGGATAAGATGATGTCCGCATTGACCGCAAATCAAAATGCCGGCAAGCGGATTTTGCAATACTTTATTTTGCCCAATGGGTACAGGTGCATATTGTGACAAGTATTCCTGTGCTTTTTGAAATAATTCCGGTGGGATAATTGCTTCCTGAAGGCCGTCGGAGATTTCGGCATCTTTGTAGGGAAGATACTTTTGCTTTTTGATGACATGGCTGCCGGAAATTATTTTCTGCTGCGGCCGCCAGTGCCAACGGATTTTTCCGGCATAAACAGGATTGTGCAAAATCTGTCGGATGGAAGTTGCTGTCCAGTCCCTGCCCTGCTGGGACTTAATGTTCATCCTGTTCAGCTTTTGTGCAATTCGAGTGGAACCAATCCGGCGCAGAAAACCGCCTTCTTCTGTTTCTCCAATCGTATACCAATCGAAAATCATCTTTACAACTTTTGCCTGCTCGGTGTCCGGCTGCAAAGTAAATCCTTTGTCGTGCTCAATCTTTTTCTTCTGATATCCGTATGGTGGGTGGCTGCCGATGAATTTTCCTTCTTGTACGGAAGCGATACGTCCGCGCTGCAAACGCCGATTAATTGTTTTGTATTCCTGTCTGCTCATAAATAAGCCGAATTCAAAATACTCTTCGTCAAATTCATTATTCGGATCATACGTTTTGACTGGCGTAACGATAACCGTTTCGGAATATTTAAAAGTCTGCGTAACAATTCCCTGATCAATCGTATCTCCGCGGGCTAAACGCTCTACTTCCATGACAAGGACGCCTGCCCATGTTCTTTTTTCAATATCGAGAAGAAGCTGCTGCATCACCGGACGCGCTGAAATTGTTTCTCCAGATACAATTTCCCGGTAAATTTGCGTAACATTCAGGTTCCGTTGTTTGGCGAGTTCCAGCAGTGTATGCTCATGCCGTGCAAGAGTTTCTCCCTCACCGTGGGCTTCCGCCTCTGCATCTGCTCTGGATTTGCGCAGGTAAATACAATATTGCTTCATTATAACAGCATCTCCATACAAATTTGAAATGATAGGAATTCTCAAAATTCAAACAGAAAGGATAGGCAAAACTCGGAAATCAACAACACAATTGTTCATAATGGAATTGTTGATTTTGGGCTAGTATTTTTGTTTTATTGGCATATTCTATTTTATGCTGCTTTTAAGCTGCTTTATCACGGACGTTGGATTTTTCAGACTTGTACACTTTCCGGTGAAAGTGTATAATAAATTGCGCAAGTATTCGGAAAATGTTCAGGAGGGATAACATGAACAGCAATGAGAAAAAGGCACTGAGGGTCACTGCCTGTAAAGTCCGCATTGGCGCCGTAACAGGCGTGTATTGTGCAAAATCCGGCCATCCCGGTGGTTCGCTCTCTGCCGCAGATGTCTTTACGTATCTTTATTTTAAGGAAATGCATGTCGATCCGAAGAATCCAAAAGACCCAGACCGCGATCGTTTTGTGTTAAGCAAGGGTCATGCCTGCCCCGGCCTTTATGCCGCACTGGCGGAGCGCGGCTATTTCCCGAAAGAGGAGCTGAAGTCCCTGCGCCATATTGGGGCAATGTTGCAGGGACATCCTGATATGAAGCATACTCCGGGAATTGATATGAGTACAGGCTCTCTTGGTCAGGGAATCTCCGCGGCATGCGGCATTGCACTGGCAGGAAAGCTGGATAAAAAGGACTATCGTGTTTATACGCTCTTAGGCGATGGCGAATCAGAAGAAGGACAGGTTTGGGAGGCTTCCATGTTTGCGGGGCACCATAATTTGGACAATCTGTGTGTGATGGTCGATTGTAATGGTCTGCAGATTGACGGACCTGTCTCGGAAATTGGCGGCGTGATGCCAATTGATCAAAAATTTGAAGCGTTTGGTTTTGACGTACAGACAATTGATGGACATGATTTTGAGGCAATGGAAACGGCTTTTGCACATGCACGGGCGGTTAAAGGGAAGCCTTCCTGCATTATTCTGCATACGGTTAAGGGTAAAGGCGTTTCCTATATGGAGAATGCGGTCAGTTGGCATGGTAAAGCGCCAAATGATGAACAGTATCAGCAGGCTATGACAGAACTGAAAGCAGAACTTGCCAGACGGGAGGCAGAATAATGGCAGAAATGGTTAAAAAAGCGACGCGCGAATCTTTCGGTTTAGCAGTCACAGAAGCTGCCAAAACGAATCCCAATATTGTTGTGCTGGATGCCGACCTTGCAGCAGCAACCAAAACTGCAATTTTTCAAAAAGAATTTCCGGAGCGTTTCATTGATGTGGGTATTGCGGAATGCAACATGGTTGGGATAGCAGCGGGGCTTGCCACTTGCGGGAAGATTCCTTTTGCTGCGAGTTTTGCGATGTTCAGCACAGGGCGTGCGTTTGAGCAGGTCCGCAACTCTGTTGGATATCCGCATTTGAATGTAAAAATTGTCGGCTCGCATGCCGGCATCTCTGTCGGAGAAGACGGTGCAACGCATCAGTGTTTGGAAGACATTGCATTGATGCGCACTATCCCGGGCATGGTTGTGCTTAACCCAGCCGACCATTATGAGATGACGGCGGCCGTCAAAGCGGTCACAGAATATGTTGGACCGTGTTACATCCGCCTTGGCCGTCTGGCAGTTGAAAGTTTTAACAATAATGATGACTACAAATTTGAACTGGGAAAGGGGATTACTCTGCGGGACGGCAGTGACATTACCGTTGTGGCAACTGGTTTGATGGTGAGAGAGGCCTTAATGGCTGCCGATGCATTAAAGTCAGAGGGCATCTCTGTCCGTGTCATTAATATCCATACGATTAAACCGCTGGACCGTGAATTGATTGTGAAAGCTGCGCGCGAAACGGGGAAAATCATCACAGTTGAAGAGCACAGTATTATCGGTGGTCTCGGAGAAGCGGTATGCAGTACAATATGTGAGACCTGTCCGGTTCCGGTTATCCGCATAGGGGTAAGAGACTGTTTCGGTCATTCCGGTCCCGGTGCTGATTTGCTGAAAGAATTTGGCTTGAGTGCAGACAATATTGCAAAAACAATCCGTCAGGTAGTTGGGAAATAACCTGTATTTGCAAAATGAAAAGGCTTCTGCCGAGTGGAAGGAATCTCCACTGGACAGAGGCCTTTTTAATTTTCATGATTCACCTGTTTTCTGCGTTTTTTTTCTGCTCCGCTTTTTATAATAGTAGCAGGTCCGTACCAAGATTTGGCTATTCGGGAATGGGATGTGAGAAAATATGGTGATTTCTTTCTATCATAAGCACCGGCAGGGGATGGCTGTGCTTTTGCTGATTGCGGTTGTGGTGGTAACTATGGTGGTAAAACGCTCTAGTCATTCGCTGCAGTCGGGTGCGGCTTCTTCCAGCCGGATTTCCTCCACGGCGGTATCTCGAAAGGGAACGGCTTCTTCTGCGCCAGCCGCGGCAACGTCCGACACTGCCGCGGCGGCTTCTGCAGCGGCTCCTAAGAACGAAATGAGGGCTGTGTGGGTTTCTTATCTTACTTTAGGAACAATCGGACAGACAGCCAAAACAGAGCCTGTCTTTATCAGCAAGTTTACGGAGGTGGTCCAAAATGCAAAAGCGAAGGGGATGAACACACTTGTGGTTCAAGTGCGGGCTTTCGGCGATGCCCTTTATCCCTCGCAATACTATCCATGGTCCCATTTAACCGGCAATACGCAGGGGGTCAATCCGGGGTATGATCCTTTGAAAGATATGGTGGAAATTACGCACAAAGCGGGACTGAAATTTCATGCATGGGTGAATCCGCTCAGAATTCAATTGAACAATACGCCGTCGATTTTAGCACAAAATAATCCATGGAACGTTTTCCACAGGGACCCGGCGAGGTCACAATGGGCCGTTTCTTACAAAAACGGAAAATATTTAGACCCCGGATGGGAAGGAGTACGGAAATACATAGCGGACAGTGTCGCAGAGATTGTGAAAAATTATCCAGTGGATGGGGTACAGTTCGATGATTATTTTTATCCGGATGAGGGAGACGCTTTTGACAAGGCTTCTTATCAGGCATACTGTGCCGGGAAAAAGCAGGGGGAAACCCTTTCCTTGGCCGACTGGCGCTGTGCCAATATCAATGACCTGATTTCCCGCACTTACCGGGCCGTCAAAGAAAACCGGCCGGCTGCTGTTTTTGGGGTGGCACCTCAGGGAAATCTGAGCAACGACCGAAAACTTGGCGCAGATGTATCTGCGTGGTGTCAGGCACAGGGTTATGTGGACTATATTTGTCCGCAGCTCTACTATAATTATGATAATCCGGTTCTGCCGTTTGAAAAGGCCGTGCAGACATGGAAAAAACTCGTAACAGAAAAAAATATAAAATTGTATTTTGGGCTTGGCCTTTATAAAACGGATACGGATGTGGACAGCGGGTCCTGGCAAAACAGCGTGGATATTATAGCAAGGCAGGTGCAAACTGGGCGTGCCCAGAAATGTGATGGCTTTATGCTGTTTTCTTACGAAGACCTGCTCGCACCCAATCGGCAGCAGGAGGTGCAGAATGTAGCAAAATTATTCCATTGAATCAGTTTTGTCAAGGGTTCCGCTGCAGCAGTCGCTCAGTGCATCATTGATTTTTACCGGCAGAATCTTTCCACTGAGAATATTTCCACTGGCAACCATAACCGGTGTATAGTTTGGTGTATAGCCTTCATATACGCCGGTTTCCTTTTGCCGCTCAAACAGGACCGGTTCTGTTCGACCGACCTGTTCCTGCAAAAAGGCCGTTCTTGTTTTCTGCGCCGTCGCTGCCATCCGGTGGCTGCGGCGTTCTTTTTCTGCCCGGGTAATTTGCCCGGGAAAATCAGCGGCGCGGGTGCCCGGACGGCGGGAATAGGCAAACACATGCACTTTTGCAAAAGCCATCTCTTTTGCAAAAGCAAGACTTTCCTGAAACTCTTCTTTGGTTTCCCCCGCAAATCCCACCATTATGTCTGTGGTAATCGCTGCATTGGGAAACACATGCCGTAAATTGCGGACAATTGTGCGGTATTCATCCGCGGTGTAGTGCCGATTCATCCGTTTTAAAGTTCGGTCACAGCCGCTTTGCAGGGAAAGATGAAACTGCGGACAGAGCTTTTGCTGCTTTGCCAGACGATCGATTACGCTTGGTGTCAGTTGTTCCGGTTCCAGTGAACCCAGCCGGACACGCTGGATTTCAGGCACTGCGCAGGCTGTTTCCACTGCATCGCACAGTGTGAGTCCCAAATCCTGTCCGTAAGCAGGAAGGTTGATTCCGGTCAGTACGACCTCTTTGTATCCATGAGCGCCAATTGATTGCAGCTCTGGGCGCAGATCAGAGAGCGGCTTGGAGCGTACACGGCCGCGGGCATAGGGGATAATGCAATAGGAACAGAAGCGGTTGCAGCCGTCTTCAATTTTCACGAATGCACGTGTGCGCTCATAAAAATTGGTAACTTTCATTGGCTCAAATGTTTTTGCGTGCGGTTCAATATCAACAATCCGCTGATGTGTGGAAAGATAATGCAGGATGTTGTTTACAAGGGAAGCACGGTTGGAGTTGCCAAGCACAATGTCCGCCTCCGAAAGGGCTGCAGCTTTATCCGGAAACGCCTGCGGCATGCACCCGGTCAGGACCAGTATCGCCGAAGGGTTTTCCCGGCGGGCATGGTGGAGCGTTTGGCGAACTTTATGGTCACTCTGAGCGGTAACAGTACAGGAATTAATCAGAATGATATCGGCAGAGCCGTCGCAGATTGTAAAACCAGCCTGCTGCAGCTGCCCCAGCATTGCCTGCGTTTCATATTGATTCACTTTGCAGCCGAGTGTGATAGCGGAAACCTTCATTTTGATTCTTCTTTCCGGATGCAGAGGAACTGCATCTGTTTGTGTGTATTAACAGGACTTGAAAATTTTGTTGAATTGCTGTATCATAGTTCCATTCACCGAATGAGAAAAGTGGCGAATATGCGGGATAAAGAAAATAATGTATTTTTGGAGGGAACTGTGATGTACACTACGAAAATTATGCTGTCTAGTATTGATGATGTGCGCAATTTTGTGAATTTTGCAAATCAGTGTGACTATGACATCAACCTGACGAATGAAAAATACAAAATTGATGCAAAGTCTATTATGGGAGTTTTTAGCTTGGATCTCAGCAAGCCCGTCACCGTGGAAATTGATGCGGACCATGCAGATACTTTTATGGAAAAGCTCAAAGCTTTCCAGCCGGCTTCAGAAGAAAACAAATAACGGGCCGGACAAGGAAAAGAGCCGAAAGGCTCTTTTTTTATGTCCCCTCAACAGCTTGGGAAAGAGTTTCCCATTCTTCCATCAGGCGGTCATTTTCATTTTTGGCTGTTTCAAGCTGATGTGTCAGGTCCATTGCTTTTTCATAATCGCTGGCAATTTCAGGACTGGAGAGCTGTGCATTTAACAAATTTGTCAGATTATCCAGTTCTTCAATGCGGTTTTCGATCTTGCGGATTTGCGCTTTTTGTTTGCGGACTGACGCCTGCTGAACTTTTCGCTGCTGATACGCAACTGCGCCTTTGGAGGACTGAGCTTTTTTAGAGGGCTCGCGTTCCTGCTGAATTTTCCGCTGTTCCAGAAAACTGTCATAGCTTCCTTTATAAGAAACGGCACCTTCTGGGGTGAGCCAGTAAATCCGGTCGGCAAGCTTATTGATTAGGTAGCGGTCATGGGAAACGATAAAAAGGGTCCCTTCATATTCCTGCAGCGCGGTCTCCAACGCTTCACTGGAGGAAATATCCAAATGGTTTGTCGGTTCATCCAGCAACAGGAAATTGGCCTTGCTCAGCATCAGGCGCAGCAGCAAAACGCGTGCACGCTCTCCGCCGGAAAGCGCAGAAATTGGCTTAAAGACATCATCACCGTGAAAGAGAAAAACGGCAAGTGCACTGCGGACTTCCGTTTCTGTCATTTTCGGGTAGGAATCCCAGATTTCGTCGATCACCCGTTTTTCCATGTGAAGGCCGGTCTGCAGCTGGTCGTAATATCCGACCTGAACATTTGCTCCAAATTTTACTTTTCCTGAAATTGGCTGATATTGATGGAGCAATACTTTCAATAAGGAGGTCTTTCCACAGCCATTCGGGCCGAGCAGAAAGACACGCTCACAGCGGTGCAGTTCCAAATCAACGTGCTCAAAAAGCGTTTGTCCTTTGAAGGCAAGAGAAAGGTTTTCTGCTTTCAGCACATCATTTCCGCTGCGCTGCACCACAGGAAAGTGAAAGTGCAGATGCTCCTGTTTTGCTTCCGGCACCGTTTGTGCCTCTTTTAGGCGGGCAATTACTTTTTCTTTGCTTTCTGCTGTTTTTATGCTCTTTTCCCGATTCCATTTTTTGAGCTGGGTAACAACATCTTCCAACCGATGAATTTCTTTTTGTGAGTTTTCATACTGCCGCTGGACCGTTCGCTCTTTCCATTCCTTCTGTTCCTGATAAGCGGTATAATTTCCTTTATAAGAAGTGAGATGTCCATTTTCCATTTCAAAGATGTGTCCGCAGAGCCGGTCCAGAAAATAACGGTCATGGGAGATGACCAGAAAAGCGCCGTTCCAACTGCGCAGAAATTCCTCCAGCCATTCAACACTTTGGATATCCAGATGGTTTGTTGGTTCATCCAGCAGTAACAGGTTCGCACCGGAAAGGAGCATTTTTGCGAGCTGTAACTTTGCCCGCTGACCGCCGCTGAGGACGCCGACCACTTGCCCCATCTGCTCGTCCGTAAATCCCAAACCCAGCAAAGCGCTTCGTGCGCGGGAACGGAAAGTTAAGCCGCCGTTTTGAACAAACTGATCATTCAGTTGAGCCTGACGCTCAATCAGGATATCTTCCGGATGGACAGAAATCTCGTCATTCAGTTCACTGAGTTCTGTTTCCATGTTGATGAGACTGGAAAAGACAGTCAAAACTTCCGCATAGGCGGTACGGTCCAAGTCACGGCAGACATGCTGTTCCATGTAACCGAGTACCGTGCTGCTGGCCTGATAGATATTTCCGGCATCCGGCGTATATTCTCCCGTCAATGTTTTAAGGAGTGTTGTTTTGCCGGAACCATTCACACCGACCAGACCAATCCGGTCATTTTGCTGAATTTCAAAAGAAACTCCCTGAAAAATCACATTTGTACCAAAACTTTTTTCAAGATTGCTGGTGCCAAGTAATGCCATCAAATTCGTCTCCAATATGTAAATAATACCTGTCTATTTCACTATGTAAAGGCCTTCTCAGGCCCATCTATTATACTGAAATTCAAGTTTAAAAGCAAGTTACAGCATTTGCTTCAACTGGTCGATATTCTGCTGTTCCTTCTTGAGAAAATCTTCCGCAAGTGTTCGGGATTCACCGTCAGCCTGTGGAAGGCCATTTAGCTGCTTCTGCATTTTGATAATGCCCATTGTCGTTCCCTGAATCATCATTTCGGCCAGATGTTTTGTGGAACTGTCTGCCAGCATATTCATTTGGACACTGCCCCAGAGCATGGCTTTTTTTACAGGCTGCCTCTTCACTTCTGGCTGAGAACCTTTTTTCTTCAGCATTTGGGCGGCTTTGCTGGCTTCTTGTTCATAGTTCTGCCATTGACTGCAAATCTGCTTGCGCATTTTCTCGTTATGAACTTTCGGCAGCAGCATTTCCGTGGCTTCAATTCCCATACTGCTGGCCTGATAAATTTCATTAAGAATGTTCGTGTTTTGCTCCTGCATTCTACCTACCTCCTTTAGCTGTACTTATTATTCCCTGAACTGCTGATGATAAACTGGACGGATAGGCAGCTTGTGTGATATAATAATTAGATATATTCCTGACATTTTCCAGTACAGGACAATTCATAAATTTTACAAATTATACATGATTTTCATTAGAGGCCTTTCATGAAAAAAATTTTACTGCTTGCCACGGGAGGTACCATTGCTTCACGAAAAACGAAAGACGGGCTAACTCCGCAGCTGACGCCAAAAGATTTGCTTTCCTATGTTCCACTGCCTGCGGGATTTTGCCAAGTGGATACCATACAGCTCTTTAATCTGGACAGTACCAACATTCAGCCGCAGCATTGGCTTCTAATTGCACGGACTGTGCAGGAGCATTACCAGTCTTATGACGGTTTTGTCATTTGTCACGGTACAGATACCATGGCCTATACAGCAGCAGCGCTTTCTTATCTGATTCAGGAGCCGGATAAGCCGATTGTTGTTACGGGTTCTCAAAAGCCGATTGACATGGATATTACCGATGCCAAGACAAATTTGAAAGACAGCCTGCACTGGGCATGTGAGGGTGACGGCGGTGTCTGCATTGTTTTCGGCGGACGAGTGATTGCCGGAACGCGTGCGAGGAAAAGCCGCTCAAAAAGCTATAATGCTTTTTCCAGCATCAACTTTCCGGAACTTGCCGTCATTCGTGATGATACTATTGTCCGCTATATTCCGGCGCCGCCGTCTCACGGGCCGAAATTTTTCCGGCAGTTGGATACAAAAGTGTCTGTACTGAAGCTGACACCCGGCCTTTCTGTTGATACCTTTACTGCCGTTGGGAATTTTTGTGACGGCCTGATTATTGAAAGTTACGGGGTTGGTGGTGTGCCGGACCTTTACAGTGATGCGCTGGCACAGATTTCTCATGCGGGAAAAGTGGTGGTTGTTGCCACACAGGTTCCGCACGAGGGAAGTGACATGGCAATTTATCGAGTCGGCCATTTGGTTAAGGAACGGCTTGGGCTGTTAGAAACTTATGATATGACATTGGAGTCTACAGTCACCAAGCTGATGTGGGTGCTTGCACAGACAAAAAATCCCCGCATGATTGATCGGCTTTTTTATCAGACCATTAATCACGATATTCTCTGGGCTAAATGATGTCTGTATTTAGGGAGGGACGGTTCTGTGAAAGTTGGAATTTCTACTGCGTGTCTATATCCCGCTTTGCTGGAAAAGAGTCTGGAAAGGCTGCTGACACTTGGTTTCCGGCACTTTGAATTCTTTTTTAATACGGTTAGTGAGTTGGAGCCTGTTTATGTCAGAAAACTCGCTCGGATGCTGCAGGATTACGGGGCAACTGCCAAGAGCGTGCATCCGTTCACTTCCGGATATGAAAGCTTTCTGCTGTTTTCGGGCTATGAGCGCCGCTTTCAGGATACACTGGAATTTTATAAACATTATTTTGAAGCGGCTAATATTCTTGGCGCCACGTTGCTTGTCCTTCATGGTCAAAGGATGGATAAGCAGGGAGACATGGAAGAATGTGATTATTTTGAACATTACCACAGACTTCTGGAAACCGGACGCCATTTCGGAATCACAGTTGCACAGGAAAATGTCAATAAATTCCGCAGCAGCAGCCCAACGTTTTTGGAACATATGAGAAGCTACCTGCATAAAGACTGTGCGTTCGTTTTGGATATCAAACAGTCGGTGCGTGCTGGACACAGCCCGTTTGAAACTTGTGCGGCGATGGGGGACCAGCTGATCCATGTGCATATTAATGACAATTGTGCGGGAAAAACATGCCTTTTGCCTGGCAGCGGAGCAATGGATTATAGGCGCCTGATGCATCAGCTGGCAGAGCAGCATTTCCATGGGGACTGTATGATTGAGGTTTATCGTCATAGTTTCGGCAGCGTGCAGGAACTGCTGCAGGCGAAGAGGGTAACAGAAAACCTGCAGCAGCAGTTTACACGCATTGCGGATCACAGCAGCTGAAAAGAGTTACAGGTGTATTTTCCTATTATGGTATAATGTTAGCAGAATATGATTTGAAGTGACAAATTTACTATATGAGGTGCTGACTATGAAGTGTCCGTTTTGCGGCCATGAGGAGAGTAAAGTTATTGATTCCAGGCCTACAGATGAGGGGGAGCGAATCCGCCGCCGCAGGGAATGCCTGAAATGCGGCAAGCGGTTTACTACCTATGAAGTTGTGGAGACAGTTCCCGTCATTGTTATTAAAAAAGATAAGTCCAGAGAAGCATTTGACCGCAACAAGTTACTGCGAGGTTTGCTGCGTGCATGTGAAAAGCGTCCAGTTTCTCTTTCTGTGCTGGAACGAGCAGTAGATGAAATTGAAACCAGCCTGCAGAATTCCCTTGACCGTGAGGTGGAATCTTCTCACATTGGGGAATTGGCAATGAATAAGCTGAAAGTGATTGATGAAGTTGCCTATGTCCGCTTTGCGTCCGTTTACCGGCAGTTTCAGGATATTAATACTTTCATGGATGAACTCAATGAAATTATTCAGGCACGCCAGCAGCAGAATAATCCTAAGCACTTGTCATGATTTCTGCAGAGCGTAATCTCATAAATTTTTTCAGCCTTTTACAAAATATTTTGCAGTAAGGGAAGTTCGCTTTCCTGAAGATTTTTAGCAAGAATTTTTCCGCGTGCACATTCGCTGGCAAACTGCCAGAGACTGTCACATTTTGCCAACCCGGGCAGGGTAGCCAGTGTCTGATCAATAGTTTCCAAACGGCTGTGCGGCTGAAACGTGCACAGCACTTGATGTGCGTCGGTCCAGTCTTGGCAAGCTTTTTTGCTGAGGGTATAGGCCTGTGCACGATCATTTCGGGAGGCTGCCTGCTCTGCAGCAGAAAGTGTCTGTGTCAGATTACCGGTGAGATTTGTTGTGACTCGGTTTCCTGCTATGCAAAGCACCACAGAAACCACAAGAAGTGCAAAAGCGGTTACCATCCGTTTCATGAGTGGGCCTCCTTTGGAATGATTTGAAAATCTCCCTTTGTGTTGGCTGTCATAATAAAAATATCGGAAACCTGCATCTTTTGATGCCGGAGCGTTTCTTCCAGCCATTGACGGCTTTTTCCGCAGAGCTGCAGGGAAGAGGCACTGATTACGCCGTCACTTATGACAACTGCTTCAATTCCGGTATCCGGTACTTCAATACCAAGCATGCCAGCTGTTGGCTGTGACTGATCGGGTTTCTTAATGATACTGATGCGCCCGTTTGTTTCCACAATTGCATAAGCGACATCTTTAATAGAAAAGACATCTTTTTCCCGCAGTTGTTCAAACAGATCTTCTGTTGTCAGGCGCAGCTTGTGCATTTCCTGCTGCTGGATTTTGCCGTCTAAAATGACAATGACAGGTTTTCCGCATATCACCTTTCGGAACCGGCTGCTTTTCATCATTATCCAGGAAATAAACAGTTCACAAAAAATCAGCACAGCAATCGGCAGGATACCGCTGACGAGCGGCTGGCCGCTGTCCTGCATCGGGATGGCAGCAATATCGGATATCAGCAGTGTTACGACCAACTCGCTGGTTTGTAATTCGCTGATTTGCCGTTTTCCCATCAGGCGGACGGCTGCTATAATCAGTATGTATAGCAGCAAAGTGCGAATAAAAGAAATCGTCATTTTCTATCACCATGGGTTAGTATTGCCCTGCACCTGCAGAAAATACCAACAGGAACCGTAAAAAGCAGCCACCACGGGAAAGTGATGGTTGCTTTTTACGGTTCCTGCTTTTTCATGAATGCAGAGGTTTGATTTCCTGTGCAAATTTTTCAAAGTTTTGCTTTGCTTCAAAGGTCTGTTCCCACAAAGAGCGGCAGGCACTTCGCATCTTTTGCTTTTGTAGAAACGGCTGTTCAACAGCTTTCACGATAGCGGCTGCCAGTTGCTCCGGAGTCAAATCGGCGGGGAGAAGCCACCCCGTTTTCTCTTGCTGCACCAATTCCCCAGTGCCGCCGACATCTGTTGCAATGGCCGGAATACCGAAAGAAAAAGCTTCCATAATCGAAACAGGCAGTCCCTCGCTGCTGCTTGTATTGACAAATAAATTAATAGGGGTATGTTGATAAAATTCCATGATTTCCGGATTGGTCATTGCCCCGCGCAGGTTTGTTCCCATAAAACTGAGATTTTCTTTTGCAAAAGCGCGCAGTTCTTCTAATGTATCACCGCCGCCGATATGTGTCCACTGCAGGTTTATTCCACTGTCTTTCAGAACGGCCAATGCCTCTGCCAGTAATTTCACACGCTTCAATGGGACAATGTGACAGCAGCTGACAATGTGAAAGGCATCATTTTTGGGCGGTGGACCGATTCCAAAATCTTTTGTACCAAGATATGCAGTGTGCACTTTGCTTTCAAAACCCGGCCAGTATTTTAAAATGTACTGCGTTCCGCTTTCACTGCAAGGATAGACAGCATCCAGATTTTTCAGCAAAAATGGCCGAAGCGGCAGGTAACCGCTGGGTTGGCGTTCCTGATAGAGATCATAGCCATGGGCCCGGCATATGGCTTTGCAGGAACCAGCTGTGCAGTATTTTTTCAGCTGACATGCTGCTACTGCTACGTCATAAAACCAGTACGCATAAAAAGTAACACCATCGAAGTCTTTTAAATGGTGGGAGAGAAGAATACGGCGGCTTTCCTCAAAAACAAGTTCACTTTTCGCAATGAAATAATCCAAAAATACCCGTGCTTTGCAGGAGACCCGGGCCGCTTTCTTTTCATCTTTTCCGGCAAATCCATGCATATCATGTGAAAATACAAGTCGGGCAGCCATACCAGGCAACTTGCGCCGGATTGCACTGGCACGAATTGCATAAACCGTTACATTTTGCGGGACCATCCGAGTTTGTACGGCATGGTCTGCAGTGCTGGTTGCAATTACGACGATTTGACTAAAAGCTTTCGCCAGCACCGGTATTTCGTCCTCTATAAATTCTTCGCCTTTGTCAAATGGATATACCTTTGTCAGCATGACAAGACAGTCTTTCATCCATGTTCCTCCTGTATGCCAGTGATCTGCACAGAAATACAATTTTCTGCATCAAGAATAGCATACTTTTTAATGTTTTACAAGAATGTAATCCATAAGCAACAATTTTCCGTTGTATTGACAGGCGTGGAATGGTATAATAAACAAATTAGAATCATCTGCGGTCTATTCGGATAAAAAAATTTTTGATACCGAATGGGAACAAAAAATGAAGGAGCCTGTAATTTTGAAGCTATCCATTCTTGTACCCGTCTATAATGCAGAGGAATATTTAAAAACCTGTGTTGAAAGTATCCTGTCGCAATCCTTTCAGGACTATGAACTTTTACTGATTAACGATGCTTCCACGGATAAATCACTTGAGGCTGCCCACATTTTGGAGCGGCGGGATAAGCGGATTACGGTTTATGATAAACCGCATGGCGGATTGGGAGATACCCGCAACTTTGGAGCTAAGCGCGCGCAGGGAGATTACCTGTTATTTGTTGATGCGGATGATTGGCTGGGAGAGAATGCACTATCGGCCATTATGGAGCCTACAGAGTCAGCAGGTGCTGATTTGACGGTCTTTGATTTTGTCAGGGAGAATGAAGCAAGCGGTACCAGCCGTTTCTGCGGCCTGCCCATTCACTGCCCGACAGAAGATATGGAAATCAACCAGACAGTACTGGAAAAATTAATTGGACCAGACAGCACCGATACGCCGTGGCGACGGGTGGAAATGCTTGGCAGTGCATGGCGGCGGCTTTACCGCCGGGAATGGTTCGTTTCTCACCAGCTGGCCTATCCTGATGAAGAAAAAGTCATGCTGGAAGATTTGCCTGTCAGTATTCAGGCACATTATTATTCACAGAAAACCTTATTTTTAGATACACCAGCCTATCATTACCGTTATAATGGAAATTCTCTGAGTACACGCTATCGAGCCAATAAAATGAAAAAATTGGATGCCTGCTTTTACTCGGTCGCGGAATTTCTCAAAGAGCAGAACCTTTATACGGATATGGAACAGCGGCATCTGGCGTGGTATCTCCGCAGTGCCGGACACAGTGCTTTTGTCAATGTTTTCAGTGCCGGAAATGTAAAAGATAAAAATGGGAAGAAGAAGGAAATCCGAGAGATCTTAAATATTCCGCTTCTTCAGCATGCGGCGCAAAGCCAGTATCTGAAAAATGGCACTGCAGCCGATAAAATCATTCGCTGGATTATTGGTTCCGGATCGGCGGAGCTTGTTTATCTTTTCTATAACTGGTATGCCAAGAGGCTGCAGAAAAATGCGAAGGACCAATAGGAGATCATGATGCCGAAAAAGAAAATCCTTTTTATCAATTACAGTTTGCACAGCGGCGGTATTGAAAAAAGTCTTGTCACGCTTCTGTCTCTGTTTGATTATCAGAAATATGATGTGGACTTGCAGCTTTTTGCAAATGACGGCTTGTTCCTGCAACGTGTACCGCAGCAGGTGCATTTGCTGCCGCCGCTGTTTCCAAAAGAGTATAAATTGAATATTCGTCAGGCATTGCCGGCTCTGCTGAAAAGCAGGCACCCGCTGACTGCGCTTTGTCGGACTGGTGTGACCTTCGCTGGTCTGCGTGGTACAATGGGGGAGCGGCTGGTCAAAATGTGGAAAGTTGAGCGGAATTTTGTACACAAAAATGGAATACCCTATGACGCCGCTGTTGCCTACATGGAAGGTCAGCCCATTTATTACGGTGTGGATGATGTCCTGGCTAAGCGTAAAATTGGGTTTATTCATGGTGATTATACAGCAATGGGGTTAGACCGGACATTTGATGAGGCATACTTTGCAAAACTCGATGCGGTCTGCACGGTTTCGGAAGCCTGCCGTGATGCATTGGTTCGGAATTTTCCGCAGTTTGCGGAGAAGTTCCACGTGCAGTATAATCTGCTTTCTCCGCAATTTCTGCGCAAAATGGCAGAAGAACCGGCAAACTTTCCAGATCCAGACTATCATGGCCTGCGCGTGCTGACAATTGCCCGCCTTTCTCACCAGAAAGGGCTGGATATTGCACTGCCGGCAGTTTATGCGCTGCGGAAAAAAGGACTTGACTTTCGCTGGTATATTATTGGAATCGGTCCTGAAAAAGAGACACTGCAGGCGCGGATACAGGAATTTGGTCTGCAGAAAGATGTATGCTTTTTGGGTGAACAGGGGAATCCATATCCGTTTGTATCAGCTTGTGACATTTATATGCAGCCGTCTCGGTTTGAGGGGAAAAGTATTGCGGTTGATGAAGCAATGGCCCTGTGCCGGCCCATTTTGCTGACGGATTTTTCTACTGCAAAAGACCAGATTACAGATGGGAAAACGGGCTTGATTGTTCCCATGACTTCCCAAGGTGTTGCCAACGGTCTGGAGCGTCTGCTGCAAGATGGGAATCTGCGTGTTTCATTGGAGCAGGAACTTGCCCGGCATGATTATTCCAATGAAAGTGAAATTCAGAAACTTTATGCGCTGATTGATGGAGCATCATCTGCGCATGTTTAATTGACAATTGAGGTGCTGATTGAATGACCATTTTAGAATTGCTGGAAGATATGCCGTGCCGTGTAACCGGCAGTACGGCTGCCTCCGTTTCCGGCATTGTTTACGATTCCCGAAAAGTGAAGCCGGGAAGCGTTTTCGTTTGTCTGGTTGGCAGCAAGACGGATAGCCATGTTTTCGCAGAACAGGCAGCAAAGGCCGGTGCGGCTGCGATTGTGACACAGCATGACATTCCGCCGGTCCCCTGTACAGAAATCAGGGTGAAAGATACCCGTGAGGCGCTGGCGTTTCTGTCTGCTGCGTGGTTTGGCCATCCGGCCCAAAAGATGAAAGTTATTGGGGTGACCGGAACAAAGGGAAAAACCACCTGCACTTATATGATTCATTCTATTTTAGAATCGGCTGGAATTTCTACGGGAATTATTGGAACCATTGGTACAGTAATTGGCAGACAACTGATTCCAACAAGCAATACCACACCGGAATCTTATGACATTCAAAAATTCATGCACATGATGGTGGAGGCCGGCTGTAAAGTTTGTGTACTGGAGGCAAGTTCCATCGGTTTGCGGGATCACCGTGTGGATGGATTTACATTTGACATCGGTCTGTTTACTAATTTCAGCGAGGACCATCTCGGCGGGAACGAGCATAAGGATATGCGGGAATATATGGCCTGCAAGGCACTGCTGTTCCGTAAATGCAGGCTGGGTGTTATCAATACGGATGATGCAAACTGGAAGGGGATTACCGCTGAGCACACTTGTTCTCTGACAACCTATGGCTTTGGAGAAACTGCACAGCTCCGTGCAGAGAATGACCGCCTGATTTCAAAGCCGGGCTATCTGGGAATTGAATTTGACTTGTGCGGCAGTTTGCAGGGACATGTCTGCATTGATATTCCCGGTAAATTTAATGTCTATAATGCACTGGGCGCAGTGGCGGTGTGTCAGCAGTTTGATATAACGCTTGAGAATATACAAAAAGGGCTGGATACGGTAAAAGTGAAAGGCCGTGTGGAACCTGTCCCTGTACCCGGAAATTATACGCTGCTGATTGACTATGCGCACAATGCGGTCAGTATGCAGAATATTCTTACAACTTTGCGGCAATATCATCCCAACCGCTTGGTCTGCATGTTTGGTGCGGGCGGCAATCGCCCGAAAATCCGGCGCTATGAGATGGGGGAGATGAGCGGGAATCTTGCGGACCTTTCCGTCATTACTGCCGATAACTCCCGTGACGAAGATGTGATGAATATTCTTGCCGATATTGAAGTGGGTCTTCACAAAACAAGCGGAAAATATGTTGTCATTCCAGACCGGAAAGAAGCCATTCAGTATTGTTTGGATACTGCACAGGACGGAGATGTAATTGTTTTGGCTGGAAAGGGCCATGAAATGTATCAGGAAATCAAAGGGGTAAAGTATCCATTTGATGAGCGGAAAATTGTTCATAATATTCTGACGGAAGAGGGAAAACTTCCCTTGCAGTCCTAAGCTGGGCCGTGTCAAACAATTGCAGGAATTTACAGAATGTGAGGACAATTAGAAATGCGGATAACCATTCAAGAAGCTGCACAGATGTGCGGCGGGACTCTGCTTTGCGGCAATCCCAAAGATTTTATTACCAATGTCAGAACCGACAGCCGGCAGGTTGTTCCCGGGTCTTTGTTTGTTCCCTTAAAAGGTGAAAAAACAGATGCTCATCTTTTTATTCCAGCTACATTCAAAGCAGGTGCAGCGGCGGCACTCACGCAGGAGCCGGTGGAGCAACCGGCTTCTGGAGCATTGATTGCTGTGCCGGATACGACCGCTGCACTGCAGCAAATTGCGGCAGCTTACCGGCGTAAATTTACCATTCCGGTTATCGGCATCACCGGAAGCGTGGGGAAAACAACGACAAAAGAAATGGTTGCGCTGGCTCTGTCTGCGCGCTTTCATATTATGAAAACGCAGGGAAATCAGAACAGTCAGATAGGTGTGCCGCTCACTATGTTTCAAATAGACGAGACAACAGATGCAGCTGTGGTGGAGATGGGAATGAGCCAATTTGGGGAAATGGCTCGTTTGGCAGAGATCGCAGCACCGGAATTTGCGGTTTTGACCAATATCGGTGTTTCGCATATCGAAAATCTGCATACACGTGAAAATATTTTGCGTGAAAAACTGCATATTGTCGATGGATTTATTCCGCAGTCGGTTTTAGTGCTGAATGGAGACGACCCGATGCTTGCTGCACTGCGCGGCCAATTACCGTTTCATACCGTTTTTGTCGGCACACATGATTGGTGTGATTACCGCGCTTCCCATATCCAAATCCAGGATGGCAAGACATTTTTCATCATGGAACATCATGGTTCCCAACAGCCTGTCCTTTTGCCGGCTTTAGGGACCCATCAGGTCATCAATGCATTGTCGGCACTTGCCATTGCAGAAATTCTGCATGTGGATCTGCAGAATGCTGCTGCTGCGCTTGGGCATTATCAGCCGCTTGCCATGCATCAGCAGATTCATCAGGTTGGCGGACTTACAGTGATTGATGATTCCTATAATGCCAGTCCGGATGCAGTACGCGGGGCGTTGGATGTACTCTGCAGTTTTCCGCACCGGCGAATTGCTGTGTTAGCCGATATGCTGGAACTGGGAAAAGTTTCGCAGCAGGAGCATTATCACTGCGGCCAATATGCGGCAGAAGCGGGTACGGATCTTCTGGTTACCGTTGGCAGGGAAGCAGCTGCAATGGCTGAGGGTGCCAAACAGACCCTCCCCTCTATTCCTTGTCAGGTTTGCCGCAGCAATGAAGAGGCGATTCATTTTCTGTGCCAGACACTTCAGCGTGGGGATACGATTTTGGTGAAAGGTTCACGAGGCATGCATACAGATGAAATTGTTTCGGCATTACTTGCAATGGACTTTTAGACAATATCGGAATTTCAGATGATTTGTATATTCTTTGTCAGTGTGGGTTTGCAGGACTGTTGACGAAAAATTTTAAAATGTAAAACTTTAAAATAAATATGGAAAAAATCAGGAAGTCTCTGCCTTGACTGGCAGAGCTTTTTGTGCAATTTTTAGAAAGTCTGGTTTCCAAATTTTTGCAATCGGCATCAGATCACAAGCTCCATATTTTTCTTCACCAGATCATACCGGAGTACAATACAATTCCCAAATTAAAACGCATCTCACCGTGGAAAGGTAACAAAGCGGTGAGGAGGTGCGCTGATGAAGAATCAAAAAAAAATATTTTTAAAGCAGTCGGTTGCGGCACTGGCTGCTGCAGTAATGCTCAGTATGTGTTCGGCTGCGGCAGCTGAGCCGGAAGCAGAACCTGCCAGCACTGCCAATGTGCAGATGCTGGTTCCGTGCGGAATGCCGTTCGGAATCAAACTTTTTACAAATGGCGTTGTGGTTGTAGGAACTGCGGACTTGGAAACCAGCAGCGGGATGGTGAATCCTCCAAAGGAAGCAGATGTTCGGATAGGGGATGTGATCCAGACCATAGATGGAAAACCGGTAAACAGCAATGAGCAGCTTTCAAAAGCTATTTTGAATTGCAGCGGCCGGTCCCTAAACCTTGGGATTAGCCGGAATGGCAGTAAGGTGATTGCAAAACTTTCTCCGGTGCAGAGCACAGGCTGTTACCGTGCAGGGTTATGGGTGCGGGACAGCGCTGCAGGTGTCGGAACGCTAACTTACTATGATCCTAATAATGGTTTCTTCGCTGGCCTTGGGCACGGTATTACAGATCCGGATACCAAAGAGATCATGCCCTTTGGATGCGGAGATATTGTTCCAGTTACTATTTCCGGAATTCAAAAAGGAATTTACGGGAATCCCGGAGAACTTCAGGGATATTTTTCTTCAGATATTCCAGTAGGAACGCTTTATTCCAATTGTGGTCAGGGCGTGTTTGGAAAAATGAATCATCCACCAGCAGGGAAAGCAATCCCTGTTTGCCCTGCCGATGAAGTAAAAGTTGGGCCGGTTCAAATTATATGCACCATTAATGGAAAAGGACCTCAAAAGTATAATGCAGAAATCGAACTATTGAATACCAAAGCTGCCCAAACCAAAAATATGGTGGTGCATGTCACGGATGAAAATCTGATTCGTCAGACTGGCGGAATTGTGCAGGGAATGAGCGGAAGTCCAATCCTGCAGAATGGAAAATTGGTTGGTGCAGTCACACATGTTTTTGTAAATGATCCAACACGCGGATATGGAATTTTTGTAGAGCATATGATGGCTGGTGAAGACAATTTGTTTCAAAAAAAGGCATCGTAAGTGCTGTTTCTAATATTTTGCCCCTAAAACAAAAAAAGTGCGATAAAAGTATTGCCATCTTTCCCAAAATATGGTAATATAATGGTGCAAAAAATCTTAGGGGGACTAAATATGGAAAACACCATAAAATTAATGATAGCGAATGACAACCCAAAATATCAGCAGGACAATGATCCGATCTTTGAGAGAAATGGGATTTCAACGATTTATACCGAAAAAGACGGGAATTCCTTGCTCAAGGCAATTCAAACACAGAAACCAGATGCTGTTCTTACCCCTGTTTTTATGCCGGGCTTGGATGCAGTTGGTGTCCTGAATGCTTTGCAGGAACAGAATCAAACACCAATGCCCGCCTTTATTGTAGAAAGTAATTTTACCAGCCCAACACTTGAACGTGAGCTTCTATCTTCTGGTGCCAGTTATCTGGCTGTGCAGCCCTATGATACCGTGCAGCTGGCAAAGAGAGTTCATCAGATTTTATCAATGGATCATCCAGCTGTTCCGTGTCAGGAAACATTAGAAATTCAGGTTACAGAAATTCTGCATCAAATAGGTGTTCCTGCTCATATTAAAGGTTACCATTATCTTCGGGATTCCATTCTGATGGCTATTGAGGATCCGGACATCATCAACGCTGTCACGAAACAGCTTTATCCCGGTGTTGCCAAAAAGTATAATACAACTCCGTCCCGAGTAGAGCGTGCTATTCGACATGCCATTGAGGTTGCATGGGACCGCGGAGATGTAGATATTTTAAATTCTTATTTTGGTTACACCATTCACAATACCCGTGGAAAACCTACAAACAGTGAATTTATCGCTATGATTTCTGACCGTCTGCGTCTTCATATGAAGACCGCAGGGTAACTCTTATCGACAAAATTGAAAAGGTGAAAATCAAAAACTAAGAGTCATTCGGTGTTTATAAAGGCACCAAATACGAAAAAGCAATAACCTTTAAGCCGCAAAAATCAACTTCTTTGCTTTATTGAGCTTTAATGCTTAATAGAGTAAAGAAGTTTTATATTGTTCTCTTTACGGAATTAAAAATTCTGATAAATTGTTAACTTAGGCGAGAATGTCAAGACAAAGTATAGTCTAAATAGAATAAAAAGGTTTTAAGTATCTTTAATTCCGTGTCCATAACACACTTCTAGAAAAGGAAAAAAAATAATCCTCACGGTTAAAAATCGAAAAACAATTTAACCGTAAGGATTGTAGATGATGGTGCGCCTGGGAGGATTCGAACCTCTGGCCTTTGGAGTCGGAGTCACCAAATTATGAAGTCTAACGTTTTCAACCATGCTTAAAAATCCAGTATTCATGCGGGTTTTCAAGGTTTTCGGTTTCATCCGATTTCAACGAGGACTTGCTGCTTTTGATTAAATAAACAACAAATAAACAACAAAAATAAAATCATGCTTTTTTCGATGGGGTAAGCAAGCCATTCAAGACATCGGCTGCTGTTGCGTCCGCTTCTTGTATTGCATGAGCGTAAACATTCAGCGTTGTACTGGTCTGACTGTGACCGAGCCTTGACGAAACAGTTTTTATATCCTGGTGCGCACCAATTTGCAGCGTGGCATTAGTATGCCGCAGGCTGTGTGGATGCAGACCCTCCGACAAATTGTTTTTTCTCCGAAATGTACGAAACCATGTTGTAAAATTTTCGGGGGATTCAGGTTCCCCGTTCCAAGTTACGAACAACCTATTGCTGTCATGCCACTGGTCGCCGCAGGCAAGGCGTTGCTCATTATACCAGGCACGATATTCGAGCAACACCCGCTGGCAGCAGGACGGTAACTTGATTACACGTGTGCTTTTTTTGTTTTTTGTATCCCCATTAACTATTCCTTGCTTTGCCACATATACCGCCGTTTTGCAGATAGAAACAGTACAAGTATCAATATCGATACTGTCCCATTTAAGGGCATATAGCTCAGAGCGTCGCATGCCACTGCATAACGCAATCAATGTTGCTGCTTTGCGATTTTCAGGCTCCCCATCCAGAAGACACACAAGCTTTTGTGCTTCCTCTGCGGTTAAACATTCCTGCTCCACGTATTCTTTTTTGGGGGCTTTAACCCGGTCTACAGGGCTGTATACAAGTACTTGCCAATGAACTGCAGTAGAAAAAATTGATTTCAATAAATTATGATAATGAAGAATGGTATTACCAGAAAGCTTATCTTTTCCAACTGGTTTAAACGATTTTTCCATACTGATTTTTAAAGCCCTGCAGATTGACTCAGCGCTTGCTTTTGAAATGTTTCTGCCTTTGACAGCTTGGAATAGTGTTGCATAGGAAATTCCAAACACTGCTTGAGCGTCTTTTTTTAAAATGTTATTTTCTTTTAAAATCTTTTGTAAATCTATAGTGCACTGATACTTTGTATCCCTTCGCACACCATTTTCAGATAAATTTTTGTAGAACTCTATAATATGCTGTGGCTGTATTTTGCACAGCTTTAGATGCCCCAGTGCGGCTTTAATTGTTGGGATATTGGCCTTATATCCGGCTATTGTATCCGCTCTCAGGCTGACCTCCGCATAATCCGTTAGCCATTTATCAATGAATTGTGATAATGTGATGGACGGGTCAATATACTGTCCGCTCTGTACCTGATCTTCAAACCGTACTGCGGCGGCTTTAACGGCTTTCTTTTCCTGCCGGACCGTCATGCTGGATTCCGGTTTCCACGTCATTGTCTTTCTAATTTGTTTGCCTGCGTCGTCATATCCGCATGAAATGCTGATAAGATATGATTTCCCACGTTTTGTAATTGTCGCCATATTGTATCCTCCTAAAAAGGGCATAAAAATGCCCGGACTGTTGATTTCAGGCCGGGTGAGGAGTACAATATTTAAGCAATGATTTTATTGTGCTCCGGCTCCGGCCGGTGTCTTTCCTGCTGCTGGGTGCAACCAGCGGCGGGATTTTTTTATTTTAATTTAATACTTATGTTGTTGTCGGAAGAAACGATATCTTGAAACTT
>DHDR01000027.1:0-5330 GCA_002399445.1 Ruminococcaceae bacterium UBA4871 | reverse complement strand
AACTTCAAAGTGAAGTCAGAAGGTTTCATGCTTTCGGGAATTTCAAATCCGACGTCACCTGATATTGATACACCAGGATTAATGGATTCTGCGTTTAAATAATTTTTAGCTGTCAACATTGCGCTTGGTGAATATTTTTTGCCGTCTGCTGAATAGAGTTGAAAATTTGATACTAAGAAAGAGTATGCTTCATTACTGATATTTTTCACTCGTAAATTAACGACCAAAATTTTAGCGCCAGCTTTAGGCTGATACTCAGTCAACA
The DNA here is from genome assembly GCA_002399445.1 of Ruminococcaceae bacterium UBA4871. Taxonomy (GTDB): domain Bacteria; phylum Bacillota; class Clostridia; order Oscillospirales; family Acutalibacteraceae; genus Caproicibacterium. The sequence goes on along the minus strand of DHDR01000027.1, from coordinate 5,065 downwards.
GCCCAGCTGACACACTATCTTTTTTATCAACTGAATTAACAGTGATGGAAACAGTACCATTGTTCTTGGTTTCATACGTTGCCAGTTTTGATGAAACTGGTTTTGACGAAGTTTTAGAAGAATTACTTTCATTGACCTTACTGGATATTGACGAACTGGAACTATTTGTTTCGTCAGATGCTGGAAAAATTATAGAAAGAATGATAGTTCCCAATATAATTCCCAAGACTGTGACGAGAATTATTTTCCAGACTTTGTGCTTTTTCTTTGGTCCTTTTTTATTTAACGGTATGTGCATAGGTTGGTAGCTTGGTACTGGCTGCTGTGGAATTTTTGCCCCACATTTTGGGCAAAAGTTTGCATCGCCTGCGTCAGCCCCACATTTTGGACAGAACATAATTATTTCCCCTTCTCATTATTGACAAATTATGCCAATAAGTTTATAATATCGAATGGGGGAATTTAAACGCAAATACAACCCTTTTAAATGGTTCTCTGGTGTTATCGGCACCGGAGAGCCTATTTTTTATGCTACTCTGCCGGGGTAGTCTACAATGGCGACTTCAGTGACGACTTTACGAAGGGAATTTGAAATTTTCTCAAGCTGTTCCATAGTATCATCATCATAATAAGTTTCTCCGCATTGAGAGCAGACAAGAGAGGGCACATTTTTAATAATAACAATGCAGCCGTCAAGGTCAGTCATAAAAGTGGTGAGTTTATGCTCAAGGTTTCCTTTACAAATTAAGCAATTCATTGTTTCTGCTCCTTTCTAGTTTTGAAGTCTGGCATCCATTTATCACGGTTTGGATAATAAGCTGTTATCATGAACAGTGCTTCATTTCCGATTGCGCCGACAACATGCAAATATAGTTGCTTTAAAGTCAGTCCCAGTACCAAGCAACTTGGGTATGGATAGTCAGTGGGATACTGCTCAATGATTTCTCCATTCAGCAAAGCATTTTTAACGTCTGCTTTGGGAATATTTCGCTTTATTAATCGCTGTGCACAGTGACTTGACCATATAATTTTTCGGGCATTGCACAGTGCCTGTATGTCTTCAATCTTTATTGTATCCAATTTTCACGCTCCTTTTTCAAGCCCTTTAGCATTTGTTGATGCTGAGGACTTATTTTTTATGATGCTTCATTAAAGGACATGCCGCAATTCTCTGTATAATAACTGAGAGCCCACCTGATCGCTTTTTCTGATACGTCAAAATATTCGGCCAACTGCCACGATTCTGTGAGCCCTGCTTGCATGGCATGCTGCATTTCTTTGAACGGCAAAAAGCGTTCTACTGCCCATCGATTGGCTCTGTCTTCATGCTGGCCGATTAAGTCCAGTGGACTGTCTAAATGGTGGGTGCACCCGGTAGCACAGTGGCCGATTTCATGTATGAGCGTCGTTTTTATTTGTGCTATCGTTTTAACTTTAGAGGTATCCAGCACGATTGAATATTTTTCGTTGTGAAATTTAAATGTCACTGCATCAGCATCAGCATTTACAAACTCTATTGGTCTTCCAACTAAATCTATATTTCTTTTATCAATTTCCTCATAGATTTCTGAAAGTTCCGTAACTGTTTCCTCGAAAGCTCTACTTTCCTTCTCTTTTATCCTTTTCTATACGGTGCTTTGCCAAATCTCTTGCAAGATTTAGTAGAATTTCCTTATCCTCTTCCGATAAATTTCCAGATTCGTTATGCATGGCGTAAGTGAAATCATCGAAAGTAATATCTTCAGGGTTCTTCTCATTTTGGGAGGGAGCCTTTTCTTTTTGCTCATTTCCAAGAAGGTAGTCAACTGATACGCCAAAATATCCGGCCATTTTTGTCAACACTTCATAACTAGGATTGGCACCAGTGTTTTTCCATTTTGCGCCTAACGAACGGCTTAATCCCATATCAATGCAAGCTCGGCTCGGAGACACATCTTTTTTATCGCACAGGCCTTTGAATATGTCATAAAACACAATATACACCCCATAAAATTGTACAACGCTACAAATATTACGAAAGTAATCATTACGGGGTTGAAATTATTACGATGGTATGCTATAGTATTGTCACAGGATGATTACGAAAGTAATAAATTCCCCGTATTTGCAATGATTTGTGCTGAATTTTGTTAGCATCAATATATTAGCACAAATGATTACGAAGGTCAACATTTTTAAAAAAGAAAGAGGTGGATTTTGTATGCCTGCACAATGGACAGGTAAATTGTTGGGCAAAATGCACACTTATGGCATAACGGCCAAGCAACTTGCAGCACAGCTGGGCTACCATCCGAAATACGTAAGTACAGTAATGAATGGTCATAAAGAGCCAAAAGGCGCAGAGCAGAAGTTCAATGCAGCGTTAGACGAGCTAATTCAAGAAAAGGAGGGGAGAAGATGAATAAAATGGACAAGCTTGCTGATGAATGGGAGTCGCTTGACGAAAAAACAAGAGAAATGGCACGACAGATTATAAAGGCCTTTGCCGAAGAAGGTCTATCAATCTGCAGTGCCAAAGAAGTGTTCCGTGCATGCGAAATCTACGTGGAATTTAACAGCAAGATAATAGTTGGAAATTAGAGGACTTTTACTTTTTGCTTATGATGCCATTGTGCGTGAGCCTTTTCCATCTGCTCGCCGGTTTCAAAGAACTTCGCAACAAGTTCTTCATTTGAAAGCTTAGAAAGGTCAGTATCTTTTAATCTAAGCATAGTGAGCCTTTGTATCAAATCGTCCATTACAATTCACCTCCTTTTGACCAAATTATATCACTTTGAACGGCGGGAGGACAACCAGCGTGGCAAGGACAAACTGCGGGAGCAGAAAACCATATTGAAAAGAAAAGGAGGCTACATAATGGACAACAAAGAGTTCTTAAAGAAATTGCAGTGCCATTGTAAACAAGTAAAGCAGCATTGTGTTGAATGCTGCTTTAGGGATTTTTGCTACTGCGTTCCGGCGAACTATAATGACAAGCTTTTGGATATCTTCACTGACAAGATTTCATCAGCGTACTGAAATGAGTGGGCACGGACGGTCGGGTCCTTGCATACCGTAATACTTTACAGCGAAAAGGAGGCTACATGATGGAAAGTAATATCGTACTTAACGTTAGCGCCAACATTGATGAAATTGACGAAGCAACAAAAAAGTGAAGCAACTAAAATCACTTTTGCAGGAAGTGAAAGATTTAGCCGCTTCGCTTGACCTGAAAATCACGGTTAACAATCGGCCGCTCATTTCAATCAACGAAAAAGATGTGTGATTTGGTTTTCAGCATCTTTATCCAGTACACAGGAAGTACGTTAAATTGTACTTTCAAATGGGGAGAAGGTGAAGATGATTAAATCGCACGACTGGCACGCAGGGTGGAACGTCGGCTTTATTTGTGGAATGGTTTTAGCTTGGGTATTTGTATTTTTAGGGCATATAACAGCCTGACACTATTTTACACCGGGAAAGGAAAATTAACAATAATTTCCGGTCACTGTTTGTGGGCAGAGTGTTGGCGCTGATAGCCCCAGCGTTACCAAAGAAATGCCCTTGCAACTCTGCTTGCAATCAGTGGCCGGAGGAAAGGAGAATACCAATGCCTGAATTGAAATTTTCAGATGCAGAATTGCAAATCATTGCCAACAAGGTCGCGACCATTATGAAACATTCACGCAAAGAAGCGCCACAGCAGCCACGCATGCGACTGCTGAAAGATGCGTATAAGCAGCTAAAGGAAGATGACCCACAAACCAGTGTAACAGAATCTATGGTACGGAGACTGGCACTGTCGGGAAAAATCAAAACACAAGTGTTGGGGCAGAAACGCCTGATAAATTACGACAGCCTGCTGGAATACCTTAGCAGTGTACATAATGATCCAGAACCGGAACCCATTGAGTATGGCAAGATTCGGCCCATTAAAGAATGAAAGAAGTGAAACAGCATGGCAACAATATTTTTTTGGATCGGCGTTGGCACCGCGGCACTGGCAGTTTCATACATAATCATCTGTCTTGCAGCTGGCGCAAAACGATACATGGACCGTTGCCGCAGAGACCGTGCACGCGCAGAAAAAAACCGTCGCGAAATGCGACGGAAGTTGTTTCGGGAGGGATGAAAATGGAAAACAAAGCAGAAGGTATCAAGCCCTATAAGGAATTGACCGTGCCAGAAAGTGTTCAGGAATTGCAGTGCTATGTTGACGGAGAGGATTGTATGACATGCGCGTTCAGAAATAGTTGCATTGGGTTTAATGAACTTGCCGTACAAGTTATCGACGCACTGGAAGAATTGACCGGGCACAAAGAGTTATTAAAGCTGCTGTCTGGAACCGTCGCAAACTAGAAGGGAGAAAATAATGATGTCAGAAAATAAAAAAGCCGCCAGCGGTGCCGGAAACACCACTGGTAGCAAAGACAATAACTCTATGGCCAGTGTAGCACAACCAGAATTAAAAGGCAAGGAAAACAGCGTGAATACTGCAGGACAGCGGTCAGCAATACGGATGGCTTACCGCGTATCAGAGAAGAAAGCGCATGATCTGAACGACCCTAAAATTTTGTCCGAGCGTGTAGATACGTTGGTAAAGCAGTTTGCTCAGTGGGGATTTTCCCGTGAGCAGATTGTAGCTATCGGCAAAAGCAAAGGGGCCAAATGCGACAATGATTCAGACTTTTTCAAACCGGTACCGCCGGTGATGGAACGGCAGCATCCGACCGTCTGGACGCCGGAGGAAGAAAAGCAGCTGCGCATTATGAAAGAAAAAGGAATTGCAAACTCCGAAATTTGCAAGCAGCTTCACAAAACACCACAGCAAGTGTCAAACAAGTGGTGCTTTATGCGCAAGGCAGCCGAGAAAGTGAAGAAACCTGCACCAGAGCCGGAGAAACCGGAGCCTGCACCCACTTCCGAGTCAGCGCCGCAAGTTAAAACGGTACCGGAATTTGACATGACAGCGGTTAAGCAACCCATCAGTAAACATCAGTCATCTCTTCCATACGCTGCCTTGAAAGAATATAGGATGTTTGACCTCATGAAAAAAATTATGGCTGCAAACAGATTTACACGGCTT
>DHDR01000031.1:183621-196631 GCA_002399445.1 Ruminococcaceae bacterium UBA4871 | reverse complement strand
AAGAAGATAGTTCTATTGCGGAGCAGGATACAGAGAATCTTGATAAGGCAGCCGAAATCAAAGGACATATAGCTACGCTTAAAAGGCAACGTACCAAATTGGTATCACAATTAAATGCTGTAGAGTCGAATTTGNNCGACTTTTGGGGGCAGGTCAAAAGAAAACGAAAAGGAAATTAAAAAATTAGAGCAGAATCTCACGGAACTGTTAAATGAAGAAGATAGTTCTATTGCGGAGCAGGATACAGAGAATCTTGATAAGGCAGCCGAAATCAAAGGACATATAGCTACGCTTAAAAGGCAGCGTACCAGATTGGTATCACAATTAAATGCTATAGAGTCGAATTTGCGAGGTGGCTTGACGCCAACTTCAGATGACATTATCGAGCTGAAGGATTATTTCCCGGAGGCGGACATCGCAAAATTGGAGACGATTGAAAATTTTCATAAGAAAATACAAAACATACTAACTAGTGAAATGACAGATGAAGTCAAAAAACTTGAGGCTCTCATATCTGCAACTAATGATGACGTTAAAAAGATGGAGAAAGAACAGCGCAAACTTGGTATTCCTACACATGTTTCTAAAAAGTTCCTTGATGAAACTGTATCTTTAAGGAACCGTATTACATTCTTAAAACAGCAGAACGAAGGCTATGAAAGCTCGAAGATTTTGAAAGCGGAAACTAAAGAGGCAAAGACACGTTTGGAAAATGCCAGAGCAGAACAACTTGAAATTGTTGAAACAATGATCAATCAGGAAATGATACGAATGAATGACTTTATTTATAATGGAACCCAATATGCACCTAAGATTCATTTTTCAAATACTCGAAAAGGAACACCAGCCTATTCATTTGGCTGTCAATGGAATACAGGAACTGGTGAAAACTATAAAAATATGATTATTTATGATCTGAGCATTCTTAAAATTACAGAATTGCCTGTTCTGATACATGACTCACTTGTGTTTAAGAATGTTGCAGATCTTCCAATTGATAAGATTATGCAATTATATCTTCAGAGCCAAAAGCAGATTTTTATATCGTTTGATAAACAGGAAGCATATACCGATTTTACCGCAGAGACGTTAGCCAAAACAAAAGTGATTTTTCTTTACGATAATGGCGGGGAGTTGTTTGGCTGGTCATGGAAAAATAAGAATAAACTAAATATGTGAAAAAAGAAGATACACAAAATAAATGAAACTGGGTGTAGAAACATGAAGGTAAATATGCGTATCAGTTATAGACCGTTGTGGGTGATTCTTGCAGAAAGAGAAATGACAAAGAAGGAACTTCGAGAGAAAAGCGGTATTAGTACGGCTTCACTTGCAAAGCTCGGAAAAGGAGAAAATCTGACAACCGATGTACTTCTTAAGATATGTGAGACTCTGAACTGCAATATAAATGAGATTGTTGAGACAGTTTCAAACGAGAATGAAGAGAAAAAAGAAAAAGCCGAGGAAGAAAAACAGAATATCAATCGGCATTGAGGTTACGCATGAGAAAAAATGCGAATGGTATGCTAGCAACATCCAGCCAATATAATGCGGCCATCACCCGTGAGCAGTTCCTGTTTTATGAAATGAGAATAACAGCGAAACTCATCTGCGATGGCCTTTCAAAAGAAGAAATACTAAACAGGATAGTTAAGGACAACCTGTTTCAATATCCTACAGAGAAGTCGGTGAAAAAGATGGTGCAGGCCTGCCTTAGGAGAATTGATGCTCTTAATGATAAAGAGCTTACAGTCGCCATTACAAACGAACCCTCTGATGTGGCAAAACAGATATGCCTTTATGCAATGATGAAGCAGTACAGACTGGTCTGGGATTTTATGATTACAGTGATTGGCGCAAAGTATCAATCCATGGATACTACTTTTGGGAAAATAGACTTAAATACATTTTTTATGCGTCTACAGGAACAAAACGATAACGTCGCTGAATGGAGCGACTCAACAATAAAGAAACTAAAACAGGTACTGACAAAGATGCTGGTCGATAATGAATATATCGACAGCACAAAGGCGAGTCACTTAAATCCGATTTTGATTAGCCCTATCCTTGAAAATGCGATAAAAAGCGAAAACAGAACGGAAGCATTACCTGCTTTTAACTGTTTGAGCTAAGGGAGAAATTTAATGAGCAACATTGATGAATGCTTGGACAAAGTGCGGAAACTGCTGAAAAATCCGGATTTTCTTGAAGGAAACGGACTTTCTAATGAAGTTAATATATGGATGTTCTGCTATGAAGCAAAAGATGAAATGCGGGTGCGTCATTTTGTAAATCAGATTATGGCTGACCAGACACTTCCATGCCATTTGATAGAAAATAACCTATACGAGATATTCCTTTCCTGCTGTGAGGATAAACGGATCTTGAGCCGGATGTCTGCAATGGAAGAAAAAAAGGGGAAGGACTATCTGCAGAAACAAATAGAAAAAGCGGTTACGGTGCAAGCGTATGTTGATAAGATCTGTGCCCGGCAGCCAGAAAAGGGTGACGTAATTCTACTTACCGGCGTGGGTGACATATTTCCATTCATGAGAATTCATATGCTGCTGGAAGCACTGCAGCCGAGAGTTGGAAGTATTCCAATCCTTGTCATGTATCCCGGAAAATTTGATGGAAGGTATGTAAAGCTTTTTAACAGGTTACCAGCTAATCCGTACTACAGGGCATTTAACGTGATACAGGAGGGAACCGTCCGTGACAATACAAAATATGTTTGCTGATGACATCAACCGAAAAATAAACGGTGTCATTAAAGTCGATCAGGACGATGAATCGACGGAACAGGAATTAAATGAATATGTCATTACACGAGAATTGAAAAGACACTTCATTACCTTTTTCAATTATTATGACGATGCTTTTGAACATCCGACGAATGATATAGGCGTCTGGATTTCCGGCTTTTTTGGAAGCGGTAAATCACACTTTTTGAAAATGCTCTCCTATATTCTGGAGAACAAGACCATCAATGGCATCAGTACGGTAGAGCGCTTTCGTAAGAAATTTGCGGATGATCCCGCGACTTTTATGCTGATTGATAAAGCGACAAAATACAAAGCAGAAACAATCCTTTTCAATATAGATATTGAAGGTTTCAGCAATAAAGACAATACCGCCGTGCTTCGTGTATTTGCAAAGATGTTCTATAACCATCTCGGCTTTCTTGGTGAAGACCTAAAAGTGGCAAAACTGGAGCAATTTATAGAGAAGCAGGGCAAGACCGAAGAGTTCCAGCGTGTTTTTGAAGAAAAGAACGGAGCTCCCTGGATGGAGACCCGTGATTCATTTGGCTTTTTTGAGGATGACGTCGTAGCAACACTGATGGAGGTCCTTGGCATGAGCGAAACCTCTGCCCGGAACTGGTTCGACGGTACGGAAACAGCAGAAATCAGCATTGCGCAGCTTGTATCCGAAATTAAGGAATATGTTGACAGCAAGCCTGCAAATTTCCGGCTTCTGTTTATGGTCGATGAGGTTGGCCAGTATATCGGTACAGATACAAACCTTCTTTTAAATCTTCAGTCTCTCGTTGAGAAGGTTGGAAGCGAATGCGGAGGCAAGGTATGGATTGTCTGCACCGGGCAGGAAGCAATCGACGAGATTATTAAAGTACGGATGGATGAATTCTCCCGGATTCAGGCACGCTTCAAGATAAGGCTGTCCCTTTCGTCCTCTGCGGTTGATGAGGTTATCCAGAAGCGCCTCCTTACAAAAACGCCGGAGGCCGCAAAAGTGCTTCAGAGTGTCTATGCTCAGAATGATTATGTAATGAAGAATCTGTTCAGCTTTACAGACTCACGGCTTGATATCAAAGGATACAGCGGAGAATCCCAATTTGTTATGGATTATCCGTTTGTCCCCTATCAGTTTATCCTGATTCAGAAGATCTTTTCTGAAATTCGAAAGCACGGAGCCGCCGGAAAACATTATTCCGGAGCGGAGCGTTCCATGCTGGATGGATTCCAGATTGTTGCAAAATCCATTCAGGACAGAGACGAGCACGCTATTGCTCCTCTCTATCCGTTCTATGACAGTATTCACTCATTCCTTGACGGTTCAATCCGCCGGGTAATTGAGCGTTGCCAAAAGGCTGCGGATAATGGGAACGGCATCGAAGATTATGATGTCAACGTGCTGAAGCTCCTGTATCTGATTCGTTATATCGATGACGTTAAGGCAAACCTTGACAATATAGCGATTCTGATGGCGGACGACATCCGCACAGATAAAATTGAGCTTCGCGGCAAGGTCCAAAAGTCCCTCGACCGGCTAAAAAGCCAGAACTATATTGACCAACGTGGGGATGCCTATGTGTTCCTGACCGATGAGGAACAGGATATCGCGAGAACAATCTCGAATACATTCGTAGATACCGCTAAGATTGTGGAACGCATCGGGCAGATGATTTTCGGCAATATCTACACAACGAAGAAGTACCGCTATGGTAAGTATGATTTCCCGTTCGACGAAATGGTAGATTCAACAGCCATCGGTGCAACTACGGGAGGCATGTGCCTGCGCTTTTTGACTGTGGCAGCGGATGCCGAAGATAAGCAGAAACTTCGCCTGATGACGGAATCTAAGGGCTGCGCTATCGTTGTGCTTGCTGACACGCCTTACTACGAATCTCTGGAGAACGCCATGAAGATTCGCAAATATGTAAAGCAGCGCAATGTCAACCAGATGGCAAAGTCCGTGCAGGACATCATTCGCGACCAGCAGGACGAGGCGGAGAAATACGATACGGTTGCATTAGGAATGCTTGCAGATTCTATTATTCACGGAATTTTTTATGTAGATGGAGAAAAGCTGGAACTAAAAGTAGGCAGTATAGCCACTCCGAAGAGAGATGAAAAAGACTCTGAAGAAAAATATCATAATAAAATTGAGGCAGCCAAAGCGAAAAATATTATCGACCAAGCATTGGAATATCTCGTTGCTCATGTATACAGCGAACTTGGCCTGATTACAAAGAATGCGGAAACAGATGCGGATGTTTTTGATATTCTTACTGGAGCACACCCTCAGATGGGAGGCATGGAAGATAACCGTGACGCGGCTGCCAAGATTGAGGAATATCTGGAAGTTCAGCACATGAAAAGACTGCCGACCTCAATGGATGATATTCAAAGCCGGTATCAGTCAATTCCGTACGGTTGGAGAGAAATCGACATTGCAGCTGTAGTAGCGCTGCTTATTTATAAGCAGAAAGTCACCATCAAGTACGGGGGCACAACGATACACAGCGGCAATCCGAAACTTTCGGACATGCTCCGTAAAAAGAGTGAACGCGGCAAGACAATGATTTCCATAAAGCAGTCCCCGTCGGCCCAGAAGATGAAAGCCGCTACAAATATCATGCGTGAGTACTTCGACAGGATGGATGTACCGGATGACGAGGAAAGCCTTGTCAAACTTATCATTGATAAGTTCACGGAGCAGAAGGCACATTACACCGAGTTGAACCAGAGATATGAAGGTCACAAATATCCGGAGCGCGACAAGGTTATATCGGCAATCCAGCTGATGGACGATGTCCTCTCACAGCAGAAAGATAACATTGCACTGGTCAACCGCCTTGTTCAGGATGAAGATAAACTTATGGACAGCAAGGAAGACCTGCAGCTGGTTGAAGGCTTTTTCAAGAATCAGGTGGCTGTTTTTGACGCCGCTGTAAAGCTGGAAGCCGACCTTCACAATGATCTCTCTTATCTGCAGCGGGATGAAGAGACGAATAATGCCTTGAACCAGATTCGTCTTATCACGGTCGTACATGGCAGCGATTGTCAAGTATATAAGCGTATTCCAGAACTAAACGGCCTGATGAATACTGTACGGGCAGGCCATGATAAATTATTGGAAGCAAAACGGGAAAAGCTTCTGGAAATTGTGTGCCAATGTATGTCCGAGATTCATACGGCAGCCGGCTTAGACACGCAGTGCAGAAACATCATATCCAGCGCTGACAATTATTTTAACCAGAAGAAAAGTGAAATTGCCGAGAAAAAGAGCCTTGCCTTGCTGGATGCCCTTGTTACCCAGATGTGGTCTTATAAGGATGATACGCTGGACAGGATTGAAATAGCAAAGAAACCGGTAGAGGTCACTCCTCCGGTGGCTCCTCCGAAACCGCAGCCGAAAAAGCGCATCAAGAACGTGTACCGTCAGGCGATTTTTAAAGCGGACACATTGGAAAGCCAGGCGGATGTGGATGCTTATGTGGAACGGATACGCTCCTATCTGACCGCTCTTCTTACGGACTGCGACGGAATCAAGCTGAACTGAGGGGTATGACAAGGAATGGATAAAAACGCAATAAAAAAATATGCCGTCTGGGCACGCACCGAACTAATCGCACGTGTTTCCCAGAAAGCGGATCAATATGAGGTGAGCGTCGAAGCAGACCCGAATGCCGACAGTGCCAGAGGTGTGCTTTTTACAGATACACAGAAAAAGCAGCGTGCTGCGCTTATCAACAAAGTAAAAGAAGAAGGATTTGAACAGGTGATGGAGGAAGTTGCCTACACTTGGTTCAACCGTTTTTCTGCGCTTCGCTTTATGGAGGTTAATAATTACCTGCCTTCCCGTGTGCGTGTCTTTACGGACGCGGATGGGAATTTTAAGCCGCAGATTTTGACGGAAGCAATTCACATGGAACTTCCGGGACTGGATATGGAAAAAGTCTATGCGCTCAAAGAAGCAAACAACAATGATGAGCTTTTCAAGTATCTCATCATTACCCAGTGCAACGCCCTTTCTGATGTACTTCCGGGTATGTTCCAGAAAATAGCCGATTACACAGAGTTTCTTTTCCCGGACAACCTTCTGCATGAAGGCAGCATCATTCAGAGGATGGTTAGCGATATTCCGGAAGATGACTGGAAAGACCAAATTCAAATCATTGGTTGGCTGTACCAATACTACAACACCGAACCAAAGGACAAGGTGTTTGCTGACCTCAAAAAGAATATCAAAATCACCAAAGAAAACATACCCGCCGCAACGCAACTCTTTACACCGGACTGGATTGTGCGGTATATGGTGGAAAACAGCCTTGGCAGACTGTGGATTGAAGGTCACCCGAATCCGGAACTAAAGAAGTCGTGGACATATTATCTTGATGAAGCACAGCAGGAGCCTGAAGTTGAAGAACGGTTGAAATCAATCCGCAAGGAATACGCTGCTCTGGAACCGGAGGACATTCGGTGTATCGACCCTTGCTGCGGTTCCGGCCACATTTGCGCTTATCTATTCGATGTGTTGATTCAAATTTACGCGGATTACGGTATTCAGACGCGTGACGCCGTGCGCAGTATTATTGAAAAGAACCTGTGGGGGCTGGACATCGACGAGCGTGCCGCGCAATTGGCATATTTTTCAGTCATGATGAAGGCAGTGCAGTATGACCCGCGCTTTCTGCGCAGGAAAGATGCAAACGGAAGACCGGACATTCCTCAGCCGCATATTTACGCAATCCGCGAGAGCAACCATCTTGACCCGAATATGGTAGAATACTTTGTGAACGGTGATGCAGGGCTCAAGAAGGATATGGACATGCTCATTGAAGAGTTGCATGACGCAAAAGAATATGGTTCCCTTCTGAAAGTGTCGCAGGTGAACTTTGATGCTCTTTACAAGCGCTTTGACGAAATTGAAGACGAAATCAGTATCTACAAAGAGTCTGTAAAAAATAAATTATATCCTTTTGTACGGGTGGCGCAGGCTTTGGCGCAGAAATATGACGTTGTGGTTACCAACCCACCGTATATGGGCGGCAAAGGGCAGAACGCTAATCTTTCTGACTTTCTAAAGGACAATTACCCAGATGAAAAATCAGATACCTTTTCCGCGTTTATTGAACGTTGCGGGCAAATGGCAAAACCAACTGGATATGGCGGAATGTTCACGCCGTATGTATGGATGTTTATTCAAAGCTATGAAAAACTGCGCACGAATCTTTATACCACCAAAAGCATTACAACCCTGATTCAATTTGAATATTCTGCTTTTGAGGAAGCAACCGTACCAGTATGTACGTTTGTATATCGCAACACAAAAGTAGGTGAAAAGGGCGGATATTTCCGGCTTGTGGATTTTCGCGGTGGTATGGAAGTACAGCGCCAAAAATATCTTGAAGCAATCGCAAACCCGAAATGTGGCTATTTCTATACTGCCTCCGCCGACAACTTTGCTAAAATTCCCGGCAGCCCTGTGGCGTACTGGGTGAGTGAGGCTATGTTAAGGGCGTTTGAACAAGGAAAGCTCATTGATGATATAGCGGAAGTTAAGATTGGAATGGGAACAGGCAAGAATGAGATTTTTGTTCGTGAGTGGTGGGAAATTTCTTATGTAAAGATTGACTTCTCTCTGAAAAACGTTAATGAACTTGAAAATAGTCAAGGGAGGTATTTTCCATACAATAAAGGCGGTGACTTCCGATTGTGGTATGGAAATTTAGAATATGTTTTGTGGTTCGATGGCACAGGGCGTAAAGTAATGGAAGAGATGCCCGGTCACAGAGAAAACGGTGGGTGGAATTATTACTTCAAGCAGGGAATAACTTGGTCTTTTATAAGTTCAGCAAAATTTGGAGTTCGGCTTTCTCCATACGGATTTACTTTTGATGTGGCGGGTTCAACATTGTTTGCAAATGAAGATACAGAAACCTATTTGTTAGGGTTTCTATCATCTGTCGTTTGCTTTAACATGCTTCGTGTGCTTAATCCTACATTGAATTATCAAGCTGGAAACATCAAAGCACTTCCTATAATCGTTTGTGAAAAAGAAGGAGTTGACACCCTCGTTACCGCCAACATCTCCATTTCCCGCGCCGATTGGAATTCCTTTGAAACCTCGTGGGATTTTAAGCGGCATCCGCTAATATGCTCTGCTTCTACCATTTCTGAAGCCTATGAGCAGTGGAAAGCCAAAGCAAATGCCATGTTTGACAAGCTCAAAGCCAACGAGGAAGAACTCAACCGCATTTTCATTGACATTTACGGCCTGCAGGATGAACTGAAACCGGAAGAAGAGGACAAAGACGTTACAGTACACCGCATATATGACAGTAGGGATGATATTCCCGAATCCATGGCGAAAAGCCAATATGCCCTGACAAAACAGGACGTTGTGAAGTCTTTTATCAGTTATGCTGTTGGCTGTATGTTCGGGCGGTATTCGCTGAATGTCGAAGGCCTTGCCTATGCGGGCGGCGAGTGGGATGAAAGCAAGTACAAAACATTTCTTCCTGATAAAGATAATATTATTCCCATCAGCGACGACGAATANNATCCGCAGCTATTTCCTGAACAACTTTTACAAAGACCACTGCAAGACTTACAAAAAGCGCCCGATTTACTGGATCTTCGACTCCGGCAAGAAGAACGGTTTTAAGTGCCTTATCTATATGCACCGCTACCAGCCGGATACGATTGCACGGATTCGGACGGACTATATACATGAGCAGCAGGCACGTTACCGCACGGCGATTGCCGGACTGGAGCGCCAGATGACAAACGCTGCCACTTCGGAACGTGTGCGCCTGACCAAGCAGCTGACGAAACTGAAGGAACAGGCCGAAGAAACAAGAGTTTACGAAGAGAAGATTCACCATCTGGCTGACCAGATGATTTCGATCGACCTTGACGACGGAGTGAAACACAATTATGCTATATTTAAGGATGTTTTGGCTAAGATAAAGTGATCAAGTTGGTCAAACTGCTTTGCAGGTATTGGAGGTTTAGATAAAATGGCTATTAAATCGATTTGTATTCTCAATGTCATGGCTTTTCAACGCCAGTGGAGAAAAAATAACGATGATTCCAAAGATGGCAAAGTTCAGTCTGGCGATACGCTTGGCGATGGCTTTCAGTTAAACTTTTGCGATGGAATCAATGTCCTTATCGGAGAGAACGGTGTGGGTAAGACGACGATTCTGAAAATGATCTATGCGGCAACACAGTGGTCAATCAAGAAGACAGATCAAGGCAAGACACGAAACTTTCTGCAGTTCTTTTCCAATAATCTCAAGAATACCGATGCACTTAAAAATGCAGCCAATAAAGAAGACTACAGTTATTACAAGGTTTCCGATGGAAAACATACTTTTGAAGAGAGCTTTTCCCATAACGGGATACTGAATTATAAAGATTGGCTTGGCCTTAATATACAATCCGTATATATTCCGGCAACCGAGATGCTGTCTCATTCAAAGGGATTTCTTGCTTTAAACCAAAAGTATAACATGCCTTTTGATGGTACACAGAACGATATTATCGTAAATGCTTCTCTACCCGAGACAAGAGAAGTTTCACCGGCTATGAATGGTATCCTTGAAAAAATTAGCGATGCCATTGATGGAACAGTTATTCAGGAAGACGATACTTTCTATGTGCTGAAGAAGGACGGCAGGAAAATCGACTTTTCGCTTGAAGCGGAAGGCCTTCGAAAACTTGGCCTTCTATGGAAGCTAATCCGGAATGGGCTCCTTGAACAAGGCACTGTTTTGCTGTGGGACGAACCGGAAGCAAATTTGAATCCGGAGTTGTATCCGCTTGTCGCGGAGATTTTGCTTCAACTTCAAAAGAACGGAGTACAGATATTTGTGGCAACTCATAGCTATAACTTTGCCAAATATCTGGAGATTAGGAGAACTTTTAAAGAGCAGGTTATGTTCCATAATCTTTATAAAGGTTCCTCTGCAACGCCGGAACAGCTGTCTGCTGTTTTTACAGATGATAATCATAGAAATGATGAAATCTACAGCCAGTCTGCCTATGAGATGGCTGACTTGAACCCGAATCACATTATGATTGCAGACAGCAAATTACTGGACGAAGTGTATGGAGAGCAACAGAAATGAAAACAGATTTTATAGAAGAAAACGGTGCATATGCATTTGACTGTTCCACCGCGGTTTGGGCGACGGATCAGATGCATCACGATTATCAGACTGCCAAAATTCATATTAAGGATACGGATTTATTGATAGAGAATGATACGAATATTCTGATGGTGGAATACAAGAACGCGAATTTAGCAGGTGTAGCCAAGCCGGATACGTTTGAGCCAGAGTCAGACAAAAAAATTTCCGACGTATTTCATAAATTTTACGATTCGCTGCCTTATTTGTACTTGCTGGATAAAGATAAACCTGTTCAGTTCATTTATGTTCTGGAATATCCTAATGGGGATATTGTTACCAGGAAGCGACTTCGCAATAGACTGATGAATGAGCTTCCTTTCGAGTTGCAAAAAAAAATTGGGCACGGGAAGAAACTGATTGATAAAGTAGACGTTGTTTCTATACAGGAATGGAATGATCACGAAATTTACGGGGAGTATCCGGTAAAACCGGTACATAAGGAAATGTAACATGGAAATGGATACAATCATACAGAATTTAAATCAGCGTTTTACTGCCCCTCTTCCGGAATTTTACTCACGTCGTATCATCTTTTGGTTTGATGAAGACCATGAGTTTGCGGATAAGATTCCTGAGATAAAACTCGCAGATGCAAAGATTGTTGTGCTTACCGGTACAAACAACTTTGCAGTAAAAAAACTTCTGACTCATGATGACAAAAACAGCAATTTCTGTGTCTATTGTCCAGTAAGCTATCCGGATGAACAGAACTGGCTCCTGCCGATCCAACTTTACAGCGAGAAATTCCGTGCGGATCTCATTTCCATGTGGCTCGAAGAGATGCAGATTGAGAATACGGAAAGCATCCGAAAAACGGTCAAGAATTACCGCGGCTTTTTCAAGACAAAGGCACATCGTACCAAAGTTGCAGATTTAAACCAGAAAGTTATCACGCCCGTGCAGATGCATAAAGCGGTCATGGCCGTACTCTGCGGGGTAAAGAATACACAGCCGAATCTGCTGATCCGCACGGTGCTTCGTGCCGGAATTGATGCGGAGAAAAACAGTATCTATCAGTCTTTCGTAAATTTCGGCGCGAAGGATGTCTTCTGGGAGATGGTGGCGCGGGTTTCCGGTTACCGTGAAGAAGAGCCGGATCTCGCGAGGCTGTCATGTCATATCCTTTTGACGGCAGCAACACGTACTATGCAGATGGACAACCTGACCGGCCTTGACAGCTTCATCTCCATTCCGCACCAGTCTTATTGCTACGATTTTGTCTCTGAATGGATGCATTGCGGCGAAACAAAAGAGCTTTATGAAATTGCGCGTTATGTAGAGGATGAACTACGTCTTCCGAACCGGTTCAGCCAGCTTCCGGTTGAGAAGCTTGCCAATACGGAATTCTTTCCATGTATTGACGAGTGCATTCTTACTCACCTGATGACGGACATCACGAACCATATCATCAATGTGGATGAGATTACGGAGATGGTGGAAAAACGCCGCACCTGCCTATGGTATGACCACGTTCAGAATTTCTATGAAGGAATTCTGGAAGTGGCTCACATGCAGGTATTCTATCTGGCGCACTCTGCCGGGTTCCATACCGTCGAGGCATATAAGGTCTGGGAAGAATACACAAATGATTATTATAGGATGGATACCTATTACAGGCATTTCCACCTTGCCTTTTCAAAGAGCCTGAATACATCTAATCCGCTGCTGGACGACTTGTTCAAGCATGTGGCAGATAATGTGGAAGGCCTGTACGCGAACTGGTTTCTTGGAGAGCTCGGCGGGAACTGGTCTACGGCCTGTGCGGACAACCTGGCTCAATACGGAAGAATCATGGAAGTTCCGCAGCAGAAGAATTTCTACCAGACAAAGGTGAAAAATGCGGGAACGCGTGTATTCGTGATTATTTCGGATGCCATGCGGTATGAAGTGGCTGTATCCCTTGCGGAGGAGCTGCGCCGGGAAACGCAAGCAGATGTCAAACTGGAGTCGCAGGAAGCCCTCTTTCCTACCGTCACGAAGTTTGGTATGCCGGCTTTGCTTCCGCATACCGAGCTTACAGTAGAACGGAAACAGAACGGCACAATCGGAGTGTTGGCGGATGGTA
>DHDR01000031.1:164414-183549 GCA_002399445.1 Ruminococcaceae bacterium UBA4871 | reverse complement strand
ACATTATTAAAATGAAACGCGTAAAGCGCAGTGCTTTGGTAAAGGGTATGGATGTCGTCTATATCTATCATGACAAGATTGACGAGACCAGCCACACAGATGAAACGCTTGTCTTTGATGCCTGTAATGATGCAATCTCCGAGCTGAAAAATATGGTGAGGATCATCGTTAATGAATTCTCCGGCACGAGAATATTTATTACGTCCGACCACGGCTTCCTTTATACATATAAACCGCTGTCTGAAGACAGCAAAGTGGATAAAACCTCAGCAGCAGCGGACGATGTTGAGGTCGACCGGCGGTATCTCATTACGAAGAAAGGTACAAAGCCGGAATACCTGCTCCCTGTAAAATTTCTAGATGGCTCCCAATATGACGCTTTTGCACCGAGGGAAAGTGTTCGCATCAAGAAAAAAGGCGGCGGTTTGAATTTTGTGCATGGCGGCATCAGCCTGCAGGAAATGGTTGTGCCAGTAATTGATTACCACTACATGAGAACCGGTAGCGCTGAATACAAACACAATAAAGAAAAATACGACACAAAGCCGGTATCCTTGAACCTTTTGTCGGCAAACCATAAGATAAGTAACATGATTTTCTCCCTGAACTTCTACCAGAAAGAAGCGGTTGGATGTAATCGTGCGGCGGCAACTTATCTTCTGTACTTTGTGGATTTGGGAAATAAGCAGGTCAGCGATACGCAGCGTATCATTGCAGACAAAACCAGTGCCAACAACCAGGATAGAACGTTCCGCGTGCGCTTCAACCTGAAATCCATGAAATATAGCAGCAAAGAAAGCTATTATCTCATCATCACAGACGAAAGTGGTCTACAGATGCCGCAGCGTGAAGAATTCACAATCGACATTGCTTTTGCGGTGGATGATTTTGATTTCTTTAGCTGATAAAGGAGGAACTTTGAGGTGTGTGAAAAGTTTGAGAGCGAAAGTTCCCGCGAATTATAAAGGAAAAACTCCGTCAGAATTTTGACGGAAAAATTGTGCGAAAAGACCTAACAAAGAAAATCAAGGAAGGCGCAAATGTGCCGGTGTATGTCCTTGAGTTCCTTCTTGGACAGTATTGCAGCTCCGACGACGAAGAGATCATCGAACAGGGAATCGAAAATATAAAACGTATTGTTGCAGATAATTTTGTCCGTCCGGATGAGGCACAAAAAATACTTTCAAAACTGCGTCAGCGCGGAAGCCACACGATTATTGATATGGTAACTGTCAGGCTAAATCTCCGTTATGATGAATATGAGGCATCCTTTTCAAATCTGGGACTTTCAGGTATTCCAATCAGCGAGGAATACGCAGAAAAATATGACCGCCTGCTTTGCGGCGGTATCTGGTGTTTTGTCCAGTTGGAATACGACTCCGGGGAAGAGGCAGTACCGGATATTGTTTCTCCGGACGGCGATCGGATTCAATCAAAACGGAAAAAGCAGAAAGATACCACACCTATTAGTATCCGTAAATTGACGCCAATCCAGCTTCCTACTGTTGATATGGATCAGCTGAAACAGGGCCGGAAAGCTTTCACAAAAGATGAATGGATGGACGTCATGATGCGTTCCATCGGAATGGAGCCAGATGAACTGACAAAACGTGAAAAGTGGCTGCTTCTCACACGGATGATTCCGCTGGTGGAAAACAACTTCAATCTGTGTGAACTTGGACCGAGATCCACAGGCAAATCATACCTCTATAAGGAGATATCACCGAATAGTATCCTTGTTTCCGGCGGTCAGACGACAGTAGCAAATCTCTTTTACAACATGGGACGCAAAGCCATCGGGCTTGTGGGGCTCTGGGATTGTGTGGCTTTCGATGAGGTCGCCGGGATTAAGTTTAAAGATAATGACGGCATCCAAATCATGAAGGATTACATGGCTTCCGGTTCCTTTGCCCGCGGCAAGGAAGAAAAGGCTGCGTCAGCTTCGATGGTTTTCATAGGAAATATCAATCAGAGTGTGGATGTGCTTTTGAAGACATCCAGCCTTTTTGATCCGTTCCCGCCGGAAATGGGGACAGACACGGCTTTCCTTGATCGTATTCACTGTTACCTGCCGGGTTGGGAAGTGCCAAAGTTCCGTCCAGAGCACTTTACGAATGATTATGGCTTCATTACGGATTATCTCGCCGGTTTTATCCGTGAGCTTCGTAAGGAACAGTACGGCGATGTGCTGGACCATTATTTTCACTTGGGAAAGAATCTGAACCAGCGTGATGTGATTGCCGTTCGCAAGATGGTGGACGGGTACCTGAAGTTGATGTATCCGGACGGAGAATTTACAAAGGAAGATGTCGAAGAAGTTTTGAAGATCTCTTTGGAAATGCGCCGTCGTGTAAAGGAACAGCTGAAGAAGCTCGGTGGAATGGAATTTTACGATGTGAATTTTTCCTATATTGACAATGAAACCTTTGAGGAGAAATATGTATCCGTGCCAGAACAGGGCGGCGGCAAACTGATACCGGAAGGAATTTGCAATCCGGGTCAGGTTTATACCGTAAGCAGAGGAAAATCCGGTATGCTTGGCGTCTTCCGGCTGGAAAGCCAAATGCTTCCGGGCAGCGGAAAACTCGTTTGTACAGGCCTTGGCAGTGACCGAGGCGCGAAAGAAGCAACGAATACGGCTTTCAATTATCTGAAGGCCAATGCAAAACAGATCAGCGGTTCCATAAACATGGCATCAGAGGACTACAACATAAACTACCAGGATCTGCAGGGAATCGGTATGACAGAAACGTTGGCACTTCCGACTGTTATCGCACTATGCTCAATAGCACTGAATAAGCCTGTCATCAGCTCGACGGCTGTACTCGGTGAAATCAGCATTGCCGGTTCCATGATCAAGGTTGATGAGCTCGCCAACAGCCTGCAGGTATGCCTTGATTCTGGTGCAAAGAAAGTATTGCTACCAATCACATCGGCAGCAGATCTCGGAACCGTACCGCCGGAACTGGTCGGATGCTTTAACATTATATTCTACCAGAGTGCAGAAGACGCAGTATTTAAGGCACTGGGAGTGGAATAAAGGAGATTTTATTTGATGGAACTTAGGATAGATAATTCATTTGAGGTGCCTACCCAAGATGAATGGGACAAGTACCTCGGGACAGATATATTCGATGATTTGCGCTTGGCAGTAGGAACGCTTGGAGAGACAAGCGATATTTTGCAGAGCATGGCACATCCACGTTTACATGAGATTATTCAAGAGCACAATAACAAGGTTGGTTCTTTGAATGTGACCTATGCTCTTTGCCGACATTACTATGACAAAGGGATACCAGATGATCCGTGGTTTATCTCTCCGGGCAGCAAGGGACAGTCGATAGAATATTTTCCCAAATTTAATGAAGAACATTGGATGCAGAAATACTGGTTCAATTACTTCTCTGATACGTACTATTTGAAGATTTCTGCAGTATGGGATTCTGTAATTGAAATTATCAATGAATACTATAGATATGCATTTGTACAGGATTTGCGTTTTAGAAACAATGTGTTCAAGAAACTTAAGACAGATAATCCGGCATTATTGGATGTTTTCAATAAGATTCAGTCCAATCAACTATATATGGATGCACAGAAGTATCGAACCGCAGCGGCACATGGAACTTCGGCTGGAGAAGTAACAAATACAGTCAGTACAAAGCATGATGTTATGACTCAAGTACCGGAAGTTAAAGACGGAAAGCTTACATACAAAACAGTTAAAGCGAAAACAGTCGTCGCTGTTGGTGCGGGAGAATATACCAATGTGAATACGATTATGACGAACATGGAAGAGTATGCGAAGTTTTCTGGAGTAAAGCTGAAAGAAATCATAAAGCTCATGGAGAGCAAAAAGGAATAGCAAATTGGGAGGTACATATCGATGGCACGCGGAAAAAGCATCAATTTATTCCTGATGGACGGAGATACTAACGGCATGATCAAGCGTACGCTGGCAAACTGGATAGGCATCGCCTATAAGATTCCGCGTACCAGTCTGGATAAATGCAAGAACAGAGCAGATCTGAAGCAGACAGGTGTTTATTTCTTGTTTGGCGTATCCGATACGACCGGAAAGCCAGTCGTATATGTCGGTCAGGCAGGCAACCGTAAGAATGGTGAAGGTATCCTCAATCGCTTGCAGGCACCGAGAGAATTAATAGAGAAAGAGTATTACTCAAGGTTTGTTAAAGGCCTGTGGGTTGTTCCTGATAAAACGGAAGAAGAAGTTGCCGAAGCCGCTGCGATAGCTTGGAAGACAAGATTTGAGTTCGGAGAAAAACCAGAAGTATAGGTTGAGGCGATGGCAGCGGGCACAGATTTATGAGTGGTTCTCTGCTACCGCAGGTCGAGGCGATGGGTAGATATGTGAAACCGCATATTATAGGTAAGAGAGCGGTTTTCGACTTGTTTCCGCGAACGGTTAAAGGGGCTTTTGATAAGTTCCCGTGAACCGAACAATGCCCTTGACCAGTTCCTGATAACAAACGGAGCAGTTTTTCGCCTGTTATGGGTAACTGGTCAATATGCAGACATCAAGATGGAGCAATCGAGCCACGTTGAGACTGTCTGTTTGATGTCAAGGGTAAAGAAGTGAATGCGTAAAAAGCCCAGTAAATATGGGCTTTCCAGACATTCTTTCTGCCGGAGGATGTTCGAATTTATCACATCGGAAGTACAGCAATCAAAGGGATCTGGGCCAAACCGATCATTGACATTTTAGCGGAGGCGCCTCTTGAAGGCCATCAAACAATCAAGGAGCTGCTGTTAAAAAGCGGCTATCTTTGCATGGCTCAGAGTAAAAACCGAATAGATTTTAACAAGGGCTACACACCGGACGGCTTTGCCGAGCGGGTATTTCATCTGCATCTGCGGAATTTTGGCGACCACGATGAGTTGTATTTTCGGGACTATCTGAACGAACATCCAGAAATTGCGAAGGAATATGAAAAACTGAAGCTGTCCCTCTGGAAACCGTTCGAGCATGACCGGGATGGCTATACGGAACGGAAGACCGGCTTTGTCCAGAGAATTTCAAAGATTGCCATAGCGCAGTATGGAAAGGGAAAATATCAATGAGTGATTGGTTTACCATAGACCGCATTGATGCGGACACATATATCATCAGCGAATACCGCCATTGGGAAGAAACACATTGCTATCTTCTTGAAGGAGAGAATCGAGCATTATTGATCGACACAGGACTCGGCATTTGTGACATTTCATTAGAGGTTAAAAAACTGACCGACAAGCCTGTTACGGCAGTTGCAACACACATTCACTGGGATCATATTGGCGGGCATCAATACTATCCTGATTTTTATGCCCATGAAGCGGAGCTGAACTGGCTTTCCGGCGAATTCCCGCTGAGTATTGAAACGATTCGCAGTATGGTGATTGACAGATGCAATCTGCCGGAAGGATATGACGTCAATGCATATCAGCTTTTTCAAGGTACGCCGACACGTGTACTGCATGATGGTGATACGATTGATCTTGGAGGAAGAACAGTAAAAGTACTGCATACACATGGTCATTCACCTGGACATATGTGCTTTTGGGAAGCTGCTACCGGATATTTATTTACTGGTGATCTTGTTTACAAGGATACGCTTTTTGCGTATTATCCTTCAACAGACCCACAGGCATATCTGAATAGTCTTGAGAAAATTGCTGTGCTGCCGGTCAAACGAGTTTTTCCGGCTCACCATACGCTGAATATACAGCCTGAAATACTCATACGTATGCGCGATGCTTTTCGCCAGCTCGATAACGAGGGCAAGCTGCATCACGGGAGCGGCACATTTAATTATGGGGACTGGGCTGTATGGTTATAATGAAAATAAATGGAGAAAAGAATATTGAATTTAAACAAAATTAGAATTGACGGTATTCCTGTAATTATTTGGGGAAAGCCAAGCGATAAAATGATTCTTGCAGCACACGGAAGTCACTCTTCAAAAATCGATGACTGCATTTGGGTGCTGGCAGAAGCAGCAATCAATAAAGGTTATCAGGTTCTCAGCTTTGATCTGCCTCAGCATGGAGAAAGAGTATATGAGACGGATTTTATCATGCCTGATGAATGCGTTCGTGAACTTAATTTGATGTATACCTATGCCATGAAACACACAAAAAAGGTTTCACTTTTCGGGTGCAGTATGGGAGCATACTTTGAATTGCTGACCTTTTCCAATGCTGTTATTGATCGAGTGTGGTTTCTTTCACCCGTCACAAATATGGAAAGGATCATTCACAATCTTATGAACTACTGCCATATTACAGAGGAAGTCTTTCAGAAAAAAGTGCGGGTGGATAATGATATTGAACCGCTATATTACCCGTATTATGTGTATGTAAAAAATCACCCAATCATAAAGTGGACACATAAGACTTTTATTCTTCGCGGTGAAAACGATACGATGTGTGAATATGATACCGTGAAAAGCTTCGCAGATAAATTCGGTTGTGAGCTTACAGAACAAAAGAACGGGGAGCATTGGTTTCACACAAATACACAGCTTGACTTTTTCAGAGCATGGCTTGAAGAAAGACTTATATAAATTTATGCTTGCAGCAAGATCCTGGAATCGACCTGTGAGGAAGTCAAACGCCGCCGCATATCGTGGGGGAACATCTTCCTTTGCCTAGTGATGGTGAAGATCATCCGACATTGGAGATATTTTCTTATGACGCACTGTGTAAAACCATACCCGCAGAAATCAACCGTCCTAGCATTAGCGCATATAGCCTTTGAAGTGGGCAATGTGAAGGCAACGTTGAAGGAAGTTATCAACGCTGGAGGAAACAGTATTGGAGAGGTGGTGGCTGCGGCCTATCCTGACGGTCTGGAAGCGGTCTTTGTATATGCTCAAAATCCAGAAGGTAATATTATTGAATTGCAAAGCTGGAAAAGAATAAAAGATTAAACTTCCAATTGACAGGTGTACTGAAAACTATAATGAATATGCTGCGATATCTCCCCGCCCTCCGAACTTCGCATCATGTTTAAACTCGGTGGCGGAAGAAAAATTTGATTATTTATTTAGTATCATTTACTTGCCATCAATTATTATTTGTAGATGAGAAAAAGACAATAGCGAAAAGAGCGTGAATAATGAAATTAATACCTTTAAAGCTTAGTGTCACCACCTGCTATCTAATGAAAACGGCTGATAAGTTTCTTTTGGTCGATACCGGATACGAAGAGGACTGGGAACTGTTTCAAAAACGGCTGAAAAAAATTCATGTGGGACTGTCGCAGATTGGCTATCTCTTACTGACTCATCACCATGACGATCATTGCGGGCTGCTGCATCACATTCTGCAAGAAAATAGTGCCATTCACGTTGTGATGTCGGATTTGTGCAACGAGCTTATTAAGAAAGGTGAAAATGATCTGACGCACGGCGGCGGACTACTAAATAAGCGCGTTGCTTTTTTGATCCGACACAAACAGGCCTATGTTTCACTGATGCTTCACAAGAAAGTGGATAAATCAAAAGACCTTAAGTTCCAGCCTTATGATTCCCGTAAAAATGATATATTGTTTAAGGGAGAACCGAGCCTTCGGGATATAGGGATTCCCATTGAAGGAAAGATCCTTAAAACTCCGGGGCATACGGTCGACTCTATTAGTGTTTTGTTTCCGGATGGAGACTGTTTGGTAGGCGATGCTGCTGCACATATGCTTCCATTTGCAGGTACACATTATTGCGTTATTTTTATCTGTAATATGGATACATACTACAATAGCTGGGAAAAGTTGATTAAGGCAGGCGCAAAACAGATATTCCCCGCGCATGGAGGACCTTTTCCTGTGGAGAAATTAGTCAAGAATATGCGAAAAAACAAGTCGGGAAATTTGGTCCAATATTAGTCTGATTTTTCAAAGTAGTTTGAACTTCGCATAATGTTTATGACATCTATCACATATGAAGTTCAGGGTGGTATCTTAAAAAACAAGAGCAATACGGAAAGGTTTCCGTGTTGCTCTTGCTTAAAGCTCAATCTAGCTGGTATAATTTTGTTTGGAGCATGCTTGTCCAAATTAGGCATCGCAAACGATCACTTATTGGAACTTGCAGATGAATTTTAAAATAGGAGTGAATGAAAATGAAAACAGCTAAGGTTTATTTTACAGATTTTCGCACGATTCCTTTCGGTGACGGACTGCCCACTAAGCTGAAAAAATTGATTAAAAAAGCTGGTATCGGGCAGATTGATATGGATGGCAAGTTTGTCGCAATCAAACTTCATTTTGGCGAGCTGGGAAACATCAGTTATCTTCGTCCCAATTATGCCAGGGCTGTGGTTGATGTTGTAAAAGAGTTGGGAGGAAAGCCTTTTTTAACTGACTGTAACACCATGTATCCCGGCAGCCGAAAAAATGCGCTTGAACATTTGGAATGCGCATGGCAAAACGGTTTCACACCGCTAACGGTAAACTGCCCCATACTAATTGGCGACGGACTTAAGGGTACTGACGATATCGCGGTACCCGTCCAGGGCGGAGAATATGTGAAGGAAGCCAAAATAGGCCACGCTATCATGGACGCAGATGTTTTCATCAGTCTTACCCATTTCAAGGGGCATGAATTGACCGGTTTTGGCGGTACCATCAAAAACATCGGCATGGGCTGTGGTTCGCGCGCTGGAAAAACAGAGCAGCACAGCGGTGGCAAGCCGAATATTGTGCCGGAAAAGTGCAGGGGATGCCGCAGATGCCAGAGAGAATGTGCTAACGGCGGATTGACGTTTGACGACACCCTAAAAAAGATGACGGTGAATTATAACAACTGTGTCGGATGTGGGCGTTGCCTGGGCGCATGTAATTTCGATGCGATCGAGTTTAATGATGCCGCCGCTAATGCGCTGCTGAACTGCCGCATGGCGGAATATACTAAAGCAGTAGTGGATGGCCGCCCCAATTTCCATATTTCTCTTGTGGTGGATGTATCCCCTAACTGTGACTGCCATGGGGAAAATGATGCCCCTATTCTACCAAATTTAGGGATGTTCGCATCCTTTGATCCACTGGCATTGGATCAGGCCTGTGTAGACGCATGCCTGAAAGCACAGCCGTTGCCGGGAAGCCAACTGTCCGACAATTTGGCCAAAGAGGGCTTTGTTGACCACCACGACCATTTCACCAATTCTGCACCCGAATCTGAGTGGAAAACCTGTCTGGATCATGCGGAGAAGATTGGTTTAGGCACGCGAAGCTATGAACTGATCGTAGTGAAATAAACGAAAGCATGAAAGAACAACATTTGTTATATTTAATTTCGGCACATTTTCTGTAAAGTATAGAAAGTCATTTGCGATTTTCTTGTATGTTTGTAAGATCCGCTGAATAACATATGTACCGATTTTTTCAGCGGAATCTGGTTTATTAAAAATTCAAATGCCAGTGACTATTATATGGTGGCTTCAGACGCTTGAGATTGGCACATTTATTATTTATCATTCAACAATTGTGCTGAATCATAAAAATAACAGGCATTATTTATTTAGGGATGAACAGTCTCTCATTTATAGTATGGATTTACACAATTTTGTTTTGAATTCTCCATGAAGCGTTATACCTACTTAAGAGCTCGCTGCGTTCCTGTTGGATTTTACTTGACCATTACAATGGCTTTTGGGAATAGAGCTTGGCTCCAAATGGGAATCCCAGAAGGCTTTTCTGTAACCCAAGTTATTTTTAGCACGGAAAGGTACAATGCTGACCGCATTAAACAAGATTCTTCA
The DNA here is from genome assembly GCA_002399445.1 of Ruminococcaceae bacterium UBA4871. Classification (GTDB taxonomy): domain Bacteria; phylum Bacillota; class Clostridia; order Oscillospirales; family Acutalibacteraceae; genus Caproicibacterium. The sequence continues at coordinate 173,793 of DHDR01000031.1, read as the reverse complement.
TTTATAAAACAAACTTTAGTCTTAGGCCCATAAGCGTATAGAATGATGGGATAATTGACTTTAAGCACGGTCATACTGCATAGCCTTTTTAAGGCTATGCAGATTTTTTATACACACGATGGCAGTCACGCTTTATTTTTTTAAATGGCTACAATATTAAAAAATGAATTATGTACAAAAATAAAATTCAAAAAATAGAATAAAATGTCCACAATCCAGATATAAAATCAATAAATTAGACATGGCAAAAGCATACTTATGCATGCTAGAACAAATGCTTTACTATTTTAATTAAATAAAAACCACTTTTTATTTAACTTTTTGAAAGTAAAAGCGCACCATAAAAAAATAATCTTATGATTATAATGATCAGTATTTACCATATTTAGAATCCGTGCTACCATAATAAAGTCCTTTGCACAAAAAGCTTTTTGTCCGTGAAGTGATCATACCGATTATACCATTGTACCTTATTGTACCTTTCATTTTAACTTATTTTTTGTAGATTTTAGGATTGTATAGATTTTAAAAATGATTTTGTCAGGACATTATTCTCACAGTTTTCATAACTTTGACAGAAAGTGAGGCAACCGATTTATGAAAGGGTTTTCAAATATTGTTTCATCTGTGGACAGTTTTGTATGGGGACCAGTTCTGATTGTTCTTTTAATTGGAACGGGCATTTTTCTGAACTTTCGACTGCACTTTTTACCCATACGTAATTTGGGTTATGCATTGAGATCTGTATTTAAAAAGAGGTCAACATCCGGTTCAAAAGGCAGTTCAGGTGATATTTCCCCATTTTCGGCACTGACAACTGCACTGGCTGCAACTATTGGAACAGGCAATATTGTTGGAGTTGCGACAGCTATGATAATTGGCGGGCCGGGAGCACTCGTATGGATGTGGATTTGTGCTTTGTTTGGACTTGCTACAAAATACAGTGAATGTACGCTTTCTATTAAGTACCGCGAAAAAAACAGCAAGGGCGAAATGAGCGGCGGCCCTATGTATACGATGAAAAATGGATTTAAGATCAAATGGGTAGGCCGCTTGTTTGCATTCCTATTTGCCCTTTTTGCGGTGCTTGCATCTTTTGGAATCGGAAATATGACACAGGCAAACTCCATTTCAGATTCCATGCACAGCACATTCAATGTACCAACGTATATTACAGGCCTAGTGATTATGATTGTTGCAATGATTGTGCTTGTCGGCGGCATTACTTCTATTGGAAAAGTTTCATCCATCATTGTGCCGGCGATGGCTTTACTCTATACGATTGGCGGTTTGGTTTGCATTTTTGTGAATATCCGAAATGTGCCGGCAGGGGTTTCTCAAATTTTTAAGATGGCTTTTGCACCTACAGCTGTTGCCGGAGGGGTTGGCGGAACAATTACGGCATCCATGATGGATGCTATGCGCTGGGGTGCAGCCCGCGGAATCTTTTCCAACGAAGCTGGCCTTGGCTCTGCGGCAATTACAGCCGCCGCTGCAAAAACTGATCGCCCGGCACGGCAAGGGTATGTCAATATGACAGGCACTTTTTTTGATACGTTGGTCGTTTGTTCTGTTACGGGTCTGGTGATTGCATCATCAGGTGTGCTGGGTACGCTGGACAGTCAGGGAAAACCAATTACGGGTGCCCCGCTTACAGTAGCAGCTTTTTCAACCGTTTTTGGAAAGGCGGGTGCTTGGTTTATCACCATTAGCATTGCATTGTTCGCTTTTTCAACGATTATCGGATGGGAGTATCACGGTGAAAAGGCCTTGGAATATTTAGTACATAAACCCGTTTTCTGCTATATTTACCGTATCGTATTTGCCGTCTTTGCTTTTGTGGGTGCAACGACAAAATTTGAAATTGTCTGGGACCTTTCCGACATCATGAATGGTTTAATGGCATTTCCAAACCTGATTAGTTTACTTGTTCTGAGCGGCGTAGTAGCAAAAGAGACATTTGACTTTCAGAAGGAAATTAAACGCGAAAAATTAGAAAGAAAAGAGCGTTCAGCAAACAAGCATAGCAGTCATGTTCAGTCTGAGACAGTGAATATGTAAAAGCTTTAGAATACGTTAGAAAGAAAAAGAGATTCCATTTTTAGATGTGCTGCTTATATCAAAAAATTTGGAGATAGAATTTTGGGGAAAATGTTAAAACGAACATGGGCACAGGTCAATTTAGATTCCGTTTCTCACAATTATAAGCTTATCCGGTCCCTTTTAAAACCAAAGACCAAAATCTGCTGTGTTATCAAGGCAGATGCTTACGGACACGGGGCCGTCGAGCTGGCTAAGGAATATGAAGTGTTGGGAGCAGACTGGTTTGCCGTTTCTAATTTTGATGAGGCGGTACAGCTGCGAAAGGCCAATATCCAATGTCCAATTTTGATTTTAGGATATACGCCTCCTGATATGGCACCTGAACTTTGTAAATATGATATTACACAGGCAATCATTGATGCAGAATATGGGGAGAAACTTTCTCAGGAAGCTGCAAAGGCAGCTGTTACCGTACATGCTCATATTAAACTTGACACGGGGATGAGCCGCGTTGGCTTCTTCTATCAGGAACCGGAATGTAATGATGCATCTTTGCAAGAAATAGAAAAGGTTTGCCGATTACCAGCTCTTCAAGTGGAAGGTATCTTCACACATTTTGCGGTTGCGGATGAGGGAAAAGACGGCGATGCCTTTACCAGAAAACAATTCGGTAATTTTACAACTGCAATCTCAAAACTGGCAGCACGGGGCATTACTTTTAAAATTCATCACTGTGCAAATTCCGCAGCAATTTTAGACTACCCGGAAATGCAGCTTGACATGGTGCGTCCCGGTATTATCCTGTACGGGCTGAATCCATCTGCCAAGATTAGGCATAAGCAGAATCTGGTTCCGGTTATGGAGCTGAAAAGTACGGTTGCCATGGTTAAAACAGTTCCTTCGGGTACCACGGTAAGCTATGGCAGGCAGTTTTGCAGCAAAGAGCCAGTAAAAGTCGCAACGATTCCAATTGGCTATGCGGATGGATATCCCAGAACACTTTGTAACCATGCAGATATGCTTGTTCATGGCAAACGTGCAAAAATTATTGGGCGTATTTGTATGGATCAGCTTATGCTGGATGTGAGCCACATTCCAGATGTGAAAGCTGGTGATACCGTAACTGTCTTTGGTACCGATGGCAGTGCGTGTATTACCACCGATGAGCTGGCAAAATACTTAGGGACGATTCATTATGAGGTTGTGTGCAACCTTTCCAAACGCGTTACGCGTGTTTATTTTCGAGGTGGCGTAAAAATTGGACAGCTTAATTACTTGTGGTAAAATAAATGTAAGTAGGAAAACCGGACAATCCGGAAGTACCTACTAAATATTTTTAACCGTATTTTGATTTTAAAATGGTTTAGGAGGAAACAAAAATGAAGACTTTGGGTTATTACAATGGAAAATATGATGAAATTGAAAATATGGTCATCCCAATGAATGACCGTGTTTGCTGGTTTGGCGATGGTGTATATGATGCAGGACCGGCTCACAATTATAAAATTTACGCAGTAGAGGAACATATCGACCGCTTCTTCAACAGCGCCGGAATGTTGGACATACATATTCCAATGTCAAAGGCAGATTTGAAAGACCTGATTCAGGAAATGGTCAACAAAATGGACAGCGGAGATTTATTTGTTTACGTACAATGCACGAGAGGTACCGATGCGAAACGAAACCATATTCATGAAGAAAACGAGAAAGGAAATCTATGGATTACCCTGACTCCGGCCAAAGTGAATTACGGATTGGAACCGATTACATTGTCGGCCACTAAGGACACAAGATTCTTTCATTGCAATATCAAAACACTGAATTTAATTCCTTCTGTGATGGCTGCGCAGAAATCGAGCAGAGAAGGGACAAATGAATGCATCTTTTATCGCCCGGGTCCTTATGGCGACCGTGTTACAGAATGTGCACACAGTAACTGCCATATCATTAAAGACGGCAAAATTATCACAGCACCGGCCGATAATCTGATTCTCCCAGGCATTTCTCGCGCCCACATTATCCGGATGGGTAAAAAACTGGGGATTCCTGTGGCAGAAATTCCTTATACAATGGATGAACTGATGAATGCAGATGAAGTTCTGATTTCCAGTTCCAGTAATTTCGTACTCCGTGCGACAAAAGTAGCCGGTCAGCCGGTCGGCGGAAAAGCACCGGAGCTCTTTGAAAAACTGCGGAAAGCATTGACAGATGAATTTAAAGCTGCAACAGAAAATTAATCTCTGAAATCGAAAGGGCAGATGGCAATCAGCTGCTTCTGATTCCCAATATTTCATTTTCCTGCGGCTTGAGAATCAGCATCTGTTCCAACAGCATCGAATGCGAATGGGAGCAGAACCCGGCGTGCTTCTGCGACAAATTGGAAGGGAACCTTTTGATAGAAAAGAGAGAATCTGTTATGCAAAAAGTAGATTTGAATTGTGACTTAGGTGAAAGCTTTGGAAATTATCATTTGGGAATGGATGATCAGATACTTCCTCTGATTACATCAGCAAATGTTGCCTGTGGATTTCACGCATCCGACCCGCTCACTATGCAGAAAACAGTCAAACTGGCGGCGGAAAATCATGTTTGTGTGGGTGCACATCCGGGCCTTCCGGATCTGGTCGGCTTTGGACGCCGTAAAATGGATATCAAGCCGGAAGAGGCAAAGGCAGTCGTCATGTATCAAATTGGCGCACTTCAGGCATTTTGCAGCGCCAACCGGATTGAGATGAAGCATGTCAAACTGCATGGTGCCCTGTATAACATGGCAGGAAAAGATGAAGAATTAGCTGAAGCTATTTGCAAAGGCATTTACGAGGTTAATCCCAACTTGATTTTGCTGGGACTGTTTGGCAGCAAAATGCTGGCTGCAGCCCGGAAAGTGGGATTAAAAGCGGCGAATGAAGTATTTGCAGACCGTGCGTATGAGGAGGACGGAAGCTTGGTTCCAAGAGGAGAACCGGGTGCCGTTATCACCGATGAAAATGAAGCGGTCAAAAGAGTAATCGGTATGATTCAATGTCATACGGTAACGGCCATTACAGGGAAAAAGATTGCCGTCTTTCCTAACTCTATTTGCGTGCATGGGGACAATCAAAAGGCTTTTATTTTTGTTCAGAAAATTCGTAAAGCATTGGAAGCAGAACACATCCGGATTTGTCCTTTAGCGGAGACAATCTCTTAAATTCTGGTTGAATCGAAATTCCGTAATGAGTGCATTTGAGATTTGAGAGATAGAAACAGGATGCGAATTTTTTCAAGAGCGAGGGGGATTCAGGAAATGACAAACCAAATCAATTCCATTGAAAGCGTGGTTATGCAGCATTCTGCGCGCGGCATGAATGTACTGCGAGAGCATATGAGTCAGTTCTATGTAAAAGATGCTGTGGAGAAGCTATTGGCTCTTCCAAAAGGCACTGTGCTTTTGACAACGGGGTTTTATGTTGCCGGTCATGCAGAAACAGACGGACCGGCGGGAACGGCAACAGTTGCAACTGCTCTCAAAAAAATTGGATACCAGCCGGTTATCATAACAGATAAGCTGTGCAGAGGCTTTTTTGAGGTGAAGCAGATTCCGGTCTGCTATGTCGCATTTGATGCCGATCAGCAGGTGTTTAATGATATTTTAAAAAAGTATCAGCCGGTTGCTTGTATCTCCATTGAACGCTGTGGGATTAACAGCAAAGATGAATATGCAAACATGCGTTCTGTCAGTATCACTGCCCACACAGCCCGAATTGATTTATTGTTTACCCGTGCAAACCAAGAGGGAATTTATACAATTGGTGTCGGCGATGGCGGCAATGAAATTGGAATGGGAAATCTTAAACATGTTATTGAGGATAAATTATCTTTAGTGCCTTGTGTGGTTGAAACATCCAGCCTGATTATTGCTACGGTTTCCAACTGGGGTGCTTATGCTATGGTGTCTTATATGCAGCGGCTGACCGGAATTCATGTCTTGCCCTCCTTTCAGGAAATCAAGCAGTATCTGGATCAGATCGTGCGGTTAGGCAGTGTTGATGGTGTAAAGAAGGAGAACATTTCTACGGTAGATGGTTTCCCGATTGCGACTTCCAAAGAAATTATAGATTCTCTGCACCAATTTGCATAAGTTTGTTTTCCATTCAAGCGAGAATCGGATGTCTAGACAGCTTTTCTTGAAAAAATAACGGCCATTTACTGCTTATCATTCATTAGGAAAAGCGTATCATTTTAATCACTTGCGGCGGCTGTAAGCGAATGTTATACATAAGGTGAATAAGCTGGAGAGAACATAATTTGCAGGAGCTGCTAGGATGAAGAATCCGATTCAAATAGGGTTTCATTGTAAAGAGGTGGAAAAATGAACTATCCCAGAATTTTACTAAGCGGAGATTGTGCACTGGTCGTTGAATTTGGGAACAGCATCCAAGAAGATGTCAACCAAAAGGTCATCAATTTTACACGGATTCTGAAACTGCAGCCGATTGCGGGGATCATAGAAGTGGTTCCAACTTATCGCTCTGTCTTCATTCAGTATGATCCGCGGGTGATTTTATACCGGGATTTAAAAGGCAAGGTCGGGAAATTGCTGCAGCAACCGCTGTCACAAGGCAGCCACTCCCAAAGAACGGTTGTGGAGATCCCTGTATGCTATGGGGGAGACTATGGGCCGGATTTAAAAGATGTTGCGGAGTATGCATCTATGTCGACGGAAGAAGTCGTTGCACTGCATTCGTCAAAAGATTATATTATTTATATGCTGGGTTTTCTGCCGGGCTTTCCTTACCTTGGAGGATTGGATGACAGACTCCATATACCGCGGCTGGCAAAACCCAGAGTTCGGATTCCGGCCGGGTCGATTGCAATCGGTGGTGCACAGACGGGGATTTATCCGCTTGATTCTCCGGGCGGCTGGAGAATCATCGGCAGGACGCCGCTTGATATTTACGACCCTAAAAGGGAGAAGCCTATCTTATATCAGGCAGGTGACTGCATTCGGTTCGTTCCAGTAGATGAAAAAGAATTCCTGCAGATTCGGGAAAAAGGATGCGCTCACCATGTTCGAACTCGTGCGAAACCGCAGGCCAGTTGTGCGCAGAAGGTGTGACAATCACGGCTTTTAGGAGCACGCTCCTTTCCCTTATCAATTTTTTAAAATGATACGGAGGTTCAGCATGGGAATATCAGTTTTGAACGGAGGATTATATACCACCGTGCAGGATATGGGGCGGACGGGTTATCAGAATCTAGGAATTTCATCATCCGGTGCAATGGACCAGCGTTCTTTTCATATTGCGAATCTCCTTCTTGATAATCCGGAAAACGAGGCCGTTCTGGAATTTATACAGACTGGTCCAAAGCTCCGGTTTACTGCAGATACGATTATTGCAATCACAGGAGGAAACTTTGAACCTTCTCTGAATGGCAAGTCTGTTCCTATGTATACTGCTGTTTGTGTTCACAAAAATGATATTTTAAAATTCCATTCTGCAAAGACCGGCAGCTGCGGTTATCTTGCTTTTTTAGGAAAACTGGATATACCAATGGTCATGGGGAGCCGTTCAACGCATGTGTCCTGCAAAGTCGGAGGATTCTGCGGCAGGAGACTGCAAACAGGCGACTTTATTTGTTTTCGTGAAAAGAAGGTCTATCTTCCGCATTTTTTATCACGTAAGCTGAAAGCGGATGATTTCGACAATCACAGTGAAACAATCCGTGTTATTCTCGGCCCGCAGGACGATTGTTTTACACAGGAAGGTCTATACAATTTCTTTCATGAAGAATATACCGTTACCGGCTGCACGGACCGCATGGGCTACCGGCTGAAAGGTCCGGAGATTACCCATCTGGATGGAGCCGATATTATATCGGACGGAATTGCATTCGGCGCCATTCAGGTGGCAAACGATGGGCAGCCGATGGTCATGCTTGCAGACAGGCCGACAACAGGAGGCTATACCAAGATTGCAACTGTGATTTGCACAGATTTGCCGAAATTCGTTCAAAAAAAAGCAGGGGACCGAATTCGGTTCCAAAAAGTTGACATAGAACAGGCCCAAATGTTGGATCAGCATGTACAGAAAGAATACCAGACCATGCAGGAAATCATACATCAGCCGTGCAGGGAAGCTTTAGAACCGAGAATCGTTGCCCAGCGGATAGCAGAGCTGTTGTCCAAAACTAAGCAGGGGGAATCGTCATGGACCTAAAAGACATCAAAGAAATTATCCAACTGGTTGAGAAATCCGATTTTTCTTCTTTTTCCTATAAAGATGGTCAGCAGGAAATCAAATTAAAAAAAGAAAGGCAGACATTTTCCAAAAGTGAGACTCCTGTCCAAGTTTCTCCAAAAGCAGAAGAATCGGCCAGTGACAGCGGCTTTTATATTTTTTCGCCGATGGTCGGTACTTTTTATTCTGCTTCCTCTCCGGATTCTTCACCGTTTGTAAAAGTCGGAGATGAGGTGAAGGCCGGACAGTGCGTCGGTGTCATAGAAGCCATGAAGATGATGAATGAGGTCGATGCTGAGGAAAACGCAAAAATTGTATCTGCTTTGGTAAAAGATGGACAAAACGTCGAATATGGACAGCCACTGTTTCAAATTGAAAAACAACAATAACAATTCCATGGCTCAGCAGCAGAAATACCGGACTCGTACTTGTACATTCTAAATTATGGTAAGGGGAAATTTTACCGTGTATAAAAAAATATTGATTGCAAACCGTGGTGAAATTGCTGTTCGGATTATTAGAGCCTGCCGAAATTTAGGAATTCAATCCGTTGCTGTTTATTCAACGGCCGATCGAGATGCCCTTCATGTGCAGCTTGCCGACGAATGCGTTTGCATAGGCGAAGGACCGGCGAAAGACAGCTACTTAAATATGGACCGTATCATCAGTGCCGCATCCATCGTGGGAGCCGATGCGATTCATCCGGGATATGGATTTTTGTCAGAAAACAGCGATTTTGCCCGCAAATGTGAAGAATATGGGATTGACTTTATTGGGCCGTCAGCGGAAATCATGGAGCGTATGGGAAATAAGTTTCAAGCTCGTCAGACCATGATTCATGCGGGTGTTCCGGTGGTCCCCGGTTCAAAGCAGCCGGTTTATCATGCGGCTGATGGAAAGGCGATTGCAAAGCAGATTGGATTTCCGGTTATGATTAAAGCCTCTTCTGGAGGTGGCGGAAGAGGCATTCGGATTTCAGAGTCTGCAGAGGATTTTGAGAATCAGTTTAATACTGCACAGCGGGAATCGGTAACAGCCTTTGCAGATGACACCATGTATATTGAAAAGTATATTGAAAAGTCCCGTCATGTGGAAGTTCAGGTGGCGGCCGACAAAGC
>DHDR01000031.1:122134-164226 GCA_002399445.1 Ruminococcaceae bacterium UBA4871 | reverse complement strand
GAGGAATCCCCTTCTCCTGCAGTGAACGCCAAGATGCGTCAGGAAATGAATGCGGTAGCTGTGCGTGCAGCAAAGGCTGTGCACTACTACAGCGTGGGAACTGTTGAATTTATTGTGACAGAGGACAATCATTTCTATTTTATGGAAATGAATACCAGAGTTCAGGTGGAACATGCTGTTACGGAGATGGTGACGGGTGTTGACCTGATTGAAACGCAGATTACCATTGCCATGGGGCTTCCGCTGTCCATTCGGCAGGAAGATATCATCCTGAGGGGAAATTCACTGGAATGCCGCATTAACGCAGAAAATCCGGAGAAAAAATTTGCTCCCTGTCCGGGCAGAATTTCGCATGTGCATTTTCCGGGCGGTAACGGGGTTCGGGTGGACAGTGCCATTTATGATGGGTATACAGTCCCTTCAGCGTATGATTCCCTGATTGCAAAAGTCATTGTACATGGTAAAGACCGGGAAACCGCAATCCGTAGAATGTGTACCGCTTTAGACGAACTCGTCATCACTGGAATCTCGACCAACATTAATTTTCAGTATTCCATTCTTCACAATCCTGTTTTTTGTAAAGGCAAGGCAGATACCGGTTTTATTGAAGCTTTTCTGGAACATAAGGTCTAAACAAGCTTGCGGGGTCATGCAGAAGCGCTTCATAAAGCAGGCTGACACAATTTTATTCTATTGGATTTTCATAAGAAAGGGGAAACTTGAAAATGGATACTTCCACTGCACGGCCTTCGGAAGTTAGGAAATTGATTCGCCAAGGCAAAATAACCGGGCAGACTTCTGGCATGTGTGCAGGTTATGCGCAAGCGAATCTGGTGATTCTGCCGCAGAATTTAGCCTATGATTTTTTGCTGTTTTGTCAAAGGAATCCAAAATCATGCCCATTGTTGGAAGTGACAGATGTTGGAGATCCTACAGTACGCTTTATGGCAAAAGACGCCAATATTGCAACGGATATTCCTCGATACCGTGTTTATAAACACGGAGAGGTAGTCGGTGAATATACAAGTGTGGAGCCTTTCTGGCAAAAAGATTTTGTTGGCTTTTTAATTGGCTGCAGCTTTTCATTTGAATCAGAATTGCTGGAAGCGGGAATACCGGTCCGACAGATTGAAGAGGGCCGGAATGTCCCCATGTATATGACAAATATTGACTGCGCGCCTGCCGGCATTTTTAAAGGGAAAATGGTTGTCAGTATGCGGCCGCTGCCGCATGCTTTGATTCCAAAGGCGGTTATGATTACCGGCTCTATGCCAAGGGTACACGGTGCCCCGATTCAGATTGGATGTCCCGAAGCAATTGGAATTCATGATCTTGACCATCCGGATTTTGGGGAAAGTGTGACGATTCATCCGGACGAAGTTCCGGTGTTTTGGCCGTGTGGGGTTACGCCGCAGTCAGCCATTATGAACGTGAAACCTCCAATTGCAATTACCCATTCTCCCGGGCATATGTTTTTAACAGACGTTAAAAATGTGCAGCTGAAGTATTAAGAAGAGAACGATTCAATATTTGTGTGCAAGTGTTGTTGCAATATAGCAGATTAACAGGATAGGCAGGACAGAATCGACAATTCTGTCCTGCCTATCCTGTTTTTGATTTTTCTCAAACGACAACAAACTTGTTTTTTAGCGGTGAAATCCCTAAGAGGCAGAAGAGCTTTCCTTTATCCCTTTTGGGTCAATACGGATTCCGTGCATTTTGGGCAAAGATAATTTTAAAAGACGCCCCTGCATTTTCTGCTGTGTGATGGCATCATAAAAACGCATCTGCAATAATCCGCTGTTATCCATCATGCGAAATAATACTTCGATAGAGTCCTCTAAACTTGGCTGTTCATAGAATCGGGCCACTATTTTTTGAGCATTCTGGTAGAAAACAAATTTTATGATTCGCATAAACGGTGTCTGCAGAAAGGAAATAAAAAGTTTCAGCACAGGCCGGCCATCTTCATCTTTTGTCAGGTAAGCGGAACATCCTACCGGATAAGATTCCCCATCCAAAGTGATATTCCCGCGGAATGGCTCGTTTTCCAGCCCTGCGGACAGCATGCAGCTCTCTTCTCCGCAGTGCAGGCAGATGTGGCACATGCCGGGTGTAAAAGCAAAGGAAATTTCGCGTATCGTCATCGGGAAATGATTGGTCATAATCTGCATGGTCAGCGGCATAATGGAACCGCTGCCTTCTTTTATCTGATAGCTTGCTCCGTCAAGAGGCTTTGCAAATTCCGGTACCGGACGGGGCGCAATGATCTGCGCAGTATCCTTATGGAAAAAAGGAAGAGGATTCGCTGGGGGCTGCGGAGGAATTGTTTCTTTTACAGCATACAGATGTGCCACTGTATCTTTCAGCTTTCGCAAAGCACGAATATTTGGCTTCAACGGCTTTGCATGAAAGCCTTCTGCATTTTCTGCAAAATATTTTTCTGTAATTTCGCTTGCTTCATCTGAGACAAAAGTCTGGCTTCCTCCTGTCATGGCAACAACAGCATCCAAATGCGGCAGGATGATGACGTGCTGCCCGAAAAGGCCGCTGTACTGAAAAGATCTCTTTATGGGAAAACTCCAAAGCAGATATCCATAGCAGTTGGTATGTTTCTTGGGGTCTGTCTGTACCATGTGTGTCACGCTGTCCCGCACCCATTCTTCCGGTACTAACTGACGCATACCGTTTTCACAGTTCCAACGGCCGCCCTGCAGATACAGTTGACCGAACTTAGCCATGTCTACTGTGCGCAGATACAGTCCCCAACCGCCTTTTTCAATTCCTGCTGGGGACTGTTCCCAGCGGGGGCGCGGAATACGCATCGGCCCGAAAAGACGCGGCATTAGGTAGTCCACAAGTGACATGCCGGTCACTTTCCGCAGCACTGCCGCAAGCATATACGTATTCATGCTGTTATAATCAAAAGATGTACCCGGCTCAAAAGCACATTCTGAGGAAAGATAGCCGCGCACCCAGTCACGGTCCGTTACACTGAAAATTTCATTGTATTTGACACCGGCTGACATTTGCAGCAGATGGCGAATCGTCACATTGGCAAGTTTTGTATTTCGGAACAGGGAATGGTCATCCGCAAAAAAGTTTATCACGCGGTCCTCAATGGAAAGTCTTCCTTCTTTCACGGCAATGCCCACTGCCATGCCTACAATGCTTTTGGAAACAGAGAACTGCATATGCGGATATGCTGCTGTATAGGGTTTAAAACTGCCTTCCGCAATCAATTTCCCGTGGCGGAGAACAGCCACACTGTGTACATGAATCTGATTACAGTCTTGCAGTGCGCAGAAGAAGCCGTTTAGCCAGGCACTTTCCACTCCTTGTGCTTCCGGAGTGCTGGTTTCCAGTCCATAAAGAGAACGGTCTGGAATCGGCTGCTCTTTACAGGGAGTGAACGGATAAGGAGAACAATGCCCGAAATCTCCGTGCAGCAGACTTGTCATCAGATTTACTGTTTTCATTTGGGAAACGAAATCTACAATCATAACTATTCCTTTCCGGAAAAATCACGTTCTACAGCTTGTTCATAGTTGACAGCTGACTTCTGGATTTCCGGCATTGACAAACCAAATTTTTTACAAAGGCGGAGCCACAGTTCCGGCAGAAGCAGCTGCAGGTGCTCTGGACGGTCGGGCAGGAGTGCCACCGCCTGTTCCCGACTTTCAATCAGCCAGCCAATGCATCCTTTCCCATGCAGTACCAGTATGCCCTGAGGGTTTTCATCCAGCGTAGGGACGTGCAGTGCTCGAAAAAAAGGCTTTCCAAAAGTCGGCTCGCCGTTGTGTTCCGGCCCCAAAATCAGCAGCAGTTGATTTTTTGACAGCAAAATACCCATTCTTGCCATTTGACTGTCTTCTCCGGCAGCACATATTTGAGTCAGCCGGAAACCGTTGGTTTCCAACAGTTCCTGACAGTAAGCGGTGCGCCGTGCGCCGCAATACAGAACAGCCGCTTCCATGAAAAAGCCTCCTTCCCTTTTAGTGCCCGGTAAAAGCAATCTGCTCAATTCCCGGCAGCCCCAATAACCGGCGCCGCAGCATGTCCAGCGCGTTGCTCGCTGCCAAATGCCGCAGATAATTGCGCTCTTTACGCCCACCTTTTCCCGTCATCGTGCGCAGGTATGTGTGTTGACCGTCATCCAGTGCAATCAAAATATAGCCGACTGGTTTGCCCTCGCTTGTTTTGGGGCCGGCCACGCCGGTGATGCCAATGCCAAAATCCGCGCCGGCCTTTTTCCGAACGCCCTGTGCCATTGCAAAGGCCGTTTCGGGACAGACAGCGCCCTTTTCTTTCAGCAGGTTTTCCGGAACATTGACCAGTGCCGATTTCACCTCATTGGAATAGGTCACCAGTCCCATATGAAATACTTGAGAAGCGCCGGCAATATCCGTGATTCGCTCTGCCAGCATGCCGCCGGTACAGCTTTCTGCTGTCGCCAGCATTTTCCCTTGTTTCTGTAATTCCCGTACAACGACGACTTCCAGATTTGCCACATCTGTACCATAAACAAAATCGCCCAGACGTTCCCGAATCTTTTCTGCAAGCGGTTTGCACAGCATTTGTGCTTTTTCTTTTGTTGCAGCTTTTGCCGTAACACGCACATACATTTCGTCTGCCAGTGCATAGGTGGCCGCTGTCGGATTTTCTCCCTGCAGGAGGTCCGCAATTTTTTCGGCTGCGGTTCCCTCTCCAATGCCAAAAGCATGGATATTCGTGCTGGCGATAACACCGCCCGCCCACTGAGAAAGGTAAGGCACCACATAATTTTGCAGCATGGGCAGCAGTTCACTCGGCGGGCCGGGCAGCATGACCAAAACTTTGCCGTCCGCTGTGGTAAAGCCGCAGCCCGGTGCGGTGCCGTGGTCATTTTGGAAAACGGTGCAGCCTTCCGGCAGCATCGCCTGATTCAACTGACTTTTTCCAAATTCGCGTCCCTTAAAATATGTTTTAAGGCGCTGCTTCGTTTCTTCGTGACAGACAAGCTTTCTGCCGGCAGCTGCGGCGCAGGTCTGCTTGGTCAGATCATCCTCGGTGGGGCCAAGGCCGCCGGTTGTTACAACAATATCGCTGTGGGCAAATGCATTCCGCAGGGTTTCTGCCAGCCGCTTTGAATTATCCCCAACGGTGCAGGTGTAGCGGATATCAAACCCGAGTGCAGCCAGTTCCCGGGCAACGTAAGCAGTGTCAGAGTTGGTGACCTGTCCCAGCAGCAATTCTGTACCGACACTGATAATTTCTGCTTTCATATTTGCACCTTCCTTTTACAAATTTTTGCTTATGCATTATTCCTGCGGATAAATCGTCCGGACCGAAACAGTTTGGACACATTCATTTACCAGCGCGTCTACATCCAGCAGCTTTTCTGCGTTTTCCAGTGAATCAACATGCGGGCGGGTGCAGGGATGCTTTGGGGTAAAGACCGTGCAGCAATCCTCATAGGGTTCAATAGAGATATCAAATGTTCCAATTTTCCGTGCGGTATCAACAATATCCAGTTTATCCGAACCAATCAGCGGCCGGAAAACCGGCATGGAGACGCAGGCATCCGTGCAGCAGATGGCCTGCAGGGTCTGACTTGCAACCTGTCCCAGACTTTCACCGGTAACCAGTGCAAGGCAGCCTTCCTGTTCTGCAATTTTCTGTGTGATACGCATCATAAAACGGCGCATCAGTAGGGTAAAAAGTTCCTCTGGACATTTATCCCGAATCTCTTCCTGCACATGAGCAAACTGAACGGTGAACATTTTCATGCGTCCGGCATAACGGCTCACCTGTGTCAAAAGGTCAACTACTTTTTGCTCAGCACGTGCACTGGTATATGGTGGGCTGGCAAAATGCACGGCTGTCATTTCCAATCCGCGGCGGGCAATCTGCCAAGTTGCCACAGGGCTGTCAATGCCGCCGCTAATCAGCACGGCTGCCTTGCCGCCCGTTCCCACTGGAATTCCACCGGCTCCGCGTATCGGATTGCTGTGAATATAAGCGCCAAAGTCGCGTATTTCCACATAAACAATAATATCCGGATGATGTACATCAACGGTAAGATTAGGGAATTGCTCCAGCAGATAGCTGCCCATCTCTGCGCAGATAGCCGGGGAATTAAGTGGGAATTTTTTGTCGGA
Source organism: Ruminococcaceae bacterium UBA4871 (assembly GCA_002399445.1). Classification (GTDB taxonomy): domain Bacteria; phylum Bacillota; class Clostridia; order Oscillospirales; family Acutalibacteraceae; genus Caproicibacterium. Next base: position 158,086 of record DHDR01000031.1, on the reverse strand, counting down.
ACGTTTCGCTTCCACTTTAAATGTCTTTGCGGCAAGGAGTTCCCGACGCAGGTATTCTGCTGTGGCGGGTTCAATCTTGTCCATTTCTTTTGGTGCCACACCCGCGCGCGTGTAGGTTGCAATGCCGAAAATGCGGCTGATGCGTTCTTCTGCTTCATCCAGATCGCAGTTATCTTCTTCTGGCATAACGGTAATGGTCGACTGGCGTGAACGGATATTAAATTTCCCCAGAGGAGAAATCCTGCGGCGGATATTTTTTACGAGGGTATCCTCAAATACACGGCGGTTCAGTCCTTTTAGGACCAGTTCTCCAAGTTTTAATAAAATAATTTCTTTCATAAATCCAAATTCCATTTCTATTCTGCAATTTGCAAACACTGTCAAGCTTAAAGGCCATTGTTTAAGTTTGGATTCTGTATGTTCGGTTGACAGTTTGTCCTGAAATTGTTTTTTATTTTGTCTTATGTGAAGCAGCTGGATAGATGACCCAAAATCCAATCTTACGTTTTCTGCAAAGTAGCCAGTCCGTTTTGCAGCACGGTGAGAAATGCGTCGCAGTCTTCCTTTGTATTATACCGGCAGAAGCTGACGCGAAGTGCCGAATTTATGCGCATAGGAGAAAATCCAAGTGCTGTCAGAACATGGCTCTTTGCTCCCTTTGCGCATGCAGATCCGGAAGACACATAAATATTATGTTCAGAAAGGAAGTTCAGCATTGTCTGTGCTTTTACCCGTCCGGCAGAAAGGTTCAGAACATATGGCAGGGCATCTTCGCTGCTGTTCATGACCACTTCAGGCAGCTTTGCCAGTCCGGCGCGCAGGTAGGTGTTCAGTTCTGCTATCTTTTTCCGCTCTTCCTCTGCATTCGGCAAAGCAGCACAGGCGGCGCCGAAACCGCAGATAGCCGGCATGGCTTCTGTTCCGGGCCGTAAATTGTTTTCTTGTCCGCCGCCAAATGTGCGCGGCAGAATATGGGTGCCTTTCCGTATAAACAGGGCGCCCGCTCCCTTTGGCCCGTGAATTTTATGGGAGCTGACCGTCATCAGGTCAATCCCGCGGCGGCCGGGGCGGAGGTTTAGTTTCCCAAAAGCCTGTACGGCATCCACATGCAGCAGAGCTGGAGCCTGTGCGCGGTCAATGGCTGTGCGTGCTGCATCAATCGGCAGGATGCTTCCCACTTCGTTGTTCACTGCCATCATGCTGACCAGAATCGTATTGGCATTGACGGCATCAAAAAGCTGCTGTGGCTCGATATGCCCGCTTTTATCCGGCTGCAGGTAAACCACCTCAAATCCCTGCCTTTCCAGCTGCTGCATGGGGATCAGTACACTGGGATGTTCAATCGCGGTGGTGACAATGCGGTTCCCGCGTTTCCGGCGGGACTGAGCAGCACCAAAAACGGCGAGATTGTTGCTTTCGGTTCCGCCGGAGGTAAATGTAATTTCCTCTGGCTTTGCAGAAAGCACGCTGGCAACCTGTGTGCGGGCATCTGCTAAAGCGCGCTCCGCCGCAAATCCGATGGAATGCAGAGAAGAGGGATTGCCGAATGTTTCTGTCATCGTTTTTATCACGGCATTTACTGCTTCTCTGCAGACTTTTGTCGTGGAAGAATTATCAAGATAAACCTGCTGCAAGAAAAAGACCTCACTTTATGGAATCTCCCTGCCGAAACAGGGAGTTTAAAAATGTTGTTCCCTTCCTGTGGCTTTGCCCCAGAAACAGGTAGGGGACATCTTATTCCTTTCATTTTTATTATTCAGCCGATTGTTTTTTGGCTTGCTCGGGGTGACAGCGCGCATACAAATCCTGTATAAGCATAAAAATATTCTGGGCTGCTTTGCTTTTATCAAATAACGCACAGGCATGACGCATCTCTGCCAGCTTCTGCGGGTTTTCCAGCAGTTCCGCAATGACCTGTGCGGTATCTTCATGCTGATTCAGCCGGACTGCCATGTGGTGGTTTTGCAGAAATGCTGCATTATCCTCTTCTTGGCCAGGAATTGCATCGAACACAGCGAGCGGGAGGTTGCATGCCAGTGATTCGCTTACCGTTAAGCCACCGGGTTTCGTAATCAGCAGGTCGCTTGCATGCATATAATTTGCCACTTCATGCGTAAAATAGACCAACCGTGTTTTTTTGCTGCTTTCCTGCACGGCGTCTTCAAATTCATGGTAAAGCTTTTCATTCTTTCCGGTAATGACAATTACCTGAAAGTCTAGATTCAGCGTACATAAATCTTCATAGATGCTGATAATATTTGTTACACCAAAAGAACCAGCCATAAACAGGATGGTCGGTTTGTCGGCAGCAAGTCCGATTTTTTCACGGAGCGCAGCTTTATCTTTCTTTTCAAAAAAGACGTCTGTTACAGGAATTCCGTATGGGAAAACAATTTCCGGCGGTACGCCCATTTTTTCCATCTGTGGTACCATATCTTCATTGCTGACGATATAGGCATCTACATTTGGTGCAATCCACGCCCTGTGCGGACCGTAATCCGTCATTAGGCAGAGCAGGGGAACTTGATAGCCCTTCTGTTTCATTTCTGAAACCATTTCTGTTGCAAAGGGATGGGTACTTAGAATGACATCGGGATGCTCTCCTTCGATTGTCGGCGCCAGACGTCCGCTGTGCTGGTAATTAATGCGGAACATCATTCCTCCCATTGGTGATTTCCTGTTGGTTACACGGTAGAGAGTGCCAAAAGCCTGTGGTACACGCTTGCACAGGAAGCGGTAGCCGTCACAGCAAGTATGGTTCAAAATCGGGCCGACGGTTTTTAATGCGTCCAGCACAACGACATGGTCCTCTTGCGAATGATTTGTAATGTATGATTCCAATGCATGCGCAGCGCGCATATGACCGCCGCCTGTGGCTGCGGTTAAAATCAGGACTTTCACCTAATCGCTCCTTTTTGCATGATGTAGGGGCATGTTTACGCCAACTCACAGTATACCATACTGCCTTCTGTTTTTCTATGCATAATCAGTTGTCAGTGCAGAGTTTTCCGAGCCCAAATTGATGGTTGGCGGGAAATAATGCAGACATGTCACTTTACAGAATCCATTTCAAAATATATAATACAGTATCAAGGTTTCTCCATTTTCAAGTGGAGAAAACATGAAGGAGAACCCAACATGCAAAAAACCAGTCAGGACCGATATTCCGGAAAACACAGGAAACCGCATGGGACAGTTGTGCTGGCGGGTGTGCTGATCACGGCTGCTGCTGTTACTGCTGTCATTGTCGGGACGAATCTTGCCAGGCGTGCAGCAGCTATAAATTCGGGTTCCGATTCAGCGTCTGTGCAGACGTTTGGCAAAGTAACCGTTGACACCGTTTCTCTGAACGGCCTTACTTATCCGAAAGCGCGCCGTGCCCTGATGAATTATGTCATCAAAAAGGACAGTGGCCGCAGCTATACACTTACCTATGGCGGCAATACCTATCCTTTCAGCGGGCATGATTTGCATACTTCCTATAATATCAATGCAGTTTTACAGAAGGCATGGGCGGAACAGCATGCCGCTGATGGTGCAAAACAGTATCATTTAAGTGTTACGGTCGATCAGGCAACGCTGCAGGCAAAACTGCAGGAACTGACGGCTTCCATTAATGTTCAAGCGAAAGAACCGACCATTCGGTCTTTTGACGGCAGCAGCTTCACTTTTACCGAAGGGACCACCGGTGTGCAAGTGAATGAGGCGGCATTACTGACTGATACAGTCAAAGCAATCCGTTCGTCGGACTCGGCGTCTATTCCCGTTCAGGTTACCAAGATACCGTGTAAATATACGGCTGCAGATTTGAAGCCGAAGATTGTCAAACTGGGCAGTTTCTCGACCGTATCCACCAACACCGAAAACGGGACCTATAATATGTCGCGTGCGCTGCAGGCAGTAAATGGCACAGTTATTAAGCCGGGCGGCATTTTTTCCTACTTGGGCGTGGTGGGAAGTGCGGACCGAGCGAACGGTTACCGGTTGGCCGGTGCATTGGTCAATGGGGTCTCCGCTCAAGAATACGGCGGCGGTATCTGCCAAGGCAGCACGACTGTTTATGGTGCAGCCATGCGTTCTAACTGCACGGTTGTTGAACGCAGCCCGCACTCCAGCCCTTCTTCCTATGTCCCGATTGGACAGGACGCTACAGTTTCTTATCCTGATCTCGATTTTAAATTTAAAAATCCAACGGATTATCCCATGTACATACAAAGCGGTGCAGATGGGCGCACCATGTATTGTACAATTTATGGGTACAAAGATGACAGTTGGGATAAAATTGAGGTGTCCTCTCAAAAGACCGGCACAGTGCCGCCGCCGGCAGATGTTGTCAAGGTTGATAAAACGAAGTCTGCTTCATACCGCGAGCGGACGGTAACGGCGCTCAATGGCTACTATGCTACCTGCAGCCGCACATTTTATAAAAATGGAGGAGCAGTTCGGACAGAGGCGCTTCCCAAATCTTATTATCCGCCGCGAGCTGCAGTTTATGTAGTGGGTGCTTCTGCTTCGGTATCCAGTGCGCCTGCACCGAGTCAATCGGCTCACAGCAGCTCCGCTGTTTCACAGTCTTCCGGGAGCACGGCGTCCAGCAAAAAAGCAGCTTAGCTATATTTAACAGTCAGATATTCAGAACGGCGGTTTTCCTTAGCCGCGCCGATGGACTTGACTTTTTTTGTTAAATCAGATATAAATAATTAGGGCAGCATGCGAAGATGCAATATGGAAAATGCACAGAAGGAGGGGCGGATAGATGTGGAGAATCTGATTGAAAATCCAAAAATCAGTATAATCGTTCCTGCCTATAATGTAGGAAAATACGTTGGGCAGTGTTTATATACCCTGACGCACCAGACGATTCAAATTCCTTATGAAATTATTGTTATTAATGACGGTTCCACGGACAACTCACTGGAGATCCTTCAGCAGTATGCCGCTGCTGACGGCCGTGTGCATGTGATTGATCAATCCAATTCCGGGGTTTCGGCTGCACGCACTGCGGGCCTTCATGCTGCACGCGGTGAATTTATCTGCTTTGTTGATGGTGATGACTATGTCGCTGAAAATTATCTGGAGCTGCTTTACCGTGCCTGTACGCTCAACAATGCGGATATCTCATGCTGTTATTATTACTGGCATCTGGTTTCCAATGATATTTTGTTTGAATACCCATTTCGCTGCCGTGGTGTTTATGATACGGAACAGGCGCTCAACATTCTTTTACGCGATGTACTCATACAATCGTTTTTATGGTGCAAACTGTATCGGAAAGAACTGTTTATCAAGTCTGGCGTCCGTTTTCCGAATATGTGCTTTGAAGATTTAGCTGTTCTGCATAAAATTTTTGCTCAGGCAAAAAATGTTGCGATCATTGATGAGCCGCTTTATTATTACAATATGCACAAGGACAGTACCTTGGGCAAGATCAATCCCCGCAAAGTGGATGATTACATCCGAGCCATTGCCATGATACGCATGACTTTGGACAAAAGCGGACAATACAGCAAGTACCGGGACAGCTACCATGCACTGGCAAAAAAAACATACAGTAATTGCTGTTACTTTCTCATGAAAATGCACTTGCAGAAAAAGGATCCGCGCGGACTGTTCTCCGATATCGTGCGACTCAGGCGGGTTGTCAACAGTTGCTGCGCAGAACGCTTTAATCATGAGGCAGTGCAGGATGGTCTGACAGATATTTTTTATCGGAACAAAAATAAACGCGGATTTGTGGAATAAGCATTTTGAGGATAAGACAAAAGCAGGCAGCTGCTGCCAAGCGGTTTTCCGCAGGCTGCAGCGCTTTTTTTCTATAAGGAGGGTGCCCTGATGTCGGAACTGCCAAAAGCAGATCAATGCAAGCCATCAGACGGCTTTTTCCGTGTGGCTGCTGTCACGCCGGTTATTCGTGTGGCAGACTGTAAAACCAATGGACAAGCCGTGCTGGAATTGGTTCGGAAATGTGTGGAAGAAAATGTGGGAGCGGCTCTTTTTCCGGAACTTTGTCTGACCGGTTATACCTGCGGCGACCTTTTTCATGACCGTACTCTGCTGAAAGGTGCTGAAGAGGAACTGGAATGGCTCTTAAAAGAAACTGCCGGACTTTCCTTGGTATTTATTGTTGGCGTTCCGGTTTCATTGGGCGCATCCCTTTACAACTGCGCTGCTGTCTGCTGCGAAGGCCGCCTGCTGGGGCTGACGGCCAAACGCTTTCTGCCGAATTACAGCGAATTTTATGAACAGCGTTGGTTTACACCAGCGCCGGAGCAGCCGCTTTCGGTAACCTTTGCGGGGCAGCAGACGCTGCTCGGTTCTGGAATGATATATGCTTGCAAAGAGATCCCGGAACTCAAGATTGGGGTGGAACTTTGCGAAGATCTCTGGGTCCCCGTGCCGCCGAGCATTGCGATGGCGCAGGCGGGTGCCACCCTTTTACTGAATGCTTCCGCCAGCGATGAAGTGATTGGAAAAGCCGAGTATCGGAAAGATTTGGTGAAAGGACAGAGTGCACGGCTTTACTGCACTTATGTTTATGCCAATGCAGGCGAAGGAGAGTCCACCACCGATATGGTGTTTGCCGGGCATGACCTGATCGCAGAAAATGGCTCTGTGCTGGTTTCTTCTAAACTCTTTGAGCCGGGTATTTTCACCGCGGATACGGACTTGGAGCGTCTGCTGCAGGAGCGCCGCCGTGCTACGACGTGGCTTGACAGCCTTAGACCAGCGGTAACGGTGCCGTTTTCCTTTTCTTATACTTTTGACCGGAGCGGTCTGCAGCGTCGGTTTCCCCGCACGCCGTTTGTTCCGGAAAACACCAGCGATCTGGCAGACCGCTGTGATCGAATCTTTGCCTTACAGGCGAACGGTTTGAAGACACGCCTGAAACACACGGGCATCCGCAGAGCAGTAGTCGGTATTTCCGGCGGGCTGGATTCCACACTTGCCTTGCTGGTCATTGTGCGTGCATTTGATTTGCTGGGTTTACCCCACAGCGGTATTTATGCCATTTCCATGCCCGGATTTGGCACTACCAGCCGCACGAAAAACAATGCGGAGGGACTTTCGCGGGCGCTCGGCGTCACTTTTCGTGAAATATCTATCCATGCGGCTGTCAGTCAGCACTTTTCAGATATTGGGCATGAGGAAAGTGTGCAGGATATTACCTATGAAAACAGTCAGGCACGGGAACGGACACAGATTTTGATGGATATTGCCAATCAGGAGGGGGGACTTGTCGTTGGTACCGGCGACCTTTCTGAACTGGCGCTGGGCTGGGCCACTTATAATGGTGACCACATGAGTATGTACGGTGTCAATGCGTCGATTCCGAAAACGTTGGTGCGGCATTTGGTCCGTTATGCAGCACAGGCTTTCGGCGGAGAGATCAGCCGTATTCTGCTGGACGTGCTGGACACACCGGTCAGTCCGGAACTGCTTCCCCCTAAAGATGGGAAAATTGCACAGAAGACAGAAGAAGTCGTTGGCCCGTACGAGCTGCACGATTATTTCTTATATTATATCCTGCGTTTTGGCTTTTCTCCCGCCAAAATTTACCGAATGGCTGTCGATACTTTTCGCGGCGTGTATTCACCGAAGATCATTTTCCGTTGGCTTAAAAACTTTTATCAGCGCTTTTTCCGTCAGCAGTTCAAACGCAGTTGCCTGCCGGATACGCCTAAGGTCGGTACCGTCACGCTTTCTCCGCGCGGAGACTGGCGTATGCCAAGCGATGCAAGTGCGCGCCTGTGGATGGAGGAACTGGAACAGATTGAATCCCCCCGTCCCTGATTGTCAGCGGCTGCTGCTTTAAAATTTTCAACAAAAAACCGGTGCAGTCTTCTTCAGTAAAAGCACCGGTTTTTTATGGCTTGCATTTTGGGAAAAGTTCAGCTTGCCGTTGCACTGGTCAGTCCGGTTTCAAAGGTGATGGTTTTTCCATCCGTATGGGCACAGATGGTTTTTTGCTCGTCAGTCCGGTAAATTTTGACGTTGTCGTTTTTCAAATGTGACAGTGTCTGCATGGCAGGAAATCCATAGTCGTTTCCACGCCCGCAGGAAATAATGGCAGCTGAGGGTGAAACAGCTTTCAGAAAAGCTGTGGTCGTGCTGGTCTTACTGCCATGGTGACCGCATTTCAGCACATCGGCGTGTAGGTCGGCCTTGCTTTTCAGCATATCGTTTTCACTTTCTTTTTCGGCATCACCTGTAAATAAAAATTTTTTCTGGCCAATTGTAACCATCGCAACGGCCGAATAATTATTCAGCCCTTCATGTGCGACTGGAAGCGGCGCCATTAACTGAATCTGTTCTCCGCTTCCTTTTAAAATCGTAATGCCTGCTTTGGCTTCCGATACGCTCACCTTCTTTTTTTGAATCGTTTTCAACAGGCTGGTATAGAGATGGGAAGTCGGCACATCTTTGTTTGCAATGCGGGGCATGTAATAGCTGCCTATTTTAAAGTTTTGGATGACTTTCTGCATTCCCCCGATATGGTCTGCATGCGGATGTGTTGCAATCACAATATCAAGTTTGGAAATGTTCATCCCTTTGAGCAGCTTAACCAGATGACTTCCGCTTTCAGCGGTGCCCGCATCAATCAAAACATTTTTGCCGTCAGGCAGGCGGACCAGTTCACTGTCTCCCTGTCCGACATCAAAAAACCAGACAGAGGCATTTTGTTTGTCAGCTGTGGCGGTCTGTAATGAGCTGCTTTGTGAGACGGCAGGAGAAGAAACTGCTTTCCTGCTTTGTAAAGTGGAAGTGTCGCTGGCGACAGCCTGACAACCGTTTAACAGGAAAAGCGGTGCCAATGCGGCCGCAAGTATGCGAAGTAATTTTTTCATAGATCCCCCTAAACAAAAACGCCGCCTGAAGCAGGCGGCAAAACTTTTCTTGCGTTTATTTTTTAGGATTCTGTGCCTTTACTGCCATATAGATTAAAACGGAAAAGCATAGACTCATCGTCCGGATTATCGCAGGAAATATAACAGGAAGCGATTTTTCCGCCCTCAATGAGTTTCGTCAAGCCGACCAGCTGGCAAAGCTTGCTTTTAAGGTTCAGTTTATCCCCTTCGTCAGAAACAAGATAAACATTCCCTTTGCAATTATCCAGCAACTCCAAAAATTTTGGGACATTAATGTCATGAAGCTCCAATAAAGAATTTCCCATATCTGCGTCCCCTTTCAAAAGATAGAAAAATAGGATTGCTCTCTCTTTGTTATGATCAATCAAAACCACAGATATTATATATCATGTGCTTTTGGTTTGTCAATTCCAACCATAAAAGTTTTGAAAAAATAAGGAATCCTTTGCGTTTTACAGAAAATACAAAATAAAATTACAAATCGCATAATTTATGTTATCTTTTGCAACAATATGTTTTACAAACTTTTCTTACTGCGATATAATAATACAAATGTACAATCCGCGGAGTTGATGCGGAAGACTGAGGAGGAATTTTTGTGCTTGACAAATACTGGAAGCATTTTAAAAGTGGGACAGATATTCGGGGCATTGCCAGTGCCGGTGCTCCGGATAAAAGGGAAATCGATCTTACAGATGAAAATATCAGAAAAATGACAGCAGGCTTTGTGCTTTGGCTGGCAAAGCAGAGGGCAGTTGCTCCTGAACAAATGACGATTTCTGTTGGGCATGATTCTCGTATTTCTGCGGACCGGATACAAGCAGATGTGGTGCAGGTACTTACCTCGGCTGGCTGTCATGTGCTTTGCTGCGGGCTTGCTTCCACACCCAGCATGTTCATGACAACGGTTGATCTGCACTGTACCGGAGCTGTGCAGATCACCGCAAGCCATCACCCGTTTTTTCGGAATGGACTCAAATTCTTTACTCGGGACGGCGGGCTTGAAGGCAGCGATATTGAAGCAATTCTGGAGCATGCCCAGAACGGAGATACACTTCCGGAAAAGCACGGAATGGCAGAGCAAGTTGACTATATGACACAATACAGTGCTCACTTGCGCAAAATGATTCAGGACGGTGTGAAAGCGGAAGGTTACGAGCGTCCCCTGAAAGGATTTCACATTGTGGTTGACGCAGGAAATGGAGCAGGCGGATTTTATGCCAAAGATGTGCTGGAACCGCTGGGCGCAGATATTTCCGGCAGTCAGTTTTTGAATCCGGATGGAACATTCCCCAATCATATTCCGAATCCGGAAAATGAAGAGGCAATGCAGTCTGTTTGCAGAGCAGTTGTGAACAACCACGCAGATCTCGGTGTCATCTTTGACACAGACGTGGACCGAGGCGGTGCTGTGGATCAAAAAGGGCAAGAGATCAACAAGGACCGGTTGATTGCGCTGGCAAGCGCCATTGCGCTGCAAAAGGCGCCCGGCGGCACCATTGTGACCGATTCCGTAACCAGTGACGGCCTGAAAGTTTATATTGAAAAAGTGCTGGGCGGTAAACAGAGACGTTTTAAACGCGGCTATAAAAATGTGATTGATGAGGCAATCCGTTTAAACCGGACCGGGGTTAACTGTCCGCTCGCCATTGAAACCAGCGGACACGCGGCCATGCGGGAAAATTATTTTCTGGATGACGGTGCCTATCTGGTTACAAAAATCATTATTCAAATGGCAGTCATGCGCCGGCAGGGAAAAGAACTGGGGGATTTGCTTAAAGACCTTCCGGAAGCGGCAGAATCTGCAGAAATCCGCATGCCGATTTTGGCGGAGGATTTCCGCACCGAGGGAGACTCTATACTGGCAAGCCTGCACACTTGCGCCGGACACCAGCCGCACTGGCATATCGATCCGGAGAGCTGTGAAGGTGTAAGGCTGTCCTTTGACCCGAAAGCGGGAGATGGATGGGCACTGCTTCGCCTGAGTGTACATGATCCGGTTATGCCTTTAAACATTGAAAGCAACATTGCGGGTGGCACACAGCTGATTGCCAGCCAGCTTTACGTCAATCTGCGTATGCAGAAAGATCTGGATACTTCATCATTGGAAACTTTTATTTCTAATGATTAGTTACTTCCATTTTAGATATTTCCCGAACATTGCGGGCAAAAAGGTCATTTTTACGGTATGTAAGGAAAATCCTGCAGACCCATTTCCATGAGGTTTGCAGGACTGTTTGTTCTATTTTGTTTTTGCAGGGACATCTGAATGCAGATGCACAAGGTGGGAGATGCCGACAATACTTTCACCCTGCTGCAGAGCAGTGGGAGACATCAGCGCGCCGGTAGCGGCAAACAAAACATCATGAAATGTGCCTTGCTGCATCTTTTTCAGGACGTATCCACAGACAACAGAAGCACTGCATCCGCATCCCGAACCGCCCGCATGTGTGTCTTGTGCTTTGCGGTCATAAATCATTAAGCCGCAGTCATTGTGATTGGTTTCGATATCCCAGCCCGATTTACGCATCATTTCACGCAGAAGGCTGCTGCCGACATAACCGAGATCACCTGTTAGGATCAGGTCAAAATCCTGCGGTGTGTGCCCGGTATCGGTAAAATAGTCTGTCAGAGTGCACGCGGCAGCCGGTGCCATGGCGGCCCCCATATTATTGGCATCCGTTACACCAAGGTCGGTCATCCGGCCGAAGGTCACTTCTGTGACACAAATAGGACTGGGCTGTCTTTCAAGGACTACGGCTCCGGCGGCTGTGGCCGTCCATTGTGCAGATGGTGTGCGCTGACCGCCGTATTCCAGCGGAAAACGGAACTGACGCTCAGCCGAACAGAAATGGCTGCTGGTGACAGCTACTGCATTTTCAGCGGCTCCGCTGCTGACGAAAACAGCGGCCATGCCCATACCCAGCGCCATTGTAGAACAGGCACCGTACAGCCCGAGAAACGGAATGTTCAGGTCACGCAGCCCATAAGTGGATGAGATACATTGGTTCAGCAAGTCACCGGCAAAGATATATTGAATGTCGGAAGGCTTAAGATGTGCTTTTTCAATAGCTGTTTTGACAGCTTCTGTTTGCAGTTTGCTTTCTGCCTTTTCCCAGCTGCTTTCCCCCAAAGTTGTGTCATCATGGGTGGCATCAAAGTATTGGGCAAGCGGGCCTTCGCTTTCCTTTTTTCCAGCGAAAGATCCGCTGCCATGCACATAAGCCGGCGGGTCCAACTGCAGGGTATGGTTTCCAATTCGCTTCATTGCTGTTCTCTCCTTTCCGTTTCAATTCAGTAAAGGTGGAAGCCGTAAAGGATCAGCCCGTAAATGACACTTGCAGTTGTGCCATAGACCAGAACCGGCCCCGCGACCGTGAACATTTTTGCACCGAGTCCAAGCACCAATCCTTCACTTTTGAATTCCATAGCGGGAGAAACAATGCTGTTTGCAAAGCCGGTGATGGGAACGATAGTGCCGGCACCGGCATGTTTGGCCAGATTATCGTAAATCCGCAAAGCAGTGAGGATGGCAGCTAGCCCGACCAGCGTAATGGACACCCACGTGCGTGCTATCGTAAGGTCATGCAGCATCATCATGTACAGATTGCTGAGTGCCTGCCCCAAGGCACAAATGGCGCCTCCTACGCCGAAAGCCCACAGACAGTCAACAAACAGGTTGCTGTTTGGCGAAGCTTTTTTATACATGCTTTTATACTGTTTCTCGGATAATTGCATGATGAAATCCCCCTTTGAAATCAGTATTTCCAAAGGGGGAAAATCTTATGCAGAATATTCAACTATTCAACTTCACGATTCAATGATGAGGATGATTTTTGACCAGTAAAGAACCTTTTGCCAATGCAGCCGTAATATCCATTTCATGTTGTTTGTTCATCAGATACGTTTTTGCATAAAGTGCACCGGCTTGCGAAACTACATAATGAGGCGGAAGATGATTCAGTGCATAGGCAATGATGTCACAATGGCAGCGCGGACAATCGCAGCACGCCAAATTCTCTTTATTTTTTTCATAAATTTCTTCGACCATATCTTCCATGATATTTTTATATTCCCACATGTTTCTGCCGCCTCTTTTCAGTTACCAAGCAAATAAGAATGACATATAACGACATATTTTATTAATTTGAGTATAGCATAAAACAAAACCAGTGGCAACTCACGAACTGTAATAATATCAGCATTATATAAACAGAAAAATTATGAAAATCATCATTGACCAATGTATTATCGGCTGCATTTGACAAACTTATAACAATTGACTGTTTTCTTTTTTGCTTTGTTGTTGTATAATAAGAATGCTCAAGAATGCTAAAATAGTTTAGGAGTGTGAGACCCATGGCATTAGTAAACAGCAAGGAAATGTTCAAAAAAGCCTATGAGGGTGGTTACGCCATCGGCGCTTTTAACGTAAACAACATGGAGATCATTCAGGGCATCACAGAAGCTGCAGGAGAACTGAAAGCTCCCGTTATTCTGCAGGTTTCTAAGGGTGCACGCGCTTATGCCAACCCGACCTATCTGGTAAAATTGGTGGAAGCGGCTGTGGCAGAAAACCCGGATATTCCGATTGTTCTGCATCTGGATCACGGCCCGTCTTTTGAGATGTGCAAGGCATGTGTGGATGACGGCTTTACCTCTGTTATGTTTGATGGTTCCTCTAAGCCTTATGAAGAGAACATTGCTGAGGCTTCCAAAGTCGTGGAGTATGCACATAAGTACAATGTAACTGTAGAAGCCGAATTGGGTACACTGGGCGGTGTGGAAGACGAAGTTTCTGTTGAAGCTGACAAGGCAATGTACACCGACCCGGATCAGGTTCAGGACTTTGTGAAGCGCACCGGTGTGGACAGCTTGGCAATTGCCATCGGAACCAGCCACGGCGCATACAAGTTTAAGCCTGGTCAGGACCCCAAACTTCGCCTTGATATTCTGAAGGAAGTATCTGACCGTCTGCCTGGTTTCCCAATTGTTTTGCATGGTGCTTCCAGCGTTCCGCAGGAATTTGTAAAGATTATTAATGAAAACGGCGGCAATATGCCGAATGCAATCGGTATCCCCGAGAGCGAGCTGCGCAAAGCCGCAAAGATGGCTGTCTGCAAGATTAATGTTGATTCTGATATTCGTCTTGCCATGACCGCAAGTATTCGTAAATATTTCCATGAACATCCGGATCACTTCGATCCTCGCCAGTATCTTGGGCCAGCACGTCAGGCAGTCAAAGACATGGTTTCCCACAAGATCGTTGATGTCATGGGATGCAATGGAAAAGCCTGAAAATCGGTAAATATTTTATAATAAAGGACAGGTCCTCAGCTTGAAAGTTGGGGACTTGCCCTTTTTGTTTTTTATTCTGTATATGCCAGAAAGTCGAGAATCTTGACACCGTCTTTTAGGCCTTTTTGATACATACGGTCCATACATGCCTTGTTCTTGGTCAGGGTATTCATGCCGCAGCAGGTATCCGGTGCAACGATCAATGCTTTGTCTTCTTTGGCATATTTTTCTGCAAGTGCAACCCCATCATTGTAGGTTTTATAGCGCATTTTCAGGGCATGTGCAGCTTTCGGATAAGTTTTTCGCAGCAGCCTTGCTGGGATAGCATCATTTTTGGCTTTACGCAGCAGATTCTGCGGCTTTGTCAGGATTACCACAACTTTATCACAGCCGTCGTCAAATGCTTTTTGTATAGGTACCGGATCGGAAAGGCCGCCGTCATAGCAGGGGATACCGTCCACCATAAACGGCCGGCAGACAAGCGGAATACAGGAAGAGGCCATTAGCACGTGGTAATCGTCCTGCAGAATCGCTTTGTTATCAAAGTAAAGGGGCTTTCCGGTCAATGCATTGGTTGCAACGACCCTGATTTGGCTGCTTGACTTTTGAATTTCCGTATAATTCAGAGGATCTTCTCCATCGGCCTTGGCAAGTGTTCCGTAAACATATTCTAAGTCTATGTAGGAACCTTTCCGGAAAAAATTCCGTGTGCTCATGTATTCTTTTCGGAACGAATACTCTGCGTAGTACCGGTAATTCCGGCCCCGCTGCTTCGCCAGATAAGCGGCAATATTTGCACTGCCGGCAGAAACTCCAATACAATAATGAAACTGAATTCCGTTATCTAAACAGTAATCCAATACTCCTGCGCCGTAAATACCACGTAGGCCGCCTCCCACATCCACTACACCTATCATTCTTTTCCCCTTTGCTCTCCTTATAAGATTGGGAAAAGGCTCTAGCAGCCTGCTGCTTTCCTTTTTCCATTTGTCATCTATTAACAATTGTAGCAGATTTGCGACAGGATAATCAAGTATAAAAGGGGAACCCGTTATCAGGAGATGTCAAGACTGGATTTGCCAACTCCAATGTTTATTTTCTAAATGCGTGTGTGTTCAGATCATCTGCAGCTGCTGACAGGTCAATAAATATACTAAATGTATTTTTATTATATAAAATACGATTTGGATATCTAAAGGCAAAAAACAACCGCAGATAGAAAGTCTGCGGTTGTTCGTTCTTTAGTCTTTCACATACGGCTGGCTGCCGTCTGCCGGATGGTACTTGGTGCAGGTGCATTTTTTCCATTTCAGACCGCTGCCGCAGGGGCAAAGCTCGTTGCGGCCGATTTTGTGCTGCCCCTTGTGGTCTTCCGGCTGTGTCTCGGCTGCTTCTTCCGGTACACCGGAAGCAATGGTCGGTTCCATCACCTGTTCCCGCTGTGGTTCCTCCTGCGTATGCAGACGGACAGTCAGCATCATGCGGGCGGTGTTTTCACGGATTGCATCAATCATCGCGTCAAACATATCGTAACTCTCCATACGATACTCAACGACCGGATCTTTCTGACCATAAGCGCGCAACCGAATACCGCGCTGCAGCTCTTCCATTGCATCAATGTGATCCATCCACTGCGTATCCACATTTTTCAGCAGAATCACGCGCTCCAGTTCGCGGCAGATATCTTCTCCGAATTTCTGCTCCCGCAAATTGCAGATTTGCTCGGCCTTTGCATAAAGTGTCTCGGAAACCTTCTCCGGTTTCAGTTCTTTCTTTTCCTCGTCCCTGTAGATGAGGTCATTTTCCGTGAGCAGCCAGCCCATGTAGCGGTCACGCAGGCCGTCTAAATTCCAATTATGCCGCGGATTATCTAAATCGGCGTCATCCATAGGTAAATAAATTTTGACCTGATTCTCAATTGCCTGTTTAATCATTTCCATGACTTGCGGATGTACATTTTCGCCGTTCAGCACTTGATCCCGCTGCTTATAAATGACTTCGCGCTGGCGGGAGTTAACATCGTCATATTTCAGTACGTCTTTCCGGATTGCAAAGTTACGGCCCTCAATTTTACGCTGTGCATTTTCAATGGTCTTGGTCAGCATTTTGTTTTCAATCGGTGTGTCCTCGTCCACATTCAGGGTCTCCATCATTGCGGCGACGCGTTCACCGCCAAACAAACGCATCAGGTCGTCTTCCAGTGAAATATAGAAGCGGGACAGACCGGGGTCACCCTGACGTCCGGAACGGCCGCGCAGCTGGTTATCAATACGGCGGGATTCATGGCGCTCCGTACCGATGATATACAGACCGCCGGCCTGACGGACTGCTTCAGCCTCCGGCTTGATTTCTTCCTTATACTTGTCCTCCAATTCCCGAAACGTTTTGCGGGCATTGAGAACATCGGTATCCTCGGTTTCACCGTAAGCAGTTGCTTCTGCAATTAGCTCTGAACTGAAGCCCATGCGGCGCATTTCACTTTTAGCCATATATTCGCTGTTGCCGCCCAGCATAATATCGGTGCCGCGGCCGGCCATATTGGTTGCGATGGTAACAGCATCCTTCTTGCCAGCCTGTGCAACAATTTCTGCTTCCTTTTCGTGGTGCTTTGCATTTAGTACAACATGCTGAATGCCGCGTTTTTTCAGCATTTTGGAAAGCTCTTCGCTCTTCTCAATGGAAATGGTGCCTACCAGAACTGGCTGGCCGGTTTTATGGTGTTCAATAATATCGTCTATTACCGCATTGAATTTTGCTTTTTCTGTTTTATAAACAACATCATGCAGGTCTTTGCGGATCATAGGCTTGTTGGTCGGAATTTCAATGACATCCAGTTTATAGATTTCGCGGAATTCATCTTCCTCCGTCATAGCGGTACCAGTCATACCGGAAAGTTTATTGTAAAGACGGAAGTAATTCTGGAAGGTGATGGTTGCCAGCGTTTTGCTTTCACGAGCGACTTTAACGCCCTCTTTTGCTTCAATTGCCTGGTGCAGACCCTCATTGTAACGGCGGCCGTACATCAAACGTCCGGTGAACTCATCCACAATGATGACTTCGCCGTCCTTTACTACATAGTCCACATCGCGTGTCATGACGCCGCGGGCCTTGATAGCCTGTGTTACATAGTGCTGCAGGTCAATGTTTTCCGCATCCGTCAGGTTGTCCACATGGAAGTAGTTCTCTGCTTTTTTCACGCCGGAAGGGGTGAGAGTTGCGGTCTTAGCTTTTTCATCTACGATATAATCCGCATCTTTGTAAAGAGCATCATTATCCTCTTTATCATCCAGCTCTGCGACTTTGACCTCTTTCAGTGTCTGTGCGAAACGGTCAGCAACCGTATACATTTCCGTGGATTTTTCACCTGGGCCGGAAATGATCAGTGGTGTACGCGCTTCATCAATTAAGATGGAGTCCACTTCATCAACGATGGCAAAGTTGTGACCGCGCTGCACCTTGTCTTCTTTGTAAATGACCATATTGTCACGCAGATAATCGAACCCGAATTCGTTATTGGTTCCATAGGTGATGTCAGCAGCATAAGCCTCTTTACGGGCTGCATTGTCTTTTTCATGGGTAAGCAGGCCAACCGAAAGCCCAAGGAACCGGTACACTTTTCCCATCCATTCGCTGTCACGGCGGGCAAGGTAGTCATTTACTGTGACAATATGCACGCCTTTGCCCGATAAACCGTTCAGATAAGCCGGTAAGGTGGCAACAAGCGTTTTACCTTCGCCGGTTTTCATCTCTGCGATCCGGCCCTGATGCAGCACAATGCCGCCGACGACCTGTACTGGGAAGTGGCGCATTTCCAGCACACGGGCGCTGGCTTCCCGACAGACAGCAAATGCATCAGGGAGGATGTCCTCCAGGCTTTCGCCGTTTGCAAGACGTTCCTTCAGGGCCGGTGTCTGTGCCTGCAGCTCTTCATCAGATAGTTTTTTATACTTGTCTTCGAGTGCAAGGACAGCATTACACATTGGCTGAACATGCTTCAGTTCACGCTTGCTGTAATTCCCGAAGAATTTGGTCAGGATATTGTTTGGCATAGTGTCACCTCATAACGGTAAAATCCAGCTGCCAGTTTCCAAAATTATGGCATACTTATCATTGGAATTATTGCATACTTTTAGATTATAGCATAGCGTCCATTAAAAAGAAAGTAATTTTCCGTTAATTCGGCTTTGCAGATCAGGAAAAGAGGAAACAGAAACAGTTTTTTCCTGCTCAACGGCCCCTTCAAATTTCTGCTGAAGACATAGAAAAATATACCTGCAGTTCCGGTAATGCCGCAAAAAACCGGAACAGGAAAGACGAATACTTTTGCTGGAATTATTTGATCAAGCACAGCATACCAAAATTTAGAAATTTATATAAATACGAAAGAATATAACACTGAAATTATATTCAATATAGACAATAAATTTTCGACGGCAGTTGTCTACTTTTTCACAAATTCTGTTGCGGATTTTCTCGAAAAGGCCTATAATAGGAAGCGATCATTGGTTTGGGTGTTTGCTGTACGCAAGCCCCTAGTATGGACTGAACCAAGGACTTGAAATCGAAAGGAGTACCGCTATGAACTATTCCGCAGAAGTGGAAAAAATGTGCACAGTCACGAAAGGCCCTAAGCACGGCCCGGCTCCCATCCCAGAAGAGGGTAAATGGGTAAAGGCATATGATATTAAAGATATCTCCGGTTTGACACACGGTGTCGGCTGGTGTGCACCGCAGCAGGGCGCCTGCAAACTTACTTTGAATATTAAAGAAGGCGTTGTGAAAGAAGCACTGGTCGAGACGATCGGCTGCTCCGGCATGACCCATTCCGCTGCTATGGCAGCAGAAATTCTGCCCGGAAAGACGATCCTTGAGTGCCTGAACACAGACCTTGTGTGCGATGCCATTAACGTGGCTATGCGTGAGCTTTTTAAACAGATTGTTTACGGCCGCAGCCAGACTGCTTTTTCCGAAGGCGGCCTGCCCATCGGCGCCGGTTTGGAAGACCTTGGGAAAGGCCTTCGCAGCATGATTGGTACGATGTACAGCACAGACGCAAAAGGCGTCCGCTATATGGAAATGACGGAAGGCTATGTTTTGCACATGGCGCTGGATAAGAATGATGAGGTAATCGGTTATCAGTTTGTCAATCTCGGAAAAATGATGGCTGATATTCGTCACGGTGTATCCCCAGATGAGGCGTTTAAGAAAAACGTTGGTCAGTACGGACGTTATGACAAAAAGGATGGCGCCGTCAAATATATTGACCCCCGCGAAGAATAAGAAGCTGTAAAAAGGAGGATCTAAAACAATGGCAAATGATGTCATGTTTGAAGGGAAAGAGAGAAGAATGCCCAAGATTGAGGCATTCTTGAAAGAAAATGACCTCGGCAGTCTGGAAGAAGCACGCGACCTTTGCCTTTCTAAAGGTATTGATGTAGAAAAAATCGTCAAGGGTGTTCAGCCCATCGCTTTTGATAACGCTGCATGGGCATATACACTGGGGACTGCACTCGGTCTGAAGACCGGTGTTTCGTCTGCCCCAGAAGCCAGCGAAAAAATCGGTGTTGGCCTGCAGGCATTCTGTATTCCGGGTTCTGTTGCTGAACACAGGAAAGTGGGACTTGGCCACGGCAATCTGGGTGCACGTTTACTGCGTGATGAGACACAGTGCTTTGCATTTCTTGCTGGCCATGAAAGCTTCGCTGCAGCAGAAGGTGCCATTGGCATCGCCCGTACGGCAAACCTTGCCCGTAAAAAGCCGCTCCGTGTCATTTTGAACGGTCTGGGAAAAGATGCTGCTTACATTATTTCTCGCATTAACGGTTTTACTTATGTTAAGACTGACTATGACTTTTATCATGATAAACTGAATATTGTCGAGACAGTACCGTACTCCACCGGTGACCGCGCAGCAATCAAATGCTATGGTGCAAACGACGTACAGGAAGGCGTTGCAATCATGCGTGATGAAGGCGTTGATGTCTCCATTACCGGTAACTCTACCAACCCTGTGCGGTTCCAGCACTTGGTAGCCGGTACCTATAAAAAATGGTGTAATGAAAACAACCGCCCGTATTTCTCCGTCGCTTCCGGCGGCGGCACAGGCCGTACACTGCATCCTGACAACATGGGTGCAGGCCCGGCTTCTTACGGATTGACTGACTCCATGGGCCGTATGCACAGCGATGCGCAGTTTGCTGGCTCTTCCTCAGTTCCTGCACATGTGGAAATGATGGGCCTGATCGGCATGGGCAACAACCCGATGGTCGGTGCAACGGTTGCATGTGCAGTTGCTGTTTATGAGGCTTGCCAAAAGGGCTGATTCAGCCGATTCCAAAGTGACCTTTATGTTTTGATTTGTTTTTGTTGGATACGGATTGAATATGAGAGAGATGTTTATACTGTAATCTTTGTTCGTAATTGACACATATTTGTGCATATTCAATAATGACAAATGCATAGGGGCCATTTATAATGATAACTGAATAGACAAGGGTGTTTATGAGATTTTTTCTTATAAACACCTTTTTGTTTTTATTCAATTGTTTTTTATATTTTCTGCAAATCAATTTTGAAGCTTTCAGCAAGTATGCCGGTGGAAATAGTACAACAAAATCAATGACCGGTCCTTGCATTTTCAGCAACCGGAAAGCGGCTGGCTTGTGTGTTTTAAATGTTTGTCATTAAGGAGTGGATTGTTTGTGAAATTTGAGTATTATCTGCCGGTAAACCTCCGGTTTGGAAGCGGAAGGATCAAAGAACTTGGGGAGCAGGCCGCAAAATACGGTCACAAAGCATTGATCGTAACAGGAAAAAGCAGCACAAAAAAATCAGGACTGCTCGATAAAGCGATTGCTCTCTTGAAAAAGGAAAATATAAGCAGCGTGGTTTTTGACAAGGTTGAACCGAATCCATTAACAACGACCGCTTATGGGGGTGCAGAGCTTGCCAAAAATGAAGGCTGTGATGAAATTATTGGCATTGGCGGCGGCAGTATTATGGATGCTGCAAAGGCAATTTCCTTTTTGTCCGTTAATGACGGTGACATTTCCGATTACATCTTTAATAAAAAGTCCTCAGATAAGGCCCTTCCCATTCTTTTGGTACCGACAACCTGTGGTACCGGAAGTGAGGGAAACAGTTTTGCAGTCCTTACTAATGCAGAAAATGGCGATAAAAAGTCTCTGCGCTGTCAGGCGATTGTCGCAAAGGTTTCCATTATTGACCCAGACCTAATGAAGACTATGCCCAAAAGTGTTCTTGCATCTGTCGGGTTTGATGCGCTGTGCCACAACATGGAAGCCTATCTGTCAAAAATTGGGCAGCCCTTGACAGACCTGATTTCCCTTGAAGGGGTTCGCTTGATTGCAGAAAGCCTTCCGAAAATTTATCAGGACTATAACGATGCAGAGGCATGGGAGAAAATGACATTCGCCAGCACGCTGGGCGGTATGGCGATCAACACTGCTGGAATTGTTGCAACACATGGAATGGAGCATCCGGCAAGCGGGCTGAAAAATATTGTCCATGGGAAAGGGCTTGCCGCACTGACTCCGCCTGTGTTTGAAGAATCCATCAAGGGTGCGCCCAAAAAATTTGCAGCTATTTCAAGACTTTTGGGTGGGCAGAATGAAAACGATTGTGTGAAACAAATTCGCAAACTGCTGAAAATGCTTGACTTGGATATAACGCTTTCTCAGCTTGGCATTTCGGAAAGTAATGTGGACTGGATGACAGAAAATTGTCTAAAAGTTTCTGCTGCTGGAATTTCTAATAACCCGATTGTTTTCACGCGGAATGACCTTAAACGCATTTACAAAGAGGCTTTATAAAATTTATTGAGCTTCCGGATTTTCAGTAGAGTCCGCTTCTACATTTCCTTTAAAACCACAAAGAGCCGCTGTCTGACAATTGCCAGACAGCGGCTCTTTGTTATGTTTTATGGTCAATTATTCATGACGGTTTTCTTCCAAAAATTTATCCCAGTCAAAATCACTGTTATTCTGTTCAGCCTGTACAGGTTCTTTCCCTGAAATCGTAACAGCGGATGCCTGCTGCGCTGCAGGCCGTGCAGAATCTTTTACAGGGGTTTCTGGTTTCTTTGAAGCAGGTTGCCTTTTGGAAATCGGTTTTCTTTCCTTCGGTTGTGCTGAAGGTGTTGGTTGATTCTGTGCAGAAACTGCAGGAGCTGACGCAACCGGATGGGAAATAGCCGCCGACGGTGGTGTGTTATTTTTGCCGGATATCTGTCGTGCGGCCGGCCGGCCCCGCAGATTGCGGGGAATCGCATTGGAAGTCAGAGGAGGATGACGCCGCCGATTCACTTGTGTCTGATGTGCCCGACGTGCGGCTTCTTCTTGTGAGATATGTGGAAGTACCAGTGTTTCTTCATCGTCGGGGTCCTGTGTGCTGAGGGGCGAGCCTGTGTGAGAAACGGGCTTTGGAATGATTGGCGGTCTTGTCCGTTGGACGAATTCTTCGTATTCCTCCCGATGCTGAATACCATCACTGCTGGAATTAATATCGGTGAAATTATCGGCTGCATCATTTGGTTCCGGATGAATGGGGGGTGCAACAACCGTTGGGTCTGATGAAGATGGGTTTTCCTTTGGCTGGGGATTGTAAGAACTATTTCTGCCATAACGGTCTGGCATATGTTTTAATTCAGAAGGATCATATTCAAACCCGTCCATATCATCTTCTTGCCGTCCGTCGGCCTCATTGTGCCCTAACTTTCCGCCGCGATGTTTGCGGGAGAAAAACTGCAGGTAAATGAATGCACCGATTCCACAGACGGCTGCAATAATTAAAGCAATTCCCAAAAGAAACAGAGAAGACAACCCGCCGCTTTTACCGGAAGTAACGGTTCCGGCACCTCCTGTTGCCATACTGCCTGAGGCTGCGGAAGAAACAGAAGATTCCGGGAGCAGGCTGCTCCAGTCCTCCGACTCAGCATCAGGTGAATTGCTGGACAATGCGGCAGCATTTTCATCAATGCGTTTCTCGTCTGTATTTGGACGTGTCGCAACAGAGGGATTTCCCTTTCCACTGATGGTGTTATCCGGGTCAACATAATTATTACTGCTCACAGTTGAGGAGCTTTTGCTGACAGTATTTGACGGACTTTTAGGTTTATCATTTACAAAGCTTTTGCTTGGCGATGTTGGTCTCTCCGGTGTTCGTGAAGAAATTACCCGGTGAGAAGGTGCAGGAGCATCCGATGGTTCGGGATTTCGCGAAGATATTGTCTGTTTTGATGAAGTGGCTTCTCCTGTTGACGAAGTGCCATTTTCAGGAACGGGTGAAATCCCCGCCCCGTTTTCCGCCCAAGCAGTTGTGCCAAAGGACGCAACTGCAAAAACCATCGTGAACAACAAAAGCAGTGTGCGAATTGACTTTTTTTTCACGATCACTGTACCTCCAGTACCAGACAGAACAACTCAATTCTGTCTAGGCATATTTCCATTTATTCACCTATCAGTGTTACCTATTCTAGCACAAACAGGGGCAAAAATACAAGAGGAATCGTGTGACCTGATTCGGGAAAAAGTATGACTTTATCCGAAAGCCGTCACATTTCGATTATTTTCTGAGTTTGATTTTCCTCCAGTACGTCCTGAGTCAACTTTTCCAAATCATGAAATGTCTCTAAACTACCGGCTCTGCGGCGGAATTCCGCCGCACCGCGCAGGCCGTGCAGGTACCACGAAACATGTTTTCGTGCCTCGTGCATCGCGCGGTGTTCTCCCTTATACGCTATCATTTTTTTGATGTGCTGCAACATAACTGTTAATCGCTGACAGATATCGGGCGGCGGAACAATTTCTACTTGTTCCTGCAGCGCTGCATTGATCTGCTGAAAGATCCACGGATTTCCCATTGCGCTGCGTCCGATCATGACGGCATCACAGCCGGTCTGTTCCAGCATATGTGCGGCAGCGACCGGTCCGGTCACGTCTCCGTTTCCAATTACCGGAACAGAAACCGCTTCTTTCACGGCCCGAATGATGCGCCAATCCACGCCGGGCTTATACATTTGTGTTTTTGTTCGCGCATGAACCGTAATTGCATCGGCGCCGGCATCTGCGCAAATTTTTGCGACTTCCGGAGCATTGATGCTGCTGCTGTTCCAGCCGGCCCGGATTTTGACAGTGACCGGAATATGAACAGCTTCCTTTACGGCGGCAGTGATTTCCCCGCAGAGCTGCGGTGTTTTCATCAGTGCCGCTCCACTTCCCGATTTATTGATTTTAGGCACCGGACAGCCCATGTTAATGTCAATAATGTCAGGGCCGAAGGTTTCTGCTTCCCTTGCTGCCAGCGCCATGACTTCTGGCTCACTTCCGAAAATCTGGATACCGCATGGATGTTCTGACGGTCCGATGTCCATTAGCGAAGCCGTCTTTTTATCGTGATATTCCAGCGCTTTTGCGCTGACCATTTCTGTTACACAGTACCCTGCACCGAAGCGGACACAAAGCTCCCGAAATGCGCGGTCCGTTACACCTGCCATAGGGGCAAGCAGTGCCTGACCGGTTAGTTCCACATTTCCGATTTTCAGCATAATAGCCTCCCAATAACATTCATTACTCAGCATTTATTATACACCTTTCGCCTATAAAGCGAAACGCTTGTAGGGAAACCTTTTCCATGTGGCGGAATCGTGGTATAATATAGGATACAAGAGGGAGGAAGCATTATAATGCCTCAGGAAATGAACGCCGGCACAAAGGAATCTGCCGATTTTTTAACATATGTACGGCCGTTTCTGGAGGAAGAGACTCCGCTTTCCTGTGAAAAATTCTGCAAGGTTTCGCTGAAACAAGTCAAACTTGACCGAATTGACCTGCGAAGAAGCACGTTTACGGATTGTACTTTTTCCAGCTGTTCTCTGGCTCAGGCATCATTCACTGATGTGACCTTTGCGCACTGTGACTTTTCCAACAGCATTTTGACGGATGCTTTCTTTGACAAATGCTGCTTTTTGAGCTGCAGATGTATCGGAACAAACTTTGGCGGTTCTGTTTTCAAGCACTTTTCGGCAGATGACAGTATCTTTCAGTATGCCTGCTTAGACCGGAGCCGGATGACAGACATTCATTTTACCCATTGTGATTTTACAGAAGCTTCGGCAGCGGAATCTGTGCTTAGGCGCTTGACAGCAAAAGATTGTCAATTTTTGCACAACAATTTTTTTCACACACCACTGTCCGGCATTGATTTTTCTGAAGGTGAATTTACATCCCCGATTGTTTCATCTCCGCCGTCAGAGCTTAAGGGCATTACCGTAAACCTGATACAGGCAGCCGGACTTGCCGGATTGTTGGGCATCCATGTTAAAATCTCTTGAATTTTCATTCTTCTATTTTACAATAATACAGTAACCAATTCTATCATTACTCCGGAGGCACCCATGAAATTACTTGTCCTGGACGGCAACAGTATCCTGAACCGTGCCTTTTATGGCATTAAGCTCCTTACCACAAAAGAGGGACTTTTCACGAATGGAATCTATGGTTTTCTGATGATGCTGCAAAAATTGGAAAGCGAGGTTCAGCCGGATGCTGTGGCGATTGCGTTTGACCTGAAAGCACCGACTTTTCGCCACAAACGCTATGCGGGCTATAAAGCAAACCGTCATGGTATGCCGGACGAGCTGGCCCAGCAGTTGCCGAACTTAAAAGAACTGCTGCAATTGCTTGGCTATAAGCTGGTCACCTGTGAGAGCTTTGAAGCGGATGACATTCTAGGCACGCTCAGCGCTTCCTGTACAAAAAAGAAAGATACCTGTGTCATTGCGACTGGTGACCGCGACAGCCTTCAGCTTGTCGGTCCTTATGTGTCGGTTCGCCTTGCCAGCACCAAATATGGACAGCCGCAGGTCGCTGTTTATGATGAGCAGCGTGTTCAAGAGGATTACGGTGTTACCCCGCCGGAAATGATTGAGATTAAAGCTCTGCAGGGGGATGCTTCCGACTGTATTCCCGGCGTACGCGGCATTGGCCCCAAAGGGGCTGGGGAACTGATTCAGAAATATCATTCCATTGATTATATTTATGGGCATCTGGAGGAACTGGATATCCGTGAAAGTATGCGCCAAAAACTCCGAAACGGAAAAGAAAACGCTTATCTTTCCCATGAACTGGGAACGATACGGAAAGATGTCCCGATTGATACTGACCCAGAATCTTACCGAAAAGTTCCTGCAGACCGGCAGAAAGCTTCGGAGCTGATGCGCCGTCTGGAGTTTTTTAAACTGCTGGAAAAGATGGACTGGGGAAATTCTTCCAATGTTTCTGCTGGTGCAGACAATCGTGATGCCGCTGCTTCCCTGTCGCTGGACCTTCATCCGGAAATGGACAGCCTGTGCGAAGCTCTGCAAAAAGACGGAAAACTTTTTATGGTGGGGGAATTTAACGGACGGGAATTGCAGCGCTTAACGGTGGCACAGGGCGGAAATGCCTACTTGCTGGAAAGCCCAGAGGATTGGAAACGTCTTTTTTCCCTGCAGCTCCCGTGCAGTACTTATGACAGCAAGCCGCTGTTCACGGCGGCAGAAGCAGCAGGCTGTGAACTGAACCTTTCTATGGATACGTTGCTGGCAGCTTATTTGCTCAATGCGAATGCAAATAATTATGACTATAAATGGCTTTGTCAGGAATACGGGGTTTCCCTGTCTGCCAATGTCTCTCTCAAAAATGCCCAGCCGCAGGATTTAATGCGGGCAGATACGCTGACAACTTGTGCCCGCGTTTGTGCGCTGCCCGAACTTTGTCATGCACTGGAAACGAAAATTGCCGAATCAGATGAAACTTCTCTGCTGCAGGACATTGAACAGCCGCTTGCTCGTGTGCTGGCTCATATGGAACAGACCGGATTTGCAGTTGACCGTGCGGGCATTGCAGATTACGGAACGGCACTGGACGAAAAGATGCAGGATTTCCAAAAAGAAATTTGGGGACAAGTCGGCTATGAATTTAACCTGAACAGTCCCAAACAGCTTGGAGAAGCGCTGTTTGGCAAGCTGGGCCTGCCACATGGGAAAAAGACCAAGAGCGGATGGTCCACCAGTGCCGCTGTGCTGGAAAACCTGCGCTATGAGCATCCGGTAGTGGAGCTGGTTTTGCAGTACCGCACGGTCAGCAAACTGAAATCCACTTACTGTGATGGGCTGCTGAAAGTTATCGCACCGGATGGACGTATTCACTCGAATTTCAACCAGACGGAAACCCGCACCGGCCGCATCAGCTCCACAGAGCCAAACCTGCAGAATATTCCGGTGCGAACCGATCTCGGCCGGGAACTGCGTCGCTTTTTCATTGCAAAGCCTGGCTGTGTGTTGGTGGATGCGGATTACTCACAAATTGAGCTGCGGGTTTTGGCGCATGTTGCCCATGATGAGAATATGATTGAGGCCTTCCGCAATGGAGAGGACATCCACCGTGCTACTGCCGCACAGGTCTTTCATATGCCGGAACAGATGGTGACACCGCTGATGAGAAGCCGCGCCAAAGCAGTCAATTTCGGCATTGTTTACGGTATTGGTGCTTTTTCACTTTCTAAACAATTGCATATCTCCCGCCGGGAAGCTGACACCTATATTAAGGATTACCTGCAGCACTACAGCGGGATCGATGATTATATGCAGCGTGTTGTCAAAGACGCAAAAGAAAAGGGTTATGCTGAAACCATGTTTGGGCGGCGGCGTTATTTGCCGGAACTTTCCAGCAGCAATTTCAACCTCCGCTCCTTCGGGGAACGTGTGGCACGCAATATGCCGATTCAGGGTGCGGCAGCGGATATTATTAAAATTGCCATGGTGCATGTGGAGAACCGGCTGGAAAAAGAGGGCCTTTCCGCAAAGCTGATTCTGCAGGTGCATGATGAACTGATTGTGGAGGCACCAGAAAAAGAAGCGGAAGCAGCCCAGAAGCTTTTGCAGGAAGAAATGGAAAATGCCGTTCAGCTTGCGGTTCCGCTAATCGTTGATGTGAAAACCGGCAAAACGTGGTATGAGGCAAAAGCCTGACAGGGCGGCCGGATGTTATTTTAGGATTTGCTGCAGGAGGGATCCATGTTCTTTATATGTCCTATTTGTAATAAACCATTATATTATACAAATTGTAATCGCTCTGTTGCATGTGAAAACGGGCATTGCTTTGATTTTGCCAAAGAAGGATATTTATATTTACTGCCGCCGAATAAAAAGCACAGCAAATCTCCCGGCGATGATCAAGAGATGGTCGCGGCAAGGCGGCGGTTCCTTTCTGCCGGGCACTACCAGCTTTTCAGCAATGCGCTGAATGAAATTGCCTGCCGCTGTGTTTCTGTTTCGGCACCGATTTTACTGGATGCAGGGTGTGGAGAAGGGTACTATACAGAACGGCTGGCAGTTGCCCTGCGTGCAGACGGAAAAAAGCCAGAGGTTTTTGGCTGTGATATTTCGAAGGAAGCGGTCCGGCACGCTGCCAAAGCTGCACCGGATCTTTCCTTTGCGGTTGCCAGCAGCTTTTCCCTGCCTATGCCGAATGCTTCCGTTGATTTGCTGACCGATGTTTTTGCACCGGTTGTACCGGAGGAATTCCGGCGGGTCACTAAGCCGGGCGGCTACTTTGTTTTGGCTGTACCAAGTGCGCGGCATCTGTTTGGTCTGAAAGAGATTCTGTATGACGCGCCCTATGAAAATGAAAAAAAAGAGACTACATACTCTGGCTTTTGTTTCTGTAAACGTGTACCGGTACGCGGAAACCTGACCTTAACCGGCCAAGATGTACAGGACCTATTTGCTATGACACCATATTTCTGGAAAACCCCGAAGGAGGGCATCCAAAAGCTGGAAAGAGTTTCTTCCCTGACTACAGAAATTGGCTTCGACTTTCTGGTCTATAGGAGGGAATTCCTATAAAACAGCTCATCATTCTTCCTATGGCGGAAGAACATATTTTGGCTGTCGCACGGGTTGAGCGGGAATGTTTTGCTTCCCCGTGGACAGCTGACGGATTGCGCGCAGAACTTGTCAGTGATACTGCCGTATTTCTGGTTGCTTTGTTAAACGGCATTTTAATTGGGTATGGCGGGATGCACTTTGTCTGTGGGGAAGGGTATTTTGATAATATTGCGGTCTTACCGGAGTTCCGCAGGCAGGGAATCGGCAGAGCAATCGTGCAGGCTCTGTTGGACTTTGCACGGCAGCATGGCGGTGCGTTTGTTTCCTTGGAGGTAAGGGAAAGCAATTCCGGCGCTTTTGCTCTGTACCGGATGCTGGGATTTCGGCGGGTGGGCAGGCGACGAAACTTTTACACAAAGCCTTCCGAAGATGCCTTGATTCTGACCAAGCGGTTTTAAAATCCGCACAAAAATCCAGTGCAGAAACCAATAGTTGCGGTGCTGAAAAGTAAAAAGGCTGGTACGTAACCGGAGTTTTTGATATGCTTTTGCCAGAATAATGACAAAGGGGAATAAGATATGAATATTGAAATTGCCAATCGTCTGGTGCAGATGCGAAAAAAGAATCACCTTTCTCAAGAAGAACTGGCTGAGAAACTTGGCATCAGCCGTCAGGCGGTTTCCAAGTGGGAACGTGCAGAATCTTCTCCGGACACTGATAATCTGATTCTGCTGGCCCGTTTATATCATGTTTCACTGGATGAGTTGCTGAAAACAGGGGAGCCTGTCGCACCACAAGGAAGTTCAGACGACAATCAAAGAACGGAATCCGGTGAAAAACCGCCGGACAAAACGCGTGCAGATGCTGCGGACGCTTACAATCATAATGATTCCTCTTATGCACCGGAATCAGCATCCGCTGAACGGCCTGATTTTAGCACCTCTGCAAATTCTGCAGAAGAAGCCAAAACCGGTCCCGCAGGGCGATCTTTCAATTATGGGCAGCCGCCATTGTGGGGGAACAATCCGCAGGGTGCAGTTCCAGCAGGGCCTCATTCAGCTTATAATCCTTCCGTTTCGCAGCAGTCATTGAAAAAAATCAATAGGATTGTACAGGCAGCTCCGGTATTGGCCATGTTGGTTTTTCAGCTGATTTTTGGTGTGATACCAGTACTTCATGGTTTGATAGCTCCCATTTTTCCCATGCTGACGGTTGTCCTGTACCTCATCTTAGGATTTTCCTTTCAAAATTGGCATCCCGGCTGGCTTGTCTTTTTAATGATTCCCGTTTTTTATGCGGGTATCGTCGGCGGCTATCCCATATTGATTACGATTCTATTTCTTTTAAGTGGGTTCATTTTCGACACATGGCATCCGGCATGGATGCTGTATCTGACCATTCCGATTTTTTATGCAATTTGTGGGAACATTATACATTAATCATTTTTAATTTTAGGTAGGAGTCAGCATATGAAAATACTTGCATTGGAAAGTTCCTGTGACGAAACCGCGGCTGCTGTCGTTGAAAACGGCCGCAAAGTCCTTTCCAGCGTGGTCGCTTCGCAGGTGGAGGAACATAAGCTTTACGGCGGCGTTGTTCCGGAAATTGCCAGCCGCCGCCATTGTGAAGCAGTCGTCCCTGTTACAAAGAAGGCACTGCAGGACGCGGGTTTGCAGCTTTCTGATGTGGATGCCGTCGCCGTGACTTATGCGCCCGGTCTGATTGGGGCCTTACTGGTAGGCGTCAATTTTGCAAAGGGTCTGTCAATGGCTTCCGGCAAACCGCTTATCCCGGTACATCATCTGCGCAGCCATGTGGCTGCTAATTATATCACCAGTCCGGAATTGGAACCGCCGTTTCTTTGTCTGGTCGTTTCCGGCGGACACACACATATTGTGCATGTTAAAGATTACACTGAAATCACGGTGCTGGGACAAACTCGTGATGATGCTGCCGGAGAAGCATTCGATAAGGCTGCCCGCGCCATGGGGATGCCTTACCCCGGCGGGGTTGAATTGGACAAGACCGCAGAAGGTGGAAACGAAAATGCTTATTCTCTGCCGCGTCCAAAAGTAGACGGCTCTCCTTATGATTTTAGCTTTTCTGGTTTAAAAACAGCAGTTATCAACTTAATTCATAACGCCAACCAACGCGGTGAAATCTTGCCCGTGAAAGATTTGTCGGCTTCCTATCGGAAAGCCGTTGTCGACTGTTTGGAGCGTAACTTTGTAAAAGCAGCCGAAGACACCGGTTCTGCCAAATTGGTAATCGCAGGCGGTGTCAGTGCAAACCGGTTGCTGCGCCGCCGGATGGAAAGTGTTTGCCGGGAACGTGGCTGGCAGTTTTTTCGGCCGGATCTTTCCTTGTGCGGTGATAATGCTGCAATGGTGGGTGCACAGGCCTATTATGAATTTTTAGCCGGACATACTGCCGGAAACGACCTGAATGCACGTCCCGAAATGCCAATGGAGACAAATGAATGAAAGAATAATATGAAAAAAATTCATTTTTGTTCTTGCGTCCGGTCGGATATTGTAATATAATTGGCTTGGTGGGCAAACTATCAGTACTGTCAATGGCCATTGGGCCGAAAGGAGAGCATTGTATGACGACAAATAAGTCTGTATTGAGCTGGATTGATGATATGAAAGCTCTGGTCAAACCGGATCAGGTCATTTGGATTGATGGCTCAGAAGAACAATTGGAAAGTATTCGCAAAGAAGCGGTTCAAACGGGCGAGATGATTAAACTGAACGAAGAAAAACTGCCCGGTTGTTTTTTGCACCGCACAGCTGAAAACGATGTGGCCCGTGTGGAAGGCCGCACGTTCATCTGCTCCCGGAAAGAAGAGGATGCCGGCCCAACCAACCATTGGATGGATCCGCAGAAATGCTACAAAATGTTGTATGATATCGCCCGGGGCAGTTATCAGGGCCGCACCATGTACATTATTCCGTATTCCATGGGCCCGCTTGGTTCTCCCTTTGCCAAAATCGGTGTAGAAGTGACAGATTCTATTTATGTCGTTTTGAATATGTCTATTATGGCTCGTGTGGGTAAGAAAGTCTGGGAAATCCTTGGCGACAGTAACGATTGGGTGCGCGGTTTGCACTGCAAGTGCGATGTTGACCCGGAAAAACGTTATATTTGTCAGTTCCCGGAAGACAACACCATAATTTCTGTCAACTCGGCTTATGGTGGAAATGTTTTACTCGGTAAGAAATGTTTTGCTCTGCGTATTGCTTCTTATCAGGGAAAGAATGAAGGCTGGATGGCAGAACATATGCTGATCCTTGGCATCCAGAATCCAAAGGGTGAGATTAAGTATGTTACCGCTGCATTCCCGTCTGGATGCGGCAAGACCAACCTGGCTATGCTGATTCCTCCGGAAGGCTACCGCAGGAAAGGCTACAAAATCTTCACCGTCGGTGATGATATCGCATGGATGCACATTGGTGCTGACGGCAGGCTGTGGGCAATTAACCCGGAGAATGGTTTCTTTGGAATCGCTCCCGGCACGAATGAAAAATCCAATCCGAATGCTCTTGCATCTACCCGAAAAGGAACTATTTTTACCAATGTTGCTCTCAATAAGGACGATATGACAGTTTGGTGGGAAGGTTTGGACAAGAACCCGCCGGAAAATGGTGTAGATTGGAAAGGCAATCCTTGGAATGGCAAGACCAGCAAAGAAAAGGGCGCTCATCCGAACAGCCGCTTCACGGCTCCCGCTAAAAACTGCCCGTGCGTTAGCCCGGAGTTCGACAAGCCGCAGGGTGTGCCGATTTCTGCAATTATTTTTGGCGGACGCCGTGCACAAACTACACCGTTGGTCTATCAGTCCCGTGATTGGAATAATGGTGTATTTGTTGGTTCCGTTATGGCTTCCGAAACAACGGCTGCGGCAATCGGTGCAGTTGGTGTGGTTCGTCGTGACCCAATGGCCATGCTGCCATTCTGCGGTTATAATATGGGAGATTACTTTGCTCACTGGATTGAAATGGGCAAAAAATTAGGAGATAAAGCTCCAAAAATCTTTAACGTAAACTGGTTCAGAATTGATAAAGATGGAAATTATCAGTGGCCTGGATTTGGCGACAATCTGCGTGTGGTGGAATGGATTCTCAAGCGCTGTGAAGGTAAAACGGATGCAGTGGAGACTCCGATTGGTTATGTGCCGAAGCCGGAAGATATTAATATGGAAGGCTTGGAAGATCAGGTCAGCAAAGATACACTTCAGCAAATTTTGACGATTGATAATGGGCAGTGGAAAAAAGAAGCGGAAGGTATCGAAGAGTTTTACAAGAAGTTTGGTAACAAACTGCCGAAAGAACTTTCCAATGAGCTTTCAGGTCTGAAAGCTCGCCTTCAGTAATTCTTATTCAAGCCGCAGTTTGTAAATCTATGAATCATGAAAAAAGCCTTCAGTTGTAGTATGGAACTATGATTGGAGGCCTTTTTATTCCGGTAAAAAAGAGACCTTCTGTTGTAGAAAAACTACGACAAAAGGTCATTTTTATGCCGAGAAAAAAGTCAGAAGGCAGTAAAATTTAAATATTATATGAAACGTACTCACAAAAGGCAGGGTATCATTTCTCCTTCACGCAAGAGTGGAAGTCCGGCAGCATCAGTCAATTCTGTTGAAGCAAATTGCTTACTCTTTGGCTGACGTTTTTTCACATTGAAACTTATTCATCAGTTCCAGCAAAAGCTGCGACTGTTTGCTGAGTTCTTCACTGACTGCAGCGCTTTCCTCAGCAGTGGCGGAATTTGTCTGGACAACTTCTGAAATTTGGCTGACACCGGTATTGATTTGGCTGATAGATATTGCCTGTTCTCGTGAAGAATCGGAAATCTTTTCAATCATTTTCGCAACTGCCTGCGCATCGTCAACGACTGCCCAAAGAGAATCAGCAGCACTGTCAGCGACTTTTTCACCTTGCTGAACTGCAGCAACGGAATTTTGAATCATGACAGTCGTTTCTTTCGCTGCTTCGGCACTCTTATTTGCAAGCACACGGACCTCATCCGCCACCACAGCGAAGCCTTTTCCAGCACTGCCTGCATGAGCTGCTTCAATAGCAGCATTTAAGGCAAGGATATTGGTTTGGAAAGCAATTTCTTCAATTGTTTTAATAATCTTGCCGATTTGGTTTGAAGAATCGTTGATTGCAGTTATTGCTTCCATCATTTGATTCATTTGACTGTTACTGTTTTCAATTTCCTTTTCCATGTTGCTGGAAAGCGTATTTGCATGTTCTGCATTATCCGCGTTGTTCTTCACGTGTTTGGAAACTTCCTCAATGGTTGCTGAAAGCTGCTGCACGGTGCTGGCTTGTTCAGTTGTTGCCTGACTAAGTTCTTGAGCACCGCTGGAAACTTGATCAGCACTTCCTGCAACTTGATGAAAACTTGTCTGAATCCGGTTAATCGTTTTGCTCATAGATGTTACAATCTGCTGCAGGGACTGACGGATAGGCAGCATATCACCCGGATAATCATGATTCAGCTGAATCTGGAAATTTCCCTGTCCAATTTTTTCTGTATTTGTTTGGATATCTAGGACAATTCCTTTTAAAACTTTAATCGTTGTTTTTGCAGCCTGTGAAAGCATTTGTATTTCCTTTTGCCCGTTGAACTGCGGAACTGGGGAGGTTAGGTCACCGTTTGCAAGCATATTCAGCCGCTTTGTTACTTTTCCCAGAGGATTGGCAATGCGCTGGGCCATCTTTCTGCCGGCATATATGCCAAGCAGCAGAACCCCCAATCCACAGGCGGCCATGATGAGAATGGCTGTCCGTTTTTTACCTTCTATCGTTTGTAATTCCGGCTTAATCAGATTTTCCATATCATCGGTATAATTTCCTGTGCTGATGTACCACCCGTATGGTTCAAATTTAGCCGTATAGGCACGCTTTTGGTAGGTTCCGCTTTTGCCGGGTTTCGTAAACCAAAAATTTGTAAATCCGCCGTTTGGCTGGTTTCCGGCCGCTATCAGGTTCTGGATATAGAAATTTCCTTCTTTATCTTTCTCATTGTAGCGCATCTTTCCTTCATAGCTGGGGTTGCTGTGTATCGCACATTTACCGTCGGCTTCATCTGCCCAGAAATAACCTTTTCCTTTGCCCGCACCGCTGTCATAGCGTGCATCGCGGACAATTGCTTCTGATTCTGTACGAACTTCTTTTTCCGAGATTTTCCCGCTTGTATATCGGTCATACTCAATTTGCAAAACGTTGATAATACTCTTGACTTTATCTTCAATTTTCGTATCCAGACTTTGTCTGGTTTTGCTGACAACATCATTGTAGGCAGAAGAGAGACTAATATATGTAAAAACGGACTGAACCAGCACGGCAAGCAAAATCAACAGGCTGATTACAGTAATCATTTGTTGTTTCAGACTAGTAAACTTTTTCTTGACTGAAGAATTTTTATTAAACATCTTGGCAAACCCACTTTCAAAGGAATCCATTTTCTTAAAATATATTTTATATGGTCATTAATTTAGCTTACATATTTTAATATATTATAATATCTTCTTATATATATGTCAATAGTTCACAAATAGTTCAATAAATCATCAAGATTAAATACATAATATACAAAAATTCTGCCTCTATAAACGATAATAGAAAGCAGAATTTAACAAAAATATTAATTTCAGCAGTTTCCAGCATAAACGTATTGAAGATGCTCTTTTGCTTCTCGGCAGAGAGAAGAAATAGTTTGCACAGGAGTAGGTTCTTGGCCCGGCACATGCCAACATGGGAAAAAACGGCTAATATGCAGTGGAATTTCCGGATTCAGGGAAGCAATCCATTTTGCTTCCGCGTTCATTTCTTCTGTGCGGTCATTTTTGCCCGGGATAATCAGCGTTGTCACTTCCACATGACATTG
>DHDR01000031.1:113186-121931 GCA_002399445.1 Ruminococcaceae bacterium UBA4871 | reverse complement strand
GTAAAACCTTTCAGGTCAATATTCATCGCATCGGTCAGCGGAAGAAGTTTCAGAAGCGGTTCTTCGCAAATCATACCGTTTGTGACGATAACGGTTTTCAGACCAACTTGATGGGCAAGTTCTGCACAATCATATACATACTCATACCCAATCAACGGCTCATTGTATGTGAATGCGATACCTAGATTTCCCCTTGCCTTTTCGGCCAAATTCATCGCTCGTTTTACCAGATCTTTTGGGGATAGGAAGATCGTCTCTGACTTCTTGCCTTCCATGGAAATTTTATAGTTTTGGCAAAAAGGACACCGCAGGTTACAGCCATAGCTTCCGACAGACAAAATCCAGCTTCCGGGGTAAAAACGCCGCAGTGGTTTTTTCTCGATTGGGTCCAGTGCGAGTGCGGTCAATCTACCATAATTATCGCAGATAATTTTACCGTTCTTATTTCTGCGCGCTTGGCACAGTCCGCTTTGGCCCGGTTCCAACTGACAATGATGCGGGCAAAGGGAACAGACTGTCTTCATTTGTGCCGCACCACCTCAAAACGCTGTAAATGAACGGGTTCATAGGGACCAATGTCTGCCTTTTTTCTGGCAATCGCAATTTGCTGACTGGGCGTGTCCACTCCGGCAAGGTTGGGGAGTAACAAACCTCTACGCTGGCCATTTTCTACAATGACGCCGTATTTCTTTGCATCCAGTTGCTTTTCTGATTCCACCGGTTCCGGCTTTCCAAGCACATCCACACTGTAAACCAAGTTTTCCAGTTCTTCAGGCTGAACGGGGTCAAACCGTGGGTCCCGCACCGCTGCAGAAACGGCATTCTGCAGAATCTCCTCCGCCACATTTGGCTGA
Organism: Ruminococcaceae bacterium UBA4871; assembly: GCA_002399445.1. Classification (GTDB taxonomy): domain Bacteria; phylum Bacillota; class Clostridia; order Oscillospirales; family Acutalibacteraceae; genus Caproicibacterium. The sequence goes on along the minus strand of DHDR01000031.1, from coordinate 121,077 downwards.
GCTGGCTCAATTGTGCCAATGCAGCCGCGCAGCAGCCCGTCTTTTTTGAGAGAAACAAAGGTACCGGCGCGGGCCGAAAGCATCTCTTCTGGAAGTTTATCTGGAAGCGATGCCCGGTGTCCGGTCTTGATATAGGTCTCTAAACTTTGCCTGGCAAGTTTGACGAATGGATCTTCGGCCGCTTTGCGCTGCGCAAGACGCTTTTTCCGGTCAGCTTCTGCTTGCTCACCGAAATTCCGTTTGGCATCTGTTCCGGTTACTTCAAAGGACGCGACTCCGTAGCCCACACCAAATGGTCCTTCGTAAGAAAGCGCTTCACTGCGTATGGCTTTTCGATCCAGCGCGCCTGCCATAATCCAGTAAGAACGCAAACCGCATTCAGCGGCTGCCTCACAGAAATCTGCGTCCATTTCCAACAGAGACAAAAAGTCCCCTTTCCGAAATGCCTCTATGGTTTGATGGTCAAAGACTGGGCCTTCCTTTGCAAATCCGTACGGACCGTCCTGTGTCAGCTTATGGGACAGATCTCCGCTGGCAATTAAGACCGTGCGCTGATTCAGTGTTTCTGCTGTGTGGGAAATGCACTGCCCCAGCCGATAATGCATTTGTGGAGAAAGTCCGGAAAGACCAATTCGCACCAATTTAAAGTTGGAAGTATATTCCTGCAGAAACCGGAGCGGAATCATCGTTCCGTGGTCAAGCTCACGGTTTCGCTCCCCAAAAGTTCCGGCAGGAATGTGTTCCTCTTTGCAGCAGGCGGTCAGGGCAGAAACAAATGCTTCATCATAGTCTGCACGGATTTTCACCTGCGGTGCCCCGAACTGTGCAAAATCGCCGCCTGCATGTTTCCCGGGTGAAATATGGAAATAATCCGCATACATTACAGAATGCGGACTGGTCAGTACAATGGTATCCGGTTGGTATTCTGCCGCACGTCGCATGGCTTTGCGGTAGGCGGTGATGGTTTTCCGAATCTTCTTTTCCTCTCCGTGTCCAACTTCCGGCAGAATAATGGGCGGATGCGGCACAGCAAATGCAGCTAAAACCGACATAGCTTCCCCTCCATTTCCATTGTTTTCATTGTTCCTCAATGATTCTGTTATTTTTATATTATAACACACTAAGGCCCAAACAAAACAAAAAAGCGGCGGCATTCATGGATGGAATCTTATATTCGTTGAATGATGGTCAATTTGTTTTGGCAGCGCTGTGAAGATCCAAGCCGCCTCCAAAAGGATAATACAGAACACCGCTCAGGGAAGGTTGTGCAGCGTAGAAATGTTTTTCATAATAAATTGGATAAAAAACTGCCTTATCATTCAGATATTTTTCGGCTTCTGCCAAAGCAGAACTGCTGACAGTGCCGCTGTTCAGAAGCTGGTCATAAGCAGGATCTTTCAGCTGCGTAAAGTTTCCACCCTGCCCGCTCTGAAAGCTGGCAAGGGCCGTATAGGCATCTGCAGATGCAGGTGTATAGGGATAGACTGCAATGGTATAGCTGCCGCTGCGGACACTGGAGAGCAGGCTGCTGCTGTCCACAGCGTTCAGGCTGAAATAAGTTTGAAATGCCTGATTCCAACTTGCCAGCATCCGGCTTGCCAACGCCTTAGTTTCATTGGTACACAGCAGCGTAATCTGTGGATTTTTTGGCAGGAGCTTGCTGCCAACCGCTGCGGCTGAAGCGGACTGTTTTAGATAGGTTTCATTTTTTGCCTGACTGCGGTAAGACTGGCCGCCGAATGTCATAGCGGGCGGAAGAATACCGCTGGCTGCCTGTGCATCAACGGGAATGATCTGCATCAAAGAACTGCGGTTCAGCACTTGTACAAAGGCACGGCGGAGTGCCGCAGAATGAAAAACACCGGACGTGTTGAAACAGAGTCCGACGGTTGTATCCTGAAAGGAGGTTACGGTGAGACCTGCTTTTCGGGCGGAAGGTTCATCCGAAGCATCAAGAGCGGCTATATCTAATTTTCCATTTATCAAACTTTGAACAGCATTTACAGAGACAGCAGCAGAGCTGTCATTGCTGCTGTCAGCAGCCGAGGTGCTGTCCGTTGTGCTGCTGCCAGAGGAACTGTCTCCGATTGTAAATGCAATAGCAGCAGGAACCGCTGCAGACTGACCGGCATACATATTGGAACGGTTCAGCGTCAGGGATACATCGTGTGTCCAGCCATAGTTGGGAATGATGAACGGCCCATTTCCCAGAATCGTTTCACGGTCCATCCCATAGCGGCCGGCGGCATAGTTAAAAAATTTTTCATTGCATGGCATAAAGACGCTTGTCGCGGTTAACTGGGGGAAATCAGGGCAGGAATAACGCAGCCGAACCATTAAAGTTTGCCTGTCTTTTGCGGTAACCCCAAGTTTATCTGCAGATAAAGTGCCGGCATGAACCTGAAGAGCATTCTGAATACACATCATGGGGGTGCACGCCGGAGAAGCGGTGGATGTCTCCAATGCACGCCGCCACGCAAATACAAAGTCATCCGCTGTGAGCGGCGTAGGACTTGCATCGCTGTCATTGCCGCTGATGAGAGCCTGCACATTTCCATTCCAGACGGCATTGCTGCGAATATGAAAAGTAAACTCCGTGCTGCCGCTGTTTGCCTCCCATGAAGATGCTGCTCCAGCCACCGCTTTTCCGGAAGAATCCAGACGGCACAGCCCTTCATAAAGGGCAGAAATAACAGTGGCTGCATCACTGCCTTGTGCGACCTGCGGATCTAACGTTGTCGGTTCGGCAGAAAGTTTTACATTAATTGCTTTATTTGCATTTTTCGCAATGCCGCATCCACACAGCGACACAGCCAGCAGTACAATGCTGCATAAAAAAGACCAGACGCGCTTCACAGATTTTCCCCCCGCAGGATTGTCAATTTTTTTCATTTTAACATGCTTTTCAAATAGCTTCAATGAGGTTTACATAATTTTTACGATTCTTTCAAAAATGTATTTTCCATGCGCAGAATTTTTCAATTTTGTTATTACTTATATGAAATTTTTTCTCATATTATTGACACATACGAAATAAATAGGAGTTTTTACTTTTCGGGGAAATCCATTCTGCTGATTGAGGTGTGCTTCTATTAATCAATCATATTAGAATTTGTAAATCTTAAAAAATTCATATCAGGATGCCGCCGTTAACGCCGAGAACTTGTCCTGTGATAAAAGAGGACTGCTCACCAGCTAGAAAAGACACGGCATTTGCAACATCTTCTGATGTTCCCAGACGTTCAAGCGGTGCGTCTTCCGCGAGTTCATGCAGCACTGCTGGACCGTGCATGGCGTTCATTTCTGTATCGATTACACCGGGCGCAATGCAGTTGACACGAATTCCACTGGGGCCGAGTTCCTTTGCAAGTGCTTTTGTCAAGCCGATGACTGCGGCTTTTGCCGCTGAATAGTGTACTTCGCAGGAACCGCCGGTCTGTCCCCACATGGAAGAAATATTAATGATGCTGCCGTGCTTGACATGAATCATGTACGGAAGTGCAAGCTGGCAGCAGTGAAATACACCATTTACATCCACTGCAAACATACGCTGCCATTCCGCCTCGGTAATATCGGTAAAAAGTTTTTGCTGGGCGATTCCCGCATTGTTTACCAGAACATCTACATGTCCTGTCTCCCTGAACATATTTTCACAGGCAGTACGGTCCGCAACATCTGCACAAATTGCTTCTCCGCCCGTTTCAGCAGCCAGTTGAGCTGCATCCTGTGCATGGGTGTGGTAGTTAATGAACACATGGAACCCATCTTCCGAAAGCTTTCGACACACAGCGGAACCAATTCCTCGGCTTCCGCCGGTTACAAGAGCTGTACGCATGAGTCGTACTTCCTTTCCTACTGAAGATTTCCAGTCAGGAGCATGATGGCAGTCAGCGCGGTCAGCGGAGCAGTTTCCGTTCGCAAAATGCGCGGGCCAAGTGTAGCTGCACACCCGTCGGCTTCCTTGATCAGCTGGACTTCGTCCGGCGAAAATCCACCTTCTGGACCAATATAGATGGTAATATCGGAACTCTCTGCATCAACAGCTGTGGAAAGCGGTTCCCCGCCGCCTTCATAAAACAGGATTTTTTGCCCCTTTCCATCTGCTGCAGCATGTTTTAGAGTGGTGAATTCTGTCACTTCAGGAATGATGCCACGCCCGCTTTGCTGGGCGGCTTGGCGGGAAATTTTTTGCCAGCGCTGTACTTTTTTATGTGCCGATTTTTCACATGGCCGCGAGATACAGCGGGAGGTGAGGGTTGGAACAATTTGAAAAACGCCGAGTTCAACGGCTTTTTGGACAATCCAGTCCATTTTATCGCTTTTGGGAATTCCCTGACAAAGCGTGACTTTCACATGCGGTTCTGACAGGCATTCCTGAACTTCACGAATTTTCACTCGTACAGTTTCATCGGAGATTTCCACGATTTCGCCCAAATAATCGTGGGCTTTTCCATCGCAAAGCGTGATGGATTGTCCCGTTTGCATCCGCAGGCTTTTTGCAATATGACGTGCATTTTCACCGGAAAGGACCGCTTCTGGTCCGGAAACTGTATCCATAAAAAAACGCGGCATTCTTTTGACCTCCTGCTCTTTTAGAGTTTGTCTGCAGTTGTAGTATATCATGCGGTAGGTAAAGATGCAAAAGCAGTCAAAAATCAGCATTCCCATTTTTCATTTAAAAATGGGAATGCTGATTGATAAAAGTTTGAACTTTGACTGAAAATAGGAAGCAAACAATTTGGTTCAAATACCAAAAATGTTTTCAACCGAATTGCTCAACAGTGTGGAAAGAATTCTTACAGCACGGCCTGTACGACAAAGTTCAGGATAAAAAGCCCGGTTACAACCCAAAGCATTGGGCTGACTTCTTTTGCTTTGCCTTTGCAGACTTTAATAATACAGTAGGTGATAAAACTCATGGCGATGCCGTAGGAAATGCTGTAGCACAGTGCCATAAAAACGCCGGCAAAGAAAGCGGGAATTGCCTCTGAAAGTTCAGTCCAGTCAATCTCTTTAAAGGAGGAAAGCATCATAATACCAACGGCAATCAGTGCTGGAGCAGTTGCACAGCTAGGGACTGCGCTTACCACCGGCGCAGCAAAAGCACTGATGATAAACAACAGGGAAGTGAAGACACTGGTCAGGCCTGTGCGGCCTCCAGCGCCGATTCCGGCGCTGGATTCTACAAAAGTTGTTACGTTGGAAGTGCCAATTACAGCGCCCGCAGACGTTGCAAATGCATCTGCGAAAAGGGCGCGGTCCATTTTGGTGGTAAAACCTTTGCCCTTAGAGAGTGTGTTTTCATCTGCAATATTGAAAATACCGCTCTTGGAGCCTGTCCCAATCAGAGTGCCGACCGTATCAAACATATCTGTCATGCCAAATGCAAAAATCGTCATTAAAACTAAAGGAAGATTGGAAGCGTTGGAAAATAAATGCTGGACACCATCCGGCCCAAACGCTGCACAGAAAGTGGAAGGCAGCTGACTGACAGCGCTACCAAAACTGATGGTATTACTTCCACCAATTTGTGTGACACCGAAAGGAATTCCCAACACGGTAATGGCAGCGATGCTGATTAAAATGGCACCGGGAACCTTTCGCACCAGCAGGATGAATGTCAGCACAATTCCCACCAGTGCCAGCAGGACTGCGGGTGTGTTAAACTTTATCAGTTCCGGAACTGCACCTGCATTCGCGGTAATTCCAATTTTTGTAATATCAGCAATAGCATTTTTGCCGTCTGTGCTGGTATAATTGCCGGCATCCACTGCAAACTGAATCAGGCCGGCATTTTTAATACCAATATAGGCGATAAAGATACCAATGCCGCCGCTGATGGCATACCGTAAACTTTGTGGTATAGAGGTGATGATGAGCCGGCGAAGCTTAGTGACCGTGACGATAATATTTACAAGTCCGCAAATAAAGACCATCGCCAGTGCTTCCTGCCATGTAAAGTGGAGGCCGAAGCAAACAGTATAGGTAAAAAATGCGTTGAGGCCCATGCCGGGTGCCTGTGCATACGGAACATTTGCAAACAGTCCCATAATAAGAGTGCCGACAACAGATGCAATAATCGTTGCCAAGAAAACAGCACCCCACGGCATACCGGTTTGAGATAAAACAGACGGATTCACCATAATGATGTAAGCCATTGCAAAAAATGTGGTAATGCCAGCAATGGCTTCCGTACCAACAGTTGTGTGATTCCCTTTCAGGTTAAAAAAATCGCCCTTTGGATGGATGGGACTAATCGCTCTTTCATCCATAATTCTCCAAATTCCTCCTTATGTATCGAATTTTTTAATAATTTCATTATAGAATATTCATAAAAAATTTTCAATTGTTTGTTTACACATTTGTTTGGATAATTTTACAAATGATTCATTGACTTTTACAGGAACACATAAAATAACCGCTGCTGTGTGATCCTGCACAGCAGCGGTTATTTATTTTTTGACTTTTATTTTTTGACTTTTATTTGACCAAAGTGCCGGTATCGGTAGACTGCAGAATGAGAATCTGCTGTTCCATACCGGTGCTGCAGTTTATATAGACCAGCACACGTTCGTTATTGGCTCCGGTGCAGTTGAATTCCCAGCAGAGCACCTCCTGCAGACCGCCTGTTGGAATCAGGGCCAGTTTACCGGAATTAACTTTTAAGCGGGGGTTAACTTTTGCCTGTGCGGCAGTTTTGCTGTACTTTGGCTCTGCAAGACTGCGGGTTGTGTGGTTCATCACATAGCCGCTGGAACTCAAGTCAACAATGTCGCCGTTATCCAGTGCAACGCCGACTTTGACCAGATCTGGGTAGCAGAGCACATTCCCGCTTTGATAAGCGTAATTAAACAGAATCCGTCCATCTGTTTTTACCCAGTAAGTGGGATGCATATTTTGATAACCGTGCTGTTCCAGATAAGCATTGGCCTTTTGCTGGGCTGCTTTTTCATCAATTTTTTCGGAAGTAATATCACGGCTGTTATCTATGGAGAAGACCATACCGCCTTGTTTGCTAACGGAAACACGGGTGGTTCCGGCCGTGAAATTATAGCTTGGCAGCCCTCCGGCTGTATCTGCTGTGTGGGTCAGCTGGCTGGGGGCGAGGTTGAGAAATTTAGCAGCTGTTGCCTGCGCGTTTGCTTGTGTTACGTTCTTTTTATCTGCCAGGCAGCGAGGGGATTTGCGACCGATATGATCGGAAAACGGTCCGTCATAGATTAAAGACGGAAAATCTGTAAAGTCCTCTGCGGTTTTCTTGAATTGCTGAGAAAGAGTTCCAGAAGTAAAATTTGGTTTCACAGAGGTCAGACTTTTGGAAAGTTTTGCTGCGTAGGAATGTAGATTCTGAATGGTTTTGCATTCGTCAGCTGTGATTTTTTTGCCGGCGCTCACGCGATCAGAAAGGGTCATAGAGTAATCGCCGACCTGACTGATATATTTAGAAACATTATCCATTGTTGTGTCCGTGATTGGCAGGGTCGCAAGCGCTTCTTTTGCCAGACTGGTTTCGCGCATCAGACGCGCTGCAAGACCGTTTTGCTCGGTTGCCGTGTTGGCATAAACGCCTTTGTCCAGTGTCACGGCAATATTATCCACACTGCCGCGCAGGTCACCGTATGCACGGTCATAGGTGTACTGCAGGTCACGTTTGGCGGCTTTTTCGGCTGCTCTGCTTTGCACTGTGAAGACACCGGCGGTTATCACAGCGGCCACGGCAATCACCGTCATAATAATTTGCTTTTTTTTCATTCGATCACCTTACCCGCACATGTATTTTTGCATTGATGTCTCATGCAAATCAAAGCGAAGCGGGACAATGCTATTTTTCGCCTGCGTGTCCAAAATATACACCTTTTCCTTTTCATCTGCAAAACATTCTTTGAATTAC
>DHDR01000031.1:90083-112975 GCA_002399445.1 Ruminococcaceae bacterium UBA4871 | reverse complement strand
TTATACAGAAAGTATTTTTAATAACCGGAGGAACATGATGACGATTGCGGATTTTTATAAAGGAATGAATGGAAAGACCGTTGCATTTTGTGGGCTGGGCGGAAGTAATCTGCCGCTGGTACGTCTGTTTTTAAAAGCAGGTGCTTGTGTCACGGCACGGGACAAACGTACACGGAAGCAACTGGGCAGTCTTGCCGATCAATTAGAAGAAATTGGAGTACGCCTTGTGCTGGGCGCAGGTTACTTGGATGACCTTACGGAAGATGTCATTTTCCGCACACCCGGAATGCCTTATCATCTGCCCCAGCTGGACGCTGCGCGTGCCCGCGGCAGTGCAGTTACCAGTGAGATGGAAGTCTTTTTGGATTATTGTCCATGCAAAGTTTTCGGTGTGACCGGCTCCGATGGAAAAACGACCACGACCACTATTTTGGCAAAAATGCTGCAGCATGCGGGAAAGACGGTACATGTCGGCGGTAACATTGGTAAACCTTTGTTACCTGTCATTGAGCAAATCAAGCCGGATGATGTGGTCGTTGTGGAACTTTCCAGCTTCCAGCTCATTTCGGTTGGCCATAGTCCGCAGATTTCTGTTGTGACGAATATGAGCCCGAATCATTTGGATATCCATAAAGATATGCAGGAATATATTGATGCAAAGAAAAATATCTTTTTGCATCAGAATGCGTTTGGCCGCACGGTGCTGAATCTGGACAATTCCATTACGTCAGGATTTGTGCCCGAAGTCCGCGGCGAATGTCTGCTGTTCAGCCGGCTGAGGGAAGTCCAGCATGGTTGTTGGGTGGATGCAGACGGGACCATCCAATTTTCGGAAAATAATACGGTTACCCCCATTATGAATAGCAAAGAAATTAAGATTCCGGGTTCCCATAACGTGGAAAATTATCTTGCAGCAATCTGTGCTGCGTGGGGATATGTAACACGGGAGGACATCCGCGCAGTGGCAGCGACATTTTCGGGTGTGGAGCATCGTGCGGAATTCGTACGGGAATTGGATGGTGTACGTTGGTATAATGACAGCATTGCCACGACACCGAGCCGCACAGTCCGGGGAATGCTTTCGCTTTTTCCGCAGAAGCTGATATTGATTGCCGGCGGTTATGACAAAAAAATCCCGTTTGAACCAATGGGGGAGCCGGTTTGCCAGCATGTCAAAACACTGGTGCTGATGGGTGTAACGGCGCCCAAGATTGAGACAGCGGTAAAAGGCGCGAAGGGTTACCGGCCCGGGGCCCCTAAAATTCTGCATGTCAATAGTTTGGAAGAAGCAGTTCGGGTTTGTCAGAAAGAGGCGGTAAAGGGCGATATCGTTGCCATGAGTCCTGCCTGTGCAAGTTTTGATATGTTCCCAAATTTTGAAACTCGCGGTGACCAGTTCCGCAGTCTGGTCAACCAGTTAAAATAAAAACAAAAGGGAGATACGGGGAAGTCCCTGCTGCACAGGACATTGCGTAAAATTTATTGCCGTGTGCCTGCTTTGGAAACAGCGCAAGACATTCCTATTTTTAGATTTTTGAAAAGAAGGACTACAGGATGCAAATTGAAAAAATCACAGAGCTTTTGTGTGCGGAGGCGGGAACCAGCGGTGACGAAACCGCAGCTGTCCATGCAGCGCTGCAGCTAACCGGTTTATCCGGCGGAAAGGTGGATACGCTCGGGAACGGTACGGTCACCTTGGGCGATGAAGATGCACAGCACCATATTTTGCTGGAAGCGCATATGGACCAAATTGGTCTTACCGTGACTTCGGTAGATAAAGGCGGATTTTTGCACTTTGCGTGCTGTGGCGGTTCGGATCTGCGTGTGATGCCCGGATGTCCAGTCTATGTGTTTGCATCGGGGGCAGCAGAACCGCTGCTGGGTGTAATCGGCAGCATTCCGCCACACCTGAATCGTGATGGGGTGGAAAAAGTGCCGGAAGCAGAGGACATGACCATTGATCTCGGACTGCCTGCCCTGAAAGCAAAAGAGCAGGTTTGCCCCGGTGACCGTGCAGTTCCGCTGTATCATCCCAAAAAGTTACTGGGAAGCCGCTACACATCTGCCGCATTGGATGACCGCGCCGGAGCGGCAGCGGTGGTTCGCTGTGCACAAATCCTTCGGAATGCAGACCTTTCCGGATGTAAAGTGACGTTCCTGTTTAGTACCAGAGAAGAAGTCGGCGGACAGGGTGCCAGCACAGCGGCTTATACTGCGGATGCCGACGAGGCGATTTGCGTGGATGTTGGATTTGGCGCACAACCGGATGTAAAAATGGAAGTGAGCCATCCGCTGGGCGGCGGTGTGATGATTGGCGTAGCCCCAATTTTGGATCGCGGGATGGGGAAGAAACTCGCAAAACTTGCGGAGCTGGCATCCATTTCATATAAATGGGATGTCATGGGCGGCTCAACCGGAACGAATTCGGATGAGATTGCCGCTACGCGCGGTGGAATAAAGACCGCACTGCTCAGTATTCCGGAATGTTCCATGCACACCCCGGCTGAAGTGGTTGATTTGAATGATGTGGAAGATACAGCACGCCTGATGGCTTCCTATGTATGCGATACCTGTGGGACGCCGCTTCCGGATTTGACGAATCAGGAACCGGATGTTCAGGAAATTTACAGCAGCGCTGGCATGGCTTCCGACCGTACGAATAAACAAATTTGGAGCGGATGCTTGCCGGCATTGTGTATGGCGCGTGGAATTTCTGGACAGGAGGATGCGGTTCGGGAGCAAATCCTTTCGGATATCCGTCCTTATGCCGAAAAAATAGAGATAACACCGCTGGGCAGCATACTGGCTTTCAAAAAAGGCCGAGACCGCGCGCGTACCCGCTTGCTTATCAATGCGCACATGGATGAGGTCGGCTTGATTGTCACTCATATTACGGACAGCGGCCTGCTTAGATTTGATACGGTCGGTGGAATTGACAGGCGGGTGCTTCCGGGCCGCAGTGTCACGATAGGGAACGGAGAAAAGGTAGTGCCCGGTGTGATCGGCTTAAAACCAATCCATTTGCTGAAAAAAGAGGAACGCAGAACAAGCATTCCTATGGATGAACTGTTTATTGACATTGGAGCAAAAAGCAGGGAAGAAGCTGCCGCTGTTGTAACTCCGGGGGATATGGTGACATTTGACAGTGCCTATGAGGAAAATGGCTGTTCGGTCAAGAGCCGTGCGTTGGATGACCGCGCCGGATGTGCTTTGCTGGTTCATTTGATGAAGCAGGATGACTGGGCCTATGACACAATCTTTGAATTCGCCGTACAGGAGGAAGTTGGCTTAAATGGTTCCCGTACAGGTGCATTCCTTGCGCATCCGCAGGCAGCCATTGTGGTGGAGAGCACGACTGCTGCCGATGTTCCCGGTACGGACAGGGAACATCAGATCTGCCGTCTCGGAAAAGGGCCAGTCATTTCCTTTATGGACCGCTGTACGATTTATGATCAGGAGTATATAAAATGGGCCTTTGAAGAGGCGGAAAAGGCAAAGATACCCTGCCAGTGGAAAGAAGGAGTTGCCGGCGGGAATGATGCCGGTGCCATCCATGTCAGCCGTGGCGGTGTCCGTACCGTGGCAGTATCGCTGGCCTGCCGCTATCTGCACGCGCCGATGGGGATGATCAGTAAATCGGATTATCAGGAAACGGGAATTTTACTGCAACTCCTCGCTGAACGTATTGCGGGTGCAGAATGATACGTGCGGTTTCCCACATGACAGAACTTGAGGCATTTGACTGTGATGCTTTAGGCTGCAGCGTGATTTCTTCGGCGGCTGCATACGGGTTCCGCACTGCAGCCGTTCGCTTTTGGTGCGGCAATGGTTTTGCGATACGTCTGCAGGACGGTACGGCTGTGTTGTGCGGAACAGTTGATGCTGACGATCGGGAGGAACTGCGGGAATTTTTATCCTGTATTCGTGCAGATACGCTGCTGTGCCGGGAAGAAAATGCCTGCCGGCTGCATTTTTCTTTTACGAATTCCAGTTTGGAAATGGAATTGCAGGGGGATATTCCTGCACAGGAAAAAGATCTGTGTTTTGCTTCCTCGAACCAGACAGATCATGACCTTTGCCTTTCGGATATGTACAGGCTTTTAGCTGCCTGTGCATTGCCGGATTTTTCTGTTCCACCGTTTGAGTCGTTCTATCTGGATATGAGCCACCGTATTCGGCACCGTGCAGTTTTAGCCGCCGGTGCCCAGAAGAATCATGCCCTTTGTGCTTGTGCAGCGGCAGATTTGTCACCCAAACAGGCACTGCTCTTTTCCGGCGCCGCATTACCGGCAGTGCGGGGAAGCAAAATGTTTTCCAGTGTGCTTTCCGCCTTAACAGAGAAAGCAGGAAAACAGCGGACTTTGCTGCTGTGTGGGAAATACTTGAGAAAACATTATGAGCAAATGGGCTTTTCTGTATGTGGTAGAGTGGTACAGACTCCCCTTACAAATTTGGTTTTTGGAAAGAAAGTATCAAGTGGCAAAAGTTGAATATTTTCATAAAACCGGTACAAAAGAAATACGTTTTGTCGTTATAGCCGCACGGGAGCTGGGAAAATGGCTTTTGGTGCGGCATAAAGTGAGATTGGCGCTGTAATTTTGCGGGATTCCCTTCCGCCGTTAAAACAACTGACTTATCCTTCCATACATCCACCTCTTTTTCAACAGGTATTTCATGATTTACAGCAAATAAAATCAACATATAAATGAGATTGTACATCAAGAAGGAGACTACTGGCTTTGCAGATTTACCCTTATTTTAAGATTGACCGAAAAATCACTAATGCAGCAGATGATGCTTTAAGAAAGGCAGCTCCGGCATTTGCACGGATTGAGGATATCACAGATTATAATCAGCAGAAAATGCTGGCGGCATTTATTGCTTGCGGGGTGAGCGAAAGCCATTTCGTTGCCAGTACCGGCTATGGCTATGGTGACCGCGGCAGGGACGCATTAGACCGCGTTTATGCCCGCGCGCTAGGCGCAGAGGATGCGTTGGTACGGTATAATTTTGTCTCCGGTACACATGCCCTTACGGTTGCGCTTTTTGGTGTGCTGCGCCCGGGGGATACCATGCTGTCGGTTACTGGAATTCCATATGATACGTTACAGAGTGTTATCGGTCTGACCGGGGATGGGAATGGTTCCCTTAAAGAATATAAGATTTATTATGAGCAAGTTGACCTCAAGAAAGATGGAACCCCTGATTTGAAAGCAATTGAAAATGCAGTGCGGCCGGGGATCAAAATGGTCTACATCCAGCGGAGCCGCGGGTACAGTCTGCGTCCATCCCTGTTTGTAGAGGACATTGAAAAGATAGCACAGATTGCAAAAAAGAAAGCGCCGGATTGTATTGTGATGGTCGACAATTGCTATGGTGAATTTGTACAGAAAGATGAACCGGTTTCCCACGGAGCAGATTTGATGGCGGGTTCTCTGATTAAGAATCCGGGAGGCGGTATTGCCCCGACAGGAGGATATATTGCAGGCCGAAAAGATTTGGTGGAAAGTTGTGCTTACCGTTTGACAACACCGGGGACAGGAAGAGAAATTGGGTGTACGCTTGGTAATAACCGAGAACTGTTCATGGGTGCGTTCCATGCACCTCATGTGACAGGGGAGGCTCTGAAAACAGCCGTATTTACATCGGCACTGTTTGAGGAGCTGGGTTATGAAGTGACACCGCGCTGGAATGAACCGCGTGCAGATATTATTCAGGCAGTTCTCCTTCGGAATCGGGAAGCACTGATTGCATTCTGTCAAGGTGTGCAGAAAGGTGCTCCGGTGGATTCTTTCGTAGTACCGGAACCGTGGGATATGCCTGGCTATGACTGCCCAATTATTATGGCTGCGGGGGCATTTACCCTCGGTGCTTCCATTGAACTTTCTGCAGATGCACCTTTACGTGCACCGTGGGCTGCATGGATGCAGGGCGGTTTAAACTTTCACAGTGGACGACTGGGAGCAATGCTTGCGGCACAGTCCATGCTCGAAAAGGGTATAATTTAATAATAATTATTAATATTATGAAAACAATTCTCGAATCCGGTTGCTTTTGAATGCAAGTTAGGCTAAGATGGAGAAAAAGCAGAAAGGAAGCTAAGAATATGTATCAATGGACAAAGGATCTTGAGACTGGAAATGTAACAATTGATTCTGAACATAAAGAATTGATTCGGGAAATCAATACTCTTTTGGATGCATGTGCAAAGGGAAAAGGCCGCTCGGAAATCAAGAAAACGCTGGATTTTTTAAGTGATTATGTAAGTCGTCATTTTGCCCATGAAGAAAAATTACAGCTTCAATATCATTACCCGGATTATGTAAATCATAAGAAATACCATGAGGGATTTAAAAAAACAGTACATAATATTATTTTGGAATATGAAAATGAAGGGGCAACGATTTCTTTGGTGGCAAAGGTGAACCGAAGCATTGCTGAGTGGCTTATTAATCACATTAAGCGTGAGGATGTGAAGGTTGCGGCACATATTCGTGCTGCCCAAAAGTAAAACTTGCGTTTTTGTGAAAAATTGCGTATAATAGGGGTGTTTTATATGCCCAATATGCGGATGTGGTGGAATTGGCAGACACGCCAGATTTAGGTTCTGGTGCGAAAGCATGCAGGTTCAAGTCCTGTCATCCGCACCAAAAGAAATCGCTTAGGCATGCGGCCTTAGCAATATTTTTATGCCATTGTACCCCATTTTGCACCCCAACGGAAAAGTCACTCGACGCAATTTTGCGTTCGTTAGATTTTTTCATTGTTTCAACATTTTGAAACAACTGAATCCAAAATTGGATTGTTTAAAACTCAAAATTGAGTTCTGATGATTTCTTCATCAAGCGCCCAATTTTGGGCTCTTCAAATTTCTTTGTGCCGACGAAATTCGTCGCAACAAAATAAGCCGAAAGAGTAACTAGATCGAATCTAGGGGGTCACAAAACGTTACCCCATATACAATGCCATTCATGCGCGTTCCACAAGCCTTTCCTCAACTGAACCGCTGCGTTTCCATGCCTGAAACCCAGTGCCGCCGTATGACCGACCATAGTCCACAAAGGACAGTAGTAGACGGCTTCTTTGTGGGTATCTAAGCAGACGCAAGCCTTTTGCGCATAGTTGCCGAATACGTTCAGCAGATATGCCCAGCCGCTTTCCTACGTCTTTATAGGTTACACCATTCAAGTGATGCAGGATAATAACCCCACGCTCTCGGTCAGGCAGAGAGGATAGGACGGCGGCCATTACAGTGTGAAGCTGCCGTTCGAACTCTGCCTGTTCTGCATCTTGAAAAGCTGCTTCTGCTGCCGGGTCCGGTATCAAGTCGCCGCGTGTACTGCTATTTTCGTCCGAATCATCCAGCGGTTTGTCCAGACTGCCAGCGCCATTCAATGGTCGGGGTGCAGTACCACTTTTGATACCTGCAAGGGCTTTAAAGCAGTTTTGCAGCGGATAACGTAAGTAAGTAGTGAATTTATAGCCTTTGTCCGGGTTAAATGCTTTTGCAGCGTTCAGCATAGCAAAGAAACTTTCTTGCTGCAGGTCGTCCAGTGTAATGCCGGAAGCGGTGCAGGACGATGTGTAATGATTAAAAAAATCGGCTGCTATTTTATAGCATAACTTCTTGACCGCTTCCCATAGGGCTTCTGTGGCTTCACTGTCGCCCTGCTGTGCCTGTAAGGCTAATTCTTCATTACTTGCCATGCTAAACGCTCCTTTAATTCACTTGGTCGTTGATGATTTTCTCTAATTCGTCAATGCGCTTTTCTTGTTCATCCGTCCGGATAGAGTTCAAACAGGTATTAGCTGCATAAATGATTGCGTTCGCCTGCTTCGCTTCTATTTCGCCATTCAAGGCCATGTTTGAAACGCGGTTCATAGCCCGGCGAATTTCCTTTGCAGTCGTCATTTTTAAACGTAACTTTGCCAAAATATCACCTCACAATCAGATGCAGTGCGGGTTACTGCTTGGCAGATTATCTTTTTTGCGTTCTTTCTTGCGCTTCTTGCGGGGAGCAGGTGCACTTTTAAGGCGCGGCGGTAGTGGATCACCATTAAAATAAATTGGAGGATGTGCTGCCATTTCGGCGGTTATGTCATCAATAATAACAATGGTTCCATCCTGTGCCGTTGCAAGGCGTTCCTCAAAGTCTGTGCTTTCACCATCCAGTAATAAAACAATATTTGACCGTAACCGCTTAACAGCGGTCATAAGCCTGTCAATTCTATCCATATAATTTCACCGTCCTATAAAAATAGGGACGTATGGAAAGCCCACACGCCCCCTGCAATGGTTGTTAAGCCGTTGTTACAGCCTGATAGTAGATTGCACCCTTTTTGTTGTCCAGTACAAAAGCATCATAACAAATCCTGCCCTCTACCAGACTGCCGGAAATGCCCGGCGGGTCTGCATGAATGCGGTAGTCTTCCAGTTTTACCGGTGCCACGGTAGCGACCGGGTGGCAGAGCATAAAGCCAAAATCTGCCGGCAGTCTGTTCGCCGGTACTTTCAGAACGTTTGCACCGTCCAGATTACTGATAACGCCTTTCAATCGCATATCGCTGCCAATGTCGGTTTCCATGGTAATGTCCTTGCACTGCTTCATCAAAGCGTACACAGCCGGTGTCACGATAATAACGCGGCCTGCTTCCGGGGCTTCTGCAGTGTCCAGTGCTTCACTAGCTTTCAGAATCTCGGTATAAATATTGCTGCTGGTCAGTGCAGTGGCTGCGGGCTTGTTACCTGCATTGCCGCACATTACGCCGAATACATAGCTGTCAACCTCGGGAATAACAACTTCGCGTTCCTGCCGCGCCAGTGCTTCCGCTGCGGAAAGCTGCTGTGCTGTTTCGTCTGTGTCCAGCTTGTCAATGGCAAAGGTGAAACTGCGGTCTTTCTTCAGCATCATTTCCTGTGTAGTTGCATCCAGCCCGGCGACTGTACCGAACCGGCTCGCATTGCTGCCGGTGCCTGCTCTGTCATAGTCGTTCATACCGGAAGTAGAAACTTTATAAACCTTTACGCTGTGTGCGCCTGTCCAGTTAAAGTCCTGATTGGTAATAAGGCTCGTTTTGCTCTCTGTGCTGAATTTTTCATCAACATAAGGCTGAAATTTTGTTACAAGGTCAATAGTGTTTGCCAATTATAAAACGCCCTTTCTTAATGCTTTTTGAACGCTTGGGCTATTACATCCACGGTAGATGCATCATTACCGCCGGGAGTCACAATGCGGGGAGTTATGATGTGCGGGGCGTTTGCGGAAAGTCGTGGAAACGTCTCAATCAGCTTGTCAGCAAGCTTCTGGAAGCTGTCAGCATTTGAAGTGTCCAGTATATCAAGAAACTGCTCTGGATATTTCCCTTTACTGCCTGCAATAAGTTCCCTGCACTTTAATTTATTTTCCCGCTCATCAAGTTCCTTTTCGCGGGTGTCCGCTGCTGTCGGATCTGCCTTGGTGCGTTCGCGTGCAAGTCTATCCGATACAATGCGGTTAACTTCATCCTGCGTAAATGTTTTACCAGTGGCCGCCGGTTCACCTGTTGCCGCCGGTGTCGCGTTTGACTGCTGCTGGTTTGGCTCTGCGTTCGTGTTGTTGATGTCTGCCATAATTGAATACCTCCGTTTTACGCCCGGGTGGGCTAATATAGAAAAAAGGCACGGAAATACAGCCGTTACGCTGTTTCCCATGCCTTTGATTGGCTAACCTATACCGGCGGTACTCCGTGCACTATTTTATACTCTAAGTATAACACAATAGGGGTAGTACGTCAAGTATTTTTCCCATTGCTGCGCGGGTTTTTGCCATTTCTACAAGTCAAATATGTGTGATAAAAGCCGTCTTTAATGTCGCTTTCATGTACCTTTGGGCGGAACAAAAGCGGCGTTATCCGTTCTAACACTGCATCATGCAGCGCGGTTTCTTCCGGCTGGTAGGCAATAGAAAGCTTCATTCGTTGGTACCAGTAACAATCAGCAGGTCTTTTTCAATCCGTGCGTCTACCATATCCAGCTCAAAGTGCCCCGGCTCTACTTCGTGTCCGGCTTTCGGGTCAAGGCCACGCTGCACATGTGCCCAGTCGCCGGAATTCCCGACAACGATTGTCAGCCCGGAAATTGGCTTGTCCAGCTCATCATCTACTGGCTCAAGGTCAATTTCAAACATATTGGCCCCGTCCGGTGTTCTGTCAAAGGCTTCACCACAAAGTCTTGCCGCTACAATATTGTGATATGTAGCGAATGTTTTACCCGTGTCATGATCAAAGGTCAAGGAAAGAATCTGGTTGAAATTAAACATAAATAAATACCTCCAAAAATTAGTGTAATGCTGCCGCCAGTTCGCGGCGGTTCTGGTTTATGCGTTCTGTGCGGCTCTGTGACGTCTTGTCCTGCTGATACTGGTAGTTTGCTTCCGTTGTGTAAATAAGCAGTCCTGCGGACGCACAGGCTAAAAGCAAGCCGATTGTTTCAGTCATGGTCTGCACCTGCCTTTTTTATGCTCAGAAGTTCATCTTTGCCCACCTGCAATTCACCCAATGCATCTTGCAGCTCCTTTTGAAACAGTGAAAAAGCAGAGAAATACATGCTCAACCGGTTTAGATAAGCTTCCTCGGCTGGATTCTTCGGTTTAAATTCGAATTCGTCTTCCAATGCATCGGAGAGTACCCCATATGCATCTGCTGCAACCTCAAGCATTGTAACGCCGTCCTCAATTTGCAAGGCCACGGATGAAAGTTTATTCGGAATTTTTGCTTGCAAACCGTCCACGGTATTGTTATAATAATTTTGAAGTTCGTTTGTTGTTTCGTGTGTGCCCCGTGCAGTTGTCACTGCCGGGGTATTTTTTTGTTCAGTCATGATAGTGTGCCTCCTCAATTTTGATTTCACCTGTGCTTGGGTTTGCATCAACCCAGCGAATTTCATTTCCTGCATATGTCTCTACCAATGCAAGTGCGTAACGCCAAAAGCCTGTAGCATTCATAGGGTCAATCTGTACGGTATGTGGTAAAGGACAAATTTGTAGAATTTTCATTTTGTTTCACCTCCCTTTGAAGAAAACTGATCAGCTGAGGACGGCCTAAGCTAGTCCAATTTGCATCACTTCCTTTCGCTGAATCCCACAGAAAAATATTCACAACTTTGTGCTCTCGCGCGAGGACACAAAAGTTATTTGGCAAAGTTGAAGAAAACCGCCTAGTATCAGGCACTTTTCAACTTTGCCATGGCTGGCAAAGTTTAGAGAAGAATAATAGTCATATTGATTACTATAAGAAAACTTATTTGTAAAATCTCTTACTTTGCCAAATAAGAAGATGTACTGGCAAAGTTCAGAAACCCGCATTCTAAAGCCATTTCTTTCAACTTTGCCAAATAAAACTTTGTTCTGTACTGTGGACTTTAAGATGGAAGGTTTAGTTTTTCCCGAATGGGTATCGGGGTATGGTCGGATTTGAACTTTGCAATATCTAAATCAGGGTCAACCCAGTATGCTGTTCGGTGTGATGGCTGACCGATTGAAACCGAATGTAAGGCCAATTCAGACTTTGCACGGTATATTGTCCTTTGAGAAAATCCGGCTGTTTTTTGAAGTGTCTTAACCTGCTGGACTGTTGCGAACCCGTTTTCTCCCAGCAGATTACTTAAAGCGTCCATTGCGTCGGTCAGTGTCGGGGCTGGTTTGTTTCGTCCTGTTTGTGGATTTGTAATCGCCGTATAATCAAGCTCTGTTGTACCAGTAAACATCACACCGCCAAACTCCGGGCAGATATTAAATGTCAAACTCGGTCCCGCCGCCGCAAGGCTGCTTTTAATGTGACACAAAACGCGCTCTTCCTTGTTTTGAGGGTTTCGCCCCATATAGAGCATGGAACGCGCGACCGCTGGAATGTCAATAGAGCCTAGTCCCCTGTACATTGCTTGCGCGCCCAGCGCATTCTTGTTCATGTGCATAATCATCACAAAGGCACATTCATATTCTTCTGCCAGCTTTGCAATATGCGCCATTACAGGGCGAACTTCATTTGCGCGGTGCATATCGACTTTAGCGCCTAAGTATGCTTGCAGCGGGTCAATTACAAACAGTTTCGGGTGCAGGGCTTTTAACGCTTCTTCAATACGATTATCGAGGAATGTCAGGCTTTTTTCCCTGTCGTCAATCGTTACAATGTTTTCAAGATTCGGCTGCGGAATGCAGGTATTCAAACGGGGAACTATCGTGTCTGATATGCCATCTTCTGCGGTCAGATAAATTACCGGGGCGGGGTCGTGTATGGTGCCCTCTGGTTCCATATAGAACCGACTGCCGGAAGAAACCACAGAAGCTAGTGCAAGGCAGAGATATGTTTTACCAGTACCCGGGTCTGCTTCCAGTAATGTTATTTTGCCTAGCGGGATATAGGGTTTCCATAGCCATTTCACGCTTTGCGGCTGGATAGCAGACAGGGGAATCAGCTTTAATGGACCGTTTTGCTGTTCCTTTGGTTGTTGTCCCAATATGCCCCCAAAATCCTGTTCAGCGGTCGTGCATGGGTCAAATACCTTTGTGCAGTGCTCAATGGCGTTTTGGATAGTAATTGCGCCATATGTAGTACCTGACTGCTTCCTGCTCCACTTTTCCCGCATAAGCCCTGACTGCCTGAAAAGCCTGTCCATCTGCGTCGCGTCTCTGCCGGTGTAAAAGGCTAACATATTGCACAAGGCGAGATCCGCTTCACTTTGGCTGCCGTAATGACTTTCCCACTTGCCAGTAAACAGGTCTGTAAACAAGGTACCGTTCCGGGCATTGGCCGCAATCTCTATCAGTTTGCTGTCGTCCAGAGTAAGACCGCCGCTTTGTACTTGTGTGGGCTTTTCCTGTGCTTTCATTCGGGCATTGGCTAATTCATCATACAGAGAGTCAATAGCCGGTTGCGCATCACGGAGTACCGCTTTATCGTTATATACATTGCCAGTCAGTGCAAAGTAGCGCCCACTGTCATACATTTCTACGGCCTTGCTTTTGATTGCTTTACCCGGAAGTTTTCCTTTGCAGACGATGTGTAAGCCTGTACCGCTTTGGGAAACCTCGGTGTAGGTGTTGAATCGCTGCACCCATTCGACGGCTTCTGGCACAAGGCTGTTGTTTGTAACGCAGTGGTCTAAGTCCACACCAACCAGCCCGCCATCATTTGCAAATTCAAACCCTATGCCCTTACATTGTCCATGGTCTACACGGTCAAGAGCTTGCCCGAATGTTCCCCATGTATCAGGTTGCCCAGCTTTTGCGCCGCTGCCTGTCAAGGGACTAACGGGCATTTTTAGCTGCATTCCGTTCCATCCCCAGCAAACCCACTGCGGCAGGTTTACCAATTCAATAGGTAACTTACTATAATCTTTGCTATCCTGTGTCTGTTCCGTTATCCGTCACCATCCTAATTGAAAATTTTACAAGAGTATTTGTCATTTTTCATTTCCTCCTTTCATTTTCGAGCATTTAGTTCTTCTGCTGCTGAAACCACTCATAAGCGGCTTGAACCGGTACAAGTAGCTTCTTGCCAATGTGCAGGCAAGGGAATCCCTCACGGTGGCAAAGGTCGTAAATGCTCGGAAGACTGATAGCACCGCCCAGCATTTTATACAGGTCTTTGGGAGGAACTAAGGGTTTGCCATTGTATGTTACAACTTGTATTGTTTCGTCTTGCATTGTGTTTCACCTCCTTGCATGTATTGTAGTGCAATTTAATTTATTGCACTACAATAGTATATTCCTAATTAGTGCTATTGTCAATAGAGCACTATAAAAAATAATATTACAAAAAAGCCTTGTAAGCGCTGCTGTTCTGTGCTTAAATAGTGCTTATAAGGTAGGTGAACTTATTGGGAATAGGTGAAAAATTAAAAAAAGCACTATCACAAAAAGGAATGACTGTAAAAGAATTATCTGAAAAATCGGGCGTTTCTTTAAATACACTTTATTCAATTACAAAGCGCGATAGTGAAAGTATTAATTACAATACAATAGATAAAATTTCAAGGGCATTAAATGTACCGGCTGCTGAATTTATGAGTGAAAAGCAGATAAAAGAAATAACTGAGCCAACTTCAAAAGTTGCTGCCGCTGCGTCGGCGGCAATAGCGAGCATAGCCGGTAATGTTTTAAATTCTAATGTTCAGCATGCTGCGTCGGCGGCAATAGCAGACATGAAAAATGGTTTATTAGGAAGTGAGGGAAACATTGCGAAAACTGCTGCAAAAGTTTTATTAAGCATGGAAAATAATCTCAAGGGAGAAGTGATCAGAAATTCTTCTGACAATTCGATTTCTGATGATATTTCTAATGCTTATAAAAAATTGTGTAAGTTGTCTGACCCTGATTTTAAAATGGTAATTGACCTTATTAACCGCCTATATGAAGCAGAAAAGGGTGACCCCAATGCCAAAACGCCGGGCGAATAATGAGGGTTCTATACGGCAGAAGCGGCCGCACCTGTGGGAAGCGCGCTTCTGTGCAGGGCGTGACCCGGGTACAGGCAAGCTGATCCGCAAATCTGTTTATGGAAGTACCCAGCAGGAAGTAAGGAAGAAACTTGCGGATGCCACGCGCGCCGTGGATGCCGGAACCTATCAGGAACCCTCTGAATTGACTGTCAGCCAATGGCTTGACCTGTGGGCGAATGATTACTGCCTAAACGTAAAACCGCGCACACTAGAACTGTATAAGGCCACAATAGAGAACCGAATAAAGCCAAACCTCGGCGCGGTGAAGCTGAAAAAGTTGACCGCTCCCATGATACAGAAGTTTTACAATAACGCTCTGAAAGGCCAACTGAAACCGCCGCCAGTAAAGCCGGGCAAGGTGGGGAATAGGAATGCCAGTAAAAAAGCCCTGTCACCGAAAACCATTAAAAATATGCATGGAATTCTGCACAAAGCCTTGGCTGTGGCCGTGCGCATCGGTGCAATACCAACTAACCCCGCCGACTGTGCAGAACTGCCGCGCATAGAGCGGGCAGAAATACAACCGCTGCCAGAAAGTACCGTCCCCGCCTTTCTGGACGCGATAAAGGGCGATCGGTATGAATTACTCATGCAGATAGATATGTTTACAGGGCTGCGCCTTGGTGAGATACTGGGGCTTCCTTGGTCTGCTGTGGACTTTAAAGCCGGAACTATCACAGTTAAACAGCAGTTACAGAAGCAGAAAACAGGCTGGATAATTGCACCCACGAAAAACGGTAAATCGCGTGTAGTGGCTCCTGCGCCCTTTGTGTTCGACTCTTTACGGGAACAGCAAACTATCCAGAATAAATGGAAAGCAGTAGCAGGACGCTATTGGAGCAATGAGGACAACCTTGTATTTACCAATGAACTTGGCGGGCACCTCACACACTGCAATGTTTATCGGCACTTGAAAAAAGCTGCCGCTGCTGTCGGCCTGCCGGACTTCCGTTTCCATGATTTACGGCACACTTTCGCGGTGTACAGTCTGGAAAGTGGGGCAGATGTAAAGAGCGTACAGAGTGCCCTCGGCCACTACTCAGCGGCATTTACGCTGGACACCTATGTCCACAGCACAGAGCAGATGCAGCAACGCAATGCCCAGCGAATGCAGCAGTTTGCGGAAAGCCTGATAAATAAAAAAAACACCCAATCCAAAAAAAGGATTGAGCGCTTGACAAAGCCATAAGGTCGGGATATAATACAGAGTGAAAAAAGTGATAGCATAGTCATGCTTAGCACCAAAAGCGAACCCCCAGAAGTGACGGCTTCCGGGGGTTCATTTTAGGCTAGCTGTTCTTGTGGTTTCGGTCTAACCATTTGCTGATAATATGTACGAGTACACCAGCCGTGACCGAAAGTAAAAAAGTGATAACAATATTCACGCTCGACACCTCCCCTCTGCTGCTAGGCATAGAGGAAGAACAGCATTGCCATTATATCACACAATCCGACAAAAAGAAATGTAGCTTTTATACCCCAATTTGTACCCCAATTAAAAATCTGTACCCCAAAAAAGTATTGACTATTGTTGTATATGGAAGTTGACGAACCGCATAGATAAGCCATTATTTAATTAGGCTGTATAGCAAAAATGGTATGGGTTGCAATTCAAGTCCTGTCATCCGCACCATAACTGAACGCCTATTTCGATACAATGTGTTTCTGGATAGGCGTTCAGTTTTTTATTGAAAAAGTGCCTATTTACAAGGCTTTATCAATATTTTCTAACGAAAACAGGCTCTGCGACGGTGGTCGAATCACTGCCGAAGGGCCTGTTTCATTTTATGATTAAACTTTTTAACGGAAGGTCGTTACCGTGTGCACTTTTTAATTATTTATCAGTAAAGAAAAAGCCAGAGCCTATTCAGTTCCGCTGTAGAATATGAAGGTGATATGTCCGTCTCGATGGACGATGCCCTTCTCCACCATGACCGTCCACACAGTATCGTTCCATCTGTCAAGAACCGTCCGGCTTTCTCGTAGTGCCTGAATAAATTTTTCTATCTTTTGAGATTGCTGCTGACGTACAAGCCCGTTCATTTTTTAGTTTTCTGAGCCCATCAGCGGCGGCTTCATAACGTTTGTTCAAGTCGTTATATTCCTTTAAATACGCGTCCTGCGACTGCGCGGTAGAAGTATTCTTTGCTATTAGACTTTTGCGCATAAGTTCGCAGTCTGAAATAACTTCGGTCCGGTTACCCATAGGCTGATTATAGGCTTTATAGCAAATTAATTTATAAACAGGAAAAGCCATCAAGATGAAACCATCCTCTATTCAATCGGATTGAAGCCGGGACTGTATGGCGGAAGATAAAGGATGTGTGCGCCAACCCTTTCAATGGCCCGCTTGACCCCTTTGACTTTATGGCAAGCAAATTATCCATCACAACGATATCGCCTGTATGGAGAGTTGGTACAAGATACTGCTCAATATATTTCCTGAAAGTTTCCCCATTTAATGGACCTGACAAAAACAAGGGAACCGTAGTTCCGTCTGTCCGGACAGACGAGAAAATTGCCGCTTTTTCATCCATCTTTTTTCTCTTGATTATACACCTTATGATATGTCTTCCTCTTCATTTGTTCAATTCACAACGGTCAAACGTTGGCAAAATTAAAGACGATACCAACAACTGCGGAAACCAGTATCCATATAATGGGATGTAAATTTTTTGTCTTTTTGACACGACGAGTCAAAATTAAAAGGATCAGTACTAAGATAATCGCTTTCCAATCCAATAGGTTCAAAAGTCCCGCATTACGTGTATTTGAATGAACCAATGTTAGTTCTGCTACAGATAAACCGGCTGCTGCAATCAGTCCGGTAGAAGCGGGACGTAAACAATAGAATGTTGTTTTTACAAATCGGTTATCTTTAAAACTTCTTAGAAAAGCTGCGATAATTAATATAATAACTATGGATGGTGTAATTAAACCTAGAGTAGCGAGAATGGCACCCGGAATTCCTGCGGACACAAACCCCACATAAGTTGCCATATTAACACCCAGAGGACCGGGAGTGGATTCTGAAACAGCAATCATATCTGCCAACTGACTGTGTGTAAACCAGCCGGTGGTATCTGCCATACGGGACAAAAAAGGAAGAGTTGCTAAACCGCCGCCTACAGAAAATAAACCGGTTTTGAAAAATTCCCAATAAAGACGGAGAAGGATCATGTCTTATTGACCCCCTTCCCCAACAGTTCCAGTACAATGCCGATTCCGACAGTCACCAATACGAATATCGCAGGAGAAATATTCAAAAAGCAGGAGGCGACAGTTACGGCAAGAAAAATGCAAAGGGTCAGCCGGTCTTTAACAGAGCTTTTCCAAAGTTTGCAAATCGCATTGAAAATCAAAACACAGACGCAGACCCGAATTCCTGCGAAGGCATTTTTTACAATGGCTAAATTTGCAAAATTTGTAATCAGGCCAGCTAATATAATAATAATTACAAGGGAAGGAAATACGACTCCGATTGTTGCAATGATTCCACCGATGATGCCACAGTTTTTCTGCCCGATAAAAGTTGCAGTATTGACAGCAATGACTCCAGGTGTACACTGGCCAATAGCAAAATAGTCTGTTAATTCTTCCTCAGTTGCCCATTTCTTGTTTTCTACTACTTCCCGCTGTAGAATTGGCAGCATCGCGTAACCACCGCCAAACGTCATTACGCCGACCTTTGCAAAAGTGAAGAACAGGTCTAATAATTGCTTCATCTTTTGAACACCCCAATTTATGAAAAATATGTTATCATTAGAATAACATATTTCCAATTATATTAACAGCATTTTATATGCCGTCTATATCTTATTCGTATAAATTTTAATGTCGTTGGCTGGAGGTGTACCAGCGAAAGCTGGTTCAGCCGGATTTTCTGCAGCAGCGGTTATGTCTGCAGAGTGTACTGCTTTGCAAGGGCTGTGAAAGTCAATGCTGTCTTTACCCGAGGCCGATTTATAGCATTGTCCCATAGAGCAGAATATTACAACAGATAAAAGTGCTTGAGCAGCCAAACCTGATTGGTTGCTCAAGCGCTTTCTTTTCATTACTGCTCATTTTAGATATCATTTTTTGAATAACTTTTAACTGATAAAATAAGGGGAACCGCTGATGCTTATCTTTGGCATTTAATCAAGAAGAGACCTAGGAGATTGGAAATTTGACTGAATGCAAATTGGCGCTCCTTCGACCAGCAAGCATGGGTATGGCTTTCTGCTATCAGCATGCCAACGGGCTTTTTACAGACCGTCATGCGGGCTATCATGAGACTCATCACTTTCCGCTGCTGCATTTTTCTCCAAAGTTCGAAATTTTGCATTTTATGCTCTTCAGTGCAGTAGATATTTTGTTTCCCAAGTGCCTTTTTATATAGGTTCATTGTTTCGATGTACGGTGTATTGTTTGCTGGAAGGTTCATGAGAGAAGCATACTGATTATCCCAACTGAACAGCATATGATCGCCATTTAACGGATCAAATTTGCAGATATATAAATTACTCGTATAAAACCAGATACTCATAGATTCTAAAACCCGATGAACTGCAGACGAAGTGTCTGGCGTACTGTTCAGTATCCGGAATGTTTCCTGCAGGAGTTGTCCACTGTCTGCATATAAATGTTCAACCTGTGCTGGCCGGCAATTGTCGACCTCCAAGTTGCTGCAGACGGATTCAGGGATTCGGTCTTTTTTATAAAATTCCACTTTTGCCCGGCCGCTCCGTTTCGCATTGTAAAGTGCGTGGTCGGCAAATCGGTAGAGATCAGCAAAGCTCTGTGCGTCTTGAGGGAAAAAGGCGATGCCAATACTACACGACATCGTACGCGCATTGCTATCCAGTGGAATGTGCTGTATTTCCTGAAGCAGGAGACTTGCTTTTTGCATCGCTGTTTTGCGGTTGATTTTTTGAATGAAAATCAAAAATTCATCCCCGCCGATGCGGCCTGTCACATCAGTTTCCCGAAAAATTTGCCGAATTACCTTGGCAGTTTTTTTCAGAACGGCGTCGCCGTACAGATGCCCCAACAGGTCGTTCACTGTTTTAAAGTAGTCCAAATCCAAAATAATGAGTGCGCAGGTGCTGTGGTCAGCGGATTTTAAATGGGAAGTTACCTGCATTTCCGTTGCTGTTTTGTTTAGCAGACCCGTCAGAGAGTCTCTTTGTACTTGCTCGATTAGGCACATTTGCTGTTCTTTTTCTTCAGAAATATCTGTTAAAATACCAATAGCACATATTGGCTCATTGTTTTGATTGTATTGGGTAGAAGCGCGGATCCTACACCATGTATAGCTGCCGTTTGCATTATAAATCCGTATTTCTGTATCCTGCAGTGCTTTTCCATTATTCCGCAGCTCTTTCATTTCTTCCTGCAGATGGGCCTGATCCTGCGAATATACATACTGTGAATCCGGTATTGTTTGCTGCAGCTTTTTCTGGATAGGTGCATAACC
Organism: Ruminococcaceae bacterium UBA4871; assembly: GCA_002399445.1. Classification (GTDB taxonomy): domain Bacteria; phylum Bacillota; class Clostridia; order Oscillospirales; family Acutalibacteraceae; genus Caproicibacterium. The sequence continues at coordinate 93,041 of DHDR01000031.1, read as the reverse complement.
AAATTTCTTTTCCCAATTCGGTGAAAAATAGGCGGTGTCATTTAAAAAATCCCACTCGAAAACAATATCATTTGTTTGGTTGTAAATAATTTGGTAGCGTTCCAGATCCATCTGCAGCTTCAGATACTTTTCTTTTTTGTCTGTTACATCGGTCAGAAGTGAGAAGAAATAAGAAATTCCTGCTGCTGAAAATATCTGTTTTCTCTTTTCAGAGAACCAGCGGATTTTGCCGTCTGCCCGCATAATCCGGTATGCCGGTAAAGACTCTGTTTGTTCCCGCTGCGCTTTGGCATAAATGTTCTTAAAATCCGCTGGAACAATCATCTCCGTATAGTGCCTGTGGAATTTTTGCTTGATCTCTTTTTTGGTATAACCTGTGCTTTTTAGAAATTCATGGTTTAGGCAAAAAATTGTACATTCCGGATCTGCTTGACAAATCAACACGATGCCCGGAATATTTTCAATCAGCTTAGAAATTTGCAGGCTGTTTTGATATAAAAATTTCTTCAATGGTTTTACCTCCTCTGTTTTCCAGTATTCCAACTGTTTGAGGTTGCCCACTGCCAAATTTAAAAACACATGAATTCATTAGGACTTATTTAATTAATGAAAAGTAAAAGACTTTGGAAATAGAGTTGTGTCATCTATAGGAAAAACAAAAGAATATTTACCGCAGCAAAATTATATTTGATGCGGGGCAGTTCAATTTTAACCGGAACAGATAAGTTTCCTCATTTTTCAAATTAGACCAGGAAAAATTACAAAACAGTTATATACTTATTATACGATTACGAGAATAGACAATCAACCATAAATTGTAAAATATTATAATTATTGCATATGAAAGTTCTTGATGAGGAAATCAGCTTGACGCTTTGACTGCTAACCATTGATTTTAAATACAGGGATTGAGAATCAGAAAATTTTTGATACTTTTCAAATCAGGCAGAATGCTGGTTTTCAAGAGATGTACGCACGGTGACAGCTACTTTTTTACCCAGCAGCACAAGCGCTAAAACGGCAACTGAAACCAGTGCGGTGAAGCCGCCGGGAGCAACATTCAGAAAGTAAGATGCGAACAGGCCGGTCATAATATCCACTATGCTGAATGTAATGGAAAGCAGCAGAGTCTGGCGAAAACTTTTTCCCAGCTGCAATGCTGTGGCGACCGGCAGGGCAATCATGGAACTGAGGACCAGAACGCCTACAATGCGAATGGAAACAGAGATAGCTGCGGCAACCAGAATTGAGAAAATATAATTAATCGTTTTTACTTTTACGCCTGCAATCATAGCTGCCTCTTCATCATAAGCGATATAAAGCAGAGGATGATAGAGGAAGGTCAGCGTCAAAACAGAAAGAATACTTAATACGCCGATCATAATCAGATCTGTTTGTGTTACCGTCAGAATGCTGCCAAACATAAAGGAATCCGCGTTTGCATGCAGCTTGCCGGAACTGATGATTGTGATGGCAACGCCAACGCTGAGTGCCAGGACAACGGTTAGAATCAGATCGGTGTATTTTTTAAAGCTGTTTCGCAAAAATTCAATGAGTGCACCGCAGAAAGAAGTGAAGACGAACGCGCCCAATACAGGATTTTGCCCGCACAGCAGACCTGCTGTGACACCGGCCAGCGATGCGTGGGAAAGAGTGTCGCCAATCATTGAATAGCGGCGAAGTACCAAGAAAATGCCGATACAGGGGCAGAGAATCGAAATGAAAATAGAGGCCCAAAATGCATTTTGCATAAAGCTGTATTCAAGCATAAAAATTTTCCCCCTTGGAAGAATTTAAAAATTCTTTAGCATATCTTTGTGGGGTGCAGAGATGTCCCCGTCCGTTTATAATGTGATAGATAGCGGTTGAATTTTCAACGGCCGCGTTCAAATTATGTTCTATGGCAATAACCGTGATGCGGTTCTTTTGATTCAGTGCTTTCAACAGCGCATAAATTTCCTGCTGGCTCTGCATATCGATGCCGGTCGATGGTTCGTCAAGGAGCAGCAGGTCTGGACTGCCCAAAAGTGCCCGCGCAATGCGGACTTTCTGGCATTGGCCGCCGGAAAGGTCAGACATCTTTTTCTTTTTTTGCGGCAGCATTCCAACTTTCTGCAAATTGGCGTCGGTTTCCTGCTTGTCCTTTAACTTAAGAAGCTTTCGATAGGAATCCATCATTTCAAAGACCGTAATCGGGAACCCATCTTCGGAAGCGCTGTTTTTTTGTGGAACATACCCGATCCGCTTTGCAGAAGAAAGGATTTGTCCGCTGGTCGGTTTCAAAAATTTCAGGATAAGACGCATCAGCGTGCTTTTTCCGCAGCCATTTTCTCCGACAATAGACACATATGCGCCGTCCGGGATTTCCAAATTTAATTGATTTAGCACATATGGTGGTGAACCAGTGTAGGAAAAAGTCAGATCTTTGACTTGAATCATTTTTGTCCTCCTCAAATATATGCAAATGCGAATGATTTGCACTTGACAAATCTGCTTTATCAAGCTACTATTATAAATGCAAATGGGAAACATTTGCAAGTGCAATCTGCTGTTTATCAATTACATTTTTTGGGAGCTGACAATTATGTTTAAGAAAGTAACTGCATTTCTGCTGTGCATTGTCACAGCAGCCGGCCTGACTGCCTGTGGAAACAGTGCAGCTTCAGACTCTTCCGGGCAGAATTCTGCTGCATCTAACTTGGCAGAAAAAAGTGCATCTCAAGTGTCCCAGACCGGAAAGGTAAATGTTTCTGTTTCTTTTAATGCCATGAAGGAACTGACCAAGGCAGTAGGCGGAGATAAAGTCAATATTTCCGTTATCATTCCGGATGGGACAGAACCGCATGGCTATGAGCCAAAAGCGCAGGACTTAATTGATTTGAGCAAAGCAGATGTTTTTGTTTATAATGGATTCGGAATGGAAACGTGGGCAGACAAAGCGGTCAAATCCGCCAACAA
>DHDR01000031.1:83267-89892 GCA_002399445.1 Ruminococcaceae bacterium UBA4871 | reverse complement strand
GGTCAGTATGATCCGCATCTCTGGCTTAGCCTGAAAGGTGCTGAAATCGAAACAAAAAATATTCGGGATGCTTTAGTGAAGGCAGATGCAGCCGACAAATCTTATTTCGACAAAAATTGCAAGACGTTTACAGGAAAGCTGGAAAATCTTTTTCAAGAGTATAACAAAAAGTTTAAAGAGACTCCTCATAAAAGCTTTGTTACCGGACATGCAGCTTTTGCCTATTTTTGCCGTGACTTTGGATTAACGCAGAACAGCGTGGAAAACGTTTTTGCAGAAGGCGAGCCCAGTGCAAAACAGCTTTCCCAGTTGATTGCTTACTGCAAAAAAAATAAAGTTACAACAATTTTTGCAGAAGATATGGCCAGTCCGCAGGTTTCTAAGACACTGGCAGAGCAGGTGGGCGCAAAAGTAGAAACGATTCATACCATGGAAAGCTCCGAAGGAAGCAAAGACTATTTGGAGCGCATGCAGGATAATCTTGAAAAAATATATAACAGTCTGAAATAAGTTTTAGATGGAAAGCGGTAAAGTTAAGGCCGCTCATTTAAGCAAATGCCTTCTGATAGCTCTAGAAAGATATAATAAATTATACAAAAAACCTCTTAAGAGGGTACTGAATGGTCTGCCAGCCGCATGACTTTTCCGGCTGCCTCTTATGAGGTTTTATTTTTTCTATCCATCAACCGGTTCGCACATGTTTTTCTTACTATCAGGCTGATTATCTGACTTGATTTTTCCTATATATTTGTTAGCATATGATATTTCAGCGCAAATACAATAAAGAATGGACGTTTCCAAGACAGACTGAGCCATCTGTGTCCATATTCTCACAAAAAGGACTTTCTTATCTTTTCGTGTGGTGGGAAAACTGAACTTCGTTTTACAAAGTTTTCTTTCAGTTAGTGGATGTGGTCTTTGTCGGTAGGGAGGTCTTTGGAAAAGGAGGATGTCTTTTCACTTTCCTGATTATACATATTGGTGTTGACAATATTGAAGTGGTGCTTGACGGCCAATATTAGCTGTACCCTATCTCGGCAGCGGAACGCATCGACAATTTGTTCGTGCGCATACTGCAACTGTTTTGCAGCATCATAGTTCAGAAAAATTCGTTGACGCATGTCGCTGATAAAGCGGTCAATTGTGCCGGAAAGCGCACGCAAAATCTGAATAATCAGCTCATTTCCGGAGGCCTCGGCAATGATTTCGTGCAGACGCTTGTCCAGTATATTGCCACGGGAAGCGGAGCAAATCTGCATTTCTCGCACAATGTCCTGAAGCTGAGTAATCTGTTCTGTTGTAATTTGGTCTATAGCAAGGGAGGCAGCCTGCATTTCCAAACCGGAGCGCAACTCCCCCAACTGGCGATAATTGATTTTGTGCAGGAGAATGAGAAGGTTAAAAGAATCTTGCAGATTCTGCTGGATATTACAGCAGATGAAATTTCCGGCGCCTTGGTTGCTCAGCAGGAATCCCATGTGCTCAAGCTGGCGGATGGCTTCCCGTACAGAATTGCGGCTGATATCAAGCCGCTCTGCCAGTTCTCTTTCGGGAGGAAGAGGCTGTCCCAATGATAGTTTTCCGCTGATAAGGGATTCCTTTAGATAAGTCAGGACTTTTTGATAAGATTTTTGCTGTTCTGCCATTACAGGTTTCATTCCTTTCGCTAATATTGCGAAACTCTGTATTCTTTCAATTTCCATATTATAATTTCTATAATATAATTATATCATGTTATAAGATTTCATACTAGAGAGAACGGCTGTAAAGAATTTATGCCATGAATAAATGGTAGTGCCAAATGTTACACAATAAATCTATATAAAATTTAGAATTTTTAACAATATGATATTTATACCAAAAATATTTACGCTGTTCTCTTGACTTTTTAGCATAAAACGACTATCTTAAAATACAGAAGTGTTTTTTACATTATAATAACAGACACATGCAGTTCCACATGGGTAGTACCAATATGCAGTTCCCAAATTTAAAAAAAAGGAGGTTATATATGAGTTAATATGAAAAAGTGATCCTGAAGTTACTTTCCCCCCAGAACGACGATCTGGTACAAAGATTCACACAGAAATGGTTGGCAGGTGAAAATGTGCTTGATGCACGGCATTAAACAGATTTTTATTCCTGACAGTATTCTTGATCCTGACAAAGTTTACTGTAAACTTTAGAAAGCTGAATTTGGATTTTTGGAAAAACTTACGCTTCCGCAATGTACGGAGAGCAGATTTCACAATAAAATTTATTGTTAACATTAAGGAGGAACTAAAATGGCATATTTTATTTCTGATGTAGCAAAAGACCTGTTGAAAGATGTACATGATTTCTGTGAAAAGGAAGTCAAGGAACAAAGCAAAGAGTACGACCGCACAGGGGAGTGGCCGAAAGAAATTTATCAGAAAGCCATTGACATGCAGCTGCAGACACTGGAAGTGCCAAAGGAATATGGCGGCCCGGGGCTGGACCGTGTTTCTGTAGCAGCGCTGATCGAAGAAATGGCAAAGGCAGATGCAGGATTTGCTACCACAATTTCTGCAAGCGGACTGGGTATGAAGCCGGTATTGATTGGCGGGAGCGAAGAGCAGAAAAAGCGTGCCTGCAAGCTGATTATGGACGGCGGCTTTGGTGCGTTTGCACTTACGGAACCCGGAGCTGGTTCTGATGCAGGTGCTGGCAAAACAGTAGCTGTAAAAGATGGTGACAGTTATGTTATCAACGGCCGCAAATGCTTCATTACCAACGGCGGTGTTGCTTCTTTCTACTGCATTACGGCAATGACAGATAAGTCCGCCGGAACCAGAGGCATGTCAATGTTCTTTATCGAAAAGGGTACTCCGGGACTTTCCACGGGCCATGAAGAGGATAAGATGGGTATCCGTACTTCTAACACCTGTGATGTTGTGTTGGAGGACTGCCGCGTTCCCGCATCCAGTCTGATTGGTAAAGAAGGAAAGGGCTTTAAGATTGCCATGATGACACTGGATCAAGCACGTACTTGGATGGGCTGTGTGGCAACTGGTATCGCGCAGCGCTGCATGGAAGAAGCCATTGCTTATGGCAAACAGCGTATCCAGTTCGGTAAGCCGATTTTGAAAAATGAGGTTATGAAGTTTAAGATTGCAGATATGGAGATTGGCATTGAAACTGCCCGTCAGATGGTCGCCCATGCACTGACCCTGATGGATAAGGGAATGCCGCACAGCAAGGAGTCTGCAATCGCGAAATGTTATGCATCCGATATGGCAATGAAAGTAGCAACTGAAGCGGTTCAGATGTTCGGCGGTTATGGTTACAGCCGTGAATATCCGGTTGAAAAGTTCATGCGTGACGCAAAGATTTTCCAAATCTTTGAGGGTACAAATGAGATCCAGCGCATTGTTGTTGCAAATAATACAATCGGCAAATTCTGAATCAGGGGAGCGAAGATACCTATGGAAATTCTGGTATGCATTAAACAGGTGCCGGACGATTCAGTGGAAATCCATCTGAAACCTGGCACAGAAGAAGTAAATTTGGAGGGTATTGCACCTATTATCAATGCTTTTGATACCTATGCACTGGAAATGGCCGTGCGGCTGAAAGAAGCAGTTGGCGGCACAGTTACCGTAGTCACAATTGGTGACGAGAGTGCAAAAAATTCAGTGAAGAGCTGTTTGGCTGTCGGTGCTGACTGTGGCTACGTGCTGAGTGATTCTGCTTTTACGGGAGCTGACACGTTGGGAAAAAGTCATATTCTAGCAGCCGCGGTTAAACAATTGGAAAAGAATTCTGGAAAAGCTTTTGATTTGATTTTCTGTGGCCGGGAAGCTTCCGACTGTGTAACAGGTCAGGTCGGGCCGCAGCTTGCAGAAGCTCTTGGTGACGGTGTGATAACCGATTTAGTAGATATTGAAAAAACGGATTCCGGAGTCTGCTGCAAGCAGGAAACAGAAGAGGGCTACCGCCGTGTGGAAAGTAAGCTGCCCTGTGTGGTAACCGTCAGCAAGCCTGCATATGATCCGCGTTATCCAACGATTAGAAGCAAACTGGCGGCACGTAAAATGCCGATTCCAACGCTGGATGCTGCACAGTTGGATCATGTATCTGTTGCAAAGCCAAGCTTTCATATTGTAAAAGTCTTTGAACCGTCGAAACGGCAAGCTGGCATCAAGATTAAAGAAGAAACCTGTGCCGATTCTGCATTGAAAGCTGTCGGAATGCTGGCGGATGCCAAACTGCTGTAAAGGAGAGAACGGACATGGATTGGGGCAAACAGAAAGATATTCTTGTTTTTATTGAACAGAAAGATGGTCATCCGATTAATGCGGGGCTGGAGTGCCTTACACCTGCTCGGACATTGGCAAAAGCTTCAGGCGGAAAGGTATTGGCGCTGCTGATCGGCACAGACAATGCAGAAAGTGAGAAGCGTGTTTCTGGATTCGGAGCGGATGTTCTCCTTTCGGTTGAAGGGGAGCAGTATGCAGACGGCGGCAGTGATGCTTTCTCCTATGCGCTAGAGCAAGTTGCTGAAAAGTATAAGCCTGCCGCAGTATTAGCGGCAGTTACACCGCTTGGTCGGGAACTGACAGCTCGGCTGTCAGCAAAAAAGGTAATGGGTAGTGTGCAGGATGCAGTGAATCTTCATTTGCAGGAAGATGGTACGCCTGTGTGGACAATACCGCTTTATAGCGGAACAATCTTAAATGATATTGTTTTGGATACGGTTCCGTTTGCAGCGACGACTCGTTCTGGTGCTTTCAGCAAGCCGGAAGAATCGGAAACCAAGACATCCGTTACAAAAGAATGCATTTCTGTACCGGATGAAGCAATCCGTAAAAAAGTGCTTGAGTCCGTCAAGGAAATCACAGAAGCAGTAAATCTGGAAGATGCCAAAGTGATTGTAGCTGGCGGCCGTGGTATGGGTAAAAAGGAAAATTTTGCACTGCTTGATCAATTGGCTAAAATTTTGGGCGGTGTTGTGGGTGCGACACGTCCGGCGGTTGAGAGCGAATGGATTTCCCGTGCACATCAAGTGGGACAGTCTGGCAAAAATGTTGCGCCTGCTTTGTACATCGGATGTGGCATTTCCGGTGCTACCCAACATGTATCGGGTATTATGAATTCGGGTTATATTGTGGCTATTAATAAGGATGAGGATGCTCCTATATTTGATATTGCAGATCTTGGAATTGTTGGTGATGCCATGCAGGTATTGCCGGTAATGATTGAGGAAATTCAAAAACGTAAAGCTTAAGTAAAAGGTATTGCTACCATTATAATAGGGTAGTTCCGGTTTTCCGGAACTACCCTTTATGTATTGTTTTCTAAGACCTTTGGATACTTAAAATCTATGCTTTCCGAGCTCCCCAAATCTAAAGGATCAATTCTTTATCTTTCACTTTTGTGCTGAATCAAACAGTTAGGAAATGGTTTGTGCAGGCAAATATTCCTGTATAAAATTCCCTGTTATGGAAATAGTAATTAAGCGCAATCCATTTATAATTTATAAGGTACAAATAAACTGTACATTTTTTACAAAATAATAGGAACTATTTTTGTTATACAAGTTTTTTGTAAATAGGTTGACAAATATTACAAGTCGTGTAGAATTAAATTGGTTTTTGATCAATAAAAAATTAGGAGGTCAGTTATTATGAAAAAATATCAATGCACAGTCTGTGGATATGTATATGATGAAGCTAAGGGATGCCCAGATCAGGGAATTGCTCCAGGCACAAAGTGGGAAGATGTTCCTGACAGCTTTGTTTGTCCGGAATGTGGTGTCGGAAAAGATTCGTTTGAACCGGCAGACTGAACTCTCTGATTAACAGACAGAGGGAACGATACGTCAATAATTTCTTGGAATGGGTTTCCTTACATGATAGTAGTTTTTTGGAAAGAAGGGTGCCATCCTTATGTGCAATGAGTTTTTAATTGATGATATTAAGGCAATGGAGATTCTGGATTCCCGCGGAAATCCTACTGTTCAGACAACAGTCACGCTTGCAAATGGGGTGAAAGGGTCTGCTGCAGTACCTTCCGGTGCATCAACCGGAGAATTTGAAGCGGTTGAGCTGCGAGATGGGGATCCTAAGCGGTACCAAGGTAAAGGTGTCCGGAAAGCCGTTGAGAATGTCAATACCGTTCTTGCTCGTGGCCTAAAGGGAATGGATGCGACGCAGCAGTATGATATTGACCATGCGATGCTGAAATTGGATGGGACAAAGAACAAATCAATGTTAGGTGCCAATGCCATTTTGTCTGTTTCTTTGGCTGCGGCGAAAGCTGCGGCGGCAGCTTTCGGAATGCCGCTTTATCGTTATATTGGTGGATGCAAAGCGTATACGCTGCCGGTTCCCATGATGAACATTCTGAATGGCGGCGTTCATGCATCCAATACTGTTGATATACAGGAATTCTTAATTATGCCGATAGGGGCGCCCTCTTTTACAGAAGGACTCCGCTGGTGTGCTGAAGTTTTTCACAGCTTGAAAAGCGTCCTTTCCAATCGTGGCCTCTCCACAGCAGTCGGGGATGAAGGCGGATTTGCTCCGGACTTAAAAGATGATGAGGAAGCGATAAAAGTCATTCTGGAGGGAATTGAAAAAGCGGGATATACTCCTGGTGAACA
>DHDR01000031.1:81225-83056 GCA_002399445.1 Ruminococcaceae bacterium UBA4871 | reverse complement strand
AATGTCAGCGGATGAACTGATTGACTTCTGGGAAAGACTGGTTGACAAATATCCGATTATCTCTCTGGAAGACGGCTTGGCGGAAGAAGATTGGGAAGGATGGAAAAAGCTTACCGACCGGCTGGGCAAAAAAGTACAGCTGGTAGGTGATGATCTGTTTGTTACCAATACAGAGCGCTTGAAAAAAGGTATCCAGATGGGTGCAGCCAATTCCATCCTAATTAAGCTGAATCAAATCGGCACATTGACAGAGACGCTGGATGCGATTGCAACTGCACAGCGGGCAGGTTATACTGCAGTGGTATCTCACCGCTCCGGCGAAACGGCGGATACCACAATTGCTGATCTTGCGGTGGCGGTTAATGCCGGTCAAATTAAGACCGGAGCACCTTCCAGAAGTGAGCGTGTTGCCAAATACAATCGTTTGCTCTACATTGAGCAGGAATTGGGCAGTGCCGCTTCTTATCAAGGACTTTCTTCTTTTTACAATTTGAGAGCCGCAGAGTAAGTGAAGGTGTGGCCGCTTTGGTGTTTCCATGTACAGAGGATATGCCCCGGTTTTCTCTGCAATAAATGGAACAGATGATTTATGGAGGTTGTCAGATTCTGACAGCCTCTTTTTTTACCCATTTTGATGATCTTTGCAAAAAGTAGAGGAACAATTTTCCTAAATGATATCAAGTATATAGGCAATATGAATAAATAGCTCTGATATTTAATGACTTATACGACTATTTATCATAAAAAAATAAGAAAGACTTGCATCTTTAGAAATTCTGAATTATAATGACAATATCAAAAAAAGTAAAATTTTTGAAAAGTGAAAGGCCCTAGTTTTATCTACTCATTTTATTGGGAATTTATCTAAATCCACAAGCTGTCAGTTGACCGTGTTTCCAAGCTCTGGTATTTGTTGCTTTTGAACCAACCGGTATGGACCAATGCTGTTGGTTTCAAATAGATTTGAAATAGAATGTAGAAAGGGGTTTTTAGAATGTCAGTTGTAGATTTTTACCGTTGTGAAAGATGTGGGAATCTTGTTGCGTTGATTCGGAATGGCGGGGGAACACTTTCCTGCTGCGGTCAGGCAATGACCAAATTAGAAGCCAATTCTACTGATGCTGCCCAAGAGAAACATGTACCGGTTATTACAAAAGAGGATGGAAAAATCAAAGTTCAGGTCGGTTCTGTTGCACATCCTATGCTTGCGAAACATTACATTGAATGGATTGCCCTTGTAACTGACAACCAAGTGAAATTCAAATTTTTGAAGCCGGGGGAAGAACCCAAGGCAGATTTTGATGGGGCTGAATCCGGTACGGTTTATGCTTACTGTAATTTACATGGCCTTTGGAAAGCAGACTTTTAAGAGGCAATAACCTACTAGGTGAACAGTTCAACAATTTCCGTTTATCCAGAAAAGAATCCGTGCTTTGAGTCTATAAAGACTTGCACGGATTCTTTCCTTTTGTTTATCATTAGATTTTTAAGTAGATGTCGTCAGCCGATAGGTGTGGTCAAGCGGGCCGGAGCCTTTGCCAAGGTCCAGCATTGCGGCCAAAGCACCTGTAAGATACTTTTTAGCATTTCGAATGCTTACATCAAGGCTTTTTCCAGAAGCCAGATTACAGGCAATTGCAGAAGACAGCGTGCATCCGGTACCGTGTGTATTTGGATTGTTAATCCGTTTGGAGATGTACCAATGCTTTCTTCCCTTTTCATAGAGCAGGTCTGTGGCGTCATTAACCAGATGTCCGCCTTTCACCAAAACAGCACCGCCCAAATTTTCAGCAATTTTCTTTGCGGCTGCAGCCATGTCAGCTCCATTTTG
>DHDR01000031.1:621-81025 GCA_002399445.1 Ruminococcaceae bacterium UBA4871 | reverse complement strand
GTTTCTCTCGCTTCGTCACACAACAGCTTGCAGCCGCTGGTGGATACCATCACTGGATCAATTACAATGTTTTTGGGCTGATATTCTTTCAGCTTGTCCGCGATAGCTTCGATAATTTTGCTGCTGGATACCATTCCGATTTTTACAGCATCCGGAAAAATATCCGTGAAGATACAGTCAAGCTGCTTGCCAACGAATTCCGGTGTCGCTTCCATGATATCGTAAACACCGGTCGTGTTCTGTGCTGTCAGGGCGGTAATTGCACTCATGGCGTACATTTTATGAGCCGTGATCGTTTTAATATCAGCTTGGATTCCAGCACCGCCGCTGCTGTCGGAACCGGCGATTGTGAGAACTTTTTTCATCAACGAATCCCTCACTTCGTTTTTTAATTTGATTACTCAAAAATTGCTTTCCAAGAAGATTTTCAGTTTATGTTTTGCTTACCATCTGCTCTGACAGAACTTTCAGATTTTTGCAGGCAGCCTCGATATCCGGGCTGCCAAAAACAGCAGACACTAAGGAAACACCGGAAATTCCGGTCCCTTTCAATTTCACCAAATTATCCTGTTGGATGCCGCCGATGGCAACGACCGGAATGTGAACGGCCTTACAAATCTGAGTGAGTGTTTCTCGGCTGACCGAATCCGCGTCCGGTTTTGTAGAAGTTGCAAAGACGGCTCCAACACCAAGATAATCGGCTCCGTCTTTTTCTGCGCGCACGGCTTGCTCGACGGTTTCTGCTGAAACTCCCAGAATCTTATCAGGACCAATTCTTTTCCGGACTTCCTTTGCAGCCATATCTTGCTGGCCGACATGAATTCCATCTGCACCGCACCGGATGGCAACCTCTACGTTGTCGTCGATCAAAAACGGGACATGGTACTGTCGGCACAGCTTTTGAATTTTCACGGCTTCCTGATAAAAGATTTCCTCAGATAGCTCTTTTTCTCGGAGCTGAAGACAGGTAATCCCTCCCTTGAGGGCATCTTCAACTTGTTCAAAAAGAGTTTCTTTTCCAACCCATGTGCGGTCTGTTACTGCATAAAGCAGTAAATCCTTTTTATCGAATTTCATACTTTGCACCGCTTTCCAAAGTATCGCCGTCCAGATGATACATTTCGTCAATCATGTAATTCCGATAAGTTGCATTTCCGTCGCATTTTGAAAGCCTTGCGTGTGCCCGTTCACCGCAAAGTCCCATTGCCATGACGGCGGCTGCCACTGCATCCAGTGGGCGTTCTGGATTTGCGGCCAAATAAGCTGCCGTTATGGCGGACAGCATGCAGCCCGTTCCAGTCACACGGCTCATCATTGGGTGTCCGTTACGCATGATGTAGACTCTTTCTGCATCTGCTGCAAGGTCGATGGCGCCCGTGATGGCAATGACGGCACCTGTCTTCGATGCAAGATCTTTGGCAAATACAATGGCCTTATCCAAGTTATTGTCCGTAATGGCATCGGCAAGGTCTGCGTCAACACCTTTAGTGGTGTTTGTCCCCATGGCAATTGCTTTAACTTCGGAAATATTTCCCTTAACTGCAGTGAACTTTACTCGCTGCAGCAGAGCTCGTGCTGTTTCCGTACGTATTTTTGAAGCGCCGGCTGCTACAGGGTCCAGAACGATTGGAAGGTTGCATGAGTTCGCTTTCTTTCCAGCAGCGAACATGGCTTTACGGGTTTCCGCATTGAGAGTGCCAATATTAATATTTAATGCCTGACAGATGGAAGTGATTTCCGCAGCTTCTGCAATATCGTCTGACATTACTGGAGAGGCACCACAGGCCAGCAAAATATTTGCGCAGTCGTTCACTGTCACGTAGTTAGTAATATTGTGGATAATCGGTGCTTTAGTTCGTACATTTTCAAGTATGTGCTTTAGCATTTTTCTTTCCTCCAGTTATTTGATAGACAAGGGCACAAATTAGAAATGTGAGCAGCATTACTGGCAGCGTGCTTCCCACTGGCGTCTCTATTTTCATAAACAGGCGGTAAATAACAAATCCTGCTGCCCAGATAATTAAATTGGAGATATCGGCCGATTTTGCAGAGCTGTCTTTTTTCAGCACAAAGTAATCAGCAATCAGAATGGCAATCATCGGAGCGAAAACGGAACCAATTAAATATAAAAAGTCTTCAAATTTCGTGACCGGTATCAAGACTGCAAACAAAGTGCCTATGACGCAGACTCCCACAGAGAACGGCTTGGCTTTTAATTTGTCTGAGATGCTTTCACTGCTGACGCCGGCAGAATAAACGTCCAGAAAAGTGGTGGTCACCGTTGAGAAAACAATAATCAGCAGAGCGGCAGCTCCAAGTCCTGCAGCTTTCATGATTTTTGCAATGTCACTTTCGCCGGTAAAAACAGCAGCACTCATGCCAATGCTATACATCCAGCTGCTCGTTAGGAAATAGACAACCACGCTTACAGAGGTGGCCGCTTTTGGCTTTGCTGCGGTTCGTGTATAGTCGGAAATCAAGGGAAGCCACGACAGCGGCATGGCCACAGATAATTCAACAGCGGCGCCAAAACCAAGACTTCCGCGGGGCTTCACAGGGGAGTGGCCTTTTAAAATGACGGCACAAAGCAAAATGGTCACGACAAACAGAGCTGCCATGGCCACTGCATTGAGCCGGTTCAGCGTTTTGGAGCCGACTAGGATCCAGAGTGTGATCAGTGCCCCGATGATGAAGCACCACACCCACTCTCCACCGATATTGACAACAGCACCGGCCGCGGAAGCGCCGCTGTCAATCATGACAGCGGTCCATCCGGCAAGCTGCAGAATGTTGAGTATTGAAAACAGGATGGAGCCCTTTTGACCAAATGCAATTTTTACGGTTCCCATTGCACTTTGGTGAGTTTGTGCGCCAATCAATCCTGCAAAATACAGCAGAGCGCAGCCAATGCAATGCCCAATCAAAATAGCAAGCAGGCCCTTTGCAAAACCAAGCGGTGCAAGCAGTGTACCGGTTAGAATTTCGGCAATTGACAATGCTGCGCCAAACCAGATGAGACCGTTTGCACATAAAGAAGTTTTCATTTCTGCCATGGCTTTTTCAGTTCCTTCTTTCTGCTGCGGGGGAACAAAAACGGAGAAACCAATTGGTTTCTCCGCAAAAAGCAAACAACATATGCTCCCTACATTGGAATTGTCCAAATCAGGTTTAAGGGTCGAAACATAAATGTTTCCTCTCAGCCGATCCGACAGGCTCCCCTGCAATATACAATTTTATTTTATTATAAGTTACTATGCTCTTCTTTGCAAGCGAAACTTTCTGCTTGTTTCTTTATGTCATGATTTTTATCGCACAATGCGTCACTTGACATGTTGTATATTTTGCAGTAAAATAAAAGGAAAAACTAGCATAGTTTGATAAAATGGTTGGCTTCTACTATTAGAATTGCAGCTATGCAATATGCGGACATTTTTCCTGACTTGCGCAGCTTACGTAATGCAACCAAATTTTCTATGGAAACTTTTGTTGATTGCAGTGCTTTTAATACAAAAGGCTGAGATTTTGGAGATGGGACTGTGAAAGTATGAAATATATAAAACGAATTTTGACAGTCTGTATCATTGTCATTCTGTTTGAAGTTGGGATTTTCATAATACATTCAGTACCTGTTAGAAAGAGCAGTTTACAGAAAGTATCGCCAACCTCAAAAACACTGGTGCAGAATTACAGGATGAGCAAAGGTGTCACAAAAAAGGTAGCCGTTGCAGTACAACCGTTACGATCTGATGGCGTGCATGGAAAACCAACAAAAAAATTTTTAGCCGTGAAGAATCTCTACAATCTAATGTTTTCGCCGACGTATGACGGTTCAGGACAGGCGACACATCCCAAGCTGCTTTATTTTCCCAATGGCTGGAATGGCTATCGCTATTGGATGTCTTACACGCCGTATCCGGCTATGAATGCCTCACTTGAAAATCCATGCATTGTAACCTCTAATGACTTGAAAACATGGGTGGTGCCGAAGGGACTGCATAATCCGGTTTCCGGAGTTCCGGCAGATGTCAGACAAGGCGGGCATTATTCTGACTCTGAGCTTGTTATGCGTGGAAATACAATGGAACTTTGGTATCGGTATAATCACGGAAATAAAAAAACGAAACGGCCTGTTTATTCAATGGATTATTATTACCGGAGAGTCAGTACAGATGGCATTCATTGGTCATCTGCGCAACTGATGCGGGCCTCAAAAACCAGTATTTTAAGTTTAGCGGCAATTTACCGCAATGGGGAATATCAGTTCTGGTACACGGACTGTTATCATCGTCTGATATATGCAGTGAGCCGGGATGGATACACATGGATTCATCCTCAGAAGTGCGAAATTCAGCTGCCGGCTGGATATGCTCCATGGCATCAAGATGTAATTTACTATCAAGATAAGTATTATTTGCTTCAGACGGGAATATATAAACCTAAATATTCGTTTGCACTGTTTCTTTCTGAGTCGTATGATGGCATTCACTTTACAGATGGGACCCCTTTTTATCCCAGCAATAACAGTGTGATTTTGCATAAAGCGTGGCTGTATCGCAGCACGATGGTTCCGATCAGCCGCACAACGTTTGACATGGTAGTCTCCTACATGCTGCCGGGAAACAAGTGGTTTATGACGCAGTTCACTTTGCCAGTGGCAGAATGGGACAATGCATGTTTTACAAACCAAGAGCTTGTTTTAAAGGCGCCTCATCTTCGAAAAACAGTCAAGTTGAACCATGTCATTTCAAATTCGCGTAAATACCAGTCTCCTGTATCTCAACCGCAGTATTCTTTCCATCAAAACCTGCGGAGTGCTCCTTAACAAAAAGTCAACAGATTTCATCTGAGGGAGGGACTTAACTTGCAATTCCCATGTAAGTTTTAAGTCCCTTTTTGTTTCTCTGTTAACTTTAGTTTCCATGTTGACATTCCTTTTCGACGACTTTACGGTTCCGGTGCAGAAACGGCACTGTCTGCTGGATATGATCTGAAACACGGTTTGATAGGTGCCTGCGTGTATGCATCTCATGGTTATGAGCATTCTTATATTGATGGTGTGAAAAACACGTTTCGCTTGCTGAGACTTTATTTACAGAAAGAACGGTAAAGACCTGTTGAAATTGTTTAGACAACAAAAAGTCACCTCATTTTATTTGTTTTTTCTGCAAAGGGATAGCGAAAATAGAAGGGATGTATTATAATAACTAAAAAGATTGTCAAGCAGTCGTATTTTCTGCATTTGCACAGAAAAATGGAGGTACAAGATGAAACGCGTTTTTCTGATTGTGTTGGACAGCGTTGGCATCGGTGAAATGCCGGATGCTGCAGCCTATGGAGATGAGGGAAGCAATACACTGGCGGCTGCTGCCTCCAGCCGCTGCTTTTCGATGCCGAACATGCAGAGCCTTGGGCTATTCAATATTGATGGCGTTTCCTGCCGCCCTGCAGCGAGATCTCCCAAAGGGGCATTTGCACGTATGAAAGAGGCATCTAAAGGAAAGGATACAACTATCGGCCATTGGGAAATTGCGGGTATTCATTCCGCAACACCTCTGCCGACTTATCCCAATGGTTTTCCGCCGGAAGTCCTGCAGGAGTTCAGCCGCCGGACGGGGCGCGGGGTGCTGTGCAACAAACCGTATTCGGGGACAGAGGTTATCCGAGATTATGGACAGGAACACCTGCGTACGGGAAAATTGATTGTCTATACTTCTGCAGACAGCGTTTTTCAAGTAGCGGCTCATGAAGATCTGGTTCCGGTGAAAGAGCTTTACCATGACTGCGAAATTGCCCGTGAGATTTTGACAGGGCAATACAGTGTTGGCCGGGTAATCGCACGGCCGTTTACCGGCACTTATCCGCATTATGTGCGTACAGTCCGCCGTCATGACTTTTCCCTGCAGCCGCCGGCCGTTACGATGCTTGACCAGCTTTCGGAGGCGGGGAAAACTGTCCTTGCAGTTGGCAAAATCCGTGACATTTTTGCGGGCAGAGGGATTACAGAATTTACCCGGACGACTGGAAATGATGATGGCATTGCGAAAACCATTGAGCTTACAAAGCGTGATTTCTGCGGTTTGTGTTTTGTCAATTTGGTTGATTTCGATATGCTGTACGGCCACCGCAATGATGTAGAGGGTTATGCGAAGGGGCTGACCAAAGTGGATGAAGCAGTACCGGCACTGATGGAGCACTTGGGGGAGGATGATCTGCTGATGTTTACAGCAGACCACGGCTGTGATCCGAGCACCCCCAGTACCGACCATTCGCGGGAATACACACCTTGGGTGATTGCCGGGCCGCGTGTAAAGGCAGGCGCTAATTTGGGTACTTTGCCGACATTTGCAGACATCGGTGCCACCATATTGGATGCTTTCCATGTCAAACAGCAGATTACAGGCACTTCGCGTTTACAGCAGATTGTCGGCTAAGCAGTTATGCCGTTTGAGGGAACTTTACTGCTTTACCATTTATTTTGGGGAATCCGCTGCAGCCTGCGAAAAGGTACCGTGCGGGCGCGGATTTGATATACTTTTATGGTACTTCTATAGGAGGAAGGAAAACATGAAAAAGATGAAGAAACTGCTGGCTGTTGTTCTGGCTGGGACAATGGCTGTTTCCATGGGTGCATGCGGCAGCACAGGCTCTGCTTCCAGTGCAGCAGGAGGAAGTGCCTCGTCTGGGGCGGCCGGAGCTTCGGCGGGCGGTAAAGGGTACAAGGTTCGTATGGTCACGGATACAGGAGGGGTAAATGACCAGTCTTTCAACCAGTCTTCCTGGGAAGGACTTAAAAATTTAAAAAAAGACACCGGCGCAGATGTCAACTACGTTGAGTCTAAACAGGAATCTGACTATGCAACGAACCTTGACAAAGCTGCCGATGAAAATGCGAATCTCATCTGGGGCATTGGCTTTGCAATGGCAAAGTCAATTGGAAGTGCCGCCAAGGAAAATCCGGACATCAACTATGCCATTGTTGATAATAGCTATGATAAGGCGACCATGCCCAGTAATGTAACAGGTGTCATGTTCCGCGCACAGGAGCCGTCCTTTATTGTCGGTTATATTGCCGGCAAGACTACAAAAACCGGAAAAGTCGGTTTCGTTGGCGGGATTCGGAGCAATATTATTGACCAGTTTGAATATGGTTACAAGGCCGGTGTTGCCTATGCGGCCAAAGAGATGAACAAGAAAATTACAGTGGATGCACAATATGCGGAGAGCTTTTCGGATTCTTCTAAAGGAAAGGCTATTGCCAACAGCATGTTCTCCAGCGGCTGCGACATCGTTTTCCATGCAGCGGGCGGTGTAGGTGTCGGTGTTATTGCGGCGGCTAAGGATGCTGGAAAGTATGCGATTGGTGTTGACCGCGACCAAGCATATCTGGCACCGAAAAATGTTTTGACTTCCGCTTTAAAGCTGGTTTATTCTGCTGTTGAAGACGTTTCAAAGAAAGCAATGAAAGGCGAAAAAATCGGCGGAAAAACATTCACCTATGGCCTTAAAGAAAATGCAGTTGGGATTCCGACCGAGCATAAGCTGATGGGTGACGCAACTTATCAGGCAGCCATGAAGGTGGAAAATGATATTAAGAGCGGCAAGATTGTTCCACCGGCAACGAAAGCTGAATTTGACAAATTCGGCAAGTAATTCAGCCGCTGAAAATTTGGATATTGGGAAACTTCCCTGAAACGAGTTCCCTTCAAAGGCGGGGCGTTCTCTTTTGACGCCCTGCTTTTTTCTGATAAAAAACGCAAAACCACGCGGAGGTAAAATAAAAATGGAGGTCAGTAGCAAGTATGCAGTGCAGATGCATGGCATCACAAAGACATTCGGTACTTTTTGTGCGCTGGACCATGTTGACCTGGACGTCAAAAGAGGGACAATCCACTCTTTGCTGGGGGAAAACGGTGCAGGAAAAAGTACGCTGATGAATGTGCTGTATGGGCTTTATCAGGCAGATGAGGGCGAAATTTACCTAAATGGAGAAAAGGTAAATATTGCAAATCCCAATGTGGCAATTGCTCACGGCATTGGTATGGTGCATCAGCATTTCATGTTAGTGGATAACTTTACCGTGACGCAGAATATCATTCTTGGCAATGAAACGACCAGTCATTTGGGTGTGCTGAATATGAAACAGGCCCACAAAAATGTGCAAGATCTGGTGCAAAAATACGGGCTGGAAGTGGACCCGGACGCCAAAGTAGAGGATATTTCCGTTGGTATGCAGCAGCGTGTGGAAATCCTGAAAGCACTGTATCGGGGTGCAGATCTGCTGATTTTGGACGAACCTACGGCTGTACTTACGCCGCAGGAAACGGAAGATTTGATAGAAATTATGCACAGTCTGGTTGCAGACGGAAAAACAATCATTATTATTACGCATAAACTCCGAGAAATTAAGGAAAGCTCTGATACCTGCACGATTATCCGCCGTGGGAAATATGTGGATACCGTAAAAGTTGCGGATGAAAAAGAGGAAGACCTTGCGTCAAAAATGGTGGGACGAGCTGTTAAACTGGTGGTGGAAAAGACACCGGCAAAGCCGGGAAAAACAGTGTTTGCAATTGACCATTTACAGGTGAAAGATGACCGTGGCCTGCCGGCCGTACGGGACTTGTCCCTGTCTGTGCATGCAGGTGAAATTGTGGGAATTGCCGGAATTGACGGGAACGGTCAGAAAGAACTGGTCGAGGCGATTACCAACCTGACAAAAACAGAAAGCGGCACGATTCAAATTAACGGCGCAGAAGTTCAGAATACATCACCGCGCAATGTGGTCAACCACAAAATTTCCACCATTCATGAGGACCGGCAGAAACGCGGATTGGTTATGGATTTTACTGTTGCAGAAAATTCCGTGCTGGAAAAATACCGTGTGGCTCCGTACAGCAAACATGGCATGCTCAACCGCAGGGAGATTCAGAAGTTTGCAAAAGGACTGATTCGGGACTATGATGTGCGTCCGGAGGATTGTGCCAATCATTTGGCACGCGGCCTTTCCGGCGGAAATCAGCAGAAAATCATTATCGGACGTGAAGTGGAAAATGAGCCGGATTTGCTGATTGCCATGCAGCCGACGCGGGGGCTGGATGTTGGTGCAATCGAATATGTGCATAAGGCGCTGATTCGTGAGCGCGACCGCGGACGGGCCATTCTGCTCATTTCTCTGGAGCTGGATGAAATTATGAGCATCTCAGATACAATCGACGTTCTTTACAAGGGCCGGATTGTAGACAGTTTCAAGCAGGGCGAAGTGGATGAAAAAACCATTGGTCTGCTTATGGCAGGAGGAAAACAGAATGGAAAAGACAGCTAAAATTTTAAAGAAGCCGATTACATCGACAATCATTGCGATCGTCTGCGGCTTCGCTGTTGCGGCCATTGTGCTGGCTGCGGCGGGCTATAATCCCAGCGCGGCTTTTGGGGCGCTGTTCAGTGGAATTTTCAGCAAGCCCAAATACATTTCAAACGTCATTATTAAGGCAACCCCCATTACGCTGACAGCACTGAGTGTCGCTTTTGCCTATAAGGTCGGCCTCTTTAATATTGGGGCTGAGGGACAGTACATTATCGGGGCAGTTGCCGCCAATCTCGTAGGCTACCTTTGCAATTTTCCACCCATCATTCAAATCCCGCTGGTCGTGCTTTCCGGTGTGGCAGCTGGAGCGCTGTGGGGGGGCATCATTGGTTTTCTGAAAGCAAAGTTTGGTATCCATGAAGTGCTGACCAGCATTATGTTCAACTGGATTGCTTTTTACATTTCCAATTGGGTTGTCAGCAGCGCGAGATTCCATGAACCGAATTCCACGGCAGCTTATCCGGTCAATCCGTCAAGTTACACCATGCTCCTGCCGAACTGGAAAACAAGCGATGCAGGTTTAGCAGTTCTGAAAGGACATAAAGCCCTGCGTGAAGTCCTGCTGAAAACAGATGTGAATTTTGGTTTCGTGATAGCCATTGCGGCAGCTGTCTTTGTCTGGATGCTTCTTTATCGTTCCACGAAGGGCTATGAGCTGCGTGCAGTTGGATTAAACCGCGATGCGGCAGAATTTGCTGGAATTTCCGTCAACAAAAATATCATCATCACTATGCTGATAGCCGGCGCGCTGTCGGGCCTTGCTGCTTCCATGGTTATTACAGGTACTGATCCGCACCGTATTTCTACTCTTTCTGCATTTGAAAATAATGGCTTCAATGGGCTATCGGTTGCATTCATTGCAGGCAGTTCACCAATTGGGTGTATCTTTGCCGGCCTGCTCTTCGGCGGCTTGCTTTACGGCGGGCAGTCTATTCAGGCCAATATTGGTGCTCCCAGTGAGATCATTAACATTATGATTGGTACAATTGTGTTTTTTGTTGCGCTGACGGCAGTGATTCCTAAATTGGCTGTCCGGCTTGAAAAGAGGGGGATGCACAATGCTGCTAAATAATCTATCCTTACTGATTGGCAATACATTCATGTACTCTGCGCCGTTGATTTTTGGTGCTTTGGCTGGTGTGATTTCTGAGCGCTCTGGTGTTGTGAACCTTGGCATTGAAGGCATGATGACAGTCGGTGCATTTGTTGGTGCGGCAGTTGGTTACTTCTCCGGAAATGCATGGGTCGGTTTTCTGCTTGCGGGGATTGCGGGGGGCCTGTTTGCTTTGCTGCATGCGGTGGCATCTGTTACCTTTAAAGCGGACCAAACCATTTCAGGTATCGCACTGAATCTGATTGGTCCAGGTCTTGCACTGTTTCTGTGCCGCCTGACTTTTTCCGGTGCTACGATGACACAGCCAGTGCCGCACAAGCTGCCAAAAATTCTGGGCGGCGCACAGCGTAACATTGTTGCGCAGAATTTTAACTTTGATATTACCGTTATTCTGGCATTTGCTGCCATGATTGTCCTGTGGTTTGTGCTGTACCGCACAAAATGGGGTTTGCGGATTCGCTCCGTTGGGGAACACCCAGCGGCGGCGGATACTTTGGGCATCAATGTAAACCGTACCCGCTATGGCTGTGTGATTACGTCCGGTATCCTCGCGGGGCTCGGCGGTGCCTCCATGACACTGGCGGTTATCCAGCAATTTACGCCGACTGCCATCAGCGGTCAGGGATTCATTGCGCTGGCTGCTGTCATCTTTGGCAAATGGACACCACAGGGCGCTTATGGTGCTTGCCTGTTATTTGGCTTTGCACAGGCGCTGTCTGTTTTCCCCGGATTGGCGCATACATCAATCCCCCCCGAAATTCTTGCTATGATGCCCTATATTTTGACCATTGTTGTATTGATTCTGTTCGTGGGTCGTTCTGTTGCACCAAAATCGGACGGTCTGCCTTATGAAAAAGGTGTGCGCTGAGAATTGAGAAGGGCAGATCTTTCTAAGTCTGTTCTGCTTCTGATTCAGCTGGGGTAAAACAAACGTACAAGACGGCAGGAAATAGCAATCATGAATCCAAAAGAGAGAATACAAGAAAATTTTCCTTTTGATACTTTTCCACCAAATCGCCGGAAACAGTTGAAAATGAGATACCCTTCGCAAAAGCACGGACACAAAATGGATTTGAAGATAGTCCATTTACGAATTTAAGAAAAGAGGACGATGGAAATGGATATGCAGAAACTGCTGGGAGCTGTTGATCATACGCTGTTAAAACAGGAAGCAACGTGGGGGCAAATTCAGCAAATTTGTGAGGATGCCATGCATTACCACACGGCTTCCGTCTGTATTCCGGCAAGTTATGTGAAGCAGGCAAAGGAATTTGTCGGGGACCGCATGGCAGTCTGCACGGTGATTGGTTTTCCAAACGGTTACTCCACGACTGCGACAAAAGTTTTTGAAACAAGAGATGCGCTGGCAAACGGCGCGGATGAGATTGACATGGTTATTAATATCGGCTGGGTAAAAGATGGGCTTTATGAGAAAGTCCTGTCCGAAATCCGGCAGGTCAAAGCGGCATGTGGCGGCCATATTCTGAAAGTGATTCTAGAGACCTGCCTGCTCACGGAAGAGGAAAAAATCCGCATGTGTGAAGTCGTTACCGAATCCGGCGCAGACTTTATCAAGACATCCACGGGATTTTCGGCAAACGGGGCAACTTTCGCGGATGTTTCTCTGTTTAAGAAATTTGTTGGGAAAAACGTACGGATTAAAGCAGCCGGCGGGATTGCTTCTTTGGAGGATGCAGAGAAATTCATGCAGCTGGGTGCCAGCAGGCTTGGAACCAGCCGTATTGTTAAAATTGTTAAACAAAAGGAATCCCAAGGCTGCTGAAACATCAGAAAGGGGAAGTTAGAGAATGCGCATGTATGATATTATTGCAAAAAAGCGGGACGGCGGCACTTTGAGCAATGAAGAAATTCAATTCTTTATTACTGGCTATGTAAAAGGGGACATTCCGGACTATCAGGCCAGTGCCCTGTTGATGGCGATTTTCCTGCGGGGCATGACGCCTCAGGAAACTGCGCAGCTGACGATGTGCATGGCCCGTTCCGGCGACAGGATCGATTTGTCTTCCATTGACGGCATCAAGGTCGACAAACACTCCACCGGAGGCGTTGGGGATAAGACCACACTGATTGTCGTGCCGATTGTCGCCTCTCTCGGTGTGCGGGTAGCCAAGATGAGTGGCAGGGGTTTAGGTCACACCGGCGGAACTATTGATAAAATGGAATCCATTCCCGGTCTGCACACAGACTTCACGCAGAAACGTTTTTTAGAGATTGTGCAGAAAGTTGGCTGCTGCGTGGTGGGCCAAACGGGAAATCTAGTACCTGCGGACAAAAAACTTTATGCACTGCGGGATGTGACAGCTACCGTCAATTCCATTCCGCTGATTGCTTCCAGCATTATGAGCAAAAAGATTGCGGCCGGTGCGGACTGTATTTTGCTGGATGTCAAAACCGGAAGCGGTGCATTTATGAAGACGGTGGCAGACTCCGTTCGTCTTGCACAGGCAATGGTGAACATTGGCAAGCAGGTGGGGCGCCGCACGGCTGCACTAATTACGGATATGAATCGGCCGCTGGGCAATAATATTGGAAACGCATTAGAGATTCAGGAAGTATGCAAAACCCTGCATGGGAAAGGCCCCAGTGACTTGACAGAAGTTTGTTTAGACTTGGCGGCTAATATGCTGTACCTTGCCGGAAAGGGTAAGCTCGCAGCATGCAGGGAAATGGCACGTGGACAAATCGAAAATGGCCAAGGCTTTGCAAAATTCAAGGAGATGGCTGCCGCGCAGGGCGGGGATACCACCGTTCTGGATAATCCGGATGCGTTTGCAAAAGCCGGTGCAGAATTAGAGGTGCCGGCACAGCGGGACGGCTTTATCACAGCAATGGATACGGAAAAATGTGGGATTGCCTCCGTGGAGCTTGGGGCTGGCAGAGAAAAGAAAAACGATTCAATTGACAGCAGCGCAGGGATTGTGCTGCTGAGAAAGACCGGAGACCGCGTGCGGAAAGGGGAACCGATTGCCCGCTTTTATGCGGCAGATGTTGAAAAATGCAAAGCGGCAGAACAGCTCTTTGAAGGCGCGGTTACAATCGGCGAAACGGCTCCGGCTGTCATGCCGCTTATCTACGCTCGGGTTACGGCTGAAGGTGTGGAGTACATGCAGTAACCATTGCTTTTGCGCTTTATGCTAATGGAGAAGTTTCCACAGAATTGTTTTACCATGCGATTCCTTTTGCGGCTGTTAGTGGAAGGAAAATGGAATCTGCGGCAGTTCCTGTTTGTTTTGCGTGAAGAAGCATGGTATAATTAGTTTGGAAGCAGATGTTCTGCGACGCATGGGATGCAAGGCAGCCGGGAAAATCAAGGCGTTCTGTGACAAACGGTTCAAGGAACTATGATGAAGGAAAGAAATTAGAAAAGAGAGTTATATGGATTTTAAATCGTTGAAGATCATACCGCCTATTCTCAGGAATCTGGAGCATGCAGGATACAAAACCCCCACGCCTATTCAGCAGGAGGCGATTCCACAGGTGCTGCAGGGGCGTGACCTTTTCGGCTGTGCACAAACGGGTACCGGGAAAACAGCTGCTTTTGCAGTGCCGATCCTACAGCATCTGGAGGAAAATCCAGTGGACGGCAGGCCCGTCCGTACACTTGTCCTGACACCGACCAGAGAATTGGCAATCCAAATTTTCGACAATTTTCGGGAGTATGGGAAAGGCCTGCATCAAAACTGTTGTGTCGTGTTTGGCGGTGTCAATCAAGCAGGACAGGTCAAAAGCCTGCGGCAGGGGGCAGATGTGTTAGTGGCAACCCCGGGCAGGCTCAATGATCTTGTCAATCAAGGCTACATTGATCTTTCACAAGTTGAAATTTTTGTGCTGGATGAAGCAGACCGGATGCTGGATATGGGCTTTATTCACGATGTAAAGCGCGTGATTTCCCAGCTGCCGCAGAAGCGGCAGAATCTGATGTTCAGTGCGACACTGCCGAAGGAAATCCGCACGCTGGTAGCCGGTATTTTGCAGAACCCGGTTAAAATCAGCATTACGCCGCCTGCCACAACAGTTGAAAGAATCGACCAGAGTGTTTATTATGTGGATAAGAGCAACAAATGCCGGCTGCTGGTCTGGGTTTTAAAAGACCCGCGTATTTCTTCTGCACTGGTTTTTACCCGCACAAAACACGGGGCAGACCGTGTCGTGCGTGACCTTACCCACGCAAACATTTCTGCAGCGGCGATTCACGGGGATAAAACGCAAAATGCACGGCAGGCTGCACTGTCGAAGTTCCGGAACCATCAGGTGCGTGTTTTGGTGGCAACGGATATTGCGGCCCGCGGAATTGATATCGAGGAAATTTCACACGTAATCAATTACGATATACCGGAAGTACCGGAAACATATGTACACCGCATTGGACGCACTGCACGTGCGGGACACAGCGGCACTGCGCTTTCTTTCTGCAGTATCAATGAAAAAGCAAATTTTCAGCATATTCAGAGGCTGATTCGACAAGAGATTCCGGAAATTAAGGAACATCCTTATCCTATGCGGGAACTGGTTCCCATGACGAAAGAAGAACAGCGGCAAAAACAGCTGGAACGTCAGAAGGATGCGAAGGCGGCAAGGGAACGCCGTCAGCAGAAGTCTGTGCAGGCCCATCGAGGGAAAAGCAGCACAAAACAGCCGCAGCAGAGGAAGGCTTCCACTCATCAACCACAAAAACGAGGAAACCGTTATGCACAGCCGTCGGCAGACCACGCACAGTGGCCGAAAAAGCAGGCAAAGCCGCTTCCAAAGAAGCAAAAGCCGGTTTTGCAGCACGTCAAAACCGGACGGACAGGGCGGATTTCCGCTTCAAAAGACCCATCGCAGCACCGTGAGGTCCGACCTGATCTCGATAAATATCTGCCAAAGCCGCTGCGGATGCGGCCGGCCGATCAGCCGCTGAAACACCACCTGTAAGCTTTTATCCCGAAGAAGGAGGAGCCGTATGGCATTGTCAAAACCGATGCGTTTTGTCATAGCAGCACTGACCAGAAACGCTGCAAAGGTGAATATTAAGAAAGAGTATCAATTAGTTCGTAATTTTACACGGGCAGCGCATCTGCCGCTGCTGAAACCTGCATACCGTCCTTGGAACCACGTCATTCGCTGCGGCAACCATGAGGTCCCAGTCCGTATCTTTTCTCCCAGTGGCACTTCCGGCGGTCTGCTCATTTTCTTTCATGGCGGCGGCTGGGTGAGCGGAGACATTGATTCTTACAATGATGTCTGTGTCCTGATGACGCGCATGATTCAATATACAGTCATCAGTGTGGATTACCGCCTTGCTCCGGAACACCCGTTTCCTGCTGGCCTGCACGACTGCTATACGGCAGTGCAGACCGTTTTTCAGGAAGTCGCGGACTTTGGTTTTACGGCAAGTGATGTGACGCTGATTGGGGATTCTGCCGGCGGGAATTTAGCGGCGGCCGTTTCTTTGATGACCAGAGACCGTGGTGCCATCCTGCCTGCCCGTCAAATTCTGCTTTATCCGAGTCTGTGGTATGATCATAATCCCCAAACATCTCCTTTTGAATCTATCCGTTCCAACGGCCAAGATAATATGCTGACCGCACAGCGGGTAGAGGATTACATTAATCTTTACAAAAGCAGTGATCAGGATTTGCACAATCCCTATTTTGCCCCGCTGCTGGCAAAAGACTTTTCCTGTCAGCCGGCCACCCTGATCCTCAGTGCCGAATATGATCCGCTGCGGGATGAAGGAGAGGAATATGGACGGCGTCTGGCGGAAGCAGGTGGAAAAGTGCGAATTCGCCGGATTCGGGATTGCATGCATGGCTTTTTTTCCTTAATTGGGATGCCGGCTCCTGTGAAGGCAGCCTATCAATATATCAATGAATTTTTAAGTATCCGCTGATATTCCTGCACGGAGGTGAAGAAAAATGAGTCACCGAAAATTCCAGTGGACAGGTCTTGATACAGCAGCAAAAATTTTCCCCTGTACCAGCGGGCAGAGGGATACAAAGGTTTTTCGCTTCGTTTGTGAATTGAAGGAGCCGGTTCAGCCGCAGAAACTGCAGGAGGCGCTCGACCAGACACTTGGCTCTTTTCCCGGTTTTCAAACGATTATTAAGCGCGGGCTTTTCTGGTATTACCTTGAAGACACAGACAAAATGCCGGTAGTCCAGCGCGAATACAAATCACCCTGCTCACAGCTGTATGACAAGGATGTATCCAATCTTTTGTTTGAAGTTACCTATTTTGGCTGCAGGGTTAATTTGGAAGTGTTTCATGCAATTTCCGATGGGACCGGTGCTATGCATTTTTTACGGGTACTCATTTTTCGCTATTTGAAACGTGTGCATCCGGAAGCGCTTGGCGGACTGTCGGGACTGGACTATGATGCCAGTGAGAGCCAGAGCATGGATGACAGCTTTGCACGTTATGCCAACTATCAGAAACTACCGAAAATTAAAAAGGTTCATAAGACCGTTTACCGGCTGCGTGGAATGCGGACGATGGACTATCGGCTGAATGTTATTGTGGGGACTGTCCCGACAAAACAGTTACTGAATGTCAGCCACTCTTATGGGACCAGCCTTACGGAGCTGATTTGCGCGCTGGTCATTCTGGCAATCCGAAAAGAGATGCCCGTAAAAGATGTCAGTCGTCCGATTGTGCTTGCAGTGCCAATCAACCTGCGCAATCATTTTCGGTCTGCTTCCGCACGCAACTTTTTTGGGGTTATGGATGTGGGGTACGACTTTTCACAGGGAGACGGAAGTCTGAAAAGCATTCTTGCAAAATTGGATCAGCAGTTTAAAGCTGGACTCTCTCCGGAGGAGCTGCAGTATCGGGTGAACCAGTACATCATGCTGATTGAAAATCCACTGGCTCGTGCAATGATCCTTTCTGTGAAAGATGGGGTTATGCGTTTGGGAAGTTATTTGGAGACTCGCAAAGAAACCAGTGCGGTCTCTAATATTGGTATTGTGCATATGCCGGCAGAACTGCGGCCCTACATTGAGAAATTTGAGGTATTCATCAGTACGCAGAAAGTGCAGATGTGCTGTTTGACTTATGAGGAGAAAATGACGCTCAGTTTTTCCTCTGCTTTTTTGAACACAGAAATTCAAAAGAATTTTTTTCGTTCGCTGACAAATATGGGGATACCGGTGGAAATTGATACAGATTTTTTTGAGGATAATTAATCCATAGGGAGCATATTTATGAAATACTGCGAAAAATGCAAAGTCAGTGTGCGCGGTGACCGGGAACGCTGCCCGCTGTGCAATGCAGTTCTGCAGGGGGAGCCGGAACCGAGCGGATTTCCAGAATTGCCGGATGGGCACCGGCAGCGTCGGCTTTGGATTTCCATCCTTGCGCTGGCAAGTGTGTCGGCTTGCATTGTGTGTCTGCTGCTGAACTTTCTGAATCGGCAGTACGGGCCATGGAGCCTGTTCGTACTTGGCGGTGTGCTTTGCATGTGGCTTACATTAGGGCTGGCCCTTTATAAACAGCGAAATGTTCCCAAAACGTTGGTGTGGGAGGTCTTTCTGGTTTCCGCTCTCAGTGTTTTGTGGGATTATGTGACAGGCTGGCATGCATGGAGCATTAATTTTGTCATACCCATTGTCTGCATGGGTGCGATGGTAACGCTGGTTTTTATGTTTCGTTTGTTTAGTGTTCCGTCGGGAAGTTTGATTGTATACTTATTGGTGGATGCTCTGCTTGGAATTGTGCAGCTGATGCTGTTATTGACAGGCTGCATCACCGTTTTGCTGCCAAGCCTGCTGTGTGTGGGAGTCAGCCTAATGATGCTTGCGGCCATGTTGATTTTCAGGGGCAGACATGTTAAAGAAGAACTGCGGCGGCGGCTTCATTTGTAAAGGCTTGTGCTGGAGGATAGTTATGGATTACAATGAACTGGTTTTTGTAGGAACAGAAATTGGTCGGCTGCTTGTGAAATACGGTGCGGAGATTTACCGCGCAGAAGAATCCATGCACTTGCTTTTCCATGCCTATGGAGTGGAAAAAAGTCATATTTTCGCATTGACAACTTGCATCAATGTGACAGTATGTCGTCCCGACGGCGTTCCCATTACGCGAATCTGCAGAGTGGATGACCGCTGTATTGACCTTGGAAAAATTGACCGTTTAAATTCCCTTTGCCGGCGGGCCTGCAAACAGTGCCCCCCAATTTCTAAATTACGGTCAGAAATCGGCAGTATTGAACATGATATTGGAAATTCCAAATCACTGAAAGCACTTGGTTTTACCGGCGTTGCGTTTGCATTTACGTTGTTTTACGGGGGCAATGCCGCTGATGCTGTGGTCAGCGGGCTGACAGGCGTGCTGGTTTTCTGGATACAGGATTTCTTTCAGCGGTACCGTGCGAATTCTTTCTTTTCGACCATTCTTGAAAGTGCGGTAATTGGTTTAGTCTGCTTTGTGGCAGCCCATTTTGACCCGTATCTGAATGCGGACCGCATGATTATTGGAAGCGTCATGAATCTGGTGCCGGGGATTGCCATCACCAGTTTTATGCGGGATATTCTTTCGGCAGACTACCTTTCCGGTATGCTGCGTTTCGTGGAAAGCCTTCTGGTTGCAATGGCAATTGCACTGGGCGTTGGTGCTGCCATGATTTTCACCAGGACCCTGTGGGGAGTGTGACGGATGCTGAAGATTTTGCTGGCGAGTTTTTTCAGTTTCGTAGCCTGCATTGCTTACTGTTTATGCGTAAATATGCGGGGCTGGAAAATGGTTTGGGCTTCTTTAGGCGGAGCGATTGGTTGGAGTGTTTATCTGCTTTTTGGCTTTGTCAACCATGACATTTTTCAGTATTTTATGGCGTCTCTTGCAATTTCCGTTTATTCAGAAATTATGGCCAGAGTCAATAAGAGTCCCGCCACGGGTTTCTTGCTGATTTCCATGCTGCCAATGGTTCCGGGCGGTGGCATTTATCATGCGATGGAGTATGCAGTATCCGGTAATACAGGCCGGTTTGTGAGTGTCGGCCTGCACACATTTGCAATTGCCGGAGCACTGGCACTGGGAGTTTTGCTGGTATCTTCTACAGTCCGGCTTACGGTAACGATTCATAGGCAGAAAAGGGCAGATGCCCCCAAGTGCTCTTCTGGGCGGTTCTGAAGTCAGGATTGGACACGGTATTGATTGCTAAAATTTTTAATTAACACTAAAATAAAAAAATATCTCCGGAAACAACCGGAGATATTTTTTATTAGCGGTGATGCTTTTTGCCCTCTGCCAAACGTTTTTCAATAGCTTCGTTAATCAGCTTTAAAGTTTTGACACGTGCGTACTTCTTGTCATTTCCCTCAATGATATGCCAGGGAGCAAAGTCAGTGGATGTGTGCTGGAACATGTCATTGACGGCAATTTCATACTGTGGCCATTTGTCACGGTTTCGCCAATCATCGTCTGTGATTTTCCATTGCTTGGCAGGGGTTTCCTCACGCTCTTTAAAACGCCGAAGCTGCTCCTCCGGACTGATTTGGAGCCAGAATTTCACAATCACAGCACCCCAGTCATAGAGCTGCCGCTCAAATTCATTAATTTCCCGATAGGCACGCTGCCAGTCTTCCGCGGAGCAGAAACCTTCAATCCGTTCCACCAGGACGCGGCCGTACCATGTGCGGTCAAAGATGGCGACATGCCCGCTTTTCGGAAGGGCTTTCCAGAATCGCCACAAATAATGGCGGCTTTTTTCTTCCTTTGTCGGAGCGGCAATGGGAACGACTTCATATCCGCGCGGGTCCAGCGCTTCAGAAACACGCTTAATATTTCCGCCTTTTCCGGCTGCATCCCATCCTTCATATGCGATAATGACAGGAATTTTTTTCAGATAAACTTTATTATGCAGATTCGCAAGACGCTCCTGCTCCTTTTGCAGCTGCTTTTTGTATTTTCCTTTGTCTAAATTTTTGTTGAGATTAATCTCTGAAAGTTTTGGCATGGAAACCAAATGCTCTTGACTGGGCGGAATCGTGTGGGATTCCGAGGGTGGAAGAGCAGCCTTTTCTGTTTGAAGCTTTAGCGCCGATTCTACTGATTCTTTTACAATACGGAAGATATCGAGTGTACGCGCTTCTTCATTCATGCCGGAAACAATATGCCACGGAGCATTCGGTGTATTCGTATATTCCAGCATTTGATCAAAAACATCACAGTATTTATCATATTGTCTGCACCGGCGCCAGTCTTTCGACGTTACGCGCCACTCAGTATTTTTGCTGTCGTCCAGTTTTTCCAGACGAGCCTTCTGTTCTTTCTGGGAAATATGCAGAAAGAATTTTATAATCAAATAACCGTTATCGGTAAGACCACGTTCAAAACTGTTAATTTCATCCATATGCCGCAGGTTAGTCAGGTCATCCACCTCGTCTTCCAGACGCAGCACGCCGACTTCCTGATACCAGGAGCGGTCCATGATGGAAAGCTGGCCCGCTTTCGGCAGAGTGAGCCAGTAACGCCACATGGCTGGTTCACGCCGTTCCAGCTCTGTGGGGGGCTGAATGTTCACAACCGAAAACCAACGCGGGTCAAAGTTTAAAATCAAATGAGAGATGGCATCCCCTTTTCCTGCTGCACTCCACCCTTCAAACAGAATAATTACGGGCAGGCCGGCTGTTTTAATGGGTGCATCCAAAGCCGTCAGGGCCGTCTGCAGGGGTTTCACTTGCTTTTTATAATCTTCTTTTGAAACTCTTTTTTTCAGATCAACTTTTTCAAGCATGGATAAGGCCTCCTGTGGATACAAAGCACCGATTGTTTCTTGTGCTTTTAAATGATGGGCGTCGGGTTTGAAAACTTTACAGAACTTAGCTTAAGTATACACGAAACAAACAATAATGGCAAATATTTTATTGAAACCTACAAATTTTTTTAGGAAGAAAAGACACGGTTTGCTGTTTTGATTTTATATAAAAATGTGGTATAATGACGTGTAACTGCTGAGTAGGAAATATGCAGCAGGAGAGGGGACACTGCCGTGATTGTCCTTGGAATTGACCCCGGCTATGCGATTGTGGGCTGGGGTGTTCTGCGAACGGAAGCCGGGCACTATGTCCCACTTGCATCCGGTGCAGTTTTTACACCGGCCGGCATGGCATTTGGAAAGCGCCTGTGCCGGATTTATGATGATATAGCGGCCGTGCTGACCCAATGGAAACCGCAGGCCGCGGCAATTGAAAAATTGTATTTTCAGAATAATAAAACGACGGGAATCGGTGTGGCGGAAGCGCGCGGTGTTATTCTGTTGGCCTGTGAGCAGGCCGGATGCCCGGTGTATGAATATACGCCGATGCAAGTGAAGCAGGCGGTTACCGGCTATGGCCGGGCGAAAAAGCCGCAGGTGATGGAGATGACGCGCCGGCTGCTTTGCCTGCGTGAGGTGCCGAAGCCGGATGACACAGCTGATGCACTGGCCATGGCCATTACGCATGGGCAGGCCAGTGCCAGTGCGATGCGCCGCCGGTCACTGGAAAAGTTTCGGCAATAGAGGAGCAGGCTTATGTTTTACAGTGTCAAAGGGATTCTTACGCATACGCAGCCCAATGTGGCGGTGGTCGAATGCGGCGGAGTGGGCTTTTTATGCCGCACGACCATGAATACGCAGAAAGCCCTGCCGCCGGTTGGTCAGGAGGTTAAACTTTACACCCAGTTAAATGTGCGGGAAGATGCGCTGGATCTTTTCGGATTCGCTACACAGGCAGAACTCAACTGTTTTAAACTGCTTACTAATATCAGCGGGGTTGGTCCGAAAGCCGGACTGGCAATCCTTTCTGTATTGACACCGGAACAGGTGGCTGCCGCCGCCGCTACTGGTGACAGCAAGGCATTTACCCGTGCCAGCGGCGTTGGGCCAAAACTGGGTCAGCGCATTGTGCTGGAGCTGAAAGATAAAGTCCAATCCATGCAGGCATCAGATCCTCAGATGGCGCATTTGCCGGTTGGCGTTCCGTCTGCAGCAGGGAATGCGGAAGCAGCTGTCAATGCACTGACAGTGCTCGGCTATTCTGCCAGCGAAGCAAGCAGCGCGGTTGCCAAATTGGACAGCAGCCTTCCCGTGGAGGAGTTGATTCGGCTTGCACTGAAAAATTTTGGCAGCGTGCGGTAACCAAACTTGCAGCATGGGACTTTGTTTTTTTAATGAGTTTGTGTCTGCTTTACCTTTATTATTATGTAAAAGAGCAGGAATATTATATATGTAGGGAGATAGTCTTTGCTTTTCATCCGTCTGCACGGGCAGAACATCTGCTCCGGGCTGACGAGACAGGGAAAGAGGTGTGCAGATGGAATACACGGAAGATGATTTTGATCTTGAAAACCGCATGGTGGCACCGCAGTATACGCCGAATGACGAGGAAACGGAAAATCCGTTAAGGCCGCGCTGTCTGGAAGATTATATCGGTCAGGAAAAAGTCAAAGAGAATCTTGCCGTGTTTATTGAAGCGGCAAAACAACGGAAAGAGACATTGGACCATGTGCTGCTTTATGGGCCGCCGGGCCTTGGCAAAACGACGCTTGCCGGTATCATTGCCAATGAGCTGGGTGTCAATCTGCGCGTTACTTCCGGACCGGCAATTGAGCGGCCGGGAGATCTTGCTGCCATCCTTACGAACCTTAATGCAGGGGATGTACTGTTTATTGATGAAGTCCACCGCCTGCCGCGCACGGTTGAAGAAATTCTGTATCCGGCAATGGAAGACTATTCGATTGATATTATTACCGGAAAAGGCCAGATGGCGGCAAGCTATCATCTCCCACTGCCAAAATTCACGCTGGTGGGTGCCACTACCCGTGCCGGTCAGCTTTCTGCGCCGCTGCGGGACCGATTTGGTGTCGTGCTCCGGCTGGAAATGTATTCTCCAGAAGAACTTGCACAGATTGTCACACGCTCTGCCTCTATCCTCGGCATTGAAATTGATTCGGACGGCGCGCTGGAAATTGCTTCGCGAAGCCGCGGGACACCGCGAATTGCCAACCGGCTGCTCAAACGTGTGCGGGACTTTGCACAGGTCACGAATCATGGTACAATTGATTGCAATGCGGCGCGCATAGGTCTCGACCGTATGGAAGTCGATGAGCTTGGCTTAGACTCTAATGACCGGCGCATGTTGACAACGATGATCAAATACTACAATGGCGGTCCGGTTGGTTTGGATACGCTTGCTGCTGCCATCGGAGAAGAGGCCGTGACGTTGGAAGATGTTTATGAGCCTTATCTGATGCAAATTGGATTTCTTGCGCGCACACCGCGCGGACGTGTTGCAACTAAGTCAGCTTATCTGCATCTTGGTCTGCAGCCGCCGGAAGAGAATCCTCCGGAGCAGCAGCGGCTTTTTTAAATGCTTTATTTTATTTTGCTTGGGCAGAAATGAAGCGAAACATTAGAAACATTAAATTGAATGAAACAGGAGTGTAATCGGAATGGGAAGACTTTTTGGTACAGATGGCGTGCGTGGTGTTGCAAACAGCGAACTGACCTGTGAACTTGCTTTGAAGATTGGCCGTGCCGCCGCCTATGTGCTGACGGATTCTGGGAACCGCCACCCCAAAATCATCATCGGCAAAGACACCCGCATTTCTTCTGATATGCTGGAAGCCGCCATTACAGCCGGCCTGTGCAGTGTCGGTGCGGATGTGGTGCAGCTTGGTGTGATTCCGACTCCGGCTGTTGCCTATCTGGTGGAAAAATATAAAGCAGATGCCGGTGTAATGCTGACCGCAAGCCATAACCCCTGTCAGTTCAACGGAATCAAGATCTTTTCCGGGGATGGATACAAATTGCCGGATGCGCTGGAGGATAAAATTGAAGAAATTGTTTTCAATAAGACGGAAGAGCTTCCGGTTCCCACTGGCGGAGATATCGGTACTGTAACCACAGCCCCCAATGTCGTGCGTGATTATGTTGACCATATTAAAAGTACTGTTCCATTTTCTCTGGACGGTCTGCGTATCGGTATTGATTGTGCGAACGGAGCGGCTTCCCGCACAGCGGAACTGCT
Source organism: Ruminococcaceae bacterium UBA4871 (assembly GCA_002399445.1). Lineage (GTDB taxonomy): Bacteria > Bacillota > Clostridia > Oscillospirales > Acutalibacteraceae > Caproicibacterium. The sequence continues at coordinate 56,538 of DHDR01000031.1, read as the reverse complement.
TTTTACCGAGCTTGGCGCAGAATGCCATATGATTTCCAGCCACCCAAACGGTGTAAATGTCAATGACAACTGTGGCTCAACCCATATGGAAAATCTCATGGCTTTTGTGCGGGAAAATGGTTTGGATGCCGGTGTTGCTTTTGACGGTGACGCCGACCGCTGCCTCGCCGTGGACGACAAGGGAAACTTTGTGGACGGCGATTTTGTCATGGCCATCTGCGCGGCAGATATGAAATCCCGTGGTAAGCTGGAGAAAAACACAGCCGTGGGCACTATTATGACAAATATGGGCTTTTCTCGTTTCTGTGAGGAAAACGGCATGCACTTTGAAGCAACTAAAGTTGGTGACCGCTATGTGCTGGAAAGAATGAAGCAGAGCGGCTATAATTTTGGCGGAGAGCAGAGCGGCCATGTGATTTTCCTCGACTTTGCAACAACAGGAGACGGACAACTTACAGCTGCCCAACTGCTGTCTATCCTGAAACGTCGTCAGGCAAAACTCAGCTCACTGGTCACTCTGATGACCCGTTATCCGCAGGTGCTGGTCAATGTAGAAGTTGCTGAGGATGGGAAAGCGCGTTTCGCTTCTGATGCAGTGGTGCAGGAAGCGGTGGAAAAGGCCAGAAAAGAATTGGGGGAAGACGGTCGTATCGTTGTCCGCCCATCTGGTACCGAGCCATTGCTGCGTGTCATGGTAGAAGGTCAAGACACGCAGCTCATCCGCAAATTGGCAAACTCCGTTGCCGGGGTGCTGAAAGAGCGTCTTGCCTGATGCAGGGCCGCTTATTTTAAAATGCCTGAAGGGGGAGGAGAAGCAAATGCGCACTGCAGTTTGGCAGGATTATGAGTTGATTGACACATCCCGTGGGGAGCGGCTGGAGCGCTGGGGAAACGTGCTGCTGATTCGGCCGGACCCGCAGATTATCTGGGACACGCCGAGGAAAGATCCCCGTTGGAAGAAGGCGGATGCACGTTATCTTCGCTCCAGCTCCGGCGGCGGACATTGGGAAATCCTGCGGAAAGTGCCGCCGGTCTGGGAGATAGGTTGGCAGGGGCTGACTTTCCGGCTTAAGACAATGGGTTTTAAGCATACTGGTATTTTCCCGGAACAGGCAGTCAACTGGCAGTATGCAATGGAGAAAATCAGCAATGCCAATCGGCCAATCAGCGTTTTGAACTTGTTTGGCTATACGGGAGCTGCCTCCCTTGCCTGTGCCAAAGCGGGTGCTTCGGTCTGTCATGTAGATGCCAGTAAGGGGATGGTGCAGTGGGCGAAAGAAAATGCTGCTGCCAGTGGAATTGCAGACAAGCCGGTACGGTGGCTTGTGGATGACTGCACGAAATTTGTTCAGCGAGAGCACCGCCGCAGCCACCGATATGATGCGATTATTATGGACCCGCCGTCTTATGGGCGCGGACCGGGCGGAGAAATCTGGAAACTGGAAGAGCAGCTTTACCCGCTTGTGCAGATGTGCATTCCCCTTCTCAGTCAACACCCCCTGTTTTTCCTGCTGAATTCCTATACGACGGGTCTTTCCCCGGCCGTAATGGAATATTTGCTGGGTGTGATGCTGCAGCCGCGATTTGGTGGGAACGTTCATGCAGAGGAAATTGGCCTGCGTGTGACCAGTACAGGGCGGAGCCTACCCTGCGGAAGCACGGCAATTGCCTGTTTTCCTGCCTGAAATCATGATTATTTTAAAATTTACAGTCTATCCAATCCCGAAAGGGAACGTGCGCTCAGGTCAGCAGTGACCGCGCGACACGAAAAGGAGAAACCAATGGAATTTATCAAAGCAGAAGATGTCCATTTCACCTATGATGAACCGAATGAGGAACATCCGGATGCCCCTGTGCATGAAGTGCTGAAAGGAATTGACCTGTCCATCGGGCGTGGAGAATTTGTAGCGCTTCTGGGGCATAACGGTTCCGGCAAATCAACAATGGCAAAAATGTTTAATTCCATGCTGACACCTACCTCCGGAAAGGTCCTGGTTGACGGAATGGACACCGCCGATGAATCAAAAACGTATGACATCCGCCGGCAGGTGGGAATGGTGCAGCAAAATCCGGATAATCAGCTGGTTGCTTCTATTGTGGAAGAAGACGTTGCCTTTGGTCCGGAAAATCTCGGAATTGAACCCAAAGAAATTCGCAGGCGTGTGGATGAGGCGTTGAAAGCAGTGGATATGTACGAGTACCGCACCCATGCTCCCTACAAACTTTCCGGCGGGCAGAAACAGCGCGTTGCCATTGCGGGCATTCTTGCCATGGAAACAGCCTGCATCGTGCTGGATGAGCCGACAGCCATGTTGGATCCGCGCGGGCGTGCAGAGGTGATGGACACCATCCGGATGCTGAACCATGACAAGGGCATTACGATTATCCTGATTACCCATTATATGGACGAGGCAGTGCAGGCAGGCCGTGTGATTGTTATGGACAGTGGGAGAATTCTGACGCAGGGGACACCAGAGGAAGTCTTTTCTCAAGTTGACCTGCTCAAAACTCATAAACTGGATGTTCCGCAGGCTACGGAACTGGCATTCCGCCTGAGCAATGCTGGATGCAAATTTCCACGGTGTGTGCTGACAATTGACGAATGTGTCGATGCCTTGGTACCCATGCTTTCCGGAAAGGGGGACTCCGCATGATTCCTCTTTTGGAGACGCAGGACCTCTGCTATACTTATGGTGCCGGTACCCCTTTTGAAAAAAAGGCGGTGCAGAACGTAAGCGTGAAAATTCACCAGGGAGAATTCATTGGCGTAATTGGGCATACTGGTTCCGGAAAAAGTACGCTTATCCAGATGCTTAATGGCTTGATTCGGCCGACGTCCGGAAAGGTTCTGCTTTCCGGACGGGATATTTGGGAAGACCCTAAAAAAATCCGTGCGGTCCGTTTTAAAGTAGGTATGGTGTTCCAATACCCGGAAGACCAGCTTTTTGAAGAAACGGTCCTTAAAGATATTCAATTCGGTCCCCGCAATATGGCACTTCCCGAAAGCGAGATTGAAAGGCGTGCGCGTGCTGCTGCAAAGTTTGTCGGGCTGCCGGATGACCTGTTGGATAAAAGTCCCTTTGAACTTTCCGGAGGAGAAAAACGCCGTGTTGCCATTGCTGGTGTGATTGCGATGGATCCGGATGTCCTGATTCTGGATGAGCCGACTGCCGGTTTGGATCCGGCAGGACGTGAAGTCCTGCTGAGTGAAATTTTAGATTACCATAAGAAACGCGGCAATACGGTTTTGCTGGTTTCCCACAGCATGGAGGACGTGGCAAGGGTCGCCAGCCGCGTATTGGTGATGAATGCTTCCCATCTGCAGATGCTTGATCGGACGGAAGCTGTTTTTGCCCGTGATCAGGAGCTGGAGTCTATTGGCCTGCAGGTTCCGCAGGTGACGAAGATTATGGCAGAACTTAAAGGACGCGGCTATCCGGTAAAAACATGTCTGACTGTGGAGCAGGCAGTGGCGCAGCTGCTTCCTTTGGTGCGGAAAGGGGATGACCGCGCATGACAAGAGACATTACACTTGGGCAGTATTTTCCCGGAAGTTCTCCTATCCACCGGCTGGACCCGCGTGCCAAACTGCTTCTGACCATTGCATTCATTGTTTATATTTTTGTAGCCAATAATTTTTGGAGCTTGGGATTCCTTACAGTGGTTACGTTTTGCCTGATGGCAGTATCCGGAGTTCCTGTGAAAATGTATTTTAAGAGCATGAAGGGGATTCTGTTTATTGTGCTGTTTACCTCGGTGCTCAATCTGTTTTACGGAAGCGGACCCGTATTGGTGCAGATTGGCTTTATGCAGATAACGGCAAACGGAATTCAAAATGCCATCTTCATTGCAGTGCGAATTGTCAGTTTGATTCTCTTTAGCTCGATTCTGACTTTTACAACGTCTCCTACGGAACTCACCGATGCGATGGAGCGGCTGATGTCGCCCTTAAAATCGCTGCATGTGAAAGTGCATGAGATTGCCATGATGATGACCATTGCGCTCCGTTTTGTGCCGACATTGTTGGAAGAAACGGACAAGATTATGGCGGCGCAGAAAGCCCGCGGTGCGGATATGGAATCCGGCGGGCTGATGCAGCGGATTAAATCCCTTATCCCTGTGCTGATTCCGCTGTTTGTTTCCTCTTTCCGGCGGGCTTATGAACTGGCAATGGCAATGGAATGCCGCTGCTACCATGGCGGAGAAGGCCGCACAAAGATGAAAGTCCTGCACATGGTTGCGCTGGATTATATCGCCTTGCTTTTTGGTGCAGCGGTTTTGGCGGTTGTTATTCTTCTCAACATTTTTTTGCCGACTGTTATTTAAAATTGATTGATAAATCGTGGAAATTGTACAAACTGTCAGGAAAGGAGCGGCCTGTGCGTAATCTTTTACTTACCTTGTGTTTTGACGGCGCCCGCTATCATGGCTGGCAGATTCAGCCGAATGCTGTAACCGTACAGGAAGTTTTGCAGAATGCACTGGTAAGTGTAATGCAGGAAAAACCGAATTTAAAAGGCTGCTCCCGAACGGATGCAGGTGTGCATGCCCGTATGTTCTGTGTCTCGTTTCATACACAGAGTCGGATCCCCTGTGGGCGGCTGGTGGATGCTTTAAATCATTTCCTGCCGCCGGATGTGGCGGTGCAGGCATGCCGTGAGGTGCCGGAGGATTTTCATGCACGTTATTCCTGCAAGGGGAAACAATATGTTTATCAAATCTGGAATGCACCGGTGCGCAGCCCATTCCTCTATCAGCGGGCACTGCATTATTGGTATCCGCTGGACGAAACGCAGCTCAATGCTGCCGCGGCACAATATGTAGGCAGTCATGACTTCACTTCTTTCTGTACGTTGGATAAGCGGGAATCCAGAAACTTTACACGGAAGGTTACACAGGCTGAGGTCCGGCGGAAGGGCAACTTGGTCTGCTTTTCTGTTTCCGCAGATGGGTTCCTGTATAATATGGTAAGAATTTTGACCGGAACGCTTTTATACGTTGCGCAGGGGAAAATAGCGCCGGATGCAATTCCGAAAATTTTCGCATCGAAGGATCGTACCCGGGCCGGTCCGACAGCGCCGCCGCAGGGACTTTATCTAAACCGTGTATTTTATAAGGAGGCGGATCTGCATGCAGATTAATTCGCAGAGAAACCGGCTGAGACGGATTCGTGCACACAGCTCTTCCGACAGCCGTCTGCCGGGAGAATTGCCTCCTATCGGCAGTCAAAAGAGTCAAAAGAGCTGGCGTAAAACGGTTCAACGCTCACAAAAACCGCCGCGCGGCATCTACACGGCAATTATCATTCTGCTTATTTGTGCAGTTGTTATGGCCGTTTGGGTGAACAGGGAAAGTCTTAAGCCGGAGAATATCTCAGAATGGATGCAGACAGAAATGCTCGGTCTGGGTACAGGAAATGGCTATCCTTTACATCTTAGCAGTGAAAATATCATGCCGCGGAATTTCATGTCCGCCGGAAAAAATATCTTTCTCACCAGCGATACGGCAATTGAGGCTTATAATGGTTCCGCAAAGCAGCTGTTTTCCAAAAAGCACAGCTTTTCAGATCCGGTTATGAACGTCAGTGGAAACCGGGTGCTGGTTTACAACTTGGGCGGAACCGGATACCGGCTGGAAAATCAACTGAAAACTTTGGTTTCCGACAGTGCGGATGGCAAACTGCTGGGTGGGGCTGTCTGCTCCAATGGCCGTTATGCCCTGCTGACACAGCAGGACGGATACTGCGGAAAACTGACTGTCTATCTGCAAAATGGGCAGACTGCCTATGAATATTCATTCTCAGAATATTATCCAACTGCAGTTGCCCTCAATGATTCCGGCACACAAGCAGCTGTGACGGCTGTTGGTACCAGCGGCGGGGAAATGGTCAGTGTGGTTTACAAATTAGACTTTAATTCCAGTTCGCTAGTCAAACCAACAGCTTCTTACAGCGATACAGTCTTCTTGGATGTGGCTTATACAGATACGGGCGGCATTCTTGCTGTCGGCGACAAGCAGACGGCCGCTATGGACGCTTCCGGTAAAGCCCTGCATGCTTATCATTATGACGGCGGAGAACTTTCTGCTTGGAATTTAAGCAGCGGAATGGCCGTGCTGGGACTGTCTAAATTTCACAATGCAGCGAACAGCAGCCTGACAGCAATCAACTTGAATGGGAATTTAATCGGTTCGGCGCAGGTTGACGGGACAATCTCAAGTGTATCCAGATTCGGAAACAAAATGGCAGCACTTAGCGAAGGAACAGTACATGCCTTTACAGATGCCGGTCAACCGGCTGGTTCTTGCAGCGCGGGCAGCAATGCGCGTGCAATCGCGCTGCGCAGCGGTAATGAAGCTTTTGTCCTGGAAGTTTCAGAAATAAAGCTCGAAAAGCTGGAATAAACCGGTTGTAGCATGAAGGAAAGTATAGTATAATCTAACAATATATATGCATTTCGCAAAAGCAGCAGGAGGCATAGACATGGGTGTTGCCATAGATATTATTCTTATCATTGTTTTGATTGCCTGCATTATTGCAGGTGCCAATAAAGGTGCTGCACGCACGCTTGCCGGGCTGGTAGGGATGATTGCAGCAGTGCTGCTGTCCCCTCATTTAGGGAAATGGCTTGCCGGTGTGATACCCATTATGAAAAAGCAGGATCCATTTGCGGCGAAAATCATTTGTACGATATTGGCGTTCCTGCTCATTCTGATTTTTGCTGGAATTGTGGGTCATCTGCTCACTGCAGTATGCCGTCTTCCAGTGCTGCATACGGTCAATCGTGTGTTTGGCGGGATTTTGGGCGGTGTGAAAGGTGTGATTGCGGTCATGCTGATTTGTGCGCTATTGCGGTTAGCACTGCCATTGCTTGCTCTGAAATATCCCAAAAACATTCCGCTTTCCGGCTTTCATGATTCTGTTGTGTTGCAGATGCAGGAAGCGGCGGCTCCGTCGACGCCAAACAACAGCAAGCTCGCTTCCAATGTGAAAAAAGCCGGAACTCAAATCACACAGAAAATGCAAGAAGCATTTACTAAACTTCCCAAGTCTGTCAGGAATCCGGTTTATACGTTGTATGATAAGATCCTGAGAGGGGATGTCAAAGCGGATGCAGATCAAAAATAAAAATTTTAATATTCCCAATACGCTGACAGTGCTGCGGATTGTGCTGATCATTCCGTTTATGTGCCTGTATTTAGGGGGACATATCCGTGCAGCAGTTCTCGTATTAATTATTGCCGGGCTGACAGATGCGCTGGATGGCTTTGTGGCCCGGCATTTTAATCAGTTTACTGAACTAGGTCAGATGCTTGATCCGCTTTCTGACAAGCTGACACAGGGCGCAGTGGCGATCAGCATCGCCATCCGGCATTGGGTCCTGCTGCCATTTCTGATGATTTTTATTGTAAAGGAAGGCATTATGCTGGTGGCAGGCGGAATTTTGCTGAAAAAAGGGAAAAAACCATGTGCCGCGAAATGGTATGGCAAGCTGGCTACAATCCTATTTTATGTTACATTCGTCACAATCCTTGTAATGGATGTTTTCCAATTTTATCATCAGAAAACAGCGATTCTTATGCTGGTTATCACAGCAGCATTTATGATTTTTGCGCTTTTGATGTATGCCCGGGAGTTTTTCCGCATCCTAAAAAGTACGGATCCGGAAGACCAGATTGACTTGGCCGAGGTTATGGATAAGAAAAAGCGCATTAAAGAAAACTAGCGAATATTTAGACCAATGATGTAGTTGCCGGAATTTATTTATAATTTATTTAACTTTCCGGCTCCTATATGGACTATAATAATATGTGTTCGGATTTTCCACAGCTTGTGAAAAATCCGGAAATTCTGAAAGAAACGAAGTGATTTTGAAGATGTTGTGTTCCAGGTGTCATAAGCGTCCTGCGGTGGTATTCCTTTCTTCCTCGGAGGATGCTGGCAAAACACAGGGGCTTTGTCTGACCTGTGCAAGGGAACTTGGCATAAAGCCGGTAAATGATTTGATAGATAAGATGGGTTTGACGGATGAACAGATGGAGGCCATGGAGGATGAACTAAATGATCTTGTAAATCCGGATGGCGGAAATACGGAAAACAATGGGGATGAAGATGGTTTTGTCCCCGGCGGTGCTGCATTGCTCCCCACCGCTTTTCTGAAAAATTTTTATGGTGGGTCAGAAAGCCAGCCTGCACAGGAGCATGCCTCTGAAGATTCATCTTCATCTGAGAAAAAGAAAAGGGGCAGGGCCGACAGAGCCAAGACGAAGCGCAGGCATCTGAATGCGTATTGCACGAATCTGACGGCAAAGGCAAAATCCGGCGAAATGGACCATGTGATTGGCCGTGATAAGGAAATCAGCCGTGTCATCCAGATCCTTTCCCGCCGCACGAAAAATAATCCCTGCCTGATTGGGGAACCGGGTGTCGGCAAGACTGCAGTAGCCGAAGGGCTGGCTTTGCGGATTGCAGACGGAAATGTGCCGGCACATCTGCAGCAAAAGGAAATTTTCCTGTTGGATCTGACATCTCTGGTTGCAGGCACGCAGTTTCGCGGACAGTTTGAGAGCCGTATCAAAGGCCTGATTGATGAAATTCGGCAGGAGGGAAATATTATCCTGTTCATTGATGAAATTCATAATCTGGTGGGTACAGGTGATGCAGAGGGCAGTATGAATGCTGCCAATATTCTGAAGCCGGCCCTTTCCCGCGGAGAAATTCAGGTGATTGGCGCAACCACTTTTACAGAATACCGCAAGTATATTGAGAAGGATGCGGCACTGGAGCGCCGTTTCCAGCCGGTCACTATTGATGAACCATCTGTGGAGGAAGCCACACAGATCATCCTCGGTATTAAAGGCTATTATGAAAATTTTCACAGGGTGCATGTGTCAAATGAGATTGCGAAACGCACAGTAGTTTTAGCAGAGCGCTACATCAATGACCGTTTCCTGCCGGACAAAGCGATTGACTTGCTGGATGAGTCCTGCGCATGTGCGGCTCTGCGAAATAAATCCATGTCCGAATATGATCAGCTTAATAATCAACTGACAAAACTGCACCGGGATGAAGAAGATATGACGGCAGACGGCGAGGAGACAAATTTTGAGCAGCTTGCCAAGGTACGTACGGAAATTTCCCGTACTGAGCAGCGCATTTCTGAACTGGCTTCTTCAGCAATCGGTGCACCGGTAGAAGAAAAGGACCTTGCCCATGTTATTGAACTTTGGACGGGAATCCCTGCCAGCCGTGTGCAGGAAAGTGAGCTTAAAAAACTTTCCAATATCGAAGGTATTTTGAATCAGCATATTATTGGGCAGGGAGAAGCTGTTTCTGCTGTTTCCGCAGCAATCCGCCGCAGCAGGGTACAGATTAGTCCGCGCCGCCGTCCTGCTTCCTTTATTTTTGTCGGGCCGACCGGTGTCGGCAAAACTGAGCTTGCCAAAGTGCTTTCTAAAGAGCTTTTTGACAAACCTGAAACGCTGATTCGTTTGGACATGAGTGAATTTATGGAGAAGTACAGCGTTTCCCGCATCATTGGTTCTCCTCCCGGTTATGTTGGCTATGATGAGGCCGGGCAGCTGACTGAGAAAGTCCGCCGTCAGCCTTACAGTGTTTTGCTGTTTGATGAGATTGAAAAAGCCCACCCTGATGTCATGAATATTCTTCTGCAGATTCTGGATGAAGGTCATATCACGGATGCGCAGGGTAGAAATGTTAACTTTGAAAATACCATTATTATTATGACCAGTAATGCCGGCAGCAACACGCAGGAGTCGGCGCTGGGATTCAACCGCAGTGAAGAGAATGCCAGCAAAGAACATGCGTTGAAAGCACTGCGGGAGTTTTTGCGGCCGGAGTTCCTGAGCCGGGTAGATGAAATTATTGTTTTCCGTCCGCTTTCGGAAGAGGACTTTGGAAAAATTGCAAAGCTGATGCTGAATGAATATGTGGATTCCCTTAAAGAGCGCAGAATTACATTTACGTATGATGCGGCTGCCATCCGCTGGCTTGCTAAGCACGCATATGGCGGTAAGAGCGGCGCGCGTGACCTGCGGAATCTGATTCGCCGCAAAGTAGAGGATAAACTTGCCGAGATTATCATCAACACATCAGAAACAGGACTTGCCGGAGTTAGCCTGACGGTGCAGGATCAGCAGGATGAGCTATCACTTTGCACCTTGGTTTAACGGGAGACTGACGGATACAAAAAATGGATGACAGCATCAATTGCGTCATCCATTTTTGCTTTGTATGTATCTGTATTCCAAAAGAAAAAATTAGATTTTGCACATACGGTCTTTGCCGTAAAACAGAATATCAATCATGCCCGGGCCGACGTGTGTCCCGATGATGGGACTGAGTGGAACAACAAAGACTTTTTTAACATGTGGGCACTCTGCCTGCACGGCTTTTTTCAGTGCAATTGCTTCTCCAAGGTCATCGCCATGGCCGATGAAAAGTGTCTCGCTTTCTTCATCATCCAGCAGATTCTTTTTCACGGCGTTCAGCAGATACTCCATGGCGCGTCTGCGGCCGCGTACCTTTGCAATCGGCTGCAATTTTCCTTCCGGATTCACGACGAGAATGGGTTTGATCTGAAGTGCAGAACCAACGATTGCTGTTGTGGCGGAAATGCGCCCACCACGGCGCAGATGGTCCAGCTCATCCACTTTGAAGCAGTGGCATACGGCTTGACGGCGTCCCAGCGCCCATTTTTCCAGTTCTTCCATAGTGGCACCGGCCCGTTTCTTTTGGACTGCTGTGTAGGTCAGCAGTCCTAGTCCAGCGGATGCACACAAACTGTCGATGCAGGTCATCCGACGTTCCGGATATTTTTCGCGCAGCTGTTCCATGCAGCGGCATGCTGCATGATAAGTGCTGCTAAGGCCAGAGGAGAAACAAAGGTACAGAATATCAATACCCTGCTTCAGATATTTTTCAAAATATTCCTGATAAACGGATTCGTTTACCTGCGATGTATGGGAAAATTTTCCCGCACGCAGTTGTCCGTAAAAATCTGAAACACTGAAATTGTCATTGAAAAACTGAAATTGGTAAGGAACACCGTCAATATCAAGCGGCATTGGTATGACGTCAACGTCAAGCTGCTGGGCAAGTTCCGGACTCAATTCAGCTGTGGCATCTGTTAATAGACAGTAACCATCCTCCATTATGTATCTTCTCCTTTTACTTTGCAGGCTGAAGTGTGAAAAGGTAGAATCTGATTCAGCCATTTACTTTCAACACATTTTATTATATCATAGTTAGAGTACCAGAAAAAAAGTATTTTGACAAATGCTTTTCCTTTTTCGCAGAAATACGACAACTCTACACAAGCGTCTGTTTTTTAGACATATGTGTATGTTTGTCTATTTTGGCAAAACTCAAAAAAGATTATAGTTATTTATAATCATTATTTTACCTGTCATTCAGAAAATTGAGAAAATAAACGGCAAAGATATTCATTAAAAAGCTAATAAAGGCGGGTGAGCAGTGTGAAATCAGATGTAATGACACGAACATTCATCAGCGCTGCCGTGGATAAGGGATTCAAAGATATTGAGCGTGATCCAAAACGCAGCGTTCGGCAGCTGGTGGATTTGGGAACTTTTTTTGCAAAAGGAAGATTTCAGCGTTATTTCTTTGACATTTTCGGTGAAATGCTTCGCAATGAACGCAGTTCCTACTACAAATGGATTCATGACTTGGTTGTGTATGCGAATCAAAAGCAGCTCAAGACATTTGGTATGAACTTGGCTTATAATAGCTGGACCGTTGGAGCCAAAAAAGTCCGTGCGCTGGAAAAGACAGCGGGTCACAATGTTCCGTGGACAATTGTTTTTCGGATGGATACCGGCGGAACGCTTACGGTTGACATGTTGGATGATGTGATTCGCCAAGGTGTTGCCATGGGCATTTCCTGCTATATATTTTTTTGCAGTCAGGATTATTCTCCACTCAAATTGGTACCAGTTTTGAAAAAATACCGGAATTGCGCTTTTATCCTATTTGTGGAGGGTTGTCATGTGACAGCGGAACTCTCCCGTGCAATGCTGGAAGTGAAAAATACACTGACATGTATCCATTGGGACAGTACGCATTTTTTGAATGAAGCTGCATTCATGCAGCAGAGCAAATGCTTTTATGCTGCATGGTGCGATTATGACAGTTGTTTCAGCAGGGAAACTTATGAAGAACAAATCTTGCCGCATATTTTGCAGGCAAGGGTACCGTTTTTCTTCTTTGTAGCGGCAGATACCTGTTCTGAAAAGAAACAGAAAGAAATGCTCGCTTATACAGTCCATTCACGGCAGTCCCAGAGGAATCCGGTTTTCTGTGTGGATTTTTATTCTGATCTTGCATTTATTGATGATGTGATTTCGTCCGATGCTTGTGTGCTGGAATTTGATAAAAATGGTGCAGCGATGTCGGTACCAGGCTGCCGGGCTGTCCAGCCGTTTGGTTTGGGTGGAAGTACGTTACAGAAATTGCTGCAAAAAATTTTACCGCATCCGCCTGTTGCGCAAATGACATAAAGCGTTAAGCCCCCTGTGGGTGGGGGAAAAGTGCGGAAAACTTTCCAACGGGGATTTCTTTGAAAACATGTTTTCTTTTGTGGGTTACATTTCTTATTTCCAATCTTACTTCCGATAATTTCTATATCATGCAATATTTGCACGAATCTGAATAAGATTCTCGAAATATTGACCGAATTAAGAAAAAATTGCTGAATTTGCGGGTGAACTCTTGACAAATAGAGGCTTTCTATGGTATATTAGTATCCGTTGCTAATTGCGAGTGTAGTTCAATGGTAGAACTCCAGCCTTCCAAGCTGGTTGTGTGGGTTCGATTCCCATCACTCGCTCCATGAGGAAGGGATACGCGCCAATAGCTCAGCTGGATAGAGCAACTGCCTTCTAAGCAGTGGGCCAGGGGTTCGAGTCCCTTTTGGCGCGCCAAATGGTGGATGTAGCTTAGCTGGTTAAAGCGCCAGATTGTGGCTCTGGAGACCGTGGGTTCGAATCCCATCTTCCACCCCACACATTTACTGTACGGGGCATGGATTTTCCACGCTCCGTATTTTTATATTGGGCTGTAGCCAAGCGGTAAGGCAACGGACTTTGACTCCGTCATGCGTGGGTCCGAATCCCGCCAGCCCAGCCAAGTGAATATCTCTTGAAACCCGCATGAACACTGCGTTTGTGCGGGCTTTTTCTTGCCTCAAACAGGTGTTTGTATGATACAGATACAGACTTTGTGATTATGTATTGGCTGTAACTTAGCAGAGTATGAGCCGCATTCAAAAAAATCAATAGAGGCAGGTATAGAAAATTCGACAGCAACTGAAAGAGGCAGAGAGCATACTGCTCTCTGTCTCTTTCAGTTGTAAAAAAGACTTGAAATTACGAAGTAGATGCCAAAAGAATATTTACAGAAAAGCGTTCATACGATAATTAGAATGGAAACAAAAATGGCAGATAAGGAGACTGAAACATGCCAGAAAATTACTATCCGTTTGATTTAGTGCCTTTGCCTTATGCGTATGATGCTTTAGAGCCGTTTATCAATAGGCAGACCATGCAGGTACATCATGACAAACTTTTAAAAGCGTATGTCGATAAGCTCAATACTGCCGTGTCTGCTTGTCCCAGAATGCAAACTTTCAGCTTGCCATACATGTTGTCCCATTTGTGTACCATACCTCCTGCTTATAGGACGCAGGTAAGAAGGCTTGGCGGAGGTGTATGGAATCACAATTTCTTTTTTCAGTCTCTGCACGCGGAGAATTCACAAAATAAACCGACCGGAAATCTTGCCGATGCAATTGCTCAGAAATTTGCGTCTTTTGAAAATTTTAAAAAAATTTTTAAAGAACGTGCAATGGCTGTATTTGGTTCCGGATGGATGTGGCTCGTACAGAATTGCAGAGGGAATCTTTCACTGGTACAAACAGCTAATCAGGATTCACCAATCTCTTCTGGATTCCGCCCTCTTATTGTCATCGATGTTTGGGAACATGCCTATTTTTTGCAATATCTAAACCGGAGAGATGAATATATTGAAAACTGGTTCCACGTGATTGACTGGCAAAAAGCCAATCAGGCATATGGCAGATCGAGAAAATGACAGTTTCTTGTTCGCTCCTCGTGGGTATGCTGCTCTGCTAAATCAACTGTTTCCGGTCATTAAAAAATCCCCGATAGGAAAGGAAACAGGCCATAAAAGAAGAAATAGCGGTTGTGGAAAGCATCATGAAGGTTACCATAATTTGATAACGGATTGCCATTACGGGAGATGTTCCGGCAAGAATCAGCCCTGTCATCATACCGGGGAGGGAAACGATTCCAAGGGTTTTTGTCGAATCAATGGTTGGCAGCATTCCCGTGCGAATGGAATCCCGAAGGATGCCAATCGATGACATATGAATGTCTGCACCTAATGAAAGTTTCACTTCCACTTCATTTCTTCTGCTTTTAAAATTTGCAGCCAATTGTCTGTAGCATAATCCAATGGCAATCATGGCGTTGCTGATCAGCATCCCGCTGATAGGAATCATTTGATAGGCTTCATATTTGATTGCACCAGACAAAATGAGAACAGTCAGCGTGATACCTGACCCGACAAAAATAGAAATGAAAGAAATCCAAATCCCGTTTTTAATTTCTTTTCCGCGTTTTGCGGCGTTATACGACGCATTGAAGGTCATTGCTAGGATAATCAAAGTGGTAACAACTGGGTTGTGCAGTCCAAAGATGAACTGAAGAATGTATCCTACAACGAAAAGCTGCACGACAGCCCGGATAACGCTGATAATGGTTTCTTTTTCCAATTTAAGTTTTTGAAAATAGGAAAACAGCAGCGAAACGAGTACAAGTGATGAGGCAAGTAAAAGAGAAGTGTTACTAATATTGGCGCCTTTCATTTTATTACCTCCAAAGACTGGATTTGACCGTCTTCAATTGTCAGCAGTTTATTGGCATATTTTCGGCTTTGTTCGTCGTTGTGCGTGACCCACAGTATGGTAATGCCTTGTTGATTCAAATTTAAAATTGCTTTTTCAACCAATTCTGTATTTTCTGCATCAAGGGCAGATGTCACTTCATCCAGTAACAGAATTTCCGGTTCAAAAAGCATGGTGCGGATTAGGGCAATCCGTTGTTTTTCTCCTCCGGACAGATTTTGAATTTCATGATGCAGGTAATCTGGAGTCATATGGAAATCGGACAGGAGCGAAGTGACTTTTGAAATATCTAATTTTTGGTTTCTGATTTGATAGGGAAATGTGACGTTATCCTCCACGGTTGTTCCCCAAAGGATTGGTTCCTGAAAACAATAGCTGACCTTTTTCCGAAGTTCAATGGGATTCTGGAGAAGCATGTCCTGTCCATTCAAAAAGATGTTTCCTTCAGATGGACTGATCAGATGGCAGCACAGCCGTAAAAAAGTGCTTTTGCCGCTGCCGGATGAACCGACGATGGATACATAATCCCCTGCTGCAAATTGAACAGACAGATTGTGGAGAACCTCTCTGTTGTCATGCCGATAGGAAACATTTTTAAATTCGAGCTTTATCAATCCTTTTCACCTTTTCTCTGCCTTGAATCAATTGTCAATTGAGAATTTTCAATTGTTCAGTTCTATTTTTATCTGTTTCAACCAAATCGTTTGGCTACACTGGTGTGTAAAATTTCCACTTTGTTTCACTTTACTGTTTGGGAAATGCTTCGAGTAATGTGCAGGCTGTTTGGCCTGTAAAAATATTATAAGGCAATCTATTAATAGAATCAACAGATGTGGAAACAGGGCAGGAGGTTGCCGGCTTATTTAAACCTTTCCGCGTCTGCGTACCAACCCCCCCTGATGAATCCACGGATTACAGACAGCACGCCGCTTGCGAATCCGTTCTGGCAGTATTCGCACGGGGAAATTGCCTGTGAAGAATTTTTGATGGCCCAATATCGGGAGGAAGGTTTTCCCGTCACGCTTATCCGTCCCAGTCATACTTACGGCAATACGGCTGTACCCGTTGCCATCCATGGAAAAAATGGCTCCTTTTCTGTTTTGGAGCGTATTCGGACAGGCCGAAAAGTAATTGTCCCGGGTGACGGAAGTTCTCTATGGACCGTTACGCATAATACGGATTTTGCAAAGGCCTTTGTCGGTATTATGGGCAATGCCCATGCTTTGGGGGAAACGTATCGGATTATTTCCGAATTTACAGTCATCCGGAATGTCAGAAAAAAGATCCTGAATTTGATGCTGGGTGCGATGCCGTGATAGCAGCTTATGAAAACTGCATTGCAAACCTGCCCAAATATCAGTAAGGAAAAAACGCAGTAAAATGGTCGAAGATTTACCGAAAAATTTTCGTGGGCACTTGTTCCCGACTATCTTGCTGTGCAAATCCGCGGGGCATTTGTTAGTGCGCCTTTTTCGAGTAATGCTTTGGTCAAAAGAATGTACTCAACTACATAGCCTTTTTCAATTTGTTATGAATATAGAATCTTAGGGAAGAACTGAATTTTCTTACCAAACAAAGTAAATCTGAAAAATGCTCCGGCTGTTTTTTCCGCAGTCAGAGCATTTCTTGCTTTTTTCGGAACTTGCACAACGGTTATCATTATCCATGTGTTTTGTCTGTGCCGGTTTTAATGTCGCGATAACCGGAAAGTGTACAACCCTTCTGTGCAATTAAATCTTTGGTCCCCTGCTGGCTCTGCGTTGTTTTGCCGCTGGCAGAGCAGAAGAACAGGGAGACGTCTTTTCCTTCTGGCAGCAGTTGCAGCACTGCATTCCATGCAGGCGCCGGAAATCCGGCCCAAATTGGGCAGCCAATGATAATCCGGTCAAAATTGCTGAGAGGATGGCCGAGCGGTTTGATTGCAGGTGTCTGCCGCTGTCTTGCTTGCAGGCAGCCCGGAACAAATGCAGAAAAGCGGCTGCGCTTTTTGGTTTCTTGGATTTCGCAAAGTTCCGCATTTTCTTCCTTTGCAATCCGTTCTGCTTCTGCCTTTGTGTTCCCGCTCAGTGAATAGTACAATACAATTGTTTTCAAAGCTGTGTTCCCTTCTTTCAGTGTTCCTGTAAATGCTGAAATGCCAATCTTTTGAACTGTATTTTATCTTCATTCTGTCATCACTTCCATAAAATTCAGCGGACCGCAGAAATAGGTTCATTATCACGAATTCCATTTCCGGTCCAGATAGGGAAACCGCTGAAGTTTCAATAAAGGATAAGAATATTTTAATACATCACAGAAAATTAAGCAATGAAAAAAGGCCAACTATCCCAAGATGTTGAAACCATGCGATAAGTTGCCCATTCGATACAGGAACAGACGCCATAAAAGCGTAAAGGAGGGAGCGCTTGTGTTTACTTTTAATCTGCGCAGAACATGCAGACACCAATCAGCCCGGGGCCGGTGTGTACAGCAAGCGAAGCGGTGATTGCCTTATTAACAATCAGTTTGGCATTAGGAAGTATTTTCGGAAGCTGTCTGCGGACATTATCGGCTTCTTTTGCGGCGTCACCATTCATGAGTGCCAGCCAGATGTTTCCGCGGGGGCAATGTTTCTTTAAAATTTCCAACAGACGCTGAATACCGCTTTTTTTGCCTCTGAGTAGCGAAACAGTGTAATAGATGCCTTCCTCATTACAAGAGATGATGGGCTTTATACCCAGTACCTTTCCAATTAAACCGGTGACTTTTCCAATTCGTCCGCCGGCACGCAGGTAGTCCAGCGTGTCCATGTAATAATAAACTTTACTGTCATTTTGTTTGTGTAAAAGTGCTGCGGTTATTTCAGAGAAAGACATTCCTTTTTCAATGGCTTTAGCCGTCCAAAGCGCAAATATCCCAGTTCCCATTGAGATGCTCTTGCTGTCGAAAACAAAAGTTTCCATATCCGTATATTCGCGCAACGCAGTTTTTACGGTGTTAAAAGTGCCGCTCAACCCGCTGGAAATGCAGATGGCAATCAGCTTGCGGTAACCTTTTTGCCGAATTTTTTCGACGGTTTCCTTGACTTCCATCAGATTCGGCGTGGAAGTTTTTGGAATTTGCTGTGGGAAGCGGCTGTATACTGTTTGTGCAGTAATGTCAGTGCCATCCTCGTAGACTTCTTTCCCATAAATAATACGAAGGTTCATGGTCCAGATTCCATATTTTCGTCTTAAATTTTCGGGCAAGTCACTTCCGGAATCCACTAAGATTGCAATTTTTTCCGCCATAGTTTTCACCACATCACATTATATAGTTTTTAATACTATGTAATATTGTATTACCACTAACAACATCTGTCAACTCATTTATACAGGAAATGTGGATTTCTTTACTATTGTGAGCAGCTTTTACGTAATCATGAAGGAAAACGAAAAAAAAACGGTTTGTGTAATAGCAGGACAGCAAAATTTTAGTTGAATTTAGAAAATTGAAGTCAGTCTGCAGAGCTTTGACCGGCTTTTTTAAATGATAGATTCGTTTTTACCTACTTCTCGAACCGTCCGGTGAAGACAAAAAAGAAAAGGTACGGGTGGATGCCATACCTTTCCTAAAATCGATTGGTCATTTTTCGGGACTTTCAGTTTATAGGCAACACGATCATCTGCGTCTTTCCACTACTTGATTTCGCAGTAGTTGCCGAGAAAGTGAAACCGCGGTAATTCGTCTTCCAGCGAACAAAGCAGTTCCAGCACTTTTGTATCATGGACATTGCCGGTGAAATCCAAATAGAAATCATATTCAAAGTCCTTTCCGGCAATTGGGCGTGATTCGATTTTTGTCAAGTTCATTCCGGCAGAAGCAAAACGGGACAGCACAGCGTTCAGACTTCCTGTTGTGTGTGCGACATTAAAGCACAGGCTGATTTTTTCTGCGTGGTCAGGAATGCATAAATTCTTGCTGATGACAACAAAGCGGGTGGCATTGTTGTCATGATTCTGAATATCGCGCTTCAGAATCGTCAGACCGTTTTGCAAGGCTGCACTTTCGCTGCATACAGCTGCGATACTGTTGTCCTTTGCCGC
This sequence comes from Ruminococcaceae bacterium UBA4871, assembly GCA_002399445.1. Classification (GTDB taxonomy): domain Bacteria; phylum Bacillota; class Clostridia; order Oscillospirales; family Acutalibacteraceae; genus Caproicibacterium. The sequence continues at coordinate 37,511 of DHDR01000031.1, read as the reverse complement.
CTGCTCTGCAGCGGAACTGGTGCTGCTGGCTGGTGCAAGCGGTATCTGTAGAGTATTTAAATACTTGGAACACTGCATCAGGGCAATCTCTTTGGAATGTATGCTGCGGACATCCTCCGGCCTGCCGGTACGGTTGGCAAGACAGTGGTGGATGTTCAGCGTTTTTGCCGCAATGATAGAGAAACAGTATTGCATCAGCAGCCCGTAAACTTCGCTGACACTGCCCGCACTGGAATTTTCCACCGGGATAATGCCAAGGTCGGCGGTGCCTTCCTGTACACAGCGGAAAATATCATGAAATCGGCTGAAAAAGCTGGGGTGCGCCTGCGGATAAAGTGCTGTCAGCACGGCATAGCTGTAAGAACCGGGTCCCCCCAAACACGCAATATTCTGCACGCGGTCGGGCTCCTTTGGCGCAGCGGTAATCCGGCACCGCAGTTTTTGCCCAGAACCCAGCATCCGGTGCTGCAGTGCTCGGCTTTCACGAAAGATTGTGCCGTAGACCATGCGCGCAGCACCACTGTATTGTCCAGCTTTTGCGGAGATCCGGTCGAGAATCTCTTTTTCGCGTGCGGCATTATAAACGGGAGAGCCGTCTCGCTTTTTGATTTCTGCAACTTTTTTGGCACAATCCATTCTCCGAATAAAAAGCGGCAGCAATTGTGCATCAATGGCATCAATTTCTTTTCGAATATCTGATAATTCCATTTTTATACCTCCGCAGTGCAGCAAAGTATGCCGGGCAAATTCATCAGCGCCAGTGCAGCGGCTGATTCCACCACGGGGATTGCACGTGGCACAATACACGGGTCATGCCGTCCGCATACAGAAAGCGTCGTGTTTTCATGTCTGGTCAGGTCCACGCTTTGCTGTTCCTGCGCGATGGAGGGTGTTGGCTTGAACGCACAGCGGAAAAGAATCGGCATTCCGGTTGTGATACCGCCCAAAATACCGCCTGCATGATTGGTACGAGTTTTTACATGACCGGTTTCATCATAGTAATAGGCATCATTGTTTTCGCTGCCGTGTAGTTTTGCAGCGCTGAAACCTGCGCCGAATTCCACTCCTTTGCAGGCAGGGATTCCAAACAAAATGGAAGAAAAGATGCTCTCCACTCCGCCGAACATGCCCTCTCCGCCGAACCCGGTGGGAACACCGATGCAGGCGCACTCCACCACGCCGCCGATACTGTTCAGCTCGTTTCGGGCTTGTTCAATTTCGTGATACATGGATGCCTTTTTTTCTGCATCCAAAACAGGGAAATATTCGCGGCTGAGACTGCTTAAAATTTCATTTGTTATTTTTACTTTTGCAAAAGGCATGTCCTTTATGGTGCCTATAGAAAAAGCGTGTGCTCCAATTATAATGCCGCGGCGGGAAAGAATTTGCCGGCAGACAGCTCCGGCAAAGACCAACGGTGCTGTGAGTCTGCCGGAAAAATGTCCGCCGCCGCGAATATCGTTGAAGCCATGGTATTTCACCCATGCTGGATAGTCCGCATGGCCCGGCCGCGGGACGGACAGCAGCTTTCGGTAATCGGCGGAATGCTGATTGGTGTTCGCAATGACAGCGCAGAGCGGGGCACCGGTAGTCACATTGTTTAACAGGCCGGACAGCACCTTTGGTGTATCCGATTCTTTCCGCGGTGTGCTGGCACGGTCCTGTCCGGGCGCGCGGCGGGCCATCTGCTGCAGGACTGCTTCAAAGTCAATCGTTTCTCCTGCAGGGAGGCCTTCCAGCACACAGCCGATTGCGGGACCATGGCTTTCCCCAAAGATACTGATTTTTACCTGATTACCCCACGTAGACATCCACATTGCCTCCTAATGACTGATAAACTGAAAAGAATTCCGGCCAGCTTTTCTGTATGGCCTGTCCGTCTGTGATGGTGACAGGTCCCTGTGTGCACAATCCGGCGATTGCGGCAGCCATCACAATCCGGTGGTCATTGCAGCCGTCCACAATACCGCCAGACAATGGGGAACCGTGGATCACCAGACTGTCGTCCGTTTCTTCTGCTCTGCCGCCAAGAGATTCGACCATGCGGTGCATGGCAGCAATCCGGTCGCTTTCTTTCAGACGGAGCCGGGCGCCGTTCAGCAGCCGCGTGCGCCCCTGTGCGAATGTGCCGGCGACGGCAAGCACAGGAGCAAGATCAGGAATCTGGCTGACATCAATATCAAAACCGTGCAGCGGGCCTGGTTTTGCGGTAAGGACATTGTTTTGCCAGCAAATATCGGCACCAAAGCGGCGAAGCAAAGGTTCAATCGCACGGTCACCCTGCGTGGAAGCAGCACTGAGACCGGTGAGAGAAATCTCGCTGTTCAAAGCACCGGCTGTCAGCAGAAATGCCGCCTGACTCCAGTCCCGCTCGACAGCTGCCGTGCAGGCACAATAATGTTGGCCGCCGGGCACTTTCCAGCCGGTCCCGGTGTGGATAATGCGAATCCCAAATTGTTTCAAAATATGAATCGTCATATCCACATAAGCGGCGCTTTGCAGCGGTGTAAAAAGCCGGATTTCACTTCCGCCGGGAAGCAGCGGCAGTGCGAACAGCAGGCCGGTGATGAATTGGCTGGAAACATTGCCGGGAAGACTGTAGATCCCCGGTTCTAATCGGCCGGAAACGGTAAGGGGCAGCCCGCCTTCCGTTTTGCACCGGACACCATGTTCTGGCAGCAGGTCCAGATAGATTCCCAAAGGCCTCTGCGGAAGCCGCCCGTGTCCCGTGAAAGTGGCTGTTACACCGAGCGCAGCGACAACTGGGATAAGAAAGCGCAGAGTAGAGCCGCTTTCTGCACAATCCAGTGTGACAGGAGTTTTCGGAGTTTGAATGCCTGTCACGGTCAAAGTATCACCGCGGCGGCTGGTGGCAGCGCCAAGTGTCCGGATGCAGCCGATTGTGGCAGCCATATCCACGCTGGTACCAATGGGGGAAAGCTTGCTTGTTCCGCTGGCAAGTCCGGCACAAAGGATTACTCGGTGTGCAGCGCTTTTACTGGGCGGCGGAGAGGCGGTTCCCTGAAGTTTACTGGGCCGAATATAGACACGGCTCATTTCAGCACCTCACAGAGGCTGGACAATTCCGCGCGGGGTACATTTCGGAGAAAGCACTCACCGATGGATTTCAGTAGCACCAGCTTTACATTGCTTCCATTGCTTTTTTTGTCATGGGCAGTTGCCGGAAGCAGTTCGTCAATGCTTTCTTTGCAGGAAACCGGCAGCCCGTATTTTTTTAGCAGAGAAATAATTTGGTCGGCTGTCCCTGATTTTGTCATACCAGTCCCTTCTCCGAGCTTTGCCATGAGTACCATACCGACGCCGACTGCTTTGCCGTGGGAGAGGCCGCCGTAATTCTGAATGCGTTCCAGAGCATGACCGAAAGTATGCCCAAAATTCAGGATTGCACGTTCACCGGTATCAAATTCATCCTTTTCTACGACTTGCCGCTTGATATTGATGCAGGTATAGATGACTTCCGGCAGATAACTGTGGCAGTCTTCCTGACTCAGGCGGGAAAATAAGGCCTTGTCACGGATGCATCCGTATTTAATGACTTCACCCATCCCGTCTGCAAAGAAAGCAGGCGGCAAGGTGGAAAGTGTCTGCGGATCAATCAGCACAAGTGCCGGCTGGTGAAAAGCACCGACCAGATTTTTTCCTTCCGGCAGGTCAACGCCGGTTTTGCCGCCGACAGAGGAATCCACCTGTGCCAACAAGGAAGTCGGGATTTGAATAAACGGAATTCCGCGCAGCCATGTCGCTGCCGCAAAACCGGTCATGTCACCGCAGACACCGCCGCCAAGCGCCACGGCGAAATCCGTGCGGGTCAGCCCCGCTTTTGAAAAAGCAGTATAAAAAGAAGCAATGTTCTGCAGGTTCTTGCTTTGTTCTCCGGCGGGGAAAGACTTCACGGAAACGGAAATCCCGGCTGCTTCCAGCGACTGCCGCACAGAGTCCGCATAAAGCGGACCGACATGGGTATCGGTTACCAGCACAGCTCGCTCTGCTTTCGGAAGTAATTTTTTTGTGCGTTTGCCAATTTGGGAAATGCAGCCGTCTTCTATGATGATTTCATAGGCAGGATTTGTATGTACCGTAAGATTCATTCTCCAAGTTCCTCCTTGATCAGCCGGCCTTTCCGCAGGAGTGTTTCCAGGTGGGCGTGGTTATTATCTGCTACAGCGTCACGAATTTCTGTCAGATTTTTCAGGAATATATCCAGTTCTTCCGTCAATGCGGTGCGGTTGTCCAGAAACAGCTCGCTCCACATCACTTCATTAATATTGGCAACGCGGGAAACGTCCCGGTAACTTCCGGCGGAAAATCCACGGTGTTCCGGGCAGCGGGGACTCATCACATAGGCACAGGCAAGTGCGTGCGGCAGCTGGCTGGTGAAAGCAATGAGCTGGTCATGATGCTCCGGCGTGGTGGAAACGGAGCGGCCGAATCCAAGCCGGAAGGCCGTCTGCCGCAGCAGCTCACAAACGGATTCCGGTGCGCCGCAGGGGACCAAAATGTAGCTGGCTCCCTTAAATAAATCTGCACGGGAGGCGGAAAATCCGTGCTTTTCTGTTCCGGCCATCGGATGGGAACCGCAGTAGGTGAAACCGCCTTTTTCTGCTAGCTGACACAGTCCGCGGCTGACCTCCATTTTAATACCGCAGACATCTGTTACAATGGTGTTTTTTGTGAAAGAAGAGAGGTGATTGCTCACAAAATGAATATCTGCCTCCGGATAAAGACAGAGGTAGACAATGTCGGCATGCGCAAGGTCGTCTGCATCACCTGCTTTTGCAATGGCACCGCAGGCGAGGGCTTCTTCCAGAGTAGCAGGATCGGTGTCAAATCCGGATACACGGCAGTCTGTATATTTGGAAAAAGCTTTGGCGAGGCTGCCGCCGATGAGTCCCAGCCCGACGATGACAATATTACTTACGTTCACAGCGGACCCTCCTTACTTCCTCATGGAAGTTTAATGTTTGTTGAGATAAAGTACATCCTAACGAAACCAGTACAGAATTTTTTACATCCCGCTACTCTTCCTAAAGCGTGCGGTGCTGTTATGGAGGGGTATTACAGTGTTTTCCCAAAAAGCGGTGCTGCTTTCCGCAGGCGTGAGGCCAGATGGTCAAACTGATCCGGTGTCAGCGACTGTGCCCCGTCGGAGAGGGCTTTCTTCGGATTGTTGTGGACTTCAATCATCAGGCCGTCCGCTCCGGCTGCAAGAGCTGCCATAGCCAATGGTTCCACCAGCCACGAAATGCCGCCCGCATGGCTGGGGTCGACTATGACTGGCAGGTGAGAAATCTTTTTTAAGATTGGCACAGCCGAGATGTCCAGAGTATTGCGGGTATAAGGCTCATAGGTGCGGATGCCGCGCTCACAGAGAATAACATTTTCATTACCGCCAGCCATAATGTATTCCGCGCTCATCAGCAGTTCTTCAATTGTTGCGGAAAGGCCGCGTTTGAGCAGGATTGGTGTTTTCAGATGTCCCAGTTCCCGCAGAAGGTCAAAATTCTGCATATTGCGTGCGCCGACCTGAATAATATCCACGCCGCTTTTTAAGAAAAGATCAATCTGCCGAACACTCATCAGTTCGGTCACAATCGGCATACCGGTCTTTTCCTTTGCAATATTCAGCAGTTTTAACCCGTCTGCTTTCAGCCCTTGAAACGAGTAGGGACTGGTGCGTGGTTTGAAGGCACCTCCGCGCAGCATTTGGGCGCCGGCTTTCTGTACGCGGCCGGCGACTTCTGTAATCTGTTCTTCTGATTCCACACTGCAGGGGCCGGCAATCAGCGTAAGGTGTTTGCCGCCTATCTGGAGACCGTTTGGAAGTTTCACGATCGTGTCATCCGGGTGAAACTTTCGGTTTGCCATTTTGTAAGGTTCCTGCACACGTTTTACCGTTTCTACAATTTCATTGGCCGAAATGCTGTCCATATCAATGCAGGATGTGTCACCAATCAGGCCGAGCACAGTGCTTTGTGTACCGACCCAGGTATTTACAGAAACTCCGTACGTATCTTCTAGCTCTGCAGCAAAACTCTTGCGCTGTTCTTCTGTACAATCCGGTTTCAAAACAATAATCATTAGAATACCCTCCAAAATAAAAGACGGAGCTGCTGCCAGCTCCGTCTGAATATGCAAACGAACCGTTTGCGCCTTTTAACAGGGAAGCCTACAGCAGCAATCAGCATACACCAAATAAGCCCGGCTATCGAAATAGCCGAGAGGACAGTTTGTAAATCGATGTATGGCATATGCCTGCATAAAAAGCTCCTTTTAATACGACTTAATACGACGCAATAACCCAAAACCAAACCTTTTGTTCATCATAATACAGAAAGGGCTGATTTGTCAACCTAAATATTTCAACGATTTAAAGCAAAACAAGAAAAGGCATGTCAGGATGCAGGAATAAAGTCTGCAATCTGCTGTGCAGCCACGGTGCTGTCTGCAGCAGAAACGGTCAGGTCTGCTGCAGCTTTATAAAGTGGCATGCGGGTTTCATAAAGCCGACGCATCACGGCTTTGCGGTCTGCCTTTTCCAGCATGGGGCGGGAATGGTCATCTGCAAGGCGCTGCACAATTCCTTCATATGGAGGATCCAGCAGGATAATGATTCCGGTTTCCCGCAGGACAGCTGCGTTTTCAGGATCAGCCAGTGCACCGCCTCCGGCAGCAAGGACGAAGCCGCTTTTGCGGGAAAGTTTCTGACAGGCTTCTTTTTCTTTTTTGCGAAACCAGCTTTCTCCTTTTTTTGCGAAAATTTCGGAGACAGTCATACCGGTCTGCTGTTCTATATAGGTATCCATGTCAATGAATTGACGGCCCAGCTGTTTTGCCAGAATGCTGCCGGCTGTACTCTTTCCACAGCCCATGAAACCACAGAGTACGATATTGCCAAACCGAAGGCGCATGGCTTCGCTGGAAGCATGAATGATTGGAGAAACCTCTTCTGCGTGAAACCGGCAGCTCTGCCAGATTTCTTCCGCGGCGGCGGCCTGCCACACGAGCATCCCCATGCCGCCTGCACAGGGAATTTTTTGTGCTTTCGCGTATTTCAGCAGCATGGTAAGGCCGGGGTTATAAATGGCATCAAAAACAGCGCCGCACTGGCTGACAACAGCCGGAGAAACCGGACAGCTGCCGAGCTTGGGATACATGCCCGAGCTGGTGCCGTTTACCAGAAGGTCAAAGTGGGCGTTCCCCTCGGTACATTTGGTTTCCAGTGATGTTTCGTCTGTAACTGTGACGGAGCCGTGCGGGCAGCGGGCGGCGAAGGAGGCCATAATAGGCTTATTCAGGCTGCCGATAAAAGCATTTTCCCGGGCAAGCCGTATTCCCAATTTCCGGTCCACTTCGGATGCATTGTCTGTTGGGCATGGTATTTCTTCCGCATGCCGGCGCATAACTACTGTAAGCGAAGCAACGCCCGGCGCACGGAGAATTTCATTAGCTAAAACGTGTGCGACTCCACCGGTGCCAAGCAGCAGAACCTTTCCTTTAAGCGGAAGATTTGCTGCCGAGAGTGCACGGGTAAATCCAATTCCGTCAGTTGTGTATCCAATCGCCTTTCCACCATGCAGGGCAACGGTGTTGACACTGCCGAACGCAGCGGCGTCTCCACTTACTTTGTTCAGCAGCGGAAGAATTGCCTGTTTGTGCGGAATAGTAACGTTGAAACCATCCAGTTTGACAAGAGTGTCCGAAAAGCGGGAGGAGAGTTCCTCCGGAGGAATGTCGAGAATTCCATAATTTCCCTTTACTCCGGCCAACTTTAGCAGTCTTTGGTGGATAAACGGAGACATACTGTGCCCAATCGGGTGGCCGATAACGGCAAATTTTTTCTGCTGCATGGCGTTTCCTCCTATTGTGATAAGTATTTCCAGTAACATTCAAAAAAATTTGAGAAAGATATTGACAAAACAGGGCTTTCCTAATAGTATGATGAATAGAATTTAGCAGGCCCTGCTTTTATACTTTATTATACTGCTGTAGGGATGGGTTTGTCTATAACAGAACCCAGGAGGAGGGAAACTAATGGTATTGGAAAAAGTGAAGCATATTTTGGCTGAGCAGTTTGATGTGGAAGAAGATAACATTACAGATGAGACAAATATTGCAGATGACTTGGGCGCCGACTCACTGGATATTGTCGACTTGATGATGTCCATTGAAGATGAGTTTGAGATTGAAATCCCAGATGGTGATATTGACAAAGTCAAAACTGTCGGGGATTTAGCCAACTATATTGAAGAGCATATGTGAGTTTCCTGATTTGCCGCTGCCTGCATGCAGGCATGCGGCTTTTCTTTTTGTTGCAATTCCCGTGGGATTTCTTTATAATAGATTCATTATATATTAGTGTCCGGCAGCGCAATACTGAAAATGGATAAGATAAATTTGAACGGTCCGTCAAAAAAGGGCAGTCTGCTTTTGTGAATATCCAATTGTTTTAAGACGATAGGAGAAACGTGACAGCGGAGGAAGCACTTTTCTGCTTTGAAAATTAAGGAGAGTAGGCAATGGCACAGAAGAAAAAGATGGTGGAGGAAATCACACCTATGGAGGAAGATTTCGCCCGCTGGTACACCGATGTCGTAAAAAAGGCGGAACTCATGGACTACAGCAGCGTAAAAGGCTGCATGATCATTGAGCCTTATGGCTATGCGATTTGGGAAAACATGAAGGCAATTCTGGATAAACGTTTCAAGGAACTGGGACATGTCAATGTCTGCATGCCGCTGCTTATTCCGGAGAGCTTGCTGCAGAAAGAAAAAGAGCATGTAAAGGGATTTGCTCCGGAGGTCGCATGGGTTACTCAGGGCGGCAATGAAAAACTGGAAGAGCGCTTATGTATTCGTCCAACAAGCGAGACACTGTTCTGTGAGCATTATAAAAAAATCATCCACTCCTGGCGTGATCTGCCGAAGCTTTATAACCAGTGGTGCAATGTTGTCCGCTGGGAAAAAACAACACGTCCTTTCCTGCGCACCAGCGAGTTCCTCTGGCAGGAAGGCCATACCATGCATGCTACTGCAGAGGAAGCCAAGGCGGAAACGCTGCGGATGCTGGATGTTTACACGGACTTCTTTGAAAAAGTGTTAGCCATTCCGGTAATCCGTGGACAAAAGACAGAAAGTGAAAAATTTGCCGGTGCTGAGGCGACTTATACAATCGAAGCAATGATGCATAATGGAGTTGCCCTGCAGGGTGGAACCAGCCACTACTTTGGCGACGGCTTTGCGAAGAGCTTTGACATTACCTTTACCGACCGGAACAACCAGCTGCAGCATCCCTTTCAAACAAGCTGGGGCGTTTCCACTCGGATGATTGGCGGCATCATCATGACGCACGGCGATGACAGCGGACTGGCTCTGCCGCCTGCCATTGCACCGGTGCAGGTCATCATCGTGCCGGTCGCTCAGCAGAAACCCGGTGTGCTGGAAAAGGCGAACGAACTTTATGAGCAGCTGAAATCGGCCGGTCTGCGTGTGCAGATGGATGACAGTGAGCAGTCTCCCGGTTGGAAATTTGCGCAGTATGAAATGAGGGGCGTACCGCTGCGTTTGGAAATCGGCCCGAAAGACATTGCAAAAAATCAGTGTGTGTTGGTCCGCCGTCCGGATCGCAGCAAGTCTTTTGTCTCTCTGGAGGGATTGGTGGACTCCGTAAAAGCAGAGCTGCAAAAGGTGCATGCTATTCTTTATCAGAATGCCAAAGCAAACCTGCAAAGCAAGCTTTATACAGCGCATACGCATGAGGAGTTTTTAGACATTGCTGCTAATAAGCCCGGCTTTATCAAGGCCATGTGGTGCGGAGATCCGGCCTGTGAGGAAAAACTAAAAAAAGAAACCGGCGGTGTCAAGTCCCGCTGTATTCCGTTTGAGGAAGAGCATATCGGTGACACCTGTGTCTGCTGCGGTAAGCCCGCAAAGCACATGGTCTATTGGGGCAGACAATACTAATAGGCAAAACTGTCGTGCGTTTGTGCTGGCGGCTTTATCTGTCTGAGACGATGCTTCAGAAAGGATTTGCTTATGAAAGTTTCAACTTTGTGGAAAATCAGCGCTTTGGCGGGAGCAGCAGCCATTGGCACAGCAGCCTATAAGATGCTCTGCACGACGAGTAATGTGGCACTGACCGGTGCGGGGTATGCCGGAATTTTTGCGAAAGATGGAAAACCCGTGGGCGCATTTGCCTCTACGGGAATGCGGCCGCACAGTTTTGCCGGACTTGCTTCCCGCACCTGCGGCTGGGTCTGCGCGGTCAGTGCATCAGAAGCTGTCAAAAAACGGATGGAGGCTGCAAAACGGAAATGATGAATCTGCTGTATGGAACAAATGCAGGCTACTGTGAACAGACAGCAGTTTCCATGCGTTCCGTATTTGAAAATAATCGAGATATGGAACTTCATGTCTATCTGCTGTGTGAGAATGTTCCAGAAGAACTCCGCCGAAAATTGTGCAGTGTGGGAGATGCATTTGACAATACAGAAATTACCTGCATGGATGCGGGAACATATCTGGAACCGCTGAAGCGGGCCTTCCATATGAAAGCATGGCGCGGCAGCAGTGTACAATACATCTATGCCTGCATTTGTGATGCGTTTCCAACGCTCAACCGGATTTTGTGGCTGGATGGTGATGTTATCTGCCGCGGTTCCTTGCGGGAGCTGTGGGAAACAAAAATGCCGGAAGCGTGCCTTGCTGCCGGTTTGGACTGTACACCGTTTCTTGCTTTGCTGGTGGATAAGCCTTTCTATAATACACCGTTCTATTTCAATGCCGGAGTGCTGCTTTTTGACCTTCAGAACTGCCGCAGGCATGAGCTGCAGGAACGCTGCCGCAACATTCTGCGCGGATATGGGAGAAAATTGCGGTTCTGTGACCAGTCCATGCTGAATCTTGCCTTGCCGCCGGAACTGGTGCAGCGGCTGGACTTGCGCTGGAACTATCCGGCCGGTATTTCCCGCTCGGCCATGAATTTTGTGGCAAGACGAAGTTCTCAAGAAAAGATTACTTTTACGACTGGGGAACTCAATGACTCTCTTGCGGATCTGCGTCTTCTCCATTATATAGGCGGTTCGCTGCCGACAAAGCCGTGGTTTGCGGAATACCGTTCGCCTTTCCGTTTGGATTATCTGAAATACCGTGCGCGGACTCCATGGCAAGAAAAACCGCTGCAAATCTGGCCCCGAAAAAGCTGGAAAGATTTTTTAGTCACTGGATTTTCCCACACATGGGATACGGTCAATATGGGACTTTTTGCATCAGCTTATCAGAGGCTTCACGGATGGGGCCCCAACATAAAACGATATCATCAGAAAAAATATAAAAAATTTTAAAAAATTCAAAATAATGCTTGATTTTTTGCGCGGTATATGATATTCTATCAAGGTACGACTGCGACAGATATGCGTTGAAGCGGGAGGTTGCGGCCCAGCGGGCCGGTTTTTCCGTGGAGTATGTCCGATTTTAAACCGGGCGAGAGAGAATCATGAGCATGAAGCCTCTGTGAGACTTTAGCACTCAGGCATTTTGTAAACACCCGGATCCCCAAAAAGTTTGGGGATCCGGTTTTTCAATGAGCGGGAAAGAAACACCCGGCACAGTGTTTAAAAAGAATGCCGTCGAAAGGCTCTGTCCGCCAACTACAACAAGGAGGCGATCCAAAAGTGGCAGTCAAAGAAAAAATGAGGATCCGAATCAAAGGCTATGACCATCAGCTGGTTGACCAGTCTGCTGAAAAGATTGTGCAGACTGCAAAACGAACAGGCGCACGCGTAAGCGGCCCGGTTCCGCTGCCGACTGAAAAGCAGATTATCACTATTCTGCGTGCAGTTCATAAGTACAAGGACAGCCGTGAGCAGTTTGAAATGCGCACGCACAAACGCCTGATTGATATCCTCAGACCATCCAACCAAACTGTTGAGGCCCTGATGGGCCTCGAGCTCCCCGCCGGCGTTGAGATTGAAATTAAACTGTAGGGCTTAGCCTTATAAGTGATGGACCCTCAACCTACCGAGCAGCCGCTTAGGCTGCATGCGGCCGAGGTCATGTTGGCCAAGTGTCAACCAATAACCTGCATAGGAGGAACAAAAATGCAAAAAGGAATTATCGGCAAGAAGATCGGTATGACGCAGATCTTCGATGCACAGGGCAATGTCGTTCCGGTTACCGTAATCGAGGCGGGCCCCTGCGCAGTCACCCAGAAGAAAACCGTTGAAAATGACGGTTACCAGAGTGTCCAGCTTGGTTTTGGCGAGCTGAAAGCACAGCGCGTGAACAAACCCTTAAAGGGCCATTTCGACAAGGGCGATGTTGCCCCGAAGAAGACCCTGCGTGAATTTCGGCTGAACGATACTTCCGCTATGAATGTCGGCGATATTGTCAAGGCCGACATCTTTGCGGAAGGTGACCGCGTCGATGTACAGGGAACCAGTAAGGGCAAAGGCTGGGCCGGCGTTGTGAAACGCTGGAATTTCGGCCGCTTGAAGGAATCCCACGGCACAGGCCCTGTGGCCCGCATGGGCGGTTCCACAGGCTGCTGTTCTGACCCGTCCCGCGTTTTTCCGGGCAAGCACCGTTCCGGACATCTGGGCGCCGTCACTTCCACTGTGCAGAACCTGACAGTGGCTAAAGTGGACGCAGAAAATAATCTGATTGCCATTAAGGGCGCTGTTCCGGGCCCGAACGGCGGAATCGTCTGTATCCGCGACAGCGTCAAAGCGAAGAAAGCGTAAGGGAAGGAGGAACCGCAATGCCTACAATCGCAGTGAAAGATATGACAGGGAAAGAAGTTGGAAAGATTGACCTGTCTGATGCCGTGTTTGGCATCGAACCCAACGTCAACGTTATGCATGACGTGGTAAAGAACCAGCTCGCAAACCGCCGTCAGGGTACGCAGAGTGCACTGACCCGCAGCGAGGTTTCCGGCGGTGGCAGAAAGCCGTGGCGCCAGAAGGGTACCGGCCATGCACGCCAAGGCTCCACGCGGGCTCCCCAGTGGACCCACGGCGGAATTGTCTTTGCGCCGAAGCCGCGTGATTACAGTTACACCTTAAATAAAAAAGTCCGCCGTCTGGCGATGAAGTCTGCTCTTTCCAGCAAAGTGAAAGATAATGAGATGATTGTTCTTGACAGCATCTCGCTGGATTCCTACAAGACCAAAGCTGTAGCCGATATGCTTAAAGTACTGGATGCAGAGAAAAAAGTTCTGCTGGTTCTGCCGCAGAACGACAAAACCGTAATTGCTTCCGCCCACAATATTCCGGGTGTGAAGACTGCCCTGACCAACACCCTCAATGTTTACGACATTCTTAATGCAGACAAATTTATTGTCGTGAAAGATGCCGTGGCACAGATCGAGGAGGTATATGCATAATGACTGCACATGAGATCATTTTGCGCCCCATCATTTCGGAGAAATCCATGAAGGGGATTGCAAACAAAGCTTATACGTTCCAGGTCGCACCGGATGCAACCAAAATTGACATCAAACACGCTGTTGAGGAACTCTTCGGTGTAAAAGTGCGCAAAGTGAATACCCTGCATGTCCGCGGCCATCTGCGCCGTCAGGGCCGCAGTCAGGGTTTCACCCCATCCTGGAAGAAAGCCACTGTTTCTCTGACAGAAGACAGCAAGACCATCGAGTTCTTTGATGGAATGCTTTAATCCGCAGAGCAATTGCGCTTTCCGGCAAATAAGGGGCACGGCTGGGTACTTGCTCAGCCGCCGGTCAGTTAAGAACTAAGCCCCGCAAAGCCAAGTTTAAGGAGTGTGAAACCAGAGAATGGCTACCAAGAACTATACTGCCAGCACGCCGTCCCGCCGCAACATGTCTGTGACGGATTATTCGGGACTTTCCAAAAAAAGCCCAGAAAAAAGCCTGCTGGACACCAATAAAAAGACCACAGGCCGTAACAGCTACGGCCGCATTACCGTCCGCCACCGTGGCGGTGGAAACCGCACGAAATACCGCATAATCGATTTTAAGCGGCAGAAAACGGATGTGCCTGCTACTGTGCAGAGCATCGAGTATGATCCAAACCGTTCTGCCTTTATTGCATTGCTGCAGTACGAAGACGGCGAAAAGGCATATATCCTTGCTCCGCATGGTATGAAAGTGGGCGATACTGTTGTGGCTGGTGCAGGTGCCGATATTAAACCCGGCAATGCACTTCCGCTTTCCAGTATTCCCACTGGTACCTATATCCACAATATTGAGCTGTATCCCGGAAAGGGTGCTCAGCTTGCACGTGCCGCAGGAATTATGGCACAGCTGATGGCAAAGGAAAATGGCATGGCATTGCTTCGCCTGCCTTCCGGTGAACTCCGCAATGTGCCGGAAGAATGCATGGCAACAATCGGACAGGTCAGCAATATCGATCATGAAAATGTTAAGATCGGTAAAGCCGGACGCAAACGTCACATGGGTTGGCGCCCGACTGTCCGCGGTTCTGTTATGAACCCAAATGACCATCCGCACGGCGGCGGCGAAGGGAAAGCTCCGATTGGCCATCCGGGTCCAATGACCCCGTGGGGCAAGCCCGCACTCGGTTATAAGACCCGTGCGCATCACAAGGCTTCTGATAAGCTGATCGTGAAGCGCAGAAATGGCAAATAAGGTTATCAAGAAAGGAGCTTAAATTATGAGCAGAAGCTTAAAAAAAGGCCCTTTTGTAGAGCCTGGTCTGCTGAAGAGGATCCAAGCGATGAATGCTTCCGGCGAGAAGAAGATCGTTAAGACCTGGAGCCGCGCATCCATCATTTTCCCGGATTTTGTCGGTCATACCATTGCAGTGCATGACGGCCGCAAGCATGTGCCGGTTTATATTACAGAAGATATGGTGGGCCATCGCCTTGGCGAATTTGCACCTACCCGGACTTTTAAAGGTCATTCAGGCAGCAAAACAACTACTGCCCCAACGACAACAACGCCCGCAAAATAACGGCTGAAAGGAGTGTATCAAATGGAAGCAAGGGCTAACCTGAAATACGCCCGTATTTCCCCACGAAAAATGTCCATCGTGCTGGACCTGATTCGCAACAAGCCGGTGGATGAAGCAATGGCTATCCTTCAGAATACGCCCAAGGCCGCATCCGAGTATCTGGTAAAATTGCTCAAGTCGGCTATGGCAAATGCTGAAAACAATAACAGCATGGACTTGTCCCGCCTGTACGTGTCTGAATGTTACGCGTGCCCGGGCCCGATCCTCAAACGCATCCGTCCGCGGGCTCAGGGCCGCGCGTACCGTATCCTGAAAAGGACTTCTCACGTGACGCTGGTGCTCAAAGAAAAGGAATAAATCAGAGGAGGTTACACAATGGGCCAGAAAGTTAATCCGCACGGTTTACGTGTCGGTGTTATCAAAAATTGGGACTCCCGCTGGTTTGTCAATTCGAAAGATTTTGGCGACACGCTGGTGGAAGATTACAACCTGCGTAAAATGCTCAAAAAGCAGTTATATGCCGCTGGTGTCCCGGAGATCGAAATTGAGCGTGATGCATCAAAAGTTCGTATTCATATCCACTGCGCAAAGCCGGGCATGGTCATCGGCAAAGGCGGAGCTGAGATTGAGAAGCTCCGTGTACAGTGCGAGAAGGCATTGGGTAAACCTGTTACTATCAATATTATTGAAGTAAAATCACCTGACCTGAATGCACAGCTCGTTGCCGAAAACATCGCTCAGCAGCTGGAGAAGCGTACCTCTTTCCGCCGCGCAATGAAGCAATGTATCGGCCGTGCCATGAAGCTCGGCGCAAAAGGAATCAAAACGCAGGTTTCGGGCCGCCTCGGCGGTGCGGAAATTGCCCGCAGGGAGCAGTACCACGACGGAACGATTCCGCTGCAGACTCTGCGTGCCGATATCGACTATGGCTTTGCAGAAGCAGCCACTACCTATGGCCGCATCGGCGTAAAAGTTTGGATTTATCGGGGCGAAGTTTTGCATGACAACCGCCGCAACACTGCCAGCCGTTCAGAGCAGCGCAGTGACCGCCGTTCGTCCCGCCGGGAAGGAGGCCGCAAATAATGTTAATGCCTAAACGCGTGAAATACCGCAGAGTTCACCGCGGCCGCATGACTGGCAAAGCTTATCGCGGCAATAAGGTGACGTACGGTGATTATGGTCTTCAGGCACTGGAGCCTGCATGGATCACTGCAAACCAGATCGAGGCCGCCCGTGTGGCCATGACCCGTTACTGTAAGCGTTTCGGTCAGGTCTGGATCAAAATTTTTCCCGACAAGCCTTTTACAAAGAAACCGCTTGAAACCCGAATGGGTAAAGGTAAAGGCGCACCGGAGTACTGGGTGGCTGTCGTAAAGCCCGGCCGCGTCATGTTTGAAATCGGTGGTGTGCCGGAAGCGACTGCGCGTGAGGCACTGCGCCTGGCGGCAAGCAAACTGCCTATCAAAACGAAGGCAGTTGCAAAGGAGAAGGAGGTTGCCCAGTCATGAAAGCTTCTGAAGTTCGAGAAATGACAACTGCAGAGCTTGAGAGCAAGCTCAAGGACCTGAAAGAGGAGCTCTTTAACCTCCGTTTCCAGCTTGCGATTAACCAGCTCAACAACCCGATGCGTATTTCCGCTGTTAAGAAGGACATTGCCCGCATTAAGACCGTTTTGCGCGCTAATGAACTTAAAAACAGCGCAAACGCGTAACCGGAAGGAGGGAACATCGTGAGCGAACAGAGAAACAACCGGAAAACAGAGGTTGGCACTGTTGTCAGCAATAAAATGGACAAGACAGTTGTCGTTGCCATCAAGGACAGCGTCAAGCATCCATTGTATAATAAAATTATTAAACGTACTGTTAAGCTGAAGGCACATGACGAGAAAAACGAGTGCAATATCGGTGACCGCGTGCGTGTGATGGAGACCCGCCCGCTCAGCAAACAAAAGCGGTGGCGTCTTGTGGAGATTATCGAAAAGGCGAAGTAAATCTTTGCCCATGCAAAGGAGGAACGCACTGTGATTCAACAGCAGACTTACCTCAATGTTGCCGATAACACCGGCGCGAAGCAACTTATGTGCATCCGCGTGCTTGGAGGAACCGGCAGAAGGTATGCAAATATCGGCGATGTCGTGGTCGCTTCTGTGAAGAAAGCGACTCCGGGCGGAACTGTGAAGAAAGGCGACGTCGTGAAGGCGGTTGTTGTCCGCACCGCCTCCGGCGTTCGCCGCGAGGACGGCAGCTACATCCGCTTTGATGAGAATGCAGCCGTCCTGATTAAAGATGATAAAAATCCTAGGGGAACCCGTATCTTTGGGCCTGTGGCACGTGAACTGCGTGACCACGACTATATGAAGATTTTGAGTCTTGCCCCGGAAGTGCTTTAAGGAGGTGTCACAGGAATGGCAAATAAAGTGCATGTAAAAACCGGTGACACTGTTGTGATGCTCTCTGGACGTGATGTTGGCAAACAGGGCAAAGTTCTGGCTGTCAGCCCAAGAGAGGGCAAGGTCATTGTTGAAAAATTAAATATGGTTACCAAACATGTAAAGCCCCGTAAAATGGGCGATGAGGGCGGCATTGTAAAGGGCGAAGGAGCTGTTTATGCTTCCAAAGTTCAGATTGTCTGTCCAAACTGCAAGAAACCCACCCGTGTCGGCCATCAGATCGCTGCGGACGGAACAAAAACCCGCATTTGTAAAAAATGCGGCAAAGAGTTGTAAGGGAGGAGGACGAAATTATGGCAAGACTCAAAGATTACTATAAGAGCGAGGTCGCGCCCGCCCTCATGAAGAAATTCTCTTACAAGAGCGTCATGCAGATCCCGCAGCTCGACAAAATCGTTATCAATGTAGGTGCTGGCGAAGCAAAGGAAAATTCCAAGGTCATTGATTCCATCACAAGTGATTTGAGGGCTATTACCGGTCAGAAACCGGCAGTCTGCAAAGCCAAAAAGAGCGTTGCAAACTTTAAATTGCGTGAAGGCATGAAAATCGGCTTAAAAGTGACATTGCGCGGCGACCGCATGTATGAATTTCTGGATCGTTTCTTCAATGTTGCATTGCCCCGTGTGCGTGACTTCCGCGGAATTAATCCGAACTCTTTCGACGGCCGCGGCAATTATAATCTCGGTGTGAAAGAGCAGCTGATTTTCCCAGAAATCGAATTCGATAAAATTGATAAAGTACGCGGCATGGATATCTGCTTTGTCACAACCGCGCAAAATGACGAGGAAGCCCGCGAATTACTTTCACTTATGGGCGCCCCGTTTCAGAAATAAGGAGGGTTTCCTGTGGCAAAAAAATCGATGAAAGTCAAACAACGCCGCCCGGCAAAGTACTCCTCCCGGGAGTACAATCGCTGCAAGATTTGTGGCCGGCCGCATGGCTACCTTCGCAAGTTTGGCATCTGCCGCATTTGTTTTCGTGAGCTTGCCTATAAAGGCGAGATTCCGGGTGTGAAAAAGGCAAGCTGGTAAAACTAAGGAGGGAACGGAATGCAGATAACAGATACAATTGCAGACCTGTTGACCCGCATTCGCAATGCGAGTTCCGCAAAACATGCCACTGTCGAGATCCCCGCTTCCAATATGAAGAAGTCGATCTGCCAGATCCTTAAGGATGAGGGCTATGTTAAGAATTTCACAGTTGCTGAAGACGGCAAACAGGGTATTATCAAGGTAGAATTAAAATACACAGAGGATCATGCTCCGGTCATTAGTGGCCTTAAGCGTGTCAGCAAGCCCGGCCTGCGCATCTATTCCAGTGCAGCGGAGCTGCCCCGTGTCATGAAAGGCCTTGGTGTGGCAATCATTTCCACAAGTCACGGTGTTATGACAGACCGTGAGGCACGCAAGGCCAATATTGGCGGCGAAGTCCTCGCGTTTATTTGGTAATAAAGAGGTGCAAAAATGTCTCGAATTGGAAGAAAACCCGTAAATATTCCCGCCGGCGTTGACGTAAAAGTTGACGGCAGCGTTGTAACTGTCAAGGGACCCAAAGGTTCTCTGACTAAAACATTCCACCCGAATATGAAGATTGCGGTGGAGGGCAATGAGATCCTCGTTACTCGTCCGAACGATACAAAAGAGAACAAGTCCTTGCACGGACTTACCCGTTCGCTGATTCAAAATATGGTGTTGGGTGTGACGGAAGGTTTTAAAAAGGAACTGGAGGTCCGCGGTGTTGGTTACCGTGTGCAGAAGAAGGGCAAAGAACTGGTTATGAATTTGGGGTACTCCCATCAGGTCATTGTACCGGAAGTTGAGGGCATTAAAATTGAATGTCCGTCCACAAACCTGATTACAATTCTCGGCCCTGATAAGCAGCAGGTAGGCCAGTTTGCTGCAGAAGTCCGTGAGAAACGCATGCCAGAGCCTTACAAGGGCAAGGGCATCCGCTATGTCGGTGAATTTGTCCGTCACAAGGAAGGCAAGGCCGGCAAGGGCGCTAAGAAGTAAGTGAAGGAGTGAATTACAAATGGTGAAAAAGGCTGACAAAAATGCTGCCAGACTGCGTCGCCACCGCCGTGTGCGCGGCAAAATTTCCGGCACCCCTGAGTGCCCCCGCCTTGATGTGTTTCGCTCTACTAAAAACATCTATGCGCAGGTAATTGACGATAGCAATGGAGTCACGCTTTGTGCGGCTTCTACTTTGGATAAAGAGTTTGAAGGAAACGGCGGAAATAAGGATGCTGCACACAAGGTTGGCGAGCTGATCGCAAAACGTGCTGCGGCAAAAGGTATCACAGAGGTCAAGTTTGACCGCGGCGGCTATCTGTTCCACGGCCGTGTTGCAGAACTGGCCGATGGTGCCCGCAAGGGCGGCCTCAAGTTCTGATAAAGGAGGAGAAATGATTGGCTAGATTCGACGCAAGACGTAAACAAGACGACGAGTTCAAGGAGCATGTTGTTACCATAAACCGTGTTTCCAAGACAGTAAAAGGCGGCCGTATTTTCAAATTTGCCGCGCTGGTAGTTGTTGGTGACGGCAAAGGCACAGTCGGATTCGGAATTGGCAAATCCGGTGAAGTTCCCGATGCAATCCGCAAGGGAATCGAAGATGCAAAGAAGAATCTCATTAAAGTCGCCACTCGTGGATCAACTATTCCGCATGAGATCATCGGTGCTTACGGTGCCGGCCGCGTGCTGATGAAGCCTGCTGCGCCCGGTACCGGCGTAATTGCCGGCGGCCCGGTGCGTGCAGTTATTGAAGCTGTCGGTATCCATGATATCCGTACCAAAGCACTGCGCTCCAACAATCCGTGCAACGTGGTGCGCGCTACGATTGACGGCTTGCAGAAACTGCGTACTGCTGAGCAAGTCGCTGCTCTGCGCGGCCGCTCTGTAAGTGAAATTCTGTAAGGAGGGCGCAACACAACATGGCACAGGTAAAAATTAAGCTGGTCAAGAGTCTTATCGGCACCAAGAAGGATCAGATCGCCACTGCTCAGTCTCTTGGCCTTCATAAGATCGGTGACAGCACCGTTCAGCCGGATAATGAGCAGACAAAAGGCAAGGTGCATAAAATCACCCACCTCATCGAGGTAACAAACGCTTAAAACAGCAAGGAGGTGCGAGTAATGAAACTGAACGACTTAACTGCAGTTCCGGGTTCTACAAAAAACACAAAGCGAATCGGCCGCGGACATGGTTCCGGACAGGGCAAAACTGCCGGCAAAGGTCAAAAAGGCCAGAAAGCCCGTGCAGGACATGGCATGCGCCCAGGATTTGAAGGTGGCCAGATGCCATTGCAGCGCCGTATTCCAAAACGTGGTTTCAACAATATCTTTGCAAAAACGATTGTGACTGTCAATGTCGGTACGCTGGATAAAAAGTTTGAAAACGGTGCCACTGTAGACACAAAAGCGCTGTTGGATGCAGGTGTCATCAAGTCTGCTATGGATGGGGTGAAAATCCTTAGCAATGGCAATGTCACAAAGAAGTTCACTGTGAAAGCCAATGCTTTTTCCGCCGCTGCAAAAGAGAAAATCGAGTCTGCAGGTGGGAAGGCAGAGGTGATCTGAGTTGTTTAAAACAATAAAGAACGCCTGGGGAATTCCCGACTTGCGCAAGAAAATCCTTTTTACACTTTTGATTATCGTGGTCTTCCGGTTCGGTTCAGTTGTTCCGGTGCCATTTCTGGATTCCACAGCACTCAAGGGTATCATGAGCAGCAGTGCAGTTAACGGTACTGCCCTTGGTTACATGGATATGCTCTCCGGCGGTGCATTTTCAAATGCGACGCTTTTTGCCATGAGTGTTACGCCGTATATCAACAGTTCCATTATCATGCAGCTTTTAGCGGTGGCAATCCCACCGCTGGAGCGGATGGTTAAGGACGGCGGCGAAGAAGGACGCAAAAAGATGAGTGCCATCACTCGTTATGTGGCGGTGCTTCTTGGTTTAGTTCAAGGGATTGCGTACTATGTCTATCTGCGTAACAGCAGCTACAATCACACCTCGATTGTGAAATACACGCAGGGTGGCACAGGTGTCTTTACTGCTTTTGTAATCATCCTCGTTTTCACGGCCGGCACGGCCCTGATGATGTGGATGGGCGAGCAGATCAACCAGTTCGGTGTTGGAAATGGTATTTCCATTCTGCTGTTTGCCGGCATTGTATCCCGGATGCCGAGTATTATCGGCCATTTGGGGGTCTATGTAAATATGGCTTGGCAGGATGGCACGGCAAACGGGAAGTATTACTTCCTGGTACCTCTGTGGTGTATCCTTTTTCTGGCGCTTATCTGGGTTATTGTATTTATGGATGATGCGGAGCGCCGTATTCCGGTACAGTACGCAAAACGTGTTGTCGGCCGCAGACAGTATGGCGGTCAGTCCAGTCACATCCCGATTAAAGTTAGTATTGGCGGTGTGATGCCGATTATTTTCGCCAGCTCGTTTCTTGCGATTCCGACAACGATCCGGTTCTTTATTGGGAACAAAAATCTCGGAAGCTTTTGGAATGCATTTTTTGCCGCATTCTCCAGTACTGGATGGGTTTACTGTTTGCTGTATATTATCCTGATCATTGCTTTTGGGTATTTCTATACGGCAATACAGTATAATCCGATAGAGATGGCAAACAATCTGCGCCAAAGCAATGGTACAATTCCGGGTATCCGTCCTGGCAAGTCGACATCTGACTTTATCGCCAGGGTCCTTTCCAAAATCACCCTGATTGGTGCTGTATTCCTTGCGATTATCGCAATTCTGCCGATTCTCTTTGCAAACGCGACCGGCATGCAGAATCTTTCTATGGGCGGTACTTCCATCATCATCCTTGTTGGTGTTGCTTTGGAGACCGTAAGACAATTGGAAAGCCAAATGATGATGCGTCATTATAAAGGTTTCCTTGACTGATAAGGAGGAATTTTCTGATGAATCTGATTCTATTGGGTGCACCCGGCGCCGGAAAAGGCACGCAGGCAGAGACAATATGCGGCAAACTGCATATCCCTGCTATTTCAACTGGAAACATGATTCGAGAGGCACTGAAAAGCGGCACTGAAATGGGAAAGAAAGCCCAGTCCTATATGGACAAAGGCGAACTGGTTCCCGATGAAGTCGTTATTGGCATTGTAAAGGACCGTCTGCAGCAGGATGACTGCAGAAAAGGTTTTGTGCTGGACGGCTTCCCGAGGACCATCCCACAGGCCGAGGCTCTGGACAAAATGGGGGTTACAATCGATAAGGTTCTTGAAATCCATGTCCCTGATGAAAAGATTGTGGCACGCATGTCCGGACGCCGTGTCTGTGAAGATTGTGGTGCAAGTTATCACCTTTTGTATAAAAAACCAAAGGTAGAGGGCAAGTGCGACATCTGCGCAGGCACCCTGGTTCAGCGCAGGGACGACCGCCCGGATACGGTCAAGGCACGTTTAAAGGAATATCACACGAAGACAGAACCCCTGAAAGATTATTACCAGAAACAGGGGAAACTGACTGTCGTGGAAGGTCAGGAAGATGTGTCTGACACTTCTCGCCTGACTTTAGCAGCAATCGAGGCGTAAAATCATGATTATTCTTAAAACCAGCCGTGAGCTTACTTGCATGAAGCACGCCGGCCGAATTTCACAGAATGCACTGCAGATCGCCGGCGCGCTGGTCAAACCGGGTGTCTCTACTTGGGAGGTTGACAAGGCAGCCCATGATTATATTGTGGGTGAGGGAGCAATCCCGACTTGTCTGGGCTACGGCGGTTTTCCTGCGACCTGCTGTATTTCTGTAAACGATGTGGTCGTCCATGGCATACCGAGTAAAAAACAGATTCTTCATGAAGGTGATATTGTCAGCATTGATCTGTGTGCGACTTATGAAGGATTTGTGGGTGATAATACATGGACTTTCCCCTGCGGAAAGGTCAGTAAAGAAGCCCAGGATTTAATGGACACAACCCGCGAGAGCCTGTTTCAAGGTATTGAGGCCGCAAAGGCCGGCAACCGGATTGGCGATGTCGGCAGTGCGGTTCAGCGGTATGCCGAAGCTCGCGGCTACTCGGTGGTACGGAATTACACCGGCCACGGAGTAGGCGCGAATATGCACGAAGACCCAAGTGTTCCAAACTATGGCACGCCGGGCCGCGGCGTGCGCCTGCTGCCCGGTATGGTCATCGCCATTGAGCCGATGATCTGTCAGGGCACTTATGAGGTTAAAACTTTGCCGGATGGTTGGACGACTCTGACAAAGGATGGAAAACTGGCTGCCCATTTTGAGCATACCGTTGCCATTACCGAAGCAGGTCCTGTCATTTTGACAAAGGGCGACTGAGGAGGCCGCTGTATGGAAATAAAACGCGGCACAGTGGTTTGCAGTGCAGCAGGCCACGATAAAGGCAACTTTTGCACAGTCCTTTCCCTTGCGGGGCCATATGCCCTGGTATGCGACGGAAAACGGCGTACGCTGGAAAGGCCGAAAAAGAAAAAGTTGATTCATCTTTTTCCTACCCGCACGATTTTACCGGAGGAAGCCCTGCACAGCAACCGATCTCTTCGGGCGGCTCTTCGGCCGTTTTGCGGCAAGGGCAGTTTCACGCCAGAGGAGGCTGATTAGCAAATGTCTAAGCAGGATGTAATTGAAACCGAAGGTACTGTTACAGAAGCTCTGCCAAATGCAATGTTTAAGGTGGAGCTGCAGAATCATCACACGATATTGGCCCACATCTCCGGCAAACTGCGGATGAATTTTATCCGTATCCTGCCCGGAGATAAGGTGACGGTAGAGATGTCTCCCTACGACCTGACTCAGGGCCGAATTACGTGGCGTACCAAATAAGCAATGAACATTCTTACAAGGAGGGTACACCCATGAAAGTAAGACCTTCTGTTAAAAAAATGTGCGAAAAATGCAAGATCATCAAACGTAAAGGAAAAGTTATGGTGATTTGCGAAAATCCGAAGCACAAACAGCGTCAGGGCTAATTGACGCGATTATCATTTTGGAGGTGCAACCAATATGGCTCGTATAGCAGGTATTGACTTGCCAAGAGACAAACGCATCGAGATTGCCTTGACCTATATCTATGGCATTGGCCGCAGAACTGCCACGGATATTTGCTCCGCAACCGGCGTAAATCCTGATTTGCGCGTGCGCGACCTTAATGAGGACGACGCCGCAAAGCTCAGGGAATATATTGACCATCACTGCCGCGTGGAGGGTGATCTTCGCCGCGATACAGCTTTTGACATTAAGCGGCTTACCGAAATCGGCTGCTACCGTGGAATCCGTCATAAAAAGGGCCTGCCGGTCCGCGGCCAGCGTTCTAAGACAAATGCAAGGACCTGCAAAGGTCCGCGCAAAACTATGGCCAACAAGAAGAAGTAAAGGAGGGCCTATCACATGCCAGAAACGAAAGGCGCAGCTTCTAAAAGAGCGACCGCGTCTCGCCGCCACCGTGAGCGTAAAAATATCGACCGCGGTGCCGCGCATATTCAGTCAACTTTTAATAATACGATTGTAACCATCACCGATGTGCAGGGAAATGCTGTTTCCTGGGCAAGTTCCGGTGAATTGGGTTTCCGCGGGAGCAGAAAATCAACCCCCTTTGCCGCACAGACTGCTGCTGAAACCGCCGCAAAAGGTGCAATTGAACACGGAATGAAGACGGTAGATGTTTATGTTAAGGGCCCGGGTGCAGGCCGTGAAGCCGCAATCCGTGCATTGCAGAATGCCGGCCTTGAGGTTACGATGATCAAGGACGTAACTCCCGTTCCCCACAATGGATGCCGTCCTCCCAAAAGAAGACGTGTATAAACAGGAATTCGCAAAGGAGGAATGACGAATGGCAAGAAATATGCAGCCGATCCTGAAACGGTGTAAAACACTGGGCATCAGCCCTGCCGTGATGGGGGTCAGCAAAAATACAATCCGCAACCCGAAACAAGGGCGCCGTAAACAAAGCGAATATGCGATGCAATTGAATGAAAAGCAAAAAGCAAAGTTTGTTTATGGTGTACAGGAGAGACAGTTCCGCCATTACTATGAGATGGCAACCAAGGAAAACGGCGTTACAGGTGAAAACCTGCTGCGCTTGCTGGAGCGCCGTTTGGACAATTGCGTTTACCGCCTTGGTTTTGCCAATACCCGCCGCGAGGCTCGTCAGATGGTTACGCATGGCCATATCACAGTAAACGGAAAAAAAGTGGATATTTGCTCCAGTCTTGTCCATGAGGGCGACGTGATTTCAATTGCAGAGAAAAGCCGCTCTTCTCAGCATGTAAAAGACATTTTGGAAAAGAATGCCGCGACTGCTGTACCGAAGTGGCTTGAGGTCAACCATGACAAAGTAGAGGGCAAAGTGCTTGCAATGCCCGAAAGAAGCGACATTGATTTTGACATCAATGAAACGCTTATCGTTGAGTTGTACTCCAAGTAATGCCCCACAGGCAAATGACACATCATGGCAGAGTTTCTTTCCGCTATATGTCTAAGGAGGTTGCTTAATGATCGAGATAGAAAAGCCCAAAATTGAAACTGCAGACGTATCTGACGATGCTAATTACGGAAAGTTTGTTGTCGCTCCGTTGGAGCGCGGCTTCGGTACCACCTTGGGCAACAGCCTGCGGCGGGTGCTGCTTTCTTCCCTGCCGGGTGTTGCACCGACTTCCATTAAGATTGATGGTGTCGTGCATGAGTTTTCTACTATTCCCGGTGTGAAGGAAGACGTTACAGAGATTGTTTTGAATATCAAGAACCTTACGGCGAAACTGCATTGTGACGGTCCCAAAACGGTTGAAATTTGTGCCGAAGGACCGTGTGAGGTCACAGCGGATTCTATCAAGTGTGACAGCGAAGTTGAGATTCTGAATCCTGATCTGCACATTGCAACTTTAAGCGAAGGTGCAAAGCTGTATATGGAAATCACGCTGGATAAAGGGCGCGGGTATGTTCCCTCGGACCGCAACAAGCAGAATATGACTGCCAATGTGATTGGCGTTATCCCTGTAGATTCGATTTACACCCCGGTATACCGGGTAAACTTCAACGTGGAGAATGCCCGTGTCGGTCAGCGCATTGATTATGACAGGCTGACTTTGGAGGTTTGGACCAACGGTGTTATTACTGCCCAAGAGGCAGTGTCTTTGGCCGCGAAGTTCCTTACCGAGCACCTCAACCTTTTTGTTAACCTGTCTGATAAAGGCAGCAATGCAGAGATTATGGTGGAAAAGGACGACAAAGATAAAGAAAAAGTTCTGAATATGACCATTGAAGAACTTGACCTTTCTGTTCGTTCCTTTAACTGCCTGAAGCGTGCGGGTATTAACACAGTGGGTGACCTTGTCAATAAGTCGGAAGAAGACATGATGAAGGTCCGCAACCTTGGACGTAAATCGCTGGAAGAAGTCATTTGGAAGATGGCTTCTCTTGGATACAATCTGCGCAAGGACGATGAATAATTCCCTATCCCATAGGTTAAAGGAGTGACATTCGATGCCAGGAACCAGAAAGCTCGGCAGAGCGACAGACAGCCGTACTGCGATGCTGCGTGCGATGGTAACCTTTCTCTTAGAGAACGGCAAGATCGAAACGACCGTCACCCGCGCCAAGGAGGTTCGCTCTATGGCCGAGAAGATGATCACGATTGCCAAAAATGATACACTGCATAATCGGCGTCTTGTGATGGGCTTCATCACAAAGGAAGCTGTTACCAATAAACTGTTTACGGAGATTGCACCGCTTTGCAAAGAGCGTAGTGGTGGTTATACCCGCATTACAAGAATTGGGCCGCGCCGAGGCGATGCAGCCGAGATGGCAATTATTGAGTTGGTTGACCAGAAGCCGGCTCAGGCAGAAGAAAAACCTGTAGCTAAAGCAAAGGACGCAAAGTCTGAAGACAAGGCTGATGAAAAACCAGAAGAAGATAAGTAACTTTTCATTCATAAAAGGACTGCCGTGCAGTATGCGGCAGTCCTTTTTCATTTAACTTTTATTTACAAAGTCGGGAAAGAACAGATCAGGATTTTTTTTAAATTCTGTGACAGGGTCCGGATGTTGGTCTGACTGTGGTGCGTCAGACGGCTGTTCTTTTAAACGCATCCACTCTGGGACAGGATTGTTAGCCGGATCCATGCAATTATATATTTTTGTCTCCATCAAAAACACCTCCGACACAGTGTATGCAGACTGGATAAAATGTTTGCAGAAGCCCACAAAGATGTGCCTGTCTGGAATGACAAATGCACATTCTGGACAATCTAATATGGAAAATGATATAATAATAAGCGAAAAGGGGGGGAATTGCTGCAAATGGAAAATCGATTTTGTATACCAAAATTTGACTACTTTACAGAAAATAATAATTTTTACACAGGAAGTCTTTCTTTGCTGAATTATCGAATGGATGCTGGTGGCGACATGATTCATATGACAGTCTGGTATGGAAAAATGTGCTTGGCAAAAAGTAAGCCAGTGGCTGAAAAGGAGTTTACGAAAGATCGTGAAGGCTGTGGTCAGGCACTGAATTGGTTGGAGGAACAGTACCAGATTTATTTGCACAGTGCTTACAAATAAATTTTTATTGAGGCGAATATTTTGCTTAAAAAAGACACGATAAGACAGACTTCGATACCAGAAAACCGGAAACACAGATATAAATGGCTATTGGTATTTTTCCTTCTGCTGGTCATACAGATGGCTGTGATGATTTGGTACGGCACGCAAAAACAGGGTTACCACGCTGATGAGATGTTTACATATGGGCTCGCCAATACCACAAAGGAGCCGTTTTTGGCAGAATCGCCGGGATATGAGGGGCAATGGCACACGGGCAGCTATTTCCGCGAATATTTGACGACCCAGCCGCAGGAAACATTCCACTATGGTCAGACATACCGTAACCAGACATTAGATGTGCATCCGCCGCTGTATTATTTTCTGTTCCATACGGTCAGTTCTTTTACACCGAATATCTTTACCAAATGGACAGGCCTGATTACCAATTTCATATGTTTTGCTGTTTGCAGCATGGTCCTTTATTTACTAGGCAGAAAACTGTTTCGCAGCGATGGGCTGGCATTACTGCCCTGCATTTTTTGGGGCTTCAGTGCGGGGGCAGTTTCTGCGACGATGTATTTCCGAATGTATGAAATGGTCACGTGTTTTACCCTGCTGTTAACTTTATTGGACTGGAAAATTGTTCAGGAGAAAACCTTGCAGCGGAAACATGTGGGAATGCTGGCCGCAGTTATTTTCTGCGGCTTTATGACACACTACTATTTTGTCATTTATTTGCTCTATTTAGGACTCATTCTTGCTGCCTATTTGCTGCATGAAAAGCGCAATTCGGATTTTAAAAAATGTCTTGTCGGCGTGGCATTCGGTGGTGGATTAGGAATCCTTCTTTATCCCACGTGCTTAAGTCATATTTTTAAAGGATACCGTGGCAGAGAAAGCTGGGAACGAATCGTTGACGGAGCATCACCGTGGAAAACGCGTATACACATTTATTTGCGTATTATGAATAGAGAACTGCTTGGCGGTACATTCCGAGTTGTTCTGGCAGTTCTTGCGGTGTTGGCCGTTGCAGCAGTGATTTTGCATTACTTTAGAAAACAAAAATGTGGAATAACAGAAAGTAAGGCTGAATCTTTTGTTTGGACAGACAAACGAACATTTTTGTTTCTGCAGACTGGATTGGGATGCGGGCTTTATATCATCACGGTTGCTCGTATTGCTCCTTATAATGTAGACCGCTATGCATTTCCAGTCTTTCCACAATGTATGCTCCTACTGGCATTTTTCTGCTGGTGGCTGCTACAGTCTGTTGTCCGCAGGCGCCGAGTATGCTTTGGCATTTTGGCAGTGCTGTTTTTTTGCACCGGTGTATTTGGTGCAGGTCATCGTGATGTTCAGTACCTTTATCCGCAAAAAGTCAATACCGAACAAGTTGCAAAGCAGAATTCAGATGCCTATAGCCTTGTTGTGTATGATAAAGCATATTATGCCTATACCTATTTTTTATATCCAGACCTGATGCACTATCCCAAAACATATGTAACAGGTATGAATGATTGGGAAAGGTTATCCGCCGAAGTTAAACAAGAAATACCGGCTGGTAAACCAGTACTTGTCTATTTGCAGACGAAAGAACCACAGGGAGCAGTACTCAAAAGGATTCAGCAGGAAGTGGGCCGCAGTCATGCACAGAAATTATTTGGCCCTTATCATGGTTTTCAGGTTTATCATTTGACTGTATAACTGCATCGGACAAAAAACCTCATGTATCCCAGAAAGCTTCTGTCTCCGGAAGGAGGCGGGAGCTTTCTCTTTGCCCAAAAGCATCTGTTTCTATCGCTGCGGATTTTTATGAACCATCTGTACTTAGCAAAAAAGCCCACAATAAAATATAATTCAATGCAGAAAAAGTAGAAATTTTTTAAAAAAGTAAAATTTTTTATCCAGACATTTTATAGAAACTGTAAAAAATCTATACACGGACAGGTCCGTGACTATTGTTCGAGAAATTCTGCTTTGTTAAACTATATTTTGTTGAGGTGTCAAATTGCAGCCGCCTCTTTGCTCATTCGCTTCGGTGAGCAGAAAATTTAACAAAGAAAGGAGTTGTGCAGATGATCAAAGAAGAATGGAAAAAGCTGGGGCGAAATAAATTTTTGATTCTTGCAATTCTTGTTATTGCCCTGATCCCAACAATGTATGGGACTATTTTTCTGGCGTCTATGTGGGATCCATACGGTCAGGTCAATAAATTGCCGATAGCTGTCGTCAATCAAGACCGTACAGTCAATTATAATGGAAAAACATTGAATGTTGGATCGGACTTAGTTGCCAGACTGAAAAAAGAAAAGCCGCTGAACTGCAATTATGTCAGTGCAGCGACTGCTGCAGCAGGGTTGAGGGATCGCACCTATTATATGATTATTACGATTCCAGAGAACTTTTCCAAGAATGCAACGACGCTGTTGGACAATTCCCCCCAAAAAATGGAACTGAATTATCGAATGAATTCAGGCTCCAATCTGATAGCATCTAAAATATGCACTGCTGCAACGGACAAAATCACTTCAAAAGTCATGAAAGAGGTTACAAAAACTTATGCCGATACACTGTTTGATAAAGTTAAGGATGTCAAATCCGGCTTTTCTGCAGCGACTAACGGTGCACAAAAAATTGACAATGGCGTAAAAAGCCTGTCGAGTGGTAATCAGACGGTTACGCAGAATTTACAGAAACTGTCTGCTTCCTGTCTAACTTTTTGCGATGGTGCAGATAACCTGCAGGTCGGTCTTTCCCAATACAAGGCGGGTGCAGAAAAGCTGGCACAGGGCACACAGGCATTGGCAAATGGTGCTGGCAAGATGCAGTCCGGCGTAACAGTACTGAGTGCAGGTGCCGGCAGTCTGCAAACCGGTGTGGCACAATATACACAGGGTACTCATCAGATCGGGAACGGTTTGCAGAAACTTTCTAAAAATTCAGACAGCCTTAAAAGCGGTGCCTCTCAGCTTTCTGCAGGTTTGATGCAACTGCAAAACCAAGTGCCTGCTTTGGCAACCGGTCTCACTAAGATTGGACAGGGTGGTGCAAGTTTACAGAAAGGTTTGACAGAATACACGGGCGGTGTCAGCCAGCTTTCCGCTGGGGCACAAAAGCTTGCAGAAAACAGTGATGCTGTGAAAAACGGTGCTTCGGCTGTGGCGGCGGGAGCCACAAAATGGACTTCCGGCGCGAAACAATTTTCTTCCGGTGCGGGGACATGGTCAAATGGTGCCCAGCAATGGTCGAATGGTGCCCAGCAATGGTCCGCAAGTGTACAGAAAGTTTTAAATGCTGTTGTACAAAGTGGGAAACCGGTGGACGCAAGCACACTGCAGGCAGCTTCCGAAGGTTTACAGCAGCTTTCCCAAAAGGCCCAAACATTGTCTGAGGGGGCAAAGACACTTTCCGGTAGTACACAGACACTATCGTCCGGTGCTGCGGGTTTGGATACCGGTGCCAAGCAATTTGCCTCCGGTGCGGAAAGCTATGTCACTGGTGTGAATACACTTGCTGGCGGTCTGCAGAAACTGAATCAAAATTCAGCGGCACTTCAGTCCGGAGCGAAGCAGTTGACAGACGGAACACAGAAGATAGGGGAACAGGCACCAGCCCTGACGAGTGGACTGCAGCAGTTAACCAACGGTGCTTCTGCCCTTTCTGATGGTGTCAATGCCTACACTTCGGGTGTCAGCCAGCTTAACGGTGGAAGCAAAAAACTTACAAAGAACAGCGGTGCGCTGGTTAGCGGTTCACAGCAGATCAGCGGCGGCATTAACCAACTGAAGGCGAAAGTACCTGCACTGGTGGGCGGCGTGCAGCAAATCAACACGGGTGCGGGCAAACTAAGCACCAGTGCGGATGCCCTGCTATCCGGTGCCGGACAGCTGGATAATGGCGCAGCACAAATTAGCAGCGGCGCGGGAAAACTGGCAGATGGTTCTTCAAGACTTGGCAAGGGAATCGGCACTTTGAAACAGGGTACCGGCACTTTGCATGCCAAACTGTCTGACGGCAGCCAACAGGTTTCCAATGTAAATCCGACAGCGGCAACGGCGGAAATGATGAGCGCTCCAGTTAACACTGTTACGTCTGATTATACCGTTGCAACCAATAACCTGCACGGTATGGCACCCTATATGATGGCAATTTCGTTCTTTATCGGCGGTATTGTCATGTGCTTCGTTTACCCGGTATTTGATCCGGCAAACCTGAAGCCGCGTAACGGAATTGACTGGTGGGCCAGCAAAGCCTCTGTATGGCTTCTGGTTGCTCTGGCGCAGGCAGTCATTGAAGTCAGTATGCTTATGCTGCTAAATGGTCTGCGTCCGGTTGATGTGGCAAAAACGTATATGGTTGCCATCATTTCATCACTTGCGTTTATGTCCCTGATTAGTCTTTTCAATGTTATTCTTGGTAAAATTGGTGCATTTTTAATGCTTATCTTTATGATTGTGCAACTGAGTGGTTCCGCCGGAACCTACCCAATTGAAGTTACAAATGGATTCTATATGAAAGTCAGACCTTATTTACCGATGACTTATAGCATTGATGCACTTCGTCAGACAATTTCTATGGGTTCTGCTGGCCCTGGAATTAATGGAGATTTGTTCCTTCTGATTATGATGATGTTGGTCAGCACATTCCTGTGCATCATTTTTTACAGTGCGCGTCTTTTTATGAGCGAGCGCAAAGGCAGCCAGCTTGCACCGGAGATTCTCTCCGCACAAACTTTACGTGAGTGAATTGGTCGCTTGGATTTTGGGAAAATAGCAGTTCGGTTTATCTGAGCGGGCAGGAATCTTTATGGGTATAGAACAGGGCAGCGGAATGAATTTCATTCCGCTGCCCTGTTTTCATTCGGTTGATTTAAAGTCTATTCGGGTTTTGAATTCGATATTTTCGATTCAGGATATATCTCTTGCGTTTCCTTTAAGAGTAAATTTGCACGGTTCAAATGGTAGGCAAAAACCGTTGCTGTTTCACTGGTAAGGCCTTTATCCAAGCAGTCGATAGCCCAAAGATCCGATAAAATTTCCTGATAAATAACCAACTTGCGGGAAATTTTATAAACTGCATTGTCACGATTACGGAAGATTTTCCATTCCGTAACATATAAATGGATGTTCCTTTCAAGATGATTGATCTGCACCCGAATTGCTTCTAAATCCGGGGCTGACAACCGTTCTTCACAAATTTTGGAAGCGTCTGTAAGCATGAAGAAAATGTTATGGTCTTCCTCAAGAATCTCGTGCACATAATTTGGCGGAAGGATCAGTAAATTAACGGCAAAAGCAATCAAAATGCCGAGCAGGGCCGCCTCCAGACATCGTCCGACCGTTAAAATCGTACTGGCTGTATCGGCATGCAGCATAACCATTGCAAACATAAAAGAAGCCATTAATGTGCCGCGGCGCAGCCGAAATTGCTGGCACAGGAAGATAACCAAAATAATACCGATGCCAAACAAACCGGCATTGTATGGGGAAATGTGATAAAACAAGGCACCAAACACGGCTCCAATAATTGCAGCCAAAAAGTGGTCTTTTCCTGCGCGAATGGAAACATCAATGCTGCGTCCCATACTGATAATTGCTGTTACGACTGCTACAAAAGGCTGCTGCTGCTGCAGATGTAACAAATCACATAGAGCCATACAGAGCGTGACGGCGATTCCCGTTTTAATAATTCGCAGCCCAAGATGGATATGCTTGTGCAGCCACTGCGTGAATTTCCTGCTCATGCAGTTTTTTGCAGGCCGTGCTGCGCTGCATCTAAAATCTGTGCAGGATCTGAAGCAATCATACCTGCATTTGCAGATTTCAGTTCTTCCCGGTCACGGAATCCCCACAAAACACCGATGGTGTCCATTCCGGCCGCATTTCCGGTTTGCATGTCCGTTGCTGTATCGCCAATATACAGGCATTGCTTAGGTGTCACATGGAGTTCTTTCATGAGGAGCAGCGCACCGTCCGGAGCCGGCTTGCAGGGAACACCGTCTTGTTTTCCACGGATTGCATTGAAAGTACCGCTTGGGAACAGTCCGTTAATGACAGACTTTGCCCATTCATCTGGCTTATTGGAAAATACGGCCGTTTTTATTCCACATTTTCGGAGATTCTGCAAAAGCTGTGGAACGCCGGGATAATTAGAAATATTCAAAAGTGGTTGTTCACTGTAATACTTTTCATATAATCGGCGTACTTTTAGCATTTCTGCTTCTTTCCAGCCGTTTGGGCAAACGATATCCATCATGCGGTGCAGTTGAACGGAAACACCGTTCCCAACAATATGCCGGTAGCGGTCGGCCTCAATTTCTGGATAGCCACACTCCCGCAGTGCCCGGTTTGAAAAACTGGCAATGGAGTTAAGCGTATTTGCCAGTGTGCCGTCCAAATCAAAAATACAGGCTCTGTACAAAATTACACCTTCTTTATGATATTGCCCTTTGCTTTATAAATGGAATCTGCCGGAACGAAGCCGCGCACAGAACTGGTAGGGTAAATATGGGAATTCCGGCCGATAACTGTACCGGGATTCAGTACACTGTTGCAGCCAACCTCTACGTGGTCTCCCAGCATGGCACCAAATTTCTTTAGATGGGTGGGCAATTCTTCCTCCGCATGAACCACAACCAGTGTTTTGTCAGATTTTACATTGCTGGTAATGGAGCCAGCCCCCATATGTGCCTTGAAACCCAAAATGGAATCACCGACATAATTGTAATGCGGTACTTGTACATGATCGAACAGGATAACGTTTTTTAGTTCGGTAGAGTTTCCCACTACGCAGTCAGCACCAACGAGGGCGTTGCCGCGGATAAAAGCACCGGGGCGAACTTCAGTATCGGGTCCGATAATGCAGGGGCCTGCAATATAGTTGTTGGGAAAAATTTTTGCGTTTTTGGCAATCCAAATGTTTTCACCGCGTTGTTCGTATTCTTCTTTTGGTAGTGCTGGCCCAAGCTGAAGAATCCATTCATGGATATTTCCAAGAGCTTCCCATGGATAGGTGCATCCTTTGAGGAGCGGCGCTGCAATTGTATGGCTTAGATCATAAAGCTTTTCAATGGTAAGTTCTGTCTGCATAGTTTACCTTCCTTTTCTACATCATGTTCTTATTATATTTTGAATTCCAGTACAGGTCAATAGAGGATGGTAAAAGAAGGCAGAATATTATGAACTCATAAAAATAAAAGACAAGGTCCGGTTACCCGGTGCCTTGCCTTTTGGGGAGGAGTTGTATTGAAAAGGTTGCGGCTAATCAGCCGCGAAACTTATAAACAAATTACAGCCGAGAAAATCAAGAAATTTTGGTACTGCCAATTACTTTTTTCTCTCTTAAGTACAGTTCTCATTATAGGGTGTAAACTAATTTCTGTCAATCGTTTTGCTCTTAAAAAGCAACAATCTACCTATTGTATAAAAGTAGAAAATAATGCAGAATGTTTTCGTGAGATGTTACGGGCATATTTCTGAAAAAATCGGGAACAGCTTTTGAAAGTGTCCCAAATGTGCTAAAATATCCTTAGTGAAAATTTCTGCGCCTTTGGCTCAGAAATCAATTCGGAATCAATCGGCGGAGGAATTATGAGTAAACAAACCAGGCTTCGGAAGAATGATATTGTCCCGCTTACAATCACAGGATACACTGCGCAGGGCAGTGGAGTCGGACACTATGATGGAATGGCAGTGTTTGTCCCGAAAGCAGCGGAAGGCGATTGTCTGCAGGTCCGTATTCTTAAGGTGGGCAAAACATATGCTTACGGAAAGATTGAATCGATTACAGTACCGTCAAAAGATCGGGTGGAACCGGATTGCCCACAGTTTACAAAGTGCGGTGGATGTGTTTTCCGGCATATCTCCTATGCAGCAGAATGCCGGGCTAAGGAACAGCGTGTTCGGGATGCGATTCAACGAATAGCCGGACTTGATCCAAAATTGGTTGGACCAATTGCAGCGGCGCCGTTTTCGGATCGATACCGCAATAAAGCACAGTTCCCGCTTGGACGCGATGCAGAAGGAAAATTCACAGCGGGATTTTATGCGTTGCACAGTCATCGGATCGTTCCCTGCAAAGATTGCCGCCTGCAGCCTGCGGTGTTTGCGAAAGCTGTCTGTGCCGTTGGTGAATGGCAAAGAGAAAGCGGGGAGAGTATTTACGAAGAAAGAACCGGGAAAGGGGTTCTGCGGCATCTCTACCTGCGAGAAGCAATGTCTTCCGGCACCATTATGGTATGTTTGGTTATTAACGGCAACAGCGTCCGCAGGGAGGATAGGCTGGTTAGTTTGCTGCGAAAACAGGTGCCAGGGCTTTGCAGTGTTATTCTTAATCGAAATTCAAAAAATACAAATGTGATTCTTGGTAAGCAGTTTCGATTGCTTTGGGGGACGAGTTTTTTAGTGGACACTTTATGTGGTTTGAAGTTCTCCATATCTCCTCAAAGCTTTTATCAGGTGAATCGGGATCAGGCGGAAGTCCTTTATAGAATTGCCAAGCGTTTTGCAGGTTTGACAGCAAAGGAAACGCTGCTGGATCTATATTGCGGGACCGGAACAATCGGACTTTCTATGGCAGATCAGGCAGAACGTCTCATTGGTGTGGAAGTCGTGCCGGCAGCGGTGGAAGATGCAAGAAAAAATGCAGAGCGCAATCATATTAAAAATGCCGAATTCCGCTGCGGAGATGCACCACAGATTGCGGAGCAATTCCAGCAGCAGGGTTTGGTTCCTGATGTTATCGTACTTGACCCACCGCGCAAAGGCTGTGGACCGGCGCTGGTACATACAGCGGCCAGCATGATGCCCAGCCGGATTGTCTATGTTTCCTGTGATCCGGCAACTCTTGCCCGTGATCTAAAAACGTTTGCAGGGGAGGGCTATTTCCTACGGCAGGCTGTACCGGTTGACCTTTTCCCAAGAACGGCACATGT
>DHDR01000031.1:0-491 GCA_002399445.1 Ruminococcaceae bacterium UBA4871 | reverse complement strand
GAGTGCGTAGCATTGATGTCAAGGGTAAAAGACTGATAAGTCAAGAAAGGCTTGATTCCAGGGCGCTTGCGGGGTTGATGACTCATTCGGCTGACCGGAGCAAGCCGCTTTGTGGAAACTTATCTAAGGACAGAATTTTGGAAAATATCAAAGGATTGAGTAACCTCGATAGATGTTATGCTTCCATTGTTTGGGATAGATGCCAGAGTGTCAGAAGTGTTCAAGATAGATGTCAAAATTGCGTCAAGTTGGACAGTATAACTTTCCAATATTTAGATTTAACATTTTACCATTTGTAAAGAAATGATAATCTACTAAATGAATTATTTTACACAAACCACTATCTTGGCATATCTGATGCTTTTAAATCATGTTAATCCTGCAACTTACCAAAATAGACCATAGAGTCGCAAAGACGAGACTCTTATTTGCTGACTTTTACGACTTGGCATGATATAATAAATATATTTATACTAAGATGTCAGGGAAGG